>JANQFR010000024.1 GCA_028277745.1 Phycisphaeraceae bacterium
ATGCACGGCGAAGGCCTGGGGCAACGCAACCCCCTGGACGGCTCGTTCACGCTGGCCACCACCGCCAAGCGTGGGGTGACGCACCGCACCGCCTGGGACGACAGGACGGCGTGGGGCGTGCCGTTGCTGGACTTCTGGGATGATTTTTCCGCCGACGGCCGGCTGACGCCACGTGACACCGGCGAGCTCTCGCATCACTGGGGTTCGGTCGCGGTGAGGCTGCGGGTCCCGCCAGGAGCCGAGCGTGTCGTGACGTTCATCCTCGCCTGGCACTTCCCCCACCGCTACGAGTGGGGCGATGAAAAAAACCTAGGAGCCTACGTCGGCAACGCCTACACCGACCGCTTCGACGACGCCTGGGACGCCGCGGCCCGGACGGCGAAAGACCTGCGTCGCTTGGAGCAACGCACCGTCGGCTTCGTCAGCGCCTTCTGCGCCACCGACGCGCCCGATACGATCAAGGAAGCGGCGCTGTTCAACGCCTCGACGCTGCGGACCCAGACCTGCTTCCAGACCCCCGACCAACGCTTCTACGGCTGGGAGGGCTGCGGCGACTCGGTGGGCTGCTGCCATGGCTCCTGCACCCACGTCTGGAACTACGAGCACGCCACGGCTCATCTCTTCGGCGAGCTCAGCCGGTCGATGCGCGAGATCGAGTTCGGCCACACCACTGACGACGGGGGCGTGATGTCGTTCCGGGTGGGCCTGCCGCTGCTGGAGCAGGCGCAAGGATTTAAACACGCCGCGGCCGATGGGCAGATGGGCTGTGTCGTCAAGCTTTATCGCGAGTGGCGACTCAGCGGCGACGAGACGCTGCTACGCAAGCTGTGGCCCGCCGCGCGGCGGTCGCTGGAGTTCTGCTGGGTCGAGGGCGGCTGGGACGCCGACCGTGACGGGGTCATGGAGGGTTGCCAGCACAACACGATGGACGTGGAGTACTACGGCCCCAACCCGCAGATGACCGGCTGGTACCTCGCTGCGCTGCGCGCGGCCGTGGCGATGGCTCGGCATCTGGGTGAAGAAGACTTCGCCGACGAGTGCGACCGGCTGTTCAACAGCGGCAGCCGGTGGATGGACGAGCACTTGTTCAACGGGGATTACTACGAACACGAGATACGCCTCCCCGACGACGAGGGCGCGATCCATCCGTCGCTGCGCATCGGCATGGGGGCCGAGTCGGTCACCAACCCGGACTACCAACTCGGCGCCGGCTGCCTGGTGGACCAACTGGTCGGGCAGTACATGGCCTGCGTGTCCGATCTGGGCCGGCTGCACCGCCGGTCCCACGTCCGCAAGACGCTGCGGAGCGTGGTCCGGTTCAACCGCCGCCGCGGCATGCGGTCACAGTTCAACAACATGCGGTGCTATTCGCTGGGCGACGAGGCCGGCCTGCTCATGGCGTCGTATCCGCGGGGCGACCGGCCGCAGCGGCCGTTCCCGTACTTCAACGAGACCATGACCGGCTTCGAGTACGTCGTCGCGGCGCACCTGATCTACGAAGGCATGGACGACGAGGCGGTCCGCGTTGTCGAGGACATCCGCCGCCGCTATGACGGCTACAAACGCAGCCCGTTCAACGAGGCCGAGTGCGGACACCACTACGCCCGGGCGATGGCGTCCTGGGCGTGCTACCTGGCGTGGACCGGGTTCCATTACTCGGCGGTCAGCAGCGAGATGCGCTTCGACCGGGCGCTCAAGGGGCCGGTGTTCTGGTCCACCGGCGACGCGTGGGGCGTGTGCCAGGCACGGCGCGGCGGCGCGACGGTCACGGTCCACAGCGGCCGGGTCAAGATCGACCGCCTGCGGATCGCCGGCCGGGACGTCTCGTTCAATCAAGTCCGCGGCAAACCCGGGGCGCGGCGCTGAACGTCACGGCCCATGAAGGGCGCGGCCCACCCCAGCAGTCGATGCCCACCCGTCTTTTTGTCAGATTCAATGGGTCCCGCCCGCCCGCCGGCCTTCGAAACGAAAAATATTCCGACAATTATGTCTAATTCATAGGTGCTGACGCTCAAGTCAATGGGTATGAATGCTTGACAATTTAATCTGAACCTGACAATATATGCGGTGGTGTTGCGCAGCCTTGTTTTTTGCTTCCTCCAACGTTTGGTCTCATCCGCCCGGACCGCTCGGGTCCCTCACAGGTTCGCCCATGAATGATGTCTGCTCCGTCTTCGCGTTGTTCTCTGTCGTCTTGATTGGGTTGTTCATCCTAGCCGGTTCGGCGTTGGCCCAAACGGCGAGCCCGGGCGAGTTGGAGCGGGCCATCTCGGCCCTTCGTGAAGACTACGCTCGAAGGGGATTCCGCAACCATCAACTCAAAACACTTGAAGAAGACGTCGAGACATGCTTGCGCCTGCTCGACGACGACGGGGTTTTTCGGGATCTGCGACAACAGGAGGCGGGCTTTCGCGAAGACGGCAGCTACGAAATCGCTAGTCACGCCAAGCAGCGCAAGCTCGAGCATATCTCCGCGATATCCTGGAACCGCATTTGGAAGATCGCTGACCATTTCCGGGGTAAGCCTGCCGACGATGAACCCGAGGCCAGGCGAAAGCTCCTGCGGGCCATCGCCCACTACGCGGATTGGGAAACCTCCCGCCCCGACGGGCGTTTCCGTTTCCATATCTCGTGTTTCGCGACCCCCACGGCGGCCGGCAACACCTACTTCGCCTTGATGCCCCTGATGGAAGCGGTCGAGGCCGGCCACGAAACCGATCGCGAGGCCGTGGCCGCTTACGATGGACTGCGGGCCGTGGCGATGCAGGCCTGGACCCAGCCCAGGCGGGAGGACGAAACCGACAAGAACCCGGTTCAGATCGAGCGTTTCCGCCACCACGTGTGGTGGGTCGGTGGTAATGGTCTGACCTACCGGCCTGTCTTCCAGATCGCGGTGATGCTGAATCGTCCCGACATGATCGACGTGCTGGTCGAGGTGGCTCACCGATCCATCTCGACCACGACCTACAACACCTGGGACACCGCCTTTTGGGAGGAAGGCATGACGATTGATGGCCTGGGGTGGGGCCATGGCCGGCAGTCGTTGGTTTTCGGGTATCCCTTCGACGGCACGAACGCGGCGCTCGCGATCATCATGCAACTGAGGGGAACGCCTTGGGAGCGTCCGCTGCCGGAAGAAGCGGTGGGATGGTTAATGAACCTGCTGCGCGGCACATCCTGGGCGTGGTATCGCGATTATCTGCCGCCGATGTTTGATCGCTACAACATGTCTTATGAGCAATCGACGCAGCCCCGAGATCACAAGGGCAAGAGGCTGGCTGAATTCCTGCTGCGGTCTTTTGATGAATCGCTCTCGGATGAGCAGCGCCAAGAACTGATTTGGTACGCCCGCAGCGCCGCGAAGGGCGGCCAATTCACAGACGACCCACCCGTACCGGACCAATACACGGGGGTCCGGTACTTCTGGAACAACGACCTGCTGGCGGTCAAGAACCGGCGTTGGCACCTGCTGGTCAATATGTCGTCGGCCCGGACGCACGGCCTCGAGAGCGCTTATCCCTTTGCGGCCGGCTTCAACTTTTTCACCACCGACGGCCAGGCGATGTTCCAACGCAGCGGCAACGCTCACGGCCGAGCGCTGGGCGCTTCGGACCTGACCCAACTCCCCGGCATCACCGCCCGGGAAGAAGTTCAGCCGCTCCAGCCCGTCACCAACTGGAACGGCTACCCCAGCAAACACCCGCTGGCGGGCGGCGTCGCTTCCGGCGACGACGGCTGCGCCGGCTTCGTGTTCGAGAAGATCAACGCACACACCGATAGCGCAGACTTCGAGGGCGAGGCCAACCCCGGCATCTACGGCGTTGTCGCCGCCAAGAGCTACTTCGTGCTGGGCGATACCGTCGTGGCCCTCGGCGCCGGGATCCGGGACAAGCACTTCAGAAGATTCGGCGGCCGCATCCGCACCAGCGTGGAACAGACCCTCTGGAGTGATGATGTGACCGTGACCGACGGCACGGGATCGCGGGTGATCGCCTACACCGACCGGCCTGAGCCGTTTCAATTCGAGGCGGACCTGTCCGGTTCGTCGGCGGAGACTCTTCAGGTCCACCACGACGGCTTCACCTATGCCGTCTTGCCTGAACAAACCGGTGACCGTGTCGAACTATCCCTCGAACGCCGCGACGCCGATTGGAACCGCCTGTCGGACGTGAACACAAAAACCTCGACCCCGGCAGCCGAAAACATGTTGCAGATCAGCATCGACCACGGCGAGAATCCGAAAAACGCCAGCTACGGCTATGTCGTGCGTTTCGATGAGTCCCGGCGTGAAATCGCCCAAGACCAGATGCCGGTGGTTCTGGCCAACACCCCGGAAGTGCAGGCCGTGGCCTCGCCGGATGGGCGGACGATGCAGGCGGTGTTTTTCTCGGAGCGTGCACGCCTTGACGCAGGCGGCTGGGAGGTGTCCGTGTCCGCCCCCGCGGTCGTGATGCTCCAGGCCACCGACACGGGCTGGCGGATCACCGCTTCCGACCCGCTTCAATTGCCTGAGCCGCCGCCCCTGAAGGTGACGGTCACGCACCAGGCCGGGGGCGAGACGCGGTCGGGTCAGGCGACGCTCGATCTGCCGCAGATGCCGTGGGCGGGCAGTCAGGCACAACAGGAAATCGTGCTGCGATAAACATTGCCTCGGGGGATGCATGTATTGAGCCGCCGGCACTGGCGCAACCCGGCCGCCGCCCCACAACGAACCAGGGGGCGCCGAGTGGCCCGCATGCATCAGGCAAGGCGGCACAGGAAGACGCATGATTACTTACTGGGACTGGACCGTCATCGCGATGTACCTGGGGTTCATGGTCGCCGCGGGGCTGATCTGTAAACACCTCAACCGCGACAGCAGCGACTATTTCCGTGGCGGGGGACAGATGTTGTGGTGGATGGCGGGCATGTCCACCTGCATCTCCAGCATCTCGCTGTGGACGTTCTCGGCCGCGGGGATCCGGGTCTACCAGACCGGCTTCTATCAAGTCGCCGCGTATTTCCTGGCCTTGGCCGGCGTGCCATTGATGTACTTCATCTTCTCGCGGCGCTTCCGGCGGATGCGGGTCATCACCTCGGCCGACGCGATCCGCCGCCGCTACGGCCGGTCGTCGGAGCAGGTCTGGGTCTGGATCACCTTGCCGATCAACCTGTTCTACTCCGGGCTGGGGCTTCATCTGGTCGCGATCTTCGTGGGGGCCGCGCTGGGCATGGACATCCACCTGACGGTGGTGGTCCTGGGCGCCGTCATTACCGTCATGGCGGTCCTCGGCGGGGCGTGGGCCGTCTCGGTCAGCGACTTCCTCCAGGGACTGGTGACGACGGTCGTGGCGTTGCTGATTTGTATCCGTGTGTTCATGCTGCCCGACGTGGGTGGGTTCAGCGGCTTCGCGAGTCAACTGCCGGCGGAGTTCACCAACTTCAACCTCTTTAGCCGACCGGTCATCTGGATCCCGTGGCTGCTGACCATGATGATCAACGCGATCTTCATGGTGATGAACATGGACCTGGCCGGGGCGGCCTACCTGCGGGTCAAAAACGACCGCCACGCCCAGCTCGCGTCGCTGATGACCGCGTTCACCCCGCTCCTGCCGCTGATCGTGTTCCTGCCGATCATGGCGTCGAAATGGGTCGTCCCCGATATGGCGGCGGTGTTCCCGAACCTCGATCGGCCCGAAGAAGGCGCCTACGTCGCGATCGCGATGAAGGTGTTGCCCACGGGGATGATCGGCATGTTGATCTGCGCCGTCTTTGCGGCGCAGATGTCCAGCCTCGATACCGGACTGAACAAGAGCGCCGGCTTCTTCGTCTGCAACTTCTATCGTGACGTCCTGCGGCCGAAGGCCTCGGAACGAGAGCTGCTCGCGGTCGGGATGCTCTTCACCTGCCTCTTCGGCGTCACGATCATCACCATCGGCTGGGTCATCACCAGCAACCGCAACCTCAACATCTTCGACTTCACGCTCCTGATCGCTCCGATCCTGCAGTTGCCGCTGGTGGTGCCGATGGCCATGGGCGTCGTCACCCGGCGGACCCCGGGATGGAGCGCCTGGTCGACGCTGCTCGTCGGGTTCACCGTCGGGGCGTGCGTCAACCTGGCCTGGCTCAACTCCAAAGGCCGCGTCGAGGCGTTTGCCGACTGGCTGGGGATGTCCACCCCGCTGACACACATCGAGTACGTCGACTTCCGGCAGGTCACCGCCTATTCGCTGGTCATGGCGGCCTGCTTCGGCTGGTATTTTCTGACCCGGCTGTTCTGGTCCAGGACCCATGACAAGTACAAGCGGGACGTGGACCGGTTTTTCGCTGACCTCAAGCTCCCCATCGGCCAAAAAACCAACGAAGAGGTCTTTCTCGACGGCCCGTCCGGCTCCTCGCAGCAGCGTGAGCGAGACCGCGATCAGTATTCCATCATGGGCTGGGTCACCGTGGCCTTCGCCGGCGCGATCTTCCTGGGCACGCTGATCCCCAACGGCTGGTCCGATCGGCTGCTGTTCATGATCGCCGGCTCGATCATCGGCGGTGTGGGCGGGCTGCTGCTCTCACGTCGCAAAGCCCCCATGTAAATCTGGCCCCATCGCCGCGCCTCTCCGGCCTTGAACCCGACACCGTGGCCTTCCGCCTGAGGCGATGCGGACTCGGCGTTCGACGCCTCTGATTCCACCGCGTACATAAATCGCCATCAGAGCCTTTCGATCAAACATATCTGTATTTCTCACTATTCTTGCCGCCACCAGCATGCCCCTTCTCGTGGGCCAAACGCGATGAATCACGCGTCAACGCCGCCGATGCACGGCTTTATTTTTTCAATAAACCCAATTAAATCATCAGGTTACGGCATATCTCGCCGCCCACGAAGCTTGAGGGATAATTTGTGTCCATTCTTCTGGAAAGGGCTTGTTTTAAACATGAATTCACGGTAAGATTTAATTGTCAGGTACAGATTAGACGCCTGCCATCCCAGCCATTTAGGTGAATTGCTCAGATCGTTAGCCGACCTATTTCAACTTTTCTGAAGTCTTCCGTGCAGTTTGCGATCGCTTGTTTTCCATCCCGGGCCAACCGGGTCGCCGTGCCATTGACCCTCTTGCGAGGTAGCCACATGCAACTGTCTCACCGCCATCGTCTTAAAGCATTCACGCTCATTGAGCTGTTGGTCGTCATTAGTATCATCGCTCTATTAATCTCTCTCCTTCTGCCCGCTCTGGGGGCGGCCCGTTACACCGCCAGGACCATCCAGTGCGCCGCTCAGCTCCAGCAGCTCACCCGGGCCGAGGCAACCTACCGCAATGATTACGACGGTTATCATGTCGTGCAGCGGGATTTTCCCCGCCCGGGCGGCCCCGGCAGCAGCGACCTGACGTTTGATGATCTATTGATGATCGGCGGGTACGACGGCCGATCGCTCAGCGGCAACCGCAACCCCGCCAACGTGGCGTTCTTCGGTTTCGCTTTCGGCGCGGAGGAGGTCCAGCCCGGCAACAATCTGTATCAATGCCCGCTCGACGACTTCGAGCGTGGCACTTTCACCAATCAGGCTCAGGGCAACGTCACCATGGAACGGGCTCCGATTACTTACGGTATCTCGGAATTCGGCGGGCCGGGGCGGGTTTCAAATAACCGTTTGGGCATCTCAGGATATGGATTCGAGGCGGGCGTGGCGATCCCGGTCACCCGTCGTGACACCGAGGTGACCCAACCCTCCAACACGGTCTTGTTCGCAGAGAACGTCGAACTGAGCTCAAGCACCGATGTCTCCATCCGGGGGTTGGGCTATCACGCCGGCGGCAACCTTTTCAACAGCTTGTACCATCCTGATGACATCAATGTAGAAAATCGCATCCTGCACCACAGCCGGGGATCCGGTGATTACGCACCGAACTTCGCGTACGCCGACAGTCATGTTGAAACCTTGGACCCGAGCGAAACCTACCGCGTCAATGGCGGCTCACTGTCCACCATCATTGACCAAAGCGGCACCCACTGGGACGCAACCAAATAGGTAGAACATGAAGCCAGGCCGGCCTAAACGGGCCGTGCCGCAAACAGATAACGCGGCCGCATGTTCCGCAACCCGGCGGCACGAAAGAACAAAGTTGGATGTTTGACTCGTAACGGGGCGGCATGAACCTGCGCGTCGTGTCGCTGAAAAGCCTCTGCGTCAGACACAAAAAGTAGATTGAAGCTCGATGAGTATTCGCAGTTTTCTCGAAGAACACTCAAAGATCGCCACCCCGGTTGCGATTGTGCTGGTCATCGGCCTATTGGCCTTCATCTTTTATTCTCTCGGGAAAGGCCCGCAACGCAGCGCCGAAAAGTGGATGTTTGATTTGAACACGGGCCGGCTTCAGGCCGCCCCTCGACACACGACATCCCCCAGCGACCTGGGGAACGGCAACTTCATGTACCCCGGCCTGGGTGAAGCCGGGTCGGCGGTGGATGCGGTGGTCTATACATGCGGTGATGCGGACACAATCCGCAGCGGAATGAACATCGAAGAACTCGCCGAGGTCGATGCGTACATCGGCTACCTGTCTCGCTGGCCCAAAGAGGCTCTGAGAACGTTAGAAGCCGGCGATGAAGTCAATCTTGCGCCCGAACAACAACTTATCTCCGATCCATCCGGGCAACGATGGGTCAGTTCAACATCCCGACAGGGTGAGATCATACTGCGCGCCATCTCGGATTTATGCGGCGGCGATGATAAGCAACGCAAGATTGCTCGTCCTTGACTCACCGCCGGCCGGATTGGGTTCACCTCTAACCAGTCTTGGCCAGACCCTTTTGGTTTCCGAACCTGTTTTGATCTTCACTGGAGCCCCTGATGCGTCACCGCCTCGCCCCCTGTGTCCTTTTCCATTCCCTGGCCCTCATCTCGGCTTGCGTGGCGCTGGCCGGGGCCGCTCCAGTCGCTTTCGGCCAACCGGAATCGCTGACGCCCGAGGCCGAAGCGCTGATCGCTTCCCTGCCGGACTACTCCTACGCGGGTTACGACTTTGGTGAATCGGCGATCCCGGATGTGCGTGGGCCGATCTTCGATGTGACGTTGTATGGAGCGGTTCCGGACGACGGCCGCCCGGACCGCGCGGCGATCCAGGCCGCGATCGACGCCGCGGAAAAGGCCGGCGGCGGAGTGGTGCTGTTCCCGGCGGGTCGTTTCGATCTGGCGGACCAAGACCCACTGTTCGAAGTGTTGCACGTCAAGGCGTCGAACATCGTGATGCGCGGCGCCGGGGCCGGTCCCGGCGGCACCGAGTTGTATCTGGACCGGCCAACCGCGCTGATCAACGAAAAAATCAGCTGGTCGAACCAACCCATGCTGCGATTCGAGCCGGACCAGAAGGCGATCAGTTCTCTGCGCATCCGCGAAGCCGACGGCCACGCCAAGGCCGAGTTGGCCGCGCCCGTAGCCGCAGGTGAGTCCACGCTGCAGGTCGACGACGCGTCAGGCTTCGCCGTGGGCGATATCGTCAGCCTCGCGATCGAATCGACCGCCGTCAACGAGCGTTTCCTCGAAGGACTGGGCGTCCGAGAGAAGTGGACACGTATCCGCGAGAGAGGCGTGGTCGTCAACGAACTGCACTTGATCACGGCGATCGACGGCAACCGCCTCACGTTCCGGGCGCCGATCCTGGTCGACGCCTACCCTGGAGAGGGGTGGTCGATCATCGCTCGCCCGATGTTGCGTCACTGCGGTGTCGAAGACATTCACTTTCGCGGCAACTTCACCGAGCCGTTCGTCCACCACAAAAACTACATCCACGACAACGGCTATCTCGGCGTGAGGATGGTTGCGTGTTTCCGAAGCTGGGTCCGGCGTTGCCGGTTCTCCGACCTGTCCGGGGCGGCGATCATGACCGCGTGCCTCGCCTCGGCGATCCTGGACTGCGAGTACACCGGCAACCCGGGGCACACGTCGTTCGGGTCCAGCTTCGGCACGCGCAACCTCATCGGTCGCTGCACCGACCACGCCGGCACCTGGCACGGCCCCGCCGCGTCGCACATGGCGGCGGGCACCGTGATTTGGCGCTACCGCGGCTACGTCAAACGTGGCGGCTACGACTTCCACGCCACCTCCCCCCGCCATACGCTCATCGATGCCAGCCGTAGCGTGGAGTTCCTGAATTCGGGCGGCGCCGTCGGTTCCCTGCCCAACCACCTCGACAAGCTGACCTTCTGGAATTGCTACATCGATTCCCACGAACATATCAACGAGCTGAACTTTTGGGATTTATTGGAAGATGCGCCCGAACAGCGCTATGGCCCTGTGTCCGCCGTCCGGCCTAACTTCATCGGGCTTAGCCTCCCCGAACACACCGAGATTATCGAGCCGATCGGCCGTGTCGTCCCCGCTGGCGCGATGACTCTGCCCGACTCGCTCTACGAGCACCAGCTCGAGCAGCGCCTGGGCGCCCGGCCGGCATGGCTGAACAGGGCGCGGTAAAGCCCCGGCCCGATCCGCGTCAACCATCGCCGCGTGACGGGACTAAGTGTGTCGCCACTGCTGTTCGTTGATATTCTCAGCGCCGTCTTCGAACGTCACCGCCGGGATGAATCGGAGTCGTTGCGGCAGTTGGTGGTGATCGAAGAGGCCCATTGCTTCACCCGTAAACGGATCGGCGTAGCGGCCGAAGCAAGCGGGGTGTGGGCGGAGCAAACCACCGGTCAAGATGCAGGCTGGGCGATTGGTTTGCTTCAGCTGTCCTGAGGTGTAAGATCAGGGACAACTTACCCCCGGAAGCGCTCGGCCGCGATTCATCGCGGCCGGACGTATGATCTTTCGGAGCGGCCATCACCGGGTTATACCCATCCAGCCGGTTGAACCGACTGTCTGGCGTGGCGGCCGCCCAACCCACTCCCGGGAGTCATCCGATGGGGAACTCCAAAAACATCGTCATCTGCTGCGACGGTACGTCAAACGGGCCAACGCGCCACCGGACCAATGTGTTCAAGCTGTGGCTGACGCTCGAGCGGAGTGATCGGCAAGTCGTTTTCTATGACCCGGGTGTGGGCACACTGGCTAATCCTGCCCGCCTCACAACCCTCGGCAAGAAGATCAGCCGGGCGATCGACCTGGCGACCGGCACAGGGCTTCGGCAAAACGTCATCGAAGCCTACGAATTCCTCATGGACTTCTACGAACCCAGCGATCAGGTATACCTGTTCGGGTTCAGCCGGGGGGCCTACACGGTGCGCGCCTTGGCCGGGATGATCGAGATGTGTGGGCTGCTGTCGCCGGGCGCGAAGAACTTTGTGCCTCACCTCTGGCATATCTACAGCAACGAGGAGCGGCATCGAACCTCTTTCGAAAAGCGCCTGAAAGTCGGGTCTGAGATCCGGGGCTTGAACCAGAAGCCGGATATTCACCTGATCGGGGTATGGGATACAGTCAGCTCGTGGGGCTTCTTCTTCAACTTCCGTTCGCTGCCTTATACCCGCAAGTTCAAACGCGTCGCACACATCCGCCATGCGGTAGCGATCGACGAACGCCGTGCCGCGTTCCGCCAGAACCTGTTCGACCCAGCCGGTCATCCAGATCTTCACGAAGTGTGGTTCGCCGGGACACACTGCGACGTCGGGGGAGGCCACCCCGAAGAGGAAAGCGGGCTTGCCAAAATCGCGCTGGAGTGGATGCTCGGTGAGGCGACCGGCTTGGGGCTTCATGTGGACCGAGACAAGGTTGACAAGCTGCTTGGTCGAGCCAACCGGAAGGGTCGAACCCAATACGCCGCACCCGACCCCTCCGCGAAGCTACACGAATCTCTGAAAGGCCCGTGGCGCATCCTGGAATATATCCCAAGACGTGTGTGGAGCTCCCAGCGAAAGAAGAAGGTATGGCGAGCCAATCGCGGGCGTCGCAGGTATTTCAGGGCCCAAGGTTCCACGATCCATTGGAGCGTTGGCGATCGGATGCGCAACGAGGGGTACGCGGGGATAGCGATTTCAAATGAAGGGTGAGATGCCCTCAATGGGAGTTGGACTTGGAAGCAGGCTGCAATATTACCCCTGACACTGGATGACAGTGCCCGGTGCGCTGCGCACGGGGGACGTGGACGGCAATTAAGGCAAAAATAGTAGTTCCGCCTTAAGTCCCCTCACCTTGTATGATTAATTTCGTATGGAGCTGCCCACCCTTCGTTACCTTTTGGAGCAAGGCGTCGAGCAGGGGCTGCACATCGGGGCGCAGGCGTACGTCTCCCGCAGCGGCGAGCCGGTCGCGGACCTCGCGGTCGGCGAGGCGGCCCCGGGCGTCGCCATGACCCCCGACACGGTCAACCTCTGGCTGAGCTCGACTAAGCCCATCACCGTGATCGCGTTCGCCCAGTGGTGGGAGCGCGGCGAGATGCGGCTCGATGAGCCGGTCGACCGGCTGATCCCCGAGTTCGGCGTTCACGGCAAAGAGGCCATCACCTGGCGGCACGTGCTGACCCACACCGGCGGGTTCCGCCGGGCGAGGTTCAAGCACCCCGATGACGATTGGGACGCCATCATCCAGGCCATCTGCGACGCGAAGATCGAGCCGAACTGGACCCCCGGCGAGAAAGCCGGATACCACGTCCACACCGGCTGGTTCATCCTCGGCGAGGCGGTCCGCCGCCTCTCCGGCCAACCGTTTGCGGCGTACGTCAAAGAGCATCTGCTCGAGCCGCTGGAGATGCACGATTCATGGGTCGGGATGACACCCCAGGCCTACCAGGTCTACCGTGAGAGCGACCGGCTGGGCGTCATGATGGACACCAGCGGCGACGCGCCCGCCCCCGCCGGGATGCACCGCGAGGCCTGGGTGACCCACGCCCGCCCCGGCGGCAACGGCTACGGGCCCGCGCGCGAGCTGGCGATGTTCTACGAGATGCTCCTCCACGGCGGACGCGCCGGGCTCGACCCGATCGTCGAGCCCGACACCGTCAGGCTCTTCACCGCCCGACAACGCGCGGGCATGTACGACCACACCTTTAACCACAACATGGACTGGAGCCTCGGCTTCATCTGCAACTCCGCCCATTACGGCTCCGCCACCACCCCCTACGGCTACGGCCCCCACGCCAGCGAAGACACGTTCGGCCACAGCGGGTATCAGTCGTCCGTGGGCTTCGCCGACCCCCTGCACCGGCTGGCGGTCGCGATCGTGTGCAACGGGATGCCCGGCGAGGTGAAGCACCACCAGCGGACGCGGGCCCTGCTCAAGTCGATCTACGAAGACCTCGGCCTGGCCGAACAGCCCTTCGAGGCGGCGATGTAAAGCCGCGGGCAACGCCCGCGATAAACGCCCACGGCGACTTTACAACTCCTCCGGCGCCGGCTTGTGCGTCATCCGCATCAGCAGCAGCCCGAATTCAAACAATGCGTAGAGCGGCACCGCCAGCACGAACATCGAAAAGATGTCCGTCGGCGTGAGCACCGCACCCAGCGCCGCGCACGCGAAAAAAGCGTACTTTCGGAACCGCCCGACCCACCGCGGGTCCACCAGGTTCGTCCAGCCGATCACCAGCATCACCACCGGCACCTGGAACGCGATGACGATGCCCAGCGTGGTCAGTGCCGCGAACTTGATGAACTGCCCCAGCTGCGGCAGCGGTGAGATCAGCCGGTTCGCCGCCGCCAGCAGCAGGCGGGTCTGCCCGTTGAAGTACGTCTTGAGGTGGCCGTCGGCCGCGTTGATCCAGACCATGCCCTCGACCGGCTCGGGCGGGTCGACCGCCAGCGTCGGGAAGGTCGGGATCGGCGCATCCGGCGGCGAGAGCGTGACGCCTTCGCTGGGCGCGTGGTCGACGCCGTACGCCCGCAGCAGTTGCCGCATGACCGGCCCCGGGTCTGTCGGCTCGATCGGCGGGTAATACGCCGCGAACGACAGGAAGAACAGCAGGCTCACCGGCAACAGCACGTAATACGCGAAGCAGACGCCCAGCACCGTCATCAGCGTGCTGAACGGCGCCAGGATGTAGACGGTCTTGCGCTCGTGCTCGTACAGGCCCGCGACCACAAAACGCCACAGCTGGTAGATCACCCAGGGCGACGCGAGGATCAACGCCCCGATCAGCGAGACCGGGAGGTAGACGTTGGTGAACCCGACGGTCGGGTCGGTCGCGATCGTCTGAGGCGGGTAGCCCAGGGCGTATTGGGCCTGCAGCAGCGGCTGGGCGATCCAGCCGATCAGGTCGAAGCCGAAATACAGGGTGACGGCCAGGGCGACCGCCACGCCGATCAGCGCGCGGATCAGGCAGCCGCGGAGCTCTTCGATGTGTTCGCCGAAGGTCATGCGCAGTTCGTCGCCGAAGGAATGGGCGGCGGACTTGGGCTGATCAAGGGGCATGGGTTCGCCATCGTAATCGAAACCCGCCCCGGCGATCATGGCCGGGGCGGGTCGAGGGGGATGGAAAGTTGTATTGTTGAGCGCCGGCCCGCGGCGCCAGGCTCGCTCACGTCGTCCCCGCGGCCGCCAGGAGCCCGGCGTCGGGCGATGATTCCGCCTCCGCCTCGCCGCGCGGCCGGCGTTGACGGTGCAGCAGGACAAACGCGCACGGGATGAAGGTCAGCCCCAGCAGGGTCGCGCCGACCACACCCCCGCTGATCGCGATCGCCAGCGGCGGCCAGAACCCCCCGCCCGCCAGGATCAGCGGCATAAATCCGGCCACGGTCGTCAGCGTCGTCGACAGCACGTGACGCGTCGCCTTGAGCACCACCCGCCGCGTCGCGGCCAGGTCGCCCCGCCGCGCCCCCTCGTCCTCCCGCAACGCCGCCAGCACCACGATCGAGTCGTTGATCGCCACCCCGATCAGCCCCATCGTCCCCACGATCGCCATGAAGCCGAACGGGTATCCGAACAGGAACAGCGCCCCCATGCCCAGCCCGACCGACGCCAGCCCCACCACGCCGATCACCCCCGCCAGCCGGAACGAGTTGAAGCTCAGGATCAGCGACGCGGCGATCAGCACCATCAGCAGCGCCACCGACGCGAACAGGTTGTTCACCGCCCGGTCACGTTCGCCGCTGGCGCCGCCTTGCTCGATCGCGTAGCCCGCCGGCACGTCGACCGCGCCCGCCGCCAGTCGCTGGTTGAACACCCCGTTGGGCACGGCCGGCAGAACCCCCGCGGTGACGTAGCCGAACACCCGGTTCAGCCGCCGGCCGTTTTCCCGCTCGATCACCGCCGGCTCGGGCTTGAGCGTCAGCCCGCCCAGCGCCGCCAGCGGGATCGACTCCGACGACCCGGCCGCGAATACGTCGACCGACTCGAGCCCGACGTAGTCCCGCCGCGCGTCGTCGCTCAGGCGGATCCGCACCGGCAGCTCTTCGACGCCCTCCAGCAGCGACCCCCCCGTGGCGCCGCTGAACAGCGCGTTCAACTGCTCCGCGACCGCCCGATTGTCCAGCCCGCTGAGTCGGGCCTCGTCGTCGTCCAGCTCCACCATCAGCTGCGGCCGGGCCAGCTCGTTGGTCGACCGTGTCGTGATCACATCCGGCACGCCGCTGAGCACGCGGCGGACCTCGTCGCTGATCGTCGCCAGCATCGCGGGGTCCGACCCGAAGATTTTCACCTCGATCGGCGCATCAAACGGCGGGCCCTGTTCGAGCTGCAGCGCCAGCACCTGCGCCTCGGGGATCGCCGCCTCCAGGTCGCGCTGGATCTGTTGGATCACGTCCAGCACGCCCTCGTTGCTGTCGAGCTGGATGATGGCCTGGGCGAAGTTCGGCCGATCGTCTTCGCCGCCGATCACGTTGTAATAGAACTGCGGCGCCGAGTCGCCCAGGAACCAGTACGTCGACGCGACGCGGCGGTTGGCGTCCAGCGTGTCTTCGGCACGCTGGACGACCGCCTGGGTCTGCTCGATCGTCGCGTGATCGGGCAGGCGGAGCTGGACCTGGAACATGTCGCGCTCCGCGGGCGGGAAGAACTGCTCGTGCAGCTGGGCGGCGCCCCAGAAACCCAGCACCGGCAGGCACAGCGCCGCGCCGATGCCCACCAGCGGCCGGGCGAGCACGAAATCGATCAGCCGCTCGTACCCCCTCGTCAGCCGGTCGTTCTTCACCCCGTGCCGCCACCACCCCACGCCGTCCACCGCCCGCCCCAGCCGCGCCGCCAGCGCCGGCAGGATCGTCATCGACAGCAGGAACGACGCGATCACCGCCAGGATCACCCCCAGCGCAATCGATCCGACAAACTCGCCCGCTCCGCCCGGCATCAGGTAGATCGGCAGGAACGCGAAGACCGTGGTCAGCGTCGAGCCCAATAGCGGCCCGAACAGGTGTTTGACCGCGCCCACCGCGGCCTCCGTCGTCGTCTCGCCGTCGACCAGGCGCTTGCGCACCTCGTCCACCATCACGATCGCGTTGTCGATCAGCAGGCCCAACGCGATGATCAGCCCGGTGATCGACATCTGGTGGATCGGCACGCCCAGGTAACGCATCGCCGCCAGCACGATCAGTGCCGACAGCGGCAACGCCGACGCCACCAGCAGCGCCGACCGCCAGCCCATCATGAACAGGATCGTGAGCACCACCAGCCCGACGCCCATCGCGAAGTTGGCGACCAGCCCGTTGAGCCGCTCGTTGGTGTAGTCGTTCTGGTTGAACAGCACGACCGCGCGGACCGCCTGCGAACGGTCGGCGTTGAAGTCGTCGACGACCCGGACGGCCCGTTGCGTCCATTGGTCGATCCGCGTCTGGTCGGAGATGCGGGCCCCCACCGCGACGCCCGGAAGGTCGTCGATGATCGCCAGCGTGCGCGGCGGGTCGCTCACGTCCTTCGTCACCGTCGCGATGTCCGCCAGGCGGACCACCCGGCCGTCGGCGTCCTGCGTCAGCACCAGGTCGCGGACCCGCTGCAGCGTGTCGATCTCGCCGCTGACCTCGAGCTGGTACTCGCCGGCGTCGGTCTTGAGCGTCCCGGCCGCGACCTTGGCGTCGCCCGCCTCGATCCGCGCCGCCAGGTCCGCGGCGCTGAGCCCCAACGCCGCCAGGTCCGCCGGCTCCACGTCGATCAGCACCTCTTCCTGCGCCGCGCCGAACAGCTGCGTGTACTCGGTCCCCGGCACGTCCAGCAACGCGTCCTCCAACTCCTCGCCCAGCCGATTCAGCACCGCCCGGCTCACCGGCCCGTCGTGGTCCCACACCACCGCCGCGATCATCGTGTGCGACGTCCGCCCCTTCTCGTTGTCGAACACCGGGTCCTCCACGCCCGTCGGCAGCTCGGCCGACACGTCGCTGAGCTTGTCCCGCACCCGCGACCAGACCTCGTCGGTCTGGTGGCCCATCACGTCGTCCCGTAGCTCGAGCTGCATCACCAGCACGCCGGTCTGCGAGCGGCTCTCGATGGTCAGGATCTCCTCGACCTCCAGCAGGGCGTTCTCGATCGGGTCGGCCACCAGCGCCTCGACCCGCTGCGCGTCGGCGCCGGGGTAGCGCGTCACCACGCTCGCCCAGCGGTTGGCCAGGCGCGGGTCCTCCATGCGCGGCAGGGTCTGCAGCGCGCCCAGCCCCGCCACGACGATCATCAGCAACGTGACCACGATGAGCCGGGGGTTGGTGATAAACAGCCGGGTGATCCGTGACATCACGCATCTCCTTCGGTTTCAACGGGGCGCGGCTCGACCCGCTGGCCCGGCGCGAGGCGGTGGACGCCGTCGGTCACGACCGGCTGCCCGGGCGCCAGGGCGCCGCGCACGTACGTGCGGTCGCCCTCGGTGTGCAGCACCTCCACGTCGACGCTGGCCAGCCGGCCCGAAGGCTCAACCGTGAGCACCGACCAGAGCCCGCGCGCGCCGTGGCGCAGGGCCGTGGTGGGCAGCCACGCGCCGTGGGCCCGGGCCCGCGAGCTGACGCTCCAGCGCACCACCTCGCCGGGGCGGAGCCCCGAGTCGGCGGGCACGGCGATCACCACGTCGATCGTGCGGGTGTCGGGGTCGACGCTGGGCATGACCGCTGAGACGACCGCGTTGATCGGCCGGCCGCGCCCGATCAGCTCGGCCGGGTCGCCCACGCGCGTCGCCGCCGCCACCGTGGGCGGCACGCCGATCCACGCCTCAAGCACGGTGTCCTCGACGATGTCCAGCACCCGCGCGCCGGGCTGGAGCACCGTGCCGACGTCGGCCCACCGCCGCCCGACGGTCCCGTCGAACGGGGCGCGCAGCTCGCTCTGGCTCAACTCGGCGTTAACCTGCGCGATGCCGGCGTCCAGGGCCGCGACCGCGGCGCGCTGGGCGGCGATCTGTTCGGCTCG
>JANQFR010000008.1 GCA_028277745.1 Phycisphaeraceae bacterium
AGCTTCGGCAGCCCGCGTTCGATGGCTTTCGTCATCCCGCCCACTTCTTCGATCTCTTCGATGAGCGACCACGCCCGCCGCGCGAGCTGATCCGTCAGATATTCAACGTAATACGACCCTGCCCACGGATCGACGGCGCGGACGATGTCAGTTTCTTGCTGTAGATAAACCTGTGTATTCCGCGCGATGCGGGCCGAAAACGCGCTCGGCAGCGCGAGGGCTTCGTCGAGGGCGTTGGTGTGGAGCGACTGCGTGTGCCCCAGCGCAGCGGCCAGCGCTTCGATGCACGTCCGCGCCACGTTGTTAAACGGATCCTGCTCGGTGAGGCTGTAGCCCGACGTCTGGCAGTGCGTCCGCAGCGCCATTGACTTCGGATTCTTCGGATTGAACGGCTTGACGATTTTCGCCCAGAGCAACCGCGCCGCCCGCAGCTTGGCGATCTCCATAAAATGGTTCATCCCCACCGCAAAAAAGAACGAAATACGCGGCGCGAAGGCGTCGATGTCGAGCCCGGCGGCGAGGCCGGTACGGACGTATTGGAGGCCGTCGGCGAGGGTGTAGGCGAGTTCGAGGTCGGCGGGTGCCCCGGCCTCGTGCATGTGGTAGCCGCTGACCGAGATCGAGTTGAAACGCGGCATGTTCTGCGCCGTGAAGGCAAAGATATCGCCGACGAGGCGCATCGACGGGGCAGGCGGATAGATATAGGTGTTGCGGACCATGAACTCCTTGAGGATGTCGTTCTGGATGGTCCCGCTGAGCTTCCCGGGCGCCACGCCTTGTTCTTCCGCGGCAAGGATATAGAGGGCCATGACCGGCAGCACGGCGCCGTTCATGGTCATGGAGACGGACATCCTGTCGAGCGGAATACCGTCGAACAGCTTGCGCATATCGAGGATCGAGTCGATCGCCACGCCCGCCATGCCGACGTCGCCCTCGACGCGGGGGTTGTCTGAGTCGTAGCCGCGGTGGGTCGCGAGGTCGAACGCGATGGACAGCCCCTTCTGGCCGGCGGCGAGGTTGCGTTTGTAGAAGGCGTTGGATTCCTCGGCGGTTGAGAAGCCGGCGTATTGGCGCACGGTCCACGGCCGCATGACGTACATCGTGGCGTAGGGCCCGCGGAGGAACGGCGGCAGGCCGGGCATGGTGTCGAGGTGCTCGAGGCCGTCGTGGTCGGCGGCGGTGTAGAGCGGGTTGACGTCGATCTGTTCCGGCGTGGTCCACGCGGCGCCCTCGAGCTTGTGGCCCAGCAGGGAGGCGGCCTTCTCGCGCCAGCGGTCGAGCGAGCCGGCGTGGGTGTGGCGGAGCGGGATGCGGGTGAAGTCGGGGATCGCGCTCATGCGAGCACTCCTTCCTCGCGAAGCAATTCGCGCAGGGTTTCCAGCACGTTGCACTTGATGAAGATGTAACGGTCGACGCCGGCGTCGTCGTAGGCCGCCTTCATGTCGCCGGGGTGGCCGGCCAGGATCACGACGCGCGCCCCAGATTGCTTGAGCAGGGGTGTGACCGCCGGGACCATCTCGGGATAGAGCTTGTCGGAGGAGCAGATGACCGCGATGTTGGCCCACGAGCGGTCAAACGCCTCGCACGCCTTCGCGGCGGCTTCGTCGGGTTCACCCTGGAAGCCGTCGTTGGAGACCACCTCGAACCCGCCGGCCTCGAAGAAGTTGCGGGCGTACGTCGCCCGGGCGGTGTGGTGGGCGACGGGGCCCATGTTGGCCAGGAACACGCGCGGGCGCGAGCCGGTGAGATGCAGGTAATCCCGGCTGGCGTCGCGCAGCTGCTCGAACGGTTCGGCGTAAGGGTGCGGTGTGATCGGGGCGATGTTCGGCGACTCGCCCGTATCCGGCAGCCGGTCGAAGAGCTGCGCGAAGGTGTCGCCCGCCTTGGCGGCGGCGATGGCGGCTTCGACCATGTCGCTTTCGATCCGGGAGGCGTCGCCCGGTTCACGGCCGGCGATCCGGTCGGCCGCCGCGGCGCGGAGGGCGGCCAAGTCGGGCGTGGTCTTCTGGGGCCGCCTCTCGGCCAGGTTGGGGAACTCGCTGACCCCGGTGACCGCGTCCTTGCGCGTGGCGATGTTCTTGAGCCGGTCTTTGAACGCCGAGTCGATCTGGTCGTTGATCCATCCCGACGTCAGCGCCTGGACCATACCCCCCTGCTGCTCGATGGCCTGGAAAAACGCCCAGCCCTTCTCCGCGAGATCATCGGTGAGCGATTCGAGGAACCAGCACCCGCCGGCAGGATCGACCACGCGGTTGAGGTGGGATTCTTCATACAGGATCAGTTGGGTGTTGCGTGCGATCCGTCGGCTGAACGCGTCGGGCAGGCCCAGGGCCTTATCGAACGGTTCGGTGGTGATGGTCTGGGCCCCGCCGACCGCGGCGGCGAAGCCGGTGACGGTGTTGCGGAGCAGGTTGACCCACGGGTCGCGGCTGGTGATGACGCGTTTGGAGGTGCGCACATGCATCTTCATGCCGGCGCCCTCGTCGGTCCCGCCCGCGGCGTGGATGACGTTGGCCCACAGCAGGCGTGCGGCGCGGAGCTTGGCGATGGCGAGGAAGACGTTGCAGCCGATGTTGAAGTTGAACAACAGCTCTTTGGCGGCGTCGTCAACAGACATGCCGGCGTCGGTCAGGACACGCAGGTAGGCCACGGCGGTCGCCATGGACAGGCCCAGGTCCTGGGCGGCGGTCGCGCCGGCGTGGTGGTAGGGCCCGGTGCCGACGCGCACAGCGGTCGATCGCGGCAGGTGACGCGCGGACCAGCCGGCGAGCTCGGCCATCTGATGCATGGCGGCGTCGAGCGATTGCGGCAGGCGTCCGTCGCGGGCGAAGACCGCGATCGGATCGGCGTTGAAGGAGGCCCGCAGGGTCTTGGTGTCGTGCCCACGCTGTTCGTAGAGGGCGATGATCGCGGCCGCGGCGGGCAGGAAGGCGGCCCCGGCTTCCAGGCTGACGGCGATCATCTGGAGATGGACGTCCTTGAGGGCGGCGTCGAAATCCTCGGCGCGGTAGATCATCAGGCCGTCACGCCCCGCCCGGTCGTCCTCGGGCCCCAGGCCGTTGCGGGCGGCGACATCGAGGCGGAGCTGGAGCGACGTGACGCCGCGGCCGAGGTCTTCGAGGATCGCCGCGTTGGTGACGGCCAGGTCCGGGTGAGCGTGTTCCTGCCGGATGTCCCAGCCGCAGACCGACCCGCCCAGGGCATCGGCGCCGCGGGTGAAGGGGTCGAACCCGGGATAGCCGGAGGCGTCGTCGCCGGGGGCGTTTGGGGCGGGCCAGTCTCGTCGGGTGTAGACGGGGTGGATCTGGATGCCCTCGTAGGTATGCGTGACCAGTTTTTTGTCGAACGGGGCGCCGTTGAGGTCTTTGTCCACGACGGCCCGCCATTGGTCGTAATCAACGGGGAGGAAGTCGTCCAGCAGCGAGAATTGTGGTTTCATCATCGCGCTTCACCTGCGTAAGGATTGTCCAGCGGCGTTCGCGTTCGGTGGGCGTGAGCCGTTGGGGGGAACCGACCCAATATTAAGTCGGTATACTCTTTTTATCAAGCTGGGCATCGACCTAAATTTCTACGTCAAGGCCTGAGAACAAGCGGCGGTCTTCACTTTGATTTAACCCACATTTTAAGTCTCCGCCCCATGGCGTGGGCGGGGTGGCGTAAAATCGGCCCGTCTGCGACAAGGAGAGAACACGCAAGATGGCGGATTTGCAACGAATGATCGGGTTTCGGGTGTCTCACGACGGCGGTCTGGATGAACGGCGTCAGCTGCGTCATTTGATCGATCTGCAACTGGTCGCGACAGGGCTGCGGCGCCGGGTGGTGGGGCCGCACGCGGAGTTTGCCGAGATCGCACGCGGGCTCCTGGACCACCACCTCGAGATGGCGCGGCTGCTCACGGACCATCGCTGCCCGGCGGATCAGCGGATCGAGGCGTTCCTGGCCGAGCACCTGGGTGACCTCGGGCTGGACCAGCCGATCCGCCTGCCGGGGACGACATTTCGCCTGGATCGTCACGGGGTCGCGCGTGAGTTATCGTTACCCGTGGACGGGGACCATTTCCAGAACGACCTGGTGGATTCCTATCGGTTGAAGAATGGCGTGCTGCATAACCCGAAGCACGACCGGCGGACGACCAAGGGCACGTTTCACGTGGCCGAGGGGGGGTTGCCCATTCCAAATGGAAAAAAGGCGGTCCCCAAGCGTGTGTTTGCTGAGATGCTGCGGATCGCGCTGGCCCCGCCGCGGGACTCGATGATCCTGCCGTACACCGCCGGCCAGGACGACCCGGCGCACGCGTTTGTGTCGCTGCTGCTGCGGCCGGTGGTGTGTCCGGAGGTGGCGGGGGTCTGCCCGCGGAAGACGCTGGAAGTGCGGTTTTTTGCGCCGGGCAGCCTGGTGAGCAATCTGGACTTCGTGGAGTCGATTTTCGGCAACGCGGGCGATCCGTCTCTGCCCGAGAACGACGCGGGTCTGGACGTCGAGCACTGGACCGGACACACCGGCTGCGTGATCCTCGCACCGCACCTGGTGAACTGCACCAAAAAGCAGTTGGGTTTGCCCCACGCCGACGCCGCGACCGACCGTCAGAAGGCCGACGGCATGTGCTGGACAGATGAGACCGAACGCTACAACGACGGCGGCGCGTTCAAGCTCACCTGCCGGACCGACGCCGGCGTGATGGTCACCCTGATCGCCGACAACTACTTTGGCTACTGCAAGAAGGAGGTGAAGACGCAGATCAGCTACGCCGCCAACCTCTACGGCAACGTGGAGGAAGAGCACGCGGGCGGCGCGCTCGCGTTCGCCAGCTACAACCTCGGCGAAGATTTTCAGGCCGACAGCCAAAGCTACAACGGGCGGACCTTCGACGACGTGGCCCGGGACTACGCCGATCAACTCGACGTGCGGCCCGAGGGCTACGCCGTCGATAAGACTTTCCCCGAATTGATTTACGTGCCCGAAGATGCTTACGCCCGCGTGCGCGATCAGACCATCACCTGGACCCGGGACGGCCAGAGCCGTTCGATCGCCCTGGCGCCCGGCAAGGTTTACATCACGCCGTCCGGCTACAAGTTCAAGATGGAGAAGCACCCCGCCGCGCCGAGCTGGCGGCTGATCGGCACGATCGGCGAAGGCGTGTTTTGCCATAAGCCCTGCACCGTCTCGGGCGGTGGCAAAAGCGAGATCAGCAAGTCGCTTGACGATTACATGCTCTACGGGCCGCTGTTCGTCTCGGATATCGAGGCAGACCTGAACCTCGTCGAGCAGGTGTTCAAGAAGGACTATTCCACACGATTCCGACCGGGAATCCCCGACTATCCCGATTACTCACAGAACCCCAGCCGGCCGGTGCTGTCGCCGAAGCGTTCGCTCGGGAGCGTGATCAAACTCCTGACGCCCGCCCGCGACTACACCGACGAATACAACGCCTGGCTCGAAACGATCCCCAACTACGTCTACGCCCTCATCTTCATCATCAAACGCTTCTACAAGCCGGAATGGGGCGAGGACTGGCGCATTCATTTCAGCGTCGACATCGTCAACGGTTTCCCCGGCCACGAGCTCAAGTATGAAGACCGCAAGCTCGTGGGCACCTATCTCCGCGTCGGCCTGCTCGAGGGCCAGCAGTGGCGGACGTTCAAGGTCCGGCAGGATTTCTCACCCGCTCAGAAGGTCCAGACCGAAGACGACATCAGCGCCTCGGTCGTCGTGCCGTCGCGGCACGCCCGGCATACGCACCAGGCCCAACGCGCCGACGCGTGTAAGTTCTCCACCAACTGCGAGTACCGCCTCTTTCAGCGGCCGGACGACGCGATCCATCGCGGGCTCGATCAACAAACCGAGATCGACCTTGCGCGCCATGACAACTTCATCTCCAACTTTCAGCCGCTCACCGTTGACGATGTGCAGCAGATGGTCGCCCACGTCGCCGAGTTCTCCGCGTTTACCGAGCCGATGCGTCGTCTGCTGACCTCGGCCGCCCAGGCGGACGCGGGGTATGTCGTCTCGTCATCCAACCCGCGGATCGTCGATGGCAAGCCGACCAAGAATCCCCGCTACCTCCAGACCCGCCCCGACCTCGTGGACCCGCTCAACCGCCACGTGGCGGAGGTGGGCGTCCGCCTGTCCCGGGGGATCTCGGCGGATGAGCCGCTCCACCTCCCGGTGAACGCCGTGCTGCTGGGGCGCCGCAACAACCCCCCCGACCTCCAGGCCGGCATCCGGGCGCTGGCCGTCTACAACCCGATCCATTACCAGGAGCTGCCCGAGCTCTTCATGGATTTCATCTGTTCGCTCACCGGCAAGAGCCCGTCGACCACCGGCGCCGGCAGCGAGGGGGCGCTCACCAAGGGCCCGTTCAACGCGCTGCTGCCGACCAGCGATCTGAATAACGCCCTGGTCAGCTTCATCCTCACCGGACTGGGCGGGTTCTCCACGTCGGCCGGGCACATCGGCCCCGACGTCGCCGTCGGCCACGACATCAGCCTGCTCGTGCCCGAGATCTGGTGCCGGCTCCACCCCGACGAGCGCGAGCCCGACGCCATGATCCGACGCGGCTGGCTCGAACCGCTGGAAGACTTCGAGCACAAAGGTCAGCCGGTGCTCGCCAGCCGGCTGGGCTACCGCATCACCGCGACGTTCATCCGTGAAGTGTTCGGCCGGGTCTTCGACAATCCTTCCAAAGTCTTCAACGACGCGATTCTTCAGCCCGAGACTCAGGGCCTCGACGTGTTCGCCGACGGTGTCTGGAACATCACCGAGGCTCAAGAGCGCGTCGCGCAGGCCTATTTCGAGGACGGGTCGATTGACCATGCCTGCCCGCCTCTCAAGGCTTTGCTTTCCATCATGGCCAACGGCTCCTATGACGGCAAAGACGCGCGTCACCCTGATATCCGGGCGATGTTCACCCGTGACGCCCTGCTCAGCAGCGACTGGTATCGCCAGCGTCTGGTCACCAAGCAGCGGCGCGACCTTGCTTTATGGAAGCGTCACGCGGCGTACCTCGACGATTTTCTCAACCGCCCCAACTACGCCGATCGCGCCGCCGCCCTCGACATCCCCGCGCGTAAGGCTTTCGTTGACGCCGAGATCGCCCTTGTGGAAGACCCTGCATACCTTGACGACATGGTCGGCGCGATCGGCGCCGATCCTTTATGAACGTCCTCTGCCGATTGGGTTGGCGATAAAAGGATGACGGCCAAAAGGCCTGACCGGTGAGGTGGTTGCTTTACGCCGCAAGACGCAGCATGGGCGCGTAGTACGGCGCATGATCCGCGTACATGCGGGTAAGGCGTCGCCGGACCTGGTGCAAGGGCGACCAACGGGGCAGGCACCGCCGGCTGAGGTCCCCAAGGATATCGCGGTTGACAGCGTCCATGGTTTCAGGGAGTTGATTAAGAGGGTGTTCGCCAATGCGGAGGAGCTGCTCATGGCGCAGCGCGTAAGTCGCGCGGCGTCTGAGATGAAGACGCACATCATCCAGGCGCCACGGCTGAAGCGGGCTGAACGTGTAGCCGCATCCCGCTGCGCCAACGACGCGTGTCTCGTCGAAATCGTCGGCATCGGGGAATCGGGTTTTGAGCAGACGAGTGATGATGTGGTCATTGCCGGCAAGACCGAGGGGTAAGCGGACCCCGGCATCGCGCATGCGTCGCAGGTGGGAGCCCCGGACACAGTAGAGGCCGCCGTAGATCCAATGACGCTCGATCATGATCCGCGTGAGCCGGTCCCGGCTGCGGCCGTTCATCGGCGCGCCTGCGACGGCGTACGCGTCGGGACAGGCGAGCAGTCGACGCCGCATGCGCGGCAGCGCGGCGGGGCTGGCGCCGACATCCCCGTCCATGAAAAAGTGAACGTCGCCGTCATTCAGATAAGGATCGGCATGCCGATACAGGTAAGCGTTCCAGGCGTTGCACTTGTCGCCGATCGGCAGTTCGACGCCGGCCACGCCGGGTCGGCGCCTGGCGTAATCGCGGACGACCTCTGCGGTGTCATCGGTGCAGCCATTGATTAGGACGTACACTTCGAGGCGATCGGCGTCGGCATCGTTGAGCGTGGCGTACACCGAATCCAGCGTCGCGCTGATGCTGGCCGCTTCATTGCGGGCGAAAACCGCGACGCGATACGGGCTGGTCATCGTCATCCTCCGGTCAGGCGGCGCGGCGGGCCGCGCGGGTCAGGGCTCGGTGATGAGCGTCGGCGATCTTTTGCCAGTCAAAACGCCGCTCCGCATGTCGGCGGGCGGCGGCGGCCATGCGGCGGTGTTGAGCATCATCCCGCAGCAGTTCGGTTGCCGCGTCAGCGAGCGATACCGGGTCCGAGGCGTCGAGCACACGTCCGGTCTGGCCATCGATCAAGGTTTCGGGCGCACCGCCCGATCGGCCGGCGATCACCGGCGTGCCGCACGCCTGCGCCTCGATCAGCACCATGCCGAAGCCTTCGAAATCGCCATTGACGTCACGGTTCGGCAGAACAAACAGATCAGCCGCCTGGTACGCGGCAACGAGTTCTTCAGGGAGCAAAGGGGCGATGAATCGGACGTGCTCAGCGACGCCGTGCTCTTCAGCCAGCGAACGCAGGCGCCCTTTATCTTCACCTTCGCCGAGTATCGCGTAGATCACGTCACCGGCGCGTCGCCGGACCACGGGCAAGGCGCGGATCATCATGTCCTGCCCTTTGCGCCGCTGCAGCCGGCCGACGGTTAGCACTACCTTGCGGCCGTTCCAGCCAAGGCGTTGCCGGGCCGCGGATATCTCCTCAGTGGAACCGGGTCGGCATCGTTCCAGATCGACCCCGGGATGGACAATACGGATGCGCTGAGGATCAATCGACCACTTTTCATGCAGCAACCGAGCGGTGTTCCGGCTCGTCGCGATCAATCCGGAAGCTCCGGCAAAAACGCGGCGGGCCAGCCAGGTCAGTTCACGGCTCTGCCCCATTGAATTGAGCTCTTCCCCATGGACCGTGCAGAGATACGGTCGATCGGTGCGTGACGCGATCAAGCCCTCGGGCAGGCAGCGGTTGGCGTGGACGAGGTCGATCTGTTGTTGTTGGATCAGCCGGCGGACACGACGGGCCGAACGCGCGTAACGTGCGGCGCCAGCGAAACTGAGTACGCCCCAGGACGGGAAACGCAGCGGGGCGTGTTCGACCGGATGCGGGTATCCGGCAGGGGCCTGTCCATATTCATTCGCGACCCAGACCGAGCCGACGGGCCAGGATCGATACAGCTCGGCGATCCATGCGCCGCTCCCGCCGACCGTGGGCGGAAAATTTTCGGTGAGTATGAGCAACCTCATGCGGCCGCCCTCAATGTAGCGGGTTCGAGCAGGTTTTGATAAACCCGCGTGACATGCGTGACGTGCGCATCGAGGCTGAACCGATCGACGCAGCGGCGATAGCCGGCGTCGCCCATGGCGCGACGCAGCGAGGCATTGGCGAGCAGCGCCTCGAGCTTTCGTGCGAGGTCGGCCGGGTCGCCGGGACTGACGAGCAGGCCCGTTACGCCGTCGTCGATCATCTCGGGGATGCCGCCGACGCGCGAGCCGATGACGGGCATCCCGGACGCCATGGCTTCGAGGGTGGCGTTGCCCAGCGGTTCGACATGTGACGGCACCACCGCGATATCCGAACGCGCCAGACGCGCCGGCATGTTTTCCTCAAAACCCGGGAGATCGGCCCGCACGCCCAGCAACGCGGCCAGTCCAATCATGTCCCGGCGATGCCGCCCGTGGTGCTGCAGGTCGTCGCCGACCATCACCAGTTCGGCGCTTTCGCGCAGCACCGCCGGCAGCAGCGCCCAGGCGCGGAGCAGGTCCTGCGGCCCTTTTTGAAAAATCATCTGACCGGCGAAGAGAACGGTCGGCTTCGTGCGGTGACGGCGGCGCGATCGAGTGACCGGCAGTCCATCATAGACCACTTCGCGCGGCGCCGCGGCGAGACGCGGGGATGCTTCACACAGCGGCTTCATTAACCCTTCCGACACAAACAGGTGCCTGTCGGGTTCATGTTTGTTGAACCACTCGATGGCAGGACCGTTGTAGAGAAAACGGTGATGCACGATCGTCCGGACCGACAAACCCTGGGCCGCGTCGAGGAAGATCTGCGCGGTGGGCAGGTCGTTGACATGGAGGATGTCAAACTCATTGTCGCGAAGGAGCCGCCTGATCCGGCGTCGCCGACCGGAGTAAGTCAGGAAGCGGCTCTTGCCGGTATAGGCGATCGGGGTGTGGACCGTCGAGATCCCGGCATCGACGAAACGCTGCATCACATCATTGGAAGCGCCCAGCGCCGCGACGACGCGGTGGCCTTGCCGGGTCAGCCCTGTCGCTAGCCGCAACGCTGCGATCTCGGCCCCACCGACGAACGGCGCCCGGCTGGCGATGCAGATGTTCAGGGTTGAGGAGGCGCTGGGCATTTTGAGCGTTCCTTACCAGCCCTTGGGCAAGACACGGGCGGGGCTGAGTTCATCGGATGATCGGTTTCGCAGCCAGCTCAGTGATTGACGAACCCAGGCGGCGCCCGGACGCTCGCGGAGCCATCGGGTCCGTAGTTTGGCGATCTGGCCACGGTAGCGGCCGGTCCGGCGATAAGCGTCTTTCGGCAGGCCGTCGGCACAGGCGGCCGTGGTCGCCATCTGCCGGAGCCGTCTCAGATCGCGCCACGCCACGCGCTGGCCGCGGTGGGTGGTCAATAACGCATGCACACGCAACGCCTCTTCCCGATGCACGCCCGGGAAGAGCTGATCGACATAACGTTCGACGAGTTGACGGTTGAACGTCGCTCCGGGCACGTGGTCGACCACGCTGACGCTGGAGTCGTGCTGGCGATACGCGACCAACCGTTCGGGCAGGTTGGCCATCTGGGTGATGGGGACGAGCCGGAGCCAGAGGTCATAGTCCTGCCCGGGTTTGATGTCCCGGTAGTTGCCGGCTTTGAGGGCGACGCTGCGGCGCATCATCGCGGTCGGCTGCATGACGGCGTTGGCGAAGCGCATCCGCCAGCGTACGCCGGCGTCGTCGCAGGGGTAGTCCCATGAGCCCTCCATCGGCTGGCCGTTGCGACTGATGAGTTGAATGTGTGTGCCGCACAGACCCACACGGGGATGGTCGAGCATGAATCGGGCTTGCCTGGCGATGCGGTCAGGGCCGCTGATATCGTCGGCGTCACAGATCGCGCAGAGCTCGGTCGGGCACAGACGGATCAACTCCGCCCGGGAAGCGCCCAGCCCCATCGGCCGACCGGTCAGGAGTTCTCCGGAGATGCGGCTTGGAACCCAATGCCGCAGGCGTTCGACGGTGCCGTCGGTCGAGCCGTTGTCCCAAACCATGAGCCGGAGGCGGCGGTGAGTCTGCGCAGCGATCGATGCCAGCGTATCGTCGATAAACGATACCGCGTTTCTGACAGGCATCAGGATAGTGACGTCATCTCGCATCGGCCGTGTTATTCAGAATCGGCCGATCATGACGGTCCGCGGCAACATCCCGTTATCGGACGATCCGCTTCGTTCAGCCCCCTCTGGCCGATAACCCGCCGGCCGGCCAAATCTGACCGGCCGGCGGCCTGTTTTCCGACATGACGCAAACCGATGAGTTCTGCCATTACCGATTTAGACGCTTCTTCGCCGCGCCGCGAAGTGGTGTTGCGGCCCGAGGGCGCCGGCCGCCTCTTCGATGCCGCCGAGTTGTGGCGCTATCGTGACCTCTTGTGGCGACTAGGGTTACGCGATATTCAGGTGCGTTACAAGCAGACGTTACTCGGCGCCGGCTGGGCGGTGGTGCAGCCGGTGGTGATGATGGTGGTGTTCAGCCTTGTCTTTGGCCGTATGCTCGGGGTGGCCACGAATGTCAAGGCGCCTTATCCCATCTTTGTCTACGCCGGCCTATTGCCGTGGACTTTCTTCACCGCGGCGGTGAGTGCGTCGAGCCTGAGCCTGGTGAGCAACGCGGGGATGCTGCGGAAAATCTATTTCCCACGGTTGCTGATGCCCCTGTCGGCCATGCTGGCCCCATTGGCTGACCTGCTGATCGCGTTTGTCGTGTTGGGAGGGATGATGCTCTGGTACGGCGTGGACCTGAACTGGGGATTGATGCTTCTGCCGGCGGCGGTGGCGTCGGTCGTGCTCGCCGCGGCCGGCGTCGGGACGCTGCTCGCGGCATTGACCGTGAGCTACCGCGACATCAAGCATGTGATCCCGTTCCTGATACAGGTCTGGCTCTTTGTGACGCCGGTGATTTATCCGCTTGACCTGGCCGATCAGTGGGCGTGGCTCCTGGGGCTGAACCCGATGGCCGGCCCGATCTCGGCGTTCCGTGCCATGGTGCTGGGGAACGCGATCGATGTCTGGGCGTGGATGCAGTCCATCGTGGTTTCATTGGCGGTGCTCGGTCTGGCGTTGTGGATGTTCGCACGGAGTGAGCGTCGGTTCGCCGACGTGGTGTAGGGAGAGCGATTCATGACACGGCCGGTCATCGAAGTGCGCGGTTTGGGCAAACGCTATCGGTTGGGCACGATGCCCGGCTTAGGCCGGCGGTTGGTTTCGCTTTTGAAACGAAGCGGCGACATGACCGCATCAGACTTCTGGGCGTTGCGTGACGTGCATTTTGATGTCGACGAAGGCGAGGTCATCGGTGTCATCGGACGCAATGGCGCCGGTAAGAGCACGCTGCTGAAAGTCCTTTCGCGTATTACGTATCCCACCGTTGGGCAGGCGGTGATCCGTGGCCGCCTGGCGAGCCTGTTGGAGGTCGGCACCGGGTTTCACCCTGAACTCAGCGGCCGCGAAAACATCTACCTCAACGGCACCATCCTCGGCATGCGCAAAGCCGAGATCGATCGCCAATTCGACGCGATCGTTGATTTCAGCGGCGTTGAAAGATTCCTCGACACGCCGGTGAAACGTTATTCGTCCGGCATGTATGTCCGGCTGGCGTTTGCGGTGGCGGCTCATCTGGAGCCGGAGATCCTCGTGGTGGATGAGGTGCTCGCGGTCGGCGACGCGGAGTTCCAGAAGAAGTGCCTGGGGAAGATGAGCGACGTTGCACGTCGTGGACGGACCGTGCTGTTTGTGAGCCACAACATGAGCGCCGTACAGGCGTTGACGCAACGCTGTGTCTGGTTGGCCCAGGGCAGCGCCGTTGGCGTGGGGCCGACTCCGGAAGTAGTCAGCGACTACCTGAATTCGATGACCGGTTCATCCACCGTTGATGTGACCGATGCGCCGCGAGATCAGCCGCATCACGCGTCCCGTGTCCGATTGCGGCGAATCAGCGCGTTGATGCCGGGAGGATTCGGCTTTCCCTTCAATGACGAGTTGTTGTTCGAAATCGAACTGGAAAGTTATGCCGCACATAGCGGTTTACGGTTCGGCTTAACCGTGCGTGACGCGTCTGGCGCTCCGGTCTTGAGCAGTATCACGCCGCCCGCCGTCTCGACCGTTGACGGCGAAACATCCGTGCATCAGTTGTCCCTGTCGGATACGCGTTTGGCGCCTGGCAGCTACACGGTTGGCTTATCCGTGTGCGCAGGAGGAGCAGAGGAAGGGCGCGACTTATTAGACGTCGTTCAGGACGGGCCGATGTTCGCGGTCTGCTCGATCGGTCGGCAGGGGGATCAGGTGTTTAACTGGCGGCCCGAGTACGGGCGGATCGTTCATCCATCAGCCGTGGTGACTCGGTTACCGTCCCGGCCGGTTGAAGCGGCCGCATAGATGAAGAAAGCGTCCATGAACATTGATATGACGATTGTTTTTCTGATAACCCGGCCGCCTCATGATCCGATTGAACGGAGATGGCCCGCAACACCCGCCGAATAGCTTGGCGATGGAGCGATCGATGACAGTGATCCGTTACATTCTACGCCGGCTTGGCCGCGACCGATCAAAGCGGGACTGTGTGCTTTACCGGGGTATGGTGTTGCCGCCTCAGCCAATGCGTAAATGCACGGTTGAATTCAAAGACGACGCGTATTTCCTGGATTCAGCGTCGCGCGATGTCGAAAAACTGATCCTCCGCGCCGGTTTGACCGAGCGGAGCCGTGTGCTGGATATCGGATGCGGCCCGGGGCGGCTGTTGATCGGCGTGCTTCATCGGCTCGGTAAGGTGGCTTCATATCAGGGCATCGATGTCGATGTATCTGCGATCAACTGGTGTCGCCAGCACCTACAACCACGGTTCGCGGGCGCTGCGTTTTCACATCTCGACCTCTATAACGAACGATATAACCCCGCAGGAACAGTGCATATCAGCGATAGCTTCAGGTTTCCGGTAGCGGATGCGTCCGTCGACGTGATCCACCTCTATTCAGTGTTTACACACATGATCGAAGAGGAAATTGATGTTTATCTGCGTGAGTTCAAGCGGGTGCTGGCGCCCGGCGGACAGGTATTCGCCACGGCTTACCTGGAGCAGGATGTCGATGACGACTTTGCGATCGATCCCGAAGGTTACCGAGGCGAGACGGACGGCGCTTTGCACCGCGTTCGTTTCCGAACTGACTACTTTAATCAATTGGTCGAACATCACGGCTTGACCATACAAAAATACGATTACGCGGCGGAGTGGGACGGTCAAACCGGTCTCTATCTGGCGCACAAACAGGGCGGCCGGCTTGCGGCCTGACCTGATGGCGTGATGCATCGATTTCGCCCGATATGGAGCCGCAGAACATGACCGCCAATCTGATTCACAGTGTGGCAGGGACAGTTAAAACCTGCGTCAACCTGCGGCGTTTCCACGGTCGTGTGGGACGAAAGCTCGAAATCGGGCCGGGCCAATTCCCGCTCAAGGGGTTTGAGACACTCAACATCGTTCCGGGGCGATGGGTCGATTACGTCCGTGACGCCGCCCGGCCGTTGCCGTTTGACGACGAAACGTTTGAACTGATCCACGCCAGCCACGTGCTTGAACATATCCCGTGGTATCAAACGGAGACGATCCTCCGGGAGTGGGTGCGCGTTATCCGGCCGGGGGGGAGGTTGGAGATTTGGGTTCCGGACGCATTAGCGGTCTGCAAGGCTCTTATTGCCCTCGAAGAGGACGGAGACAATCCGATTGTGTTGGACGGTTGGGATAACTGCAATGCCGAGCAGAACCCTTATCACTGGGTTTCGGGCCGGTTGTACGCCTACGGCGACGGCCAGGGCGATCTCGGAAGCCCCAACTGGCACCGCGCCGCGTTTACTCCCAAGAGCCTTGCGGCCATGTTTGAAAAGGTCGGCCTGACCCGTGTGCGCCGTATGGATCGACATGAAGCCCGCGGGCATGACCATGGATTCATCAACCTGGGGATGCTTGGATTCAAGCCATGAATTTCCGTTCGATCAACGATCTGCACGCCTGCATCACGCGCAACCTCGCCCGATTTCCACGCGATGTGGATCTGGTCGCGGGTGTTCCGCGCAGCGGGCTGTTACCAGCAAACCTTATTGCGCTGCAGCTCAACAAGCCGCTGACCGATATCGATGGCCTGATCGATGAGCGTCTTTACGAATCAGGCAAGCGGTTGCAGCGACGCCGGTGCGATCTGTCTGAGCCGTGCCGCGTGTTGGTTGTCGATGACAGCATCGCGACGGGGAATCAACTGCGAAAAACGCGACGACGTCTGCGGGACGCAGCTTTGCCCCACGAGCTGGTCTTTACAGCGATTTATGTCGCGCCCAGTTGTGAGTCCATGGTTGATCTTGCACTCGAACTGGTCGATCTGCCGCGTATGTTTGAATGGAACGTGATGCATCATGAGCTGTTGCAATATGCGTGCGTAGACATGGACGGCGTGCTGTGTGAAGACCCGACCGATGAACAGAACGATGACGGTCCCCGCTACGCCCATTTTCTGGAAACTGCTGCTCCGAAACTGGTGCCTAGCACGCGCCTTGGCGCCATCGTGACCTGCCGTCTGGAAAAATATCGGAAACCCACTGAGGACTGGCTGGCGCGGCACGGCGTGGAATACGACGAGCTGATTATGATGGACCTGCCCGACATGGCTGCCCGTCAACGTGCGGGTTCGTATGGACGGTTCAAGGCGGAGCATTATGCTCAACGATTCGCCCATTTGTTTATTGAAAGTTCGCCGCATCAGGCCGCTGAAATTGTCCGTTGCAGCGGTCGGCCGGTGCTATGCATCGAGACGATGACCATGCTGACCCCTACGGGGTTTGAACGATTGGCGTCTTGGGCGCCTCGGATCAGGCGAGGCGTGACACGGCGATGGACCAAGGCTCGTGATCTGATCAAGAAGGCGGCGTGATGAGACCTGATTTTCTCATTATCGGGTCGCCTAAGTGCGGGACCACCACGCTTTGGCACGCTCTGTCGCGTCATCCACAAGTGTTTATGACCCGGCAGAAAGAGCCCGGTTTCTTTTCCGAGCATTACGGACGCGGCTGGGATTGGTACATGTCCTTATTCGAAGGCTCACAACACGCCGTTGCTGCGGGGGAAGCCACGCCCGCTTACAGCGCGTACGGGTATGGCGAAGAGGTCGCAGACCGGATCGCCCGTCACCTGCCGGCGGTGAAACTGATCTACATGCTGCGTCACCCGCTGCGGAAGATTGAGTCGGAATGGCTTCAGGCGCGCAAGCAATCACGCCGTAACGTGTCGTGGAATTTTAACGATTCGGTTCGCCGTGATCGGTTCGTGATCGGATCGGTGAATTATCTCGATAAGTTACGTCTCTATGAACAACGGTTCGGGCGTGAGCGGATCCATGTGATCTTTCTGGAGGAGTTGGAAGCAGACTGGTCCGGCGGATTGGTTCGCTGTTCGCGATTCCTGGGCGTGGACGAAACGGCCGCCTGCACCATCCGGCTCGAGGCGCAAAACGTGGCTTCACGCCAACGTGTCGACACCACGGCGTCGCGATGGCTGCGCCGCAGCAGCGCGGTGCGCCGAGCGGCGGCGACGCTGCCCGCGCCCCTCACGCGGGCCGCGGCGGCGCTTATAAAACGTTCCGTGTCCGGTCGGCCGGTGTGGGACCCGGTCGTACGGTCCATGGCGATCGACCGGATCCGGGAGCAGGTCGAAGGCGCGCTGAAGTGGTGCGATAAGCCTGTTGATTACTGGGGTTGGGATGAACCCGACGCTCAGGCGGCGCGCGATGCGGCATAAACCGCCGTCAGTTTTTCGATCGAGTGGCGCATCGCGAAATGGCTCTGCTCACATAGGCGAAGCGCCTCGTCGCATGCAGGCATCCGTCGCGGGGCGATCCGCACGAGTTCTTGTGCCCAATCGTCTGCAGACGCGGCCAGCGGGTAAGTATGAAACAATTCAGGGATCACTCGGGCCTCGTCAGGAATGGTGTCCGCCGTGAGGCAGGGCAGCCCGGCCGCCTGCGCTTCGATGAGCACGATGCCTAAGCCCTCGTGCAAGGATGGGAAGAGGAAAATATCAAAGACATGGTTCATCAGTTCCGGCACATCCGTGCGTGCGCCAAGGAGATGCACGCGGTGTTCGAGTTTGCGCTCTTGAATCTGGCGCCGGATGGTGTGGAAGTCGGGGCCGTCACCCACGAAGACAAAGTGAGCGTCAGGTTGATTCTTTAAGACGGTTTGAGCGATCTCAAGAAGAAATGGGTGGTTTTTGGCGTAAGCAAACCGACCGACGTGTCCGACGACCAATGCGTCGGTCGGGATCCGCAGTTGACGCCGAAGGGGCGACGGGTCAACGGCTTGTTGGAAGGGGGTGAAATCAATGCCTGGCGGCAGCAGGGTAAGCCGGGGCAGCCGGCGGTAGTCCGGACCATACAAAGAGGCAGCCGCGCGGGAGGAAACGGCCAAGTGATGGGTGGCGTGATGTCGGATAGCGGCCCGCGCGGCGGCGTGGGCCAGGCGTTGCGGGGTCGCGAGATGAGCATCGCGTTCGCGGAGGTCGTTGTGGCTATGGACCACGCGGATAGGCACGCCCGCCATACGGGCGAGCAGGAGGACGGGAGCGGCTGAGCGATGCAGATGGCAATGCAGCGCTTCGAACGGACCATCATTCTTGATGATTTGCCGGAAGCGCCGCGCGAAAGCGAGGGGCCTGGAGAGCGGGGGGCCGGTGTGAAGCCGGACCCCGAGGTCGTGCAGTTCATCTGCGAAATGCGGCCGATGCTGGGATTGCGTGAGGATATCGAACGCAAACCGTTGCCGGTCCATGCGGCGCATGATCTGCATCAGCAGGACCTCCAGCCCGCCCATGTCCATGCTCCAGACAACATGGAGGACGCGGATCTGGCGTGGAGGTGACTGCCCCATAACAATCGGACTATCGGCCTTTGCTCGGGGCCGCAGCCAGAGACGCGCCATGGTCTTATAACCACAGGCGTTGATTCATAGTTGAAACAGCGGCCGGGCGGTCGATAAGTAGCTGGGATTTCATCATGAAACAGCTTTTATTCATGATTGCGATCACCGCTTTAGCCGCTTTCGGCTCGGTGTTTCATCCGATTTGGGCGGTGCTTCTGTATTACTTTTTTGCGGTTTTCCGCCCGCAGTTTCTGTGGGAATGGGCCTTGCCGTCCGGCATACGCTGGTCGGTGCTGGCGGTGGCGATATTGGCTTTCAGCATGATCGCCAACGCTAATCGGGTGTTCTCGTTGTCGCGGGTGAACGTGATGACGGTTTTGATGGTTGTATTTGGATTACTGGTGGGGGCCAGTGTCATTTTTGCCATCAATCCATCAACCGCGTCGTGGTGGGCGGAGATCCACGCCAAGATCATGTTCGTCGCGTTGGCGACGTCCCTGGTCATTTCGACTGCAAACCATGTCCGTTGGATTGTCGTGGTGGTGCTTTTGAGCGTGGGTTACATCGCTTACGTTCTCAACAGCCTCTATTTCACCGAGGGGCGGCTGGATATCTATCACGTCGGTTACGGCGGGCTGGACAACAACGGGGCGGCGTTGCTGCTTGCGACGGGGTTGCCCCTGACCTATTGCTTCGCGGTGTCGAGGTCTCGGGAGTGGTGGGTCAAGGCGTTGCGTTGGGCGAGTGTACCGTTGGCGGCTTTGATTGTTCACGCGGTGCTGATGAGTTACTCGCGCGGCGCGATGCTGGCGGGGTTGGCCGCGGTGGTGTGGCTGATGATTCAGCATCGGCCTCGCCGGCAATCGGTGTTCGCCGCGGTGTTATTGACCATCATGGTCTCCGTGTTGGCCGGGCCGCAGATCCGTGAACGATTTGTATCGACCCGCGACTTTCAACAGGATGCTTCCGCCCAGACACGGATCGCGTCGTGGCAAGCGGCGTGGGCCATGGCCTGGGACCGGCCCATCTTTGGTTTCGGAGTCCGTAATTCTCCGGAGTACATCAAGCAATACGGCGAGGGCCGCATCGCCCCGACGGTGCACAACCAGTACCTTCAGGTCGCGGCTGATTCGGGCGTCCCGGCCGCGCTGGTGTACCTCGCCGTTCTTGCGGTTGCGTTGTGGCGGTTACGTCGGTGCGCCCTGCGTTGCCGTGAAGCGGCGATGAGTTACGAAGATGAAGACGCCCCCTCGGCGGTGCAGCTTCGGGATATGTCGTTTATTTTTCTTGGCGTCACCGCGAGCCTGCTCACGTTTGCGGTGGGCGGGTTGTTCTTAAGCTTGGAACTACTCGAACTGCCGTGGCTTTGGTTCGCGGTGGCGGCCGCGGCCCCCGCGGTTGTTGAACGCTTGGTCGATGACCTGCAAAGAAACCCGCCAGAAACCGATGTTGACGGCGACGCGACCGAAGACGCTGCCATGGCGAAACGTCTTGCGGCTTAAGAATTAAAGGGTGGGATTCATGTGGCTAGCAGCCGACGTTTGATCCGGCCCAGTGGTTGTCTCGTCGGTCTCCACGTCGCCACTGCACAGTAGGCGTCGGGCGCCGGCTACAGCTTATGTAGATCAGGTGGAACGTCTCGGTCGCGTATTTTTCACAGCGCCGCCCGATGGACATGCGGCCCGAAACTGGCGTTGTAAAACGGCGCAACAAATGTGCCCGGCGGGATGATCCGGTCGATCGCGGCGCGGTCGTCATCCGTGATTTCAACGTCAACGGCTTTGAGATTGTCTTCGAGCTGATCCATCGTTCGCGGGCCGATAATGGGGCTGGTGATCCCCGGCTGATGCATGGTCCACGCCAGCGCGAGTTGAGAGAGCGTGCAGTTTTTATTGTCGGCGACTTCTTGGAGAGCGTCGACCACGTCGAACGTCCTGTCGTTATCCAGCAACGAATGGGAGCGGCCGTGTTGCCGGTCGCCGAACCGAGAGTCGGCGGGCTGCTCGCCGTCCCGGGTGTATTTGCCGGTGAGGAACCCGCCGGCAAGCGGTGACCAGGGGATCAGCCCGATGCCGAAAGTTTGCGCCATCGGGATGAGTTCACGCTCGATCCGGCGGTCCAGCAGGTTGTAGGGCGGCTGCTCGGTGACGAACCGGTTGAGAGCGAGCCGGTCGCTGACCCAGAGCGACTCCACCAACTGCCACGCGGCAAAGGTTGAGCAGCCGATATAGCGGACCTTGCCGGCGCGGACGAGGTCGTCGAGGGCCCGAAGCGTTTCATCGATCGGGCAGTCGTTGTGCGGGCGATGGATCTGGTAAAGGTCAATGTAGTCGGTCTGCAGACGCTTGAGCGACGCGTGGCACTGCTCGATGATGCCGCGGCGGGAGTTGCCCCAACGGTTGGGGTCGAGCGGCTCATCTTTGTGCATGTTGCCGTGGACCTTGGTCGCCAGCACAATGCGTTCGCGTCGGCCGTTGCGTTGGAGCGCTTCGCCGGTAACGATCTCAGACTTGCCGATGCTGTAGACATTGGCGGTGTCGAGGAAATTCACCCCCGAGTCGATCGCCCGGTCGATGATGGCGTAGGCCTCGTCGTCCGGCGTCTTCCCGCCGAAGTTCATGCAGCCCAGGCAGATAGGGCTGACGCGGATGCCGGTGCGGCCGAGATAACGGTAATCCATGGGACGGGCTCCAGGTAAGATCGCATGAAACGCTCGTATGGATGCCGGCTCGGTGATGGCCGGCATGGACATCGCTGAGATTGTATAGACTGAATGCAGCATGATCCCCATCATCCGGAGCTCTCCGATGAAAAAGACATTCGGCTGGTCGGTTTGCCTGATCGCCGCTTTCGTCTTGGCCGGCTGCATCACCGAGCAGGATGTTGATCCGGACCCGGCGTTTGACAACATGCAACTCGACTCGCCCGAAAGCATGATGGGGGAGAAGGGCGATGTCGGCATCCAGGCGGTGGAGGACCAGTGGCCCGCCGCCGACCAGTAAACCCGAGGCAAGCCTGTGCTTACTTTCTACGGTTACGGTAATTGCGACACCTGCCGCAAAGCCCGCAAGTGGCTCGACGCCCAAGGCCTCGAGCACCGATTCGTTGATATCACCCAGTCGCCGCCGCCCCCCGCGGTGTTGCGCCGGGCGTTGCAGGCCGGCTACGCGGTGCGTGAGTTGTTCAACACCTCGGGGGTGCAGTATCGACAGATGAAGATGAAGGATCGGCTGGCGACGCTCAGCGTGTCTGAGGCGGTCACGTTGCTGGCCAAAGAAGGCAGGCTGTGCAAGCGACCCGTCGTGACCGACGGGGCGGCGGTAACGGTTGGCTTCCGGCCGGAGGCGTTTGAGCAGACGTGGAGGGAGCTTGGGGGGTAAGATACGTTTTGGCGGTCGTGACCAGGCGGCCGAAGCCCCCGGCCGCGCTGAGCCGGCCGATTGATGAGACCCGCTTCCTATGGAAAAACGCTTTGGTATCAAAGACCTCGTGTTGATTGTGCTGCTGGTTGCGCTGCTGATCTCGGTCTGGCTGTCGATGACCCAGTTTGACCGGCAGTGGGAAGACGTCCGCCAGCTGAAGACCCAGGTCGGCCAACTCATTACCGAACAGGCCCAGACCCGCAACCGGGTCGCCGAACTCCAGGGCCTGATCGAGCAGGGCGTCACGGTGTCGTCCAACACGACCGCCGACCAGGGCACGGTCCAGGTTCCGCCCCGCGACCCGTTCGAGCGTTTGAAGCAGGCCCACAACCAGCCGGGCTACGCCGACGGCGACTGGATGATCGACGCGTTCGGCGCCACGGTCGCCAAGATCACCCCGCTCGCGTCAAAGGACGGTTATTCCCGCCGGATTCAGAATTACGTGCTCGAAGCCCTGATCGGCCGGGACCCAGACACGCTCGAGTGGATTCCGCACATCGCTCGGTCCTGGGAGATCGAAGACAACTCCGAGGCATACCACGCTTACCTCGAACAAACCACCGCCGCCTTGAACCAAAAGGCCCGGGACGATCCGTCGGTCTATCGGGAGCCTCTCGACGCAGCGCTGGCTGAGCTTGATCCCCCACCCTCTCAGGATTCGGATGATTATCGCGGGCTGGTTGACAAGGTCAGGGCCGCCTGGGTCAACAAGACGATCCGCGAGGACCCCGATCGTCCCCCGGCCATGACCGTGACCTTCCATCTGCGGAACGGCGTGGTGTTTTCTGACGGAACCCCGCTGACCGCGCACGACGTCGTGTTCAGTTGGGAGTTGCTGAATAACCCGAAGGTCGATGCCGCCGGGGAGCGTAACTTTTTCGACAACGTAGAGACCTATACGGCGGTCGATGATTACACGGTCGTTTTCACGATGCGCGAGCCGCATTACCTGGCATTCAGCATGGCGGGCGGCCGGGCGATCCTGGCCAAGCATTTTTATGAACGGTTCACGCCCGAACAGATCAACACGACGCCGGGCCTTCTGTTCGGCAGCGGCCCTTACCGGATGTCTGATCCGGAAGCATGGGCCCCTGGCAAGCTCTTGCAGGTGGTGAAGAACGAACGATACTGGGGCGTCACCCCGGCGTTCGGTAAGCTGATCTGGAAAGAGATCACCAACGACGTCGCCCGCTTGACCGAGTTCCGCAACGGCGAGATCGACCTGTTTTCCGCCAACCCGGAGCAGTATGAGACGCTGCTCAAGGACGAGACTGTCGTTGCGCGGTCGCACCACTACGCTTACGACGCGATCCCCAGCGGCTATCGGTACATCGCGTGGAACCAGAAACGGGGTGGCGAGCCGACGAAATTCGCAGACAAACGGGTGCGTCAGGCGATGACCTTCCTGACCGAGCGCCAGCGGATCGCCGACGAAGTGCTGCTGGGCTACGCTTACGTCGCATCGGGCCCCTTTCCCAAGGGGTCGCCTCAGGCCGATCCCGACTTGGAGCCGCGCCCGTATAACGTCGAGAAAGGCAAGCAACTGCTGGCCGAGGCGGGCTGGATGGATCGCGACGGCGACGGCGTTTTGGAGAACGCGCAAGGCGAACCGTTCCGGTTTAAGTTCACGTACCCCGGCAGCAGCGACATCTATAACCGCATCGTGCTGTTTCTTAAAGACAGTTACGCCCGGGCGGGGATCGTGATGGAGCTGGATCCGTTGGAATTTTCCGTCCTTATCCAGCGGCTGGATAACCGCACGTTCGACGCCTGCATGCTCGCCTGGGGCGGGGGGGCGATCGAGTCGGATATCCGACAGATGTTTCACACTTCTCAGATCGAAGGGCGGGCTAATAACTTCATGTCGTATTCCAACCCTGAGCTTGATCGCCTGATTGACGCCGCCCGCCGCACGATCGACGAGTCCAAACGCATGGACCTGTGGCGGGCCTGTCACCGCATCCTGTATGAAGATCAGCCGTACACCTTCATGAACCGCGGCCAGTCGTTGCGGTTCATCGACGGGCGGATCCGCAATATCCAGGAGATCACCACCGGCCTCAACGACCGTGATGAATGGTTCGTCCCCGCCCCCGACCAGAAGTGGACGCAGTGAGGAGGCGGCGGGCCGTTAGCGTCCCGCTGACAACGAACGGCCAGCCGCTATCCGCCGATCGTGACTTTCCATGTTCAACTACATTGTCCGACGATTGCTGTTGATGATCCCGACGCTGATCGGCGTCACCGCGGTGGTGTTTTTCGTGATGGCCCTCTCGCCCGGCGGCGTCGGCGGGCCGCTGATGAACGAGATGGGCGAATTGGACACCGACCAGGCCCAGGCGCTGCGGTCGTACTACGAGCAGCGTTACGGCCTCGACCAGCCGCTCTGGGTGCAGTATCTCAACTGGCTCAACCAGGTCTCACCCCTCGGCTTCGAGGTGGTCAGCACACCCGAGGGGCGGGAGTTCGGGGCGTTTGGATTCAAGGTCCCGGATCTGGGCGAGAGCTTTTCCAGGGGACGCCCGGTGATCGACCTCTACGCCGAGGCGTTGCCGATCACCTTGCTGCTCAACGGGATCGCCACGCCGATCATTTACGTGATCGCGATCCTCACCGGCGTGTATGCGGCGCGGCACCGAGGCAAGGCGTTTGACGTGCTGGCCGGCACGTTGCTCCTGGCATTCTGGTCGATCCCGGTCATGTGGGCGGGGGTCTTGCTCATCGGCTTCTTCGCCAATGCGCAATACCCCTTACTGCGTTGGTTCCCGACCAGCGGGTTGAGTTCGACGCTGGCCGACAGCTGGCCGTTCCTGCCGGGTTGGGGCCCGCAAGGGTTTAACCGCGGATGGCTGCTGGACCGGCTCTGGCACCTCGTGCTGCCGGTGCTCTGCCTGACCTACGGCGGGGCCGCGTTCGTGTCGAAGCTCACCCGGTCGGCCCTCCTGGAAAACCTCTCCGCCGACTACGTACGCACCGCACGCTCAAAGGGCGTGTCCGACCGGGATGTGCTGTGGCGCCACGCCTTTCGCAACAGCCTGTTGCCCCTGATCACCATTGCTGCGGGCATCATCCCCAGCCTCCTGGCGGGCTCGGTCATCGTTGAGACCATCTTCTCGATCCAGGGCATGGGCAAGCTGATGGTCGACGCGATTTTCGCCCGGGACCGTGAGATGGTCCTGGCCGGGGCGTTGCTGGGCGGCCTGCTGGGCCTGTTTTTCATCCTGGTCGCGGACTTGTGCTACGTGATCGCCGACCCGCGGGTGAGCTATGAGTAGCGCCGCCATCCCCCCCGAAGACACCCCGCCCGTCGCCGCGCGCCCGCCGCATCGGCCGCGCCGCAGCTATTTCGCCGGTCTGATGTACGACACCTTCGGCCGCACCGGCGCGATAGTCGGGCTGGCCTGGGTCGGCGTGATCGCGTTCTGCGCCGTCTTCGCTCCTTTGCTGGCTAACAGCCACCCTATCCTGATGCGGACCGCCGACGGGCAACTCTCCAGCCCGCTCCTGCGCTATCTCACCCCGGCCGACGTGACGCTGCTGGCCATGGTCCCGGTGACGGTCGTGTTGCTCCTGTTGCGTCGCGTCGGCGCGGGCAAACGGATACTCATATTTCTGGCGACGCTGGCGGCCGTGATCATCTTGTCGGTTCTGTTTGTCCGTCCGCCGTTGACCGTGGTGTACGACCAATACCGCCAGATGGATCAGCGCGGCGAGATCGCCTGGGCGATCTACACCCCGATCCCTTACTCCGCCAGCGACCGGCTGCAGGACCAGCCCGCCAAACGGCTGGTCGCGCCGAGCCGCGAGCACCTGCTGGGCACCGAAGACAACCGAGCCGACGTCTTGAGCCGGATGATCCACGCCAGCCGCGTCGCGTTGGCGGTCGGGTTCATCGCCACCGGCATCGCGCTGATCATCGGCGTGATCCTGGGCGGACTGATGGGCTACTTCTCGGGGATCGTCGATCTGCTGGGGATGCGGCTGGTCGAGATTTTCGAAGCCATCCCCCAGCTTTATCTGCTATTGACCTTCGTCGCGTTTTTCCCGCGGAACCTGTACATCATCATGGCGATCATCGGGGTGACCGGATGGACGGGCTACACGCGCTTCACGCGGGCGGAGTTCCTGAAGCTGCGGCAACAGGACTTCGTACAGGCCGCCAAGGCCTCCGGGTTGCCGCTGTGGTCGATCCTGTTCCGTCACATGCTGCCCAACGGTGTGGCGCCGGTGCTTGTGACCGCGAGCTTCGGGGTCGCGTCGGCGATCCTTGCCGAAGCCACCCTCAGCTTCCTGGGGCTCGGCCTGGTCGACGAGCCCAGCTGGGGCCAGATGCTCAACCAGGCGGTCGGCTCCAGCGGGGGCTTCACCTGGTGGATGGCCATCTTCCCCGGCGGGGCGATCTTCCTCACCGTGTTCGCTTACAACCTCATCGGCGAAGCCCTGCGCGACGCGATCGATCCGCACACCCGAAAGGCCCCCGCCGCATGAGCGACGCCGAACCGATCCTGACCATCGAAGACCTCGCCGTCAGCTTCCCGGGGCCGCCCGGCCAACGCCGCACGCAGGCGGTCGACCGCGTCAACCTTTCGATCTATCCCAAGCAGACTCTCGCGGTGGTCGGTGAATCCGGCTCGGGCAAGTCGGTCTCGGCGATGTCCATCCTCCGGCTGATCCCCTGCCCCCCCGGCCGGATCGACTCCGGCCGCATCCTCTGGAAACCCGATCCCCGCTCCCCCGCCGACGACCTGCTCCGATTCACCGACAAACAGATGCGCAGCGTGCGCGGCAACCAGATCGCCATGATCTTCCAGGAGCCGATGACCTCGCTCAATCCGGTCTACACCGTTGGTGAGCAGATCCTCGAAGCCGTGCTGCTGCACCAGCAGGTGACCCGGGCGGACGCCGTCGTGATCGCGGAACGCGCCTTGAAAGATGTCGGCATCGCCGATCCCGCCGGCCGGCTCAAAGAGTACCCCCATCAGCTCTCGGGCGGGATGCGGCAACGGGTGATGATCGCCATGGCCCTCGCCTGCGAGCCCCGCCTCCTCCTGGCCGACGAGCCCACCACCGCCCTCGACGTCACCATCCAGGCTCAGATCCTCGAGCTGCTGCGCAAGCTGCAACACAATAAAAACATGTCGATCCTGTTGATCACGCACGACCTGGGCGTGGTTGCGGAGAACGCGGATGTCGTGGCCGTCATGTACGCCGGCCGCGTGGTGGAATACGCCGACGTGCAGACCCTCTTCACCCGCCCGCTTCATCCTTACACCCGCGGCCTGCTCCGCTCCATGCCGGTGCTGGGCCAGAACGTCGACCGCCTCGATACGGTCATGGACGGCGCCACTATTCCCGACGATTTCCCCGCCGGGTACAAGGTGGCTGCTCATATCGAAGACGCCAACCCCCCCGACGGCTACGGCGGGCCGAATGCTTATCTGTACGAAGTCGAGCCTTCCCACTGGGTCCTCTGCGAAGCGGACGCCGCCAAGCGCGGCATGAAGACGCCGCCGCACGTCGACGTGATCCGCAGGGCCGCGGACGCGGTCGCATCCTGACGCCTTCGCCAGCCATTGATCACGTGGTTTGGCGGCGCCTGCCCTGTGTTGTCCGTTATCGCTTGGTCAGTCCCACCACCGCCTGCTCCACCAACGCTTCGACCGGCGTCGACGCGTCCAGGATCAACGCCTCGTCTTCACCCGGTTCTTCTAGCGCATCGAACTGGCTGCGAAGCAGCGTCGCGGGCATAAAGTGTTCCCGCCGCCGCATCCGCGCGTCGATCGTGTCGAAGTCTGTGCGCAGGTAGACCCAATGCAAGCCATCCACGCCGTTCGCCAGTTGTTGACGGTAGACCTGTTTCAAGGCGGAGCACGCCAACACCATCGGCCCGCTTTCCTTCACCATCGTGTTGAGGCCGTCCAGCCACGGCCGGCGGTCGGCGTCGGTCAGCGGCGTCCCGGAGCGCATCTTGTCGATATTGGCCGGTGGGTGGAAGTCATCCGCGTCTCGAAACGTCGCGCCGAGCCGCTCCGCCAGCGCACGGCCGATGGTCGACTTGCCGCACCCGCTTACGCCCATCACCACCACGCGCATGGTCAGCGGTCTTCCCGCGTTGAGGCCAGGCGGTGTTGCTGCTGCGCTTCGTGGATGTTGGCGGGCGTCAGGTGGCCGGGGTCGATGGCTTCGAACCAGACGCCTTGGCCGCTGGTGTCGCCGGGCTGGACGGTGGTCAGGCCGACGACGTTCATCGACGCCGGCCCAAACCCCGGCGGCGGCGGACCCAGCGGCCGCTGGGCGCGGATGTTCCAGAAGGTGCCCCGAGCTCCGCAGTGTCGGCCGCGGTTTTTCCCGCCCCCGCTCCGCCACAGCCGCCGGCCCGCGCCCGCGTCGAGGTTGGTGAACACGTTGTCGTACGGCGACCGCTTGTGGTGATCGAGGCTCAGGTCAACGCCCCGCCCGTTGGAGATGACGTTGCCGGCGCTGTGGCTCACCGTGATGTCGTGGATGAACCGTGTGCGGTAATCGAAGCGGGTGTACAGCATGTCCTGGCCGCCGATCGTGGCGCCATGATGACCGGTCGCTCCGTGTCGGTCGGGCTTGCGGGAGGATTCGAAAACCACGCCGTCGATCGTGCAGTACCACCCCCGGACGAAGAGGCCGCTGTCGGCGTTGACGATCTTGATGTCGCGCACCCAGCAATCGGCGACGTTGCCGAACGCGATGGCGTTGTAGCCCTGCTCGGTGAAGTGCCCGCCGTAGTCGGTCGGCGGGAACTCGAATGTCATCGATTCGATGCCCGATCCGCGCACCTGGGGCGCCCATTGCCGGACCTGGGGGCTCCATTCCGGGCGGATGTCGAACCGCAGCGGCCGATCGATCTCAACCTGATCGTCCCGGATCGAGACGACGTTGCAGACCAGCGACGCCTTCTGGTTCGGCACGTCATCGATGGGGCCGGGGTCCTCGGAGTACAAATGTCGCACCAGCGATTGATCCGCGTCATCCCGCAACAGGATCTGTATCGTGTCCCCCACTTTCAACGACTCGGGCGACGCGACGCGGATCCGCCTTGCGCCGCGTCGGGCCGGGCCGGTGATCGGCGTCAGCACCCGGTTCGCATAGTCTCCGTGTAACCTGAGGAACCCGCCCGACCAGGAATAATGGCTGGTGGGTCGGCCGGCGGAGTTCGTAGTCATCCTCGACTTCACCGCTTCGAGCGGACGCGGGAAATACAACGTCGTTTGATCGACCCCCTCCCCCCGCAGCACGATGCCGGGCTTGTTGATGTCCACCACGCTGGTGATCCGGTAAAGGCCGGCGGGCAGCAGGATGGCGCCGGCGTCGGTCGCGGCGATCGCCCGACGCAGGGCTTCGGTGTCGTCATGCTCCCCATCGCCCACCGCGCCGAAGTCGCGCACGTCCGCGGCCACCGGCAAAGTCGGCAACGTTGCCTCGCCCCGGCGATAACCCGCGTACGAGACGTCCGGCAGGCGCCCGGCCGGGTCCCACAGTTCGCCTGTCTCGCCCCATAGATCGGATGTCTGTTGGGCGGACGCCGTGGAGCCGGCGATCAAAATGATCAGGATCGCCGCGGCCAGCCTTACGCCCGACGAGGTCGCTGCGATCATGAACGGATCCGGGAGTCCCAAACGGTCTGTTTTTCGGTGGAGCACAGCGTTTTCCAGCACTCGACCTTGCCGGCCGGGAGTGGAGAAACGCCGGAACATCGAGGCTTGAATCAGGATTCAGGCATCAAGCGGCGGATGCGACAAATACCCCGTACCGGATTTGAACCGGTGTCGCCGCCGTGAGAGGGCGGTGTCCTAGGCCACTAGACGAACGGGGCGTCGGCGAAGTCGGCCGGAGGGACGATTTTAGCAAAGTTCAGGCTCACGCCAAGCGGCGGACCCGGTCGGGCGAGAGGCCCAGCGCTCGCCAGTGCGGCCGCATGTCGTCGAGCCAGCGGCGGGCGTCGGTGGCGTAGCCGGCGGTGGGCTTCAGGCTTGGGACCTGGTGCTGGAAGAACGCGTTGAACCGGGCCATGAGTAGTTCGCGCGTGTACTTGGCGGTCATGGAGGCCAGGGCCGTCGGCAGGTGGCCGCCGTCGGCGTTGGTCTGGAAGGTGACCGTCATCTGACGGCCGGCCCCGACCAGCCGATAGGCGGAACGGGTCGCAGACTCGCCCAGGACCGTCAACTCAACGGCGGGAAAGTTCTGTTGCAGCAGGTCGCGGTAAGACGTGCGCCCCCCTTGCCGGTCGACGGCGACATGGGCGTGGCGATTTCCGAAGTGCTCCCAGATGTGCTGCAGGTGGGCGGCGACAAAGGCGAAACTCACTGCCGCCTTCGAGCGCGTCGCGGCGACCATGTGGTTGAACCGGTCCTCGAACACCACCGCCACCCCGAGGTCGGCCAGGCGGACGCCTTGTCGTTGGGCGTCTTTAGCGAGCATGGATCGGCTGACCGCCAACTCGCCGGCGGTGTGGGTGGTCGGCAACTCCTGCCACGGCCGGCCTTCGGTGGGGGCGTACCAGGGCAGGGCGGCGAGGTCTTCATGGCACGATTCGCCCAGCGCGGTGAGGTAGTCATTCACATGAGCCGCCTGCCTGCCGGCGAATCCGTTGAACGACAGACAGCCGTGTTCGAGGTGCTTGACGCCGGCGGCCTTGGTCGTGAGCTTTTTCGAGTCGTTGACCGGGATGCGCCCGCGGCGTTTGGACAAGGTGCGGCAGACCGTGCCGCTGAGGAGGGCCCACAGGTCGGGCGGGCCCGTGTCCGGGTCGTGCCGGTCAAGGGTGAATACCGTGCGCGCGACCGTGAGCGGGCCGAGCATCGGGCCGTAGCCCGCTTCGTCGATGCCGGCGTAGACATACATGCCGACCATGGTATCGCCCGCCGGTCAAACCGGCGGCTCAGGCCGGCGGCGCCGATCGCGGTGAGCCGTGGGGGTGAGCCCGGTTTTCTGTTTGACGTATCGGCAGAAGTAATTGGGGTCGGGGAAGCCGCATTGGGCCGCGACGGCCGCGATCTTGGCGTCGGTCTGTGTCAGTAGGTCGATGGCTGTGGCGAGCCGGTGATCCTGCTTCAGGTCGCGGAACGACCGCCCGGTCAGTTCCGCGACCAGATGGCTGGTTCGGGAGACGGAGAGCGCCAAGTGGTCGGCCAGGTCGGCGAGGGACGGGTCGCTCCGCAGATTGGTGCGGAGAAACCGCTCGATCCGGGCCTCCCGCGGGTCGAGTTCGGCGGGGCGGTCGGCATCGAGCCGATGCAGCACGTCCAGGAGATAGCTCTGCAGCGGCAACGCGGCGGCCAGGGCGTGATCGATCGCGGGTTGATCCCACATCGTCAAGACCCGCGGCTGCCGGTCCCGACGGCGGAATTGCCCCAGGAAGACGACTGCCAGCAGGGCGCCGTGCTCCGTGACCGGCACGATCACCTCGTCGGCCCCCGCGTGGCAGGTCCGCACGATCGGGCCGCCGCCGGGCGGGCAGTCGTCATACAGCCGCTGATGGTCCCACCGCATGCAGGCCTCCAGCTTCCGGTTTTTGACCTGCTCGCAGAACCCGCTGCGGTGCAGCCTGAAACGCGAGGGGGTGATCCTTCCCCACCGGCTGGACAACGGTCGAAAACACAATTCCAACCCCGTGCTGCGTTCTGTCGCGGCGAAGACCCGGTCCAGTTCATCCCGCAAAGGGCTCGGATCCGGCGGAATCTCGTGTTTTCTGTTCATTTATGGCGATTATAGCTTATTTATCCAGTTAAATGGCGTATTGTTCGCTACAGCGTCCCGCCCTCGGCAGGTACATTGAACCGTTCGTCATAAACGATCAGAAAAGGTGAAATCGATGGCGCAGACGCGATATGAGGGTTGTCTGGATCGGGTGTTTGACGTGGTGGTGGTCGGCGGCGGCTACGCCGGCTTTGCTGCGGCGATGCGGCTGCGCCGTCAGGAGCGCTCCGTGCTGCTGATCGAGCCGTGGGGCGATCTGCTGTGGGAGAGCGGCCGGGCGTTCGCATGGGACGCTGGGGACCGTGACGAGCCGTCCTGGCGGGAATTCGTCGACGACGTTGCTTCACGCGGCGGGGCCGCCGACGGCTGGATCGACGGCGCCATCGCCGAGGTGGCCGCCACCCGGCAGGTGATGGACGCCGGGTTGGATATCCTCTACTACGCGCATCCTGTCGCGGTGGAGCGTGAAGACGAGATGGTCAGCGGCCTGATCGTCGCCACCAAGTCCGGCCTGTGCCGGGTGGCGGGCCGGCAGTGGGTCGACGCGACGGAAGACGGCGCCGTGCTCCGGATGGCGGATGCGTCGATCCGCCCGCGCCCGGCGGCGCGGCGCGAAGCGACCCTTTACCTGCAACGTGAGGAGTGGCCCGAGGAGGAGGTGCTGCTCCGTACGGCGTGGCCGAGCGAGCGAGCGGCGCGTGTGGCGATGGAAGACGACGAAGGAGTGCGGCCAGCCGTCTTGCGCGGCCTGCGCGGATTGCAGGGCGCTGCGCGTGAAGCGGTCATGAGCCATTGCAGCGTTGAAGCCTACCCCATTTATGAATCGGCGGCCGGCGGTGTGTCCGACCTCGCGAACGTAGCCGCGGCTGCCCCGGCCCTGGCCAGGGAGGCGGTGGTCAGCCTGGCGGATCGTTTTGCGCTCGGGATCGCGGCCGCCGATCGATTGAATGGATTGACGGTCCATGAAACGTCGGCCGACGTGCTGCGCCGGCCGCTGCCGACTGTGGCGCCGGTGCGCCGCATCGAGGCCGATGTGCTGGTCGCGGGCGCCGGCACGGGCGGGGCGTTGGCGGCGATCGCGTCGGGGCGGGCCGGCGCCCGGACGTTGTGTGTCGAGCCGATGAGTTTCGCCGGCGGCATCGGGTCCGGCGGGGGCATCCACTCGTACTACTATGGGGTCACCGGCGGCCTGCAGCAGGAGATCGACCGCACGATCAAGACACTGATGCAGGGCCTCGGGCGGCCTCTCAGCGGCGGCCCTTTCAATCCCGACGCAAAAAAGATCGTGCTGGAGGACGAAATGGCCAAGGCCGGCGTCCGGTTCATGCCGCAGACGCTGGTGTACGGCGTCGAGACGCTCGACGGGAAGATCACCCGCGCCTTCGCCGCGTCCCCGGAGGGGCCGATCGAGATCGTGGCCCAGGCGTGGATCGACGCGACCGGCGACGGCGACCTGTGCGCGATGGCGGGCGCCTCGTTCACGATGGGGCGTGAGGGCGACGGCCTGCCCCACGCGTATTCCCAGTCTTCGGGCCAACTCCGCCGCCGCGAGCACGACGGGCTGACCATGGCGATCGTCAACTTCGACGCCGGCTGGTGCGACCCGACCGACGTCGAAGACTTCACCCGCGCCCGCCTCGTCGGCATCGCGCAATACCTCAAGGACGCCTACGAGAACCTGGACCGGCCGACCTACATCGCCCCGGCCATCGGCCTGCGCCAGGCCCGGCAGGTCGAGACCGACTACGTCCTGACCCTGGCCGACCAGATCGAGCGCCGGCGGTTCCCCGACGCCATCGGCTTCACTGGCTGCCACTACGACAACCACGCGGTGGACTACGAGTTTGAGTCGGACGAGGCGTTGTTCTGGATCTGGCTGAACCGCAACTGGCGCACGCCGTTTGCGTGTGAACTGAGTTACCGCATGCTGCTTCCCCAAGGGTTAAGCAACGTGTGGATCGCATGCCGGGCGCTGGGCGTGTCGCAGGACGCCCATCACTCGTGCAGGATGCAGCGTGACATGCAGCGGATCGGCGAGGCGGCGGGGGACGCGGCCGCGCTCTGCGTGAAGCGGGGCGTTGATGCGCGGGACGTGCCCTTCGAGGAGCTGCGCGAGATGCTGCACGCGACCGGCGCGATCACGCTGGAGCACGCCGACGCCCCGCCGGTGTTTGGAAACCCGTGGGGGCATTCGACGGCCGAGTCGTCGTGGTTCGAGAACGCGGTGAGCGACGCCGCCCTGGCGGAGGACCTCGCGGCCCTCGACCGCGGCGAGCCGGGCGTCGAATGCCCCCACGGGTTTCCAAACACCGGCGGGGCGTCGGCG
>JANQFR010000033.1 GCA_028277745.1 Phycisphaeraceae bacterium
CCCGGCGCCGGCCGCATCGCCGCCGGCCGCGCCCCCGCCCACAAGCGCGCCGCCCAGCCCTCAGCCTGCGTCGCCTCCGCCAGCGCCCGCCGGCGCAGCCCCGCTGCCCGATGTCCAGGCCGCCGGCGATCAGGCGAACAGCGCCCGCATCGCCCGGGGCCTGACCCGCGCGATCCAGCAGAACGGCGGGGCGGTGACCCTGCGGCTGACCCCCGCGGAGCTCGGCACGGTCCGCATCCAGTTGCAGATGAGCGGCGGCACGGTCTCGGCGGAGTTCCAGGCCGCCAACGCCTCGGCGCGGACGCTGTTGAACAACCAGATGGGCCAGCTCCGCGCCGCGCTGGAGGGCCAGGGCCTCGCGGTCGAGCGGTTGAGCGTGCAGACCACGCCTTCGAGTCAATCCTCCAACGCCCAGCAGCAGACGGGCCAGTCCGCCGGCGACGGCCGCAGCCGCGGGGAGTACGCCGGCCGGCAGGGCCAGCCGCAACAGCAGGGCCGGCAGGGCGATGAGCCGCCCCGCGATTCGGGCAATTTCTTTGAGCGCCTTTTCCAGAGCGAGAGTGATTTCATAGGAGCCTCGTCATGACCGCAGCCATCGGCGGCGCCGGCGACTCGGTGAGTGCAGCCGTCACCCGCAACCCCTACGCCGAGCTTTCCAGCGAAGAGTTCGTGAAGATCATGGTCGAGGAGCTGACCAACCAGGACCCGTTCGAGCCCAGCGACTCGGCGGCGATCCTCGAACAGATCAGCAGCATCCGGAGCATCGAGTCACAGAACACGCTGGAGGCCAGCCTCGAGTCGCTGGTTCTGCAGAATTCGGTGTCCCAGGCCGGCACGATGATCGGCAAATACGTCAAGGGCCTTGATGCCGACAACGACGCGGTGGAAGGCATCGTGACTTCCCTGAGGATCGAGGACGGCAAGCCGGTGCTTCAGCTCGACAACGGGGTGTCGCTCGATTTCGACCGGGTGACCGACGTGAACAACCTCACCGACGCCGACACCGTGATTATCCAGCAGCTCCTGAACAACCTGGCGATCCTGGATTCGAGCAACCTGGTCGGCAAGTTGGTGGCGGGCGTTGACGCCGACAACAAGCCGGTCGAGGGCGTGGTGACTTCGGTCGAGCTCGAGGAGAACGGCGACATCACGCTGGAGCTCGACACCGGCCAGGCGATGCCGATCGGCGGCGTGCGGACGTTCGCCGACAACACGGTGTGAACGGACCTGGATGTTCGATCAGACGATGGAGTCCACATGAGCCAGGGATCGGAGTTATTAAGGATGCTGGAGCCGGCGGTGAGGCCCGTGGCCTTGCCGGGCGCCGGCGCTCCGCGTCCCCAGAACCAGCCCTTTGAAGCCAGGCCCTTCGAGGCCCTGCTCCGGGAAGCCGGCGTAAACGCCGACGCCGACGCATCGGCGCCCGAGCCGGCGCCGTCCGGGCCCGACCCGCTCGCGGCGCTCAACGGCATCCAGGCCGTCGGCAACGCCTCGCTGCGCAGCCTTATCCACCAGACCGGCCCGACCTCTAACCCCCTGCCCGATGATCCGCAAGGAGCGAAGCCATGAGTATCAGCACCGCCATGTTCACCAGCCTCACGGGGCTTGAAACCAACTCCACCTTGCTGAGCGTCAGCGGCAACAACATCGCGAACGTCAACACCGCGGGGTTCAAGCGCAGCCGCGTGACGTTCCAGACCCAGATCAGCCGCAACATGCGGGCCGGCTCGGCGCCAACTGAAGAGCTGGGCGGGACCAACCCCGCCCAGGTGGGGCTCGGCGCCAGCATCGGCTCGATCCGCCGCGACTTCAGCACCGGCGCGCTCCAGCCCACCGGCGTCAACACCGACATGGCCATCGAAGGCGCCGGCTTCTTCATGGTCGACATCAACGGCTCACGCCAGTTCACCCGCGACGGCGGCTTCACCCTCGACCGCGACTTCAACCTCGTCCACCCCGGCACCGGCGGGCTCGTCCAGGGGTTCGGCGTCGATGACGAGTTCAACATCGTCGACGGCGTCCTTCAGAACGTCACGATCCCCCTGGGCATCCTCGCCATCGCCGAGCCCACCACCGAGGTCAAGTTCGCCGGCAACCTCAACGCCGGCGGCGACGTCGCCACCCAGGGCTCCATCACCCAGTTCGCCCAGCTCTTCTCCGACGCCGGCGCCGCCACCGCGGCCGATGCGGCCACCCTGCTCACCTCCGTGTACGACGACTCGCTCTCCGGCGTCCCCCTCTTCGCGAACGGCGACGTCATCACCGTCACCGGCGCCACGCGGGGCGGCGCCACCATCCCCGACAGGACGTTTCAGGTCGGCGCCGTCAACACCACCGATTCCGACGCCAACGGCACCACCGTCCAGGACCTGATGGACTTCTACCAAAGCATCCTCGGCATCGACCCGGCCATCACCTCGGGCACCTCCACCCCCGGCGTCACCATCACCGGCGGGGTGATCTCCATCGAGTCCAACCTCGGCGGGGCCAACGCGATCGAGATGGCCGACGGCTCGACCATCGTCAACCAGGCCACCGCCCCGGTCGTCCCCTTCGACTTCACCCAGACCCAGGAGGCCGACGGCGAATCCGTCCGCACCACCTTCGTCGCTTACGACAGCCTCGGCAACGAAGTCCTGGTCGACCTCGCGCTCGTCCTCGAAGCCAAGGACAACACCGGCACGCAGTGGCGGTTCTACGCCCAGTCCCAGGACGACACCGACCTCGACGCCGCGATCGGCAACGGCATCGCCCAGTTCGACAACAACGGCCAGTTCATCGCGATGACCGACCGGTCCATCACGATCAACCGCGACAACACCGGCGCCGTCTCCCCGCTCACGATCGACCTGGACTTCACCGATCCCTTCGGCGCCGTCTCCGCGCTGTACGACGTGCGGTCCCAGCTCTCGGCGGTCTCCCAGGACGGCTCGCCCATCGGCACGCTCGAGGACTTCTCCGTCGGCGCCGACGGCATCATCACCGGCGTCTTCTCCAACGGCCTGCTGCGCAGCCTCGGCCAGATCCCGGTCGCCACGTTCGCCAACCCCGAGGGCCTCGAGGAACTCGGCGGCAACATGTACCGCCTGACCCCCAACTCCGGCACCCCCGTTGTCGTGGCGCCCACCACCGGCGGCTCGGGCCGGATCGTCGGCCGGGCGCTCGAACTCTCCAACGTTGACCTCGCCGAGGAGTTCGTCAACCTGATCTCCGCCTCCACCGGCTTCTCCGCGAGTTCCCGGGTCCTGTCCACCAGCGACCAGATGATCCAGGAACTGCTGGCCACCGTCCGATAATCCCTAGACACGGTCGGCTTGAGGCGGGCCTCCCGCTCGAGCCGCGGGCCTGATGAACCATGATCACCGTCACCCGACTCAACGGCCAGCAATTCGTCGTCAACGCCGAGTTGATCCGCACCGTGGAGTCCAACCCCGACACCACGATCCGGCTCATCAACGGCGACACGTTTATCGTCACCGAGTCGGTGCAGGAGGTGGTCGACCTTGCCGTCGACTACGGCCGGAGCCTGCGCAAACTGCTTCCGCCATCCTGAAGCCGGCCCGCGCCGTCCGGGGGCGTCGGTCGGAGATTCATTCACATTTTGCCGCCTCTCCGACCGATAAACCGTGGGTACGCAACCGTCACGGATGAGGTGCGCGATGGACTTGGGCATGATTTTCGGCGTCGTCGGCACCTGGGTGTTGGTGTTCTGGGCTGTCTTCGCCGGCGGCACCCCGATCATCTACCTGGATATCCCCTCGATCATCCTGGTGGGTGGGGCGTCGGTGACGGTGATGTTCCTCTGCTTCCCGATCGGGAACGTCAAAAAGATCGTGCCGGTCGCGAAGAAGGCGTTCTTTCACAGAGCCGATTCGCCTGAGAAGCTGATCGACGACCTGGTCTCCTACGCCGAGATCGCCCGCCGCGACGGCATCCTCAGCCTCGAAAACACCACCAAGGACATCGATGACCAGTTCATCGTCCAGGGCATCCAGATGGCGGTCGACGGGACCGACCCCGAACTCATCGAGCAGATCATGGAGACCGACCTGGAGAACCAGATGGAGCGGCACGCGATGGGCAAGTCGCTGCTCGATGCGCTGGGCAAGTACGCCCCGGCCTTCGGCATGATCGGGACCTTGGTGGGCCTGGTCGCGATGCTCTCGAACCTGGGCGATCCGTCCCAGATCGGCTCGGGCCTCGCGATCGCCTTGCTGACCACCCTATACGGCGCCCTGATCGCCAACGCCTTCGCGTTGCCGGTGGCCGACCGTCTGGCGCAGCGCTCCGCGGATGAGGTGCTTTACAAAACCATTATCATTAAAGGTGTTATGGCGATCCAGTCGGGCGACAACCCGCGGATTGTCGAGCAGAAACTCCGGACCTTCCTCCCCCCCTCCCACCGGCCGGCCGCTGAGGGCCAGGACGCCGCGTAAACCGACTTCAGACGATGGCCAAGAAGCACAAATGCGACTGTCCCCCGCCCGGCGCTCCCGCGTGGATGGTGACCTACGGGGACATGGTGACCCTGCTGCTGTGCTTCTTCGTGCTCCTGATCACGTTCATGGACGTGAAGCAGGAAGCGGAGTGGAACGCGGTGATCGAGGAGATCAGAAAGGCCTTCGGGATGAAAGGCGGCGGCGCCAAGCTGCCGACCGAGGAAGACCCCGAGACGTCCCTGGTCGAGCGGCTCGAAACCATCGCCCTCCAGCAGCAGCGTGAGCCCAACCGGTCCAACACGGACGACCCCGGCATCGAGGGGCGCGACCCGGCGGTCACCACCGTCCGCGAGGGCATGAAGTTCATCGTGGGCGGTCGGGTAACGTTCGAGACCGGTTCTGCCGAACTTAGTAACACGGCCAAGCGCCAGCTTGACCAGATCGCCGAGCTGGTGCGCGGCGAGAACAACATTCTCGAAGTCAAAGGCCACGCCGCCGCCATGGAGTTATCGGACGACAAGACCGCAGGCTCGGATCTCTGGGCCCTGAGCAACGCCCGGGCCAAGGCGGTCTTCGACCACCTCACCAGCCCGGAGGTCGGCCTTAACCCTGACCGTTTCCGCCTGATCGCCAATGCCGACCGCGAACCCCTGGTCCACCGGGCCTACAGCGTCGGCGAGCAACTGCCCAACCGGCGCGCCGAGGTCCTGGTCAGCGAGAGCCTGATCTCCGACTTTAACCGTCCCCAGGTTTCCACGAACCCGTAACCCGATCGATAAGCAGCACCCGCCATGGCCGAAGACACCAACAAGAACGAGAACCCCGCTCCGTCGGCGAAGAAAGGGTTGCCGGTCAAGGCGATGGCGGTGGTCATCGCCGTTCTGGTCATCGAAGGCGTCGTGATCACGGCCGCGTTTCTCCTTGCCGGCGGCCCCGAGGAGGTCCAGGCGGACCCCGCCGCCATCGACGCCGCCGCCCAGGCGGAGATGCCCGTCGAGGTGCTGGTGATCGCCGACAAGTTCCAGAACACCCGTAGCGGCCGGTCGTACCTTTACGACACCGAGGTGCACATCGTCGTGCGCCAGAAGCACCTGGGCCAGGTCACCGCTAAGATCGACACGATGCGCGCCCGCATCAGCACCGACGTGGCCGAGATCTTCCGCAAGGCCGAGCCGACGCACTTGCTTGAGCCGGAGTTATCCACACTCCGCCGGCAGATCACCGCAGCGCTCACCGATCGATTACAGTACGACGAGGACGGAAACCCGCTTGTGATGGAGGTGGTTATCCCTCAGTGCAAGCAGTACCGCGCGGATCTCTAACCGCGCGGCGGTTCAGGGACCAGGGAAGGTCGAACCATGGCTGAAGACGCCGCACCGCCGACACCCGCTGACGACTCGGTCGTTCAGGATGCGCTTGCGCAGGCCCAGGCGGCGGTGAACCAGATCCAGGGCGAGATCAACGACACGGCCGCGCCCGCCGACGCTTCGGATGCGCCCGCGGAGGCGCTGCCGGTCGACGCCGAGGGCATCGAATTGCTCAGCGACGTCGACCTGCACGTCATGATCGAGCTCGGGCGCACCGAGATGGTGGTTGAGGACGTTCTCAAGCTCAATGAAGGCAGCGTCGTGGAACTGGACAAGCTCGCGGGCGACCCCGTGGACGTGCATGTCAACGGCCGGCTGGTCGCCCGGGGCGAGGTGCTCGTGCTTAACGATAATTTTTGCATCCGCATCAGCGAGATCGTGGAGAACCTAGAGGAACAGGCGGCGGCCGCCGCGGCGGAATCGCAGGCGGCCGTCTGACAATCGCGTGTTAGGTTTGATCGTCGGAGACGATCGTCCGGCGCGGAGGACCGCGCCCAAAACTGGCCATGGAGGGCCGACCCGTGCGAAGACCGTTAGATACGCTCTGTCTTCTCGCCGCCGCGTGCATCGCGGCGGGCGTCGCTTGCGCCGAGCCTTCGACCCCCACCCCCCCGCGCTCCGCTTCGCTCCCCGAGGACGCGGCGACGCGCATAAGCCACATCACTCAACGCCTCGCGCAGCGCGACGCCGCGCCGCGCCCGGCCGAACCGCAGGCCCCGGCCGAGCCCAAGGCGGCCGCGCCTGAGCAGGCCCGGCCGCTGGGCGCGCCCTCCTCCACCTCCCAACGCTTGCTCGGCCCGCGCAGCGACGCCGACCCCGGCGCCGGGTCCGGGTGGTTCATGAGCACGCTCGTCTCGCTGGGCGTGGTGATCGGGCTCATCCTGGCGCTGCGGTGGTTCTACGCCCGGCTGGGCGGCCGGGTCATCGCCTCGCCGTCGAGCCCGGTCGTGGAGGTGCTCAGCCGAACGAGCGTGGCGCCGCGGAACCACGTCCTTTTGCTGCGGGTGGGCGGGCGCGTGCTGGTGGTGTCCGACGCCGGCTCGGGCATGCGCACGTTGTCGGAGATCGAGGAGCCCGACGAGGTCGCCGACCTGCTCGCCGCCGTCGCCGCCGCCAAGACCAGCAGCATCACCGGCGGGTTCAACCAGCTCCTGAGCCGTTTCGGCCGTGATTACGAGTCGGGCCAGGAAGGCGCCGACGACCACGAGGCGCGGGTCGACGCCACACGCGACGCGGTGACCGGCGTGCTTTCGCGTATCAAGCTGCTCACAGAGCGGGGAGGCGCCGCGTGAAACGTTGGTTCGCCTCCATCCTGATTGCCCTGGCCCTGGCGGCGGTCCCGGCCGACGCTCAAAGCGTCTCCCGGGTCAGCGAGCAGCAGCAGGGCGTCGACCTGTCCAACCCGCTCAGCATCGTCCAGAACGCGAGCCGGGCCGTGCCGCTCGCTACGGGCGCCGGGGAGGACGCCGCGTCAGAATCCGGCGGGCTCAGCGCCACGATCAGCATCCTGCTGCTGTTGACCGTCCTGACGTTCACGCCCGCCATCCTCATCATGTGCACGAGCTTCACCCGCATCATCGTGGTGCTCGCGCTGTTGAGGCAGGCCCTGGGGACGCAGTCGCTGCCGCCGTCGCAGGTGATCCTGGGGCTGTCGATGTTTCTCACGTTTCTCGTGATGGCGCCCACGCTCGAGAAGATCAACGCCAACGCCATCATGCCGCTCACCCAGGGGCTGATCGATGAGAAGCAGGCGTGGGCCGAGGCGAAGGCCCCGCTGCGTGAGTTCATGTTCGACCAGATCGAGTACGCGGGGAACTGGGAGGACATCTACATGATCCTGAATTACCGTGGGATCGACACCTCCGAGCCCGACAAGCTGACGACCGACGACGTCGACATGCTCACGCTGATCCCGGCGTTCATCCTCAGCGAGCTGAAGGTCGCGTTCCTGATCGGCTTCCGCCTGTACCTGCCGTTTTTGATCATCGACATGGTGATCTCCAGCGTGCTGATCTCGATGGGCATGCTGATGCTGCCACCGGTGTTGATCAGCCTGCCGTTCAAGCTGCTGTTGTTCGTGCTGGTGGACGGTTGGCGGCTGGTGGCGGGGAACCTGCTCAACAGCTTCGCCGTGCCCGGCGTGACGGTCCCGATATAGCCGGAGTATTGCGATGCCCATCGACAACGCGATTGATCTGGTCCGGGAGACGTTGACGTTGATGCTCCTGCTGGGGCTGCCGATCCTGGCGGCGGCGCTGGTGGTGGGGCTGACGGTCAGCGTGTTCCAGGCCGTGACGCAGATCCAGGAGCAGACGCTGACGTTTGTGCCCAAGATCCTGGGGATGGGGACGATGGCGATCCTCGTTATGCCGTGGCTGGTCAAGCGGATCATGGAGTTCAGCGAACGCATGTTTTCAGGGATGTAAGTGATTGCCCGTCGACCTGTCCATCCTGATTCAGCACATGCCCGGGTGGCTGATGGTGTTGTTCCGCCTGTCGGGGATCTTCATCTTCGCGCCGGTGTTGGGGTCGAACCTGATCCCGGCGCGGGTGAAGGTGTTCCTGGTGTTGACGTTGTCGCTGTGCGTCTACCCGATGTTGCTGGAGGCGCCCCGGCCGGCGGCGGCGCACCTGGGGGCATTCAACGCCGAGACGATGAGCCTCTGGGCGCTGGGCGGCCAGATCGCCGTCGAGCTGCTGCTGGGGCTGGCGATCGGCTACGCCGCGAGCCTGCCGCTGGTGGCGATGCAGATCGGCGGGCACCTGATCGACCAGCAGATGGGCCTGGGTATCGCCGGCGTGTACAACCCCGAGCTCGAAGAGCAGTCCGGCATCATCGGCGAGGTGTTCTTCCTCTTCGCCCTGGCCCTCTTCGTCATCGCCGGCGGGCACCGCATGATGCTCATGACGCTCATCGGCAGCTTCGACCGCATCCCCCTGGGCGGGTTCGCCGGCATCGCGTCGCTGGTCGACCTGATGCTGGGGCTGCTGCAGGTCATGTTCGAGCTGGCGGTCCGCGTCGCCGCGCCGATCACGGCGTTGTTGTTTCTCGTGACGGTGGCCATGGGCTTTATCGCCCGCACCGTGCCGCAGTTCAACATCCTCAGCGTCGGCTTCTCGATCCGTATCCTCGCGTCGACCGCGGTGATGGTCGCCTGCGTCGCCATGATCGCCGGGGTGTACCTCGACACGCTGCAGCTTGTGCTGCGGCGGCTGATGGGTTTCTTTGCGTTGTGAAAGGGCTTTAAGACATGGCCGAATCCGGCGGCGAGAAAACCGAAGACCCCACGCCCAGGCGGCTGACCGAGGCCCGCCAGGACGGCAACGTCGCCAAGAGCACCGATCTGGCGGCGGCGGTCATCCTGCTGGGCGCGATCGTCGTGCTGGCGATCATCGGCCGGCAGGTCATTGGTGGGCTGATGCGGTCGATCGAGGTGTTCGCGACCAGCGCCCACGCCGCGAACCCGACCCGGGCCGACGATATCCGCGAGCTGGGCGACTTCGCGGCCTACATCCTCGCGACCTCGATCGGCCCGCTGATCATCGTGCTCTTCGCGATCGGCGCGCTCGCGATGCTCGGCCAGGTCGGCTTCCTCGTGACGCTTAAGCCGCTGACCCCCAAGCTCAGCAAGATCTCGCCGCTCAAGGGCGCCAAGAACCTCTTCAGCGCGCGGTCCATGGTGCGGCTGCTCATGAGCCTGGGCAAGATCGCGCTGATTGCGGCGGTGGCGATCGTCACCATCCTGCAGGACATGCCCCTGATCATCCACATCGCCGAGCTCAGCCCGCGTCAGGCGTTCGCGGCGTCGGCGGAGCTGATGTTCGCCCTGGCGATCAAGCTGGTGGTGGTGCTGATCATCCTGGCCATTATCGATTACGCCTACCAGCGTTATCAGCGGACGCAGGACCTGAAGATGACCAAGCAGGACGTGAAGGAGGAGCTCAAGCGGATGGAGGGCGACCCGCTGGTGAAGCAGCGGCGGGCGCGGGTGGCGCGGCAGCTGGCGATGCAGCGGATCGCCGCCGCCGTGCCGCAGGCGGACGTGGTGGTGACCAACCCGACGCACTTCGCGGTGGCGCTCAAGTACGACAGCGCGACGATGCGGGCGCCGAAGGTGGTCGCGAAGGGCGCCGACTTCCTGGCCCTGCGCATCCGCCAGATCGCGACCGCCAACGACGTGCCGATCGTCGAACGCCCCCCCCTGGCCCGGGCGCTCTACGCCGCGGTGGAGATCGACCAGGAGGTGCCCGGCGAGCACTACGCCGCGGTGGCGGAGATCCTCGCGTACGTGTACCGCGTCAGCGGCAAGGAGGTCGCGGCGGCTTGAGAAGGAGCCCGGAAACATGAACCACTGAGGACACAGAGTTCACCGAGTATGAAAACTGGCAGACAGAGAGGGATTCGAAGCAGTCAACAACATCCGGCATCCGGGTGTTTTCTGTTGGTTTTTGATACCCCGGCGTCCTCCGTGGCCTCGGTGGTGAAACCCATCTCTGTCAGGCGTATTTAAACCCCATGGCAACCACAACCTCCACGCTTCTGAGCAACCCCATGACCGACCTGCTGCGCAGGTACCGGTCGTTGCTGGTGCCCATCACGTTCGTCGGGCTGATTGCGGTGGTGGTGGTCCCGCTGCCGCCGGGGGTGATGGACATCCTGATCAGCGCGAACCTGGCGCTGGCGGCGGTGATCCTGCTGACCACGATCTACGTCAAGAGCCCGTTGGACTTCTCGGTCCTGCCGTCGCTGCTGCTGGCGACGACGCTGTTCCGGCTGGTGCTGAACATCGCCACGACGCGGATGATCCTGTCCGCCGACGGCACGGCCGAGCAGGCGATGGGGGTGGCGGGGGCGGTGATCGAGTCGTTCGCCGACTTCGTGGCCGGCTCGTCGATCGTGGTCGGGGTGATCATCTTCCTGATCCTGATCATCGTGCAGTTCGTGGTGATCACCAAGGGCGCCACGCGCATCTCCGAGGTCGCGGCCCGGTTCACGCTCGATGGCATGCCCGGCAAGCAGATGGCGATCGACGCCGACCTCAACGCCGGCCTGATCGACGAGAAGGAGGCCAAGCGCCGCCGCGAGATGATCTCGCAGGAGGCGGATTTCTACGGGGCGATGGACGGCGCCGCCAAGTTCGTGCGGGGCGACGCGATCGCCGGCATCATCATCACGCTGGTGAACATCGTCGGCGGGTTCGCGATCGGCATCCTCCAGAACGGCTGGACCGTCGCCGAGTCGGCCGAGGTGTTCACGATCCTCACGATCGGCGACGGGCTGGTCTCCCAGCTGCCGGCGTTCATCATCTCGATCGCCGCGGGCCTGATCGTGACGCGTTCGAGCGGGCGGCGCGACCTGGGGTCGGAGCTGACCAGCCAGCTCACCGGCACGGCGGCGGCGCTGGGCGTCACGTCGGGGTTCCTCGCGCTCATGGCGTTCGCCGGCCTGCCGATGCTGCCGATGCTGCTGCTGTCGGCCGCGGTTGGGGGCCTGGGCCTGATCGCCATGCGGGCCGAGAAACGCAAGACCGCCTCCAAGCAGAAGGCGGACGCCGAGCAGGCCAAGCCGCCCGAAGCGTCGCCGGTCGAGCAGGCCCTGAAAGTCGACACCCTCGAGCTCGAGGTCGGCTACGGACTGGTGCGGATGGTCGACAAGTCCCAGGGCGGCGACCTGCTCGACCGGATCAGCATGATCCGTCGGCAGCTCGCCAACGAGATGGGCGTGGTCATGCCGCCCGTACGCATCCGCGACAACATGCAGCTGCAGCCCAACGACTACCACGTCAAGATCCGCGGCAACACCGTGGCCTCCGGCCAGGTCTACCCGGACCAGCATCTCGCGATGGACAGCGGCCTGGCGAGCGAGCGCCTGCCGGGCGTGAAGACCCGCGAGCCCGCGTTCGGCCTCGACGCGGTCTGGATCGACGGCGGGCAGAAGCAGCGCGCCGAGGCCCTCTCCTACACCGTGGTCGACGCGACGAGCGTGCTGGCGACCCACCTCACCGAGATCGTCAAGAACCACGCCCACGAACTGCTCACGCGCGAGGAGACCAACAACCTGATCGTGCAGTTGAAAGAACAGGCGCCCAAGCTCTGCGAAGAGGTGCTCGGCGGCGAGAACCGGCTGGTCAAGCCCGGCGAACTGCAGAAGGTGCTGCAGAACCTGCTCCGCGAGCGCGTGCCGGTGCGCGACCTGGAGACGATCGTCGAGACGCTGGGCGACTGGGCCCCGCGGACCAAGGACCTGGACGTGTTGACCGAATACGTGCGCAACGCGCTGAGGCGCACCATCTGCTCGCAGTACACCGTTCAGGAGCCGGCGGGCGACAGCGACGACCTGTCCGATGCATCGACGGTCACGAAACTGTATTGTGTAAGCCTTGATCCGCAACTGGAGGATCAGATCGCCGGATTCATTGAACGGTCCACGGAAGGAACCAGCATGACGATGCCGCCGGCGGTGGCGAACCGGGTCACGACAGCGATTGTTCGGGAAGTGAACCGCCTGGTGCAGGCCGGGCGTCAGCCGGTGGTGTTGGCGTCGCCGCAGGTCCGGGCGCAGGTCCGGACGCTCTTGGAGCCTCACCTGCCGGCGGCGGCGGTGCTGGGGTACAACGAGGTGAGCAAGGGGATCGAGGTCGAATCGCTGGGGCTGGCGTCCCCGGGCGGCGGCCCGGAGAGCGACGGGGCGCGTCAGGCTGAGTCGGCACAAGGAGTCAATCTGTGAATCTCAAGACATTCACCGCACGGACGATGCCCGAGGCGCTCGCGCAGGTGCGAGAGGCGTTCGGGTCACACGGGGTGATCCTGCACACGCGGACGTACAAGCGCGGCGGGGTGATGGGGATCGGCGCCCGGACGGTGGTCGAGGTGACCGCGGCGCACGGCCGTGAGATCGGGCGTGAAAACCGCCGCCAGGCCCGGCAGTCGCCGCGGGCGCAGGTGGCCGAGGCGTTGAACCGTCAGCCGTCGCCGCCCCGGCCGCGCACGGCGGAAACCGCGGCGCCGCCCGCCGCGGGCGAACTCATCAAGCGGACCTACGCCGCCGCGAAGGCCGAGCTGGAGCGGGAGCAGGCCAGCAAGCCCGCGCCGCCCCCGCCCGCCGCGCCCCCGCCGGTGGTGGTCGCGGCCCCGCCGTCCGACGAACTCGTCGACGAGATGAAGTCGGTCAAGCAGATGATGGCCCGGATGATGCAGCAGCAAAGCCGCGCCGCCTCCGCGGCGAAGCCCGACCTGCCCGAGCCTCTGTTCGAGCGGTATCTGGCGCTGCTCGAACAGGAGGTCGGTGAAGAACTGGCCGTG
>JANQFR010000051.1 GCA_028277745.1 Phycisphaeraceae bacterium
AAGACACCCAGCGGATGCTCGACGCGGTCACGCCAAGGGACGCCCAAGGCTTCTTCAGGCACTGCGGATATACGCTAGATGTTTAGTTGGAACGCTCTAATACCAACTTGTAGTTAAAGACACCGGCGGGATGCGGCTTAGCGCGTCGGCAACTCGAACGCGTCGAGACGCCCCGTCTGCATGGCCGCGCCGAGGAACCGGGCGAGGGCGCGGTGGAGCATCGCGACCGGCTTGCACTGATCGGGGGGTTGGCTCCAGCATGCGTCGTCGAGCACAAACCGCTCGACGCACAGCATGCCCGCGTCGATGAAGCGCTCGTCGCCGCACCGTTCGTAAGCGATCGCCATCGCCTGCGGGAACATCGAACGCAGGTCGGGCCCCTGCCCTTCGGCAAACGCCGCGAGCGCCTCGTTTCTCAGCGAGTGCAGCAGGTCCAGGAACCACGCATCAAGGTCGCCCGACGTCAGGGAGGCCGGCGACGTGTCGGCCCCGGCCGCGAGCCGGTGCGCGTGGTGGTCCAGCGCTTCAATAAGGTTGGCGTACGCGAAGAAGTTGTCGATCATCTGCCGGTCAAAAGCCCGACGCGCGTCGGTGTTCGAGAGATTGATCGGCCCGGCGTTCTCGCGATCGTATCCCATGAGCATCGCGGCCGCCTCGTTGAGGAAGCGGAGGTATCGCGCGTCGCCGGTCGCGTCGTAGAGGTGGGTCAGCGACAGCATCGACCACCCGATCTCTCGGTTGAAGCCCCAGAGGGCGGAGCGCTGCTGAGGGTCGTTGAAAAAATCCAACGTCCTGTCTCCCAGCGCGATGGCGACTTCGAGCGCATCCGCGTCGCCGGTGACCCGGTAATAGCCCAGCAGGCCCTGGGTCCAGAAGTGGCTGGGGTAGGAGCCGCCGGTGGTGTGGTCGACGCAGTGAGCGGGCGTGGTGCGGTGCTTCCAGATGTGGTCGCTGTGCCAGACGAAATCGACTTCGATGTTGTGCCGGGCGAACGCGCGCAGGCGGGGGAAAAGCCGATCGCTGCCGGTGCGCATCACTTCGGTGGCGAAAGCGTGGATCAGGTCATATTCGTTGTTCGTCCAGACCGGGTTGTGGAACAGGGGATAGCCGCGCGGCGTCAGCGCCCGGTGCCCGCCGGCGGAGAAGAGCCGCTCGAGCGGCGGCATGCCGGGCAGCGGCCCGCAGGTGGCCGGGCCCAGCGCCGCGTAGGTCGTGGTGTAGCCTTCGTCGGTGGTGTCGCCGTGGTGCCAGATGTGGCCGGGGGTGGAGACGCTGGTCAGCCGGCTGAGGTACGCCTCGAACCGCAGGTGGGCGCCCTGGGGCATCAGCCGCGAGGCGTCGCCGACCCCGGCCCGCCGCAGCGTGTCGGGCGTGGGCGTGGCGCGGCCCTCGGCGGACAGCGCGTGGAGGTGTGTGGCGGCAAACGCCGGGGAAATCTGCGCCGTTTCCGCAAACGCCCAGGTCACCGACTGCCGCCGCGAACGCCCCTGCGGCAACCGAAGAACGCCGGCCTCGGCGGGCCAGGCGTGAACCGTCAAGGTGTTGTTCTGGCTGCTGAGCCGTTTGGGCCGCTGGTCCGCGAACCACTCCAGCCCGGCGACGACGCCGTGCCGCGCGTCACCCACCGCCAGCCAGTCCCGCGTGTGGTCACGCGGCGGCCGGAGGTAGTTGGGGTAGTCATAATCGTCGAGCAGCATCGCCGGGTCCGCCGCCCGCGGCGCCGCCGCCTCGTTGTTCGCCACGATCGCCACGGGGTCCGGGTTCACCACTTCCCGCGGCTGGGTCAGCAGCCCCGCGCCCACCTGTTCGAATCGGCGATGCGTCGGCCCGTCAAGATCAAACGACCCGGCCAGCGCGATCTCTCCCACCTCCACGCCCCCCTCGCCCGGCAGGTCGTTGATGAACGTGTAATCCAACCGCACGCAGGGCCAGCCCGACCACAGCTCCACATCCAGGCGGTACCCGATCCCCGCGGCGCCGTCCGCGCCCCAGTGCCGGCCCTCGATCCGGACCCGCGCCCGTTGCGGGGAACGCCAGAGCACCCGCAGTTGACGCTCCGACTCGTGACGCGTGGACGCGGAGCCCGCGCGCAATTCGAAAGACGCGGGCGACGACAACACGGATCGGCCCGACACCGCCAACGATCGGATCGGCCCGGGCCCGGCGGCGCCAAGCGTCAACGACACCTGCCCGTTGTCGAGCTTCCAATCGGCGCCGTCCCGGACGCAGGTCACCGCGTCCGCCACATCCCCGGCGCCCCCGGCATCGCCCTCGTCGGCGGGGCCGAGCCATTCGTAGACGCCTGAGGACGACGCGCGGAACGCCAGCAACGCCCAGCGCGTCGAACCATCCGCCCATCGTTCGAGCCCCGTCGCGTCGGCGACCACCTCGGCGCCGTCGGGCGCCCGCAGCCGAACGGCCTGGCCATCGGTGATGCTCACCGCGCCCTTGGGCCAAGCCAAAGCGCCGAGCACGGGCAACCCGCCGTGACGCGATGTGTGATGATGAACCTTGAGTTTCTGCATGCTTTCGATCCGTCGCCGATCGGCGGCCCCGGTCACGCCGCCAGCAACAAGCCGGGGCGTCCATCACGCCTACGAAGACCCACGGCGGCTTATCATGAGCAGCAGACCCAAACCGATCAACCCCACCGAGCCCGGCTCGGGAACGACAACCCCGTTGAGGCCGAACTCCAGGTCGAAAGTGTTATTGCCGAACGTGCCGACGGTCGCCCAGTTATCGGTGGAACGCACCGCGGCGCCCAGGTCGACGCCGCCGTAGTTGGATCTGGCGCCCTCGACCCCGCCGTTAATGATTTGCCCCCGAATGAACACGCCCCCCGGGGTCGAGCCGGTGTCCACGCCGTTGTAGTCGGTCGTGATCAGGTACTGCGTCCCCTGATCCAGCAAGGCCGTGGTGTCGAAGGTCAGCGTGACCTCGTTGGCGGCGTTGGCGAGGGTGGCGGTATCGATCTGCGCGGTGGCAAGGATCGTCTGCTCGTCGACCGAGCGCAGCCGGACAAAGAGGGTCGGGGGCGGCGCGCCGGTCGGCCGGAGCGTCAGGTCGATGCTGCTGACCTCGAATTGCGTTCCCACGGGGATCTCGCCGTCGCTGATCGTGAAGGTCTGCCCGAGCAGGTTCTGACCGAATCGTGAGTCGCTGGTGAAAGTCGAGTTGAGGAGTTGGGTGGTGATCGGCGCCCCCGGCCCGGCCACGCCGACGCCGCCGTTGGACAGGCTGAAGTAGGGGTCGTGATTCTGCGACACCCACCCGCCGCCGGTGTTGACGATGACCGACCCGGCCGGGTCCAGCCGGTTGTCATACGTCCGCACCGGGTGATCAGGCCCGTTGTGGAACATCCGGATCGTGCCCGTGCCGTTGACGGTGGCGTTGGTGAGGGTCACGTGGTACACGCTGCCGGCCGTGAGATTGACCGCGTTCGAGAGCGGGTTGGTCTCGATCGTGGCGGTGCTGCTGGGGGCGTACGTGCGGGACGCCAGCACCGCGCCCGGCGTCCCGGCGCTGTCGGCGTGGATGGCGACCGTGACCTGTTCGCCGACGCCGGCGTCCCTCAACTCGATGCGGTGCTTGATCGCGTCGATCGTGACGTCCTCGAACGCCGTAAACGAGTAGCCGACCTGCGCGCCCGGGGCGACGTCGGTGAGGGCGTTGAAGTTCCAGTTGTAGATATTGCCGACGGCGCCGCTGTCACCGACTTTCAGCAGGGACGACGCCTCGGCCATCGGCGGCAGGCACAACAGGCCGGCCACAACCAGAGATATCGGGGAGGTCCAGACACGACGAGCCGTTGAGATCATTTCAATATCCTCTCTTTGAAAGATGGACGCGCAGGGCGTCGATCGGCGGAGCCCGAACCCCCCAAGGGGAGGAGGGAAGCCGCTACAGGTCACTCCACCGTGTCCCCCCGCGAGGAGAACGTCGGGTCGCCCAGCTTGGACAGGATCACCTCGTCGGTCATCGCCTTGACATGCCCGTCCGCAAACAGCACGTTCGCGCTGTCATTGATATGACGGGGGGCGAACCTGGGGAACGAATAATCGATACGCGGCTCGGAAGCCCCGTCCATCGTGACAAAAGCCTCGCTGGGGCTTTTGTGCCCGCGGTTGACCGCCAATTCATAATAAAAACCCGTGCCCGCCAGATAATCGGCATTCTCATCCAAGTAGTAACCGAGGAACGAGGTGATGCCGTAGGTCACGAGATGCGCGTCCCAGGAAGGGCCCATGACCCAGGCGTGCGTCCGGCTGTCGGGATCGGCGATGAATTCGGACAAGGTATAGAGCTGGGCCGAGGGGCAATAAAACACGTGGGGCCCGTCGGTGGTGTCGAAGCGGGTGGTGATGTGGCCGGCCGACCGGTTCGGCGCCTGCTGAGGCGGGTGATTGATGTAGGGCGCCAGCCTGAACGTAAAAGGCCGGTTGCGCGGCCCGCCCGCGTCCGTGAAGGAGGCGTGCAGGCCTGGGTAATACCCGCCGTAATCATCGCGGTACATCTGAAACGCCAGCCCGTGCTGCCGCATCTGCGACTGGCAGACCACCCCCCGGGCGGTGTCGCGGGCGCCGCGGAGGGCGGGCAGAAGAATGGCGATCAGCAGTCCGACAATGCTGATAACCACCAGCAACTCGACCAGCGTGAACCCCCGCACCGCCGCCAGGCCGCGCCATATGAAACACCGATGATTGGGGGCAGGCATCGACCGCGCAAAACGGGTTGCGCACTCGATCTTGCCTGAGACAGGCTCCATTTTGTCCTCGCATTATCAGGAAAAACCGGCAAGCAGGCGGATCATGGACGCGTCTCAACAGGCGGAAGCAGGCGCGAAAAGAAGATATGACACGCGTCATGTCAAAGAATACCCCGAGAACCTCCGCGGTGCAAGCACTCTCTTGGGGGTTTATTCACCTATCAATCGCGACAAGCCTCCCTCCCCGCTCACCGCGGGTTAAAAAAACATGGAAAGCGTCATATTTTTGATTGACAAACCGTTTTGTGTAATTTACAAAACGGTTTGTAAAGGAAACCGATCATGTCCGCGGCCTCCAGCCCCAAATCGTTGCACAAGCCTACGCTCGCCGATGTGGCCCGCGAGGCGGGGCTGGCGACTTCCACGGTGAGCCTGGCCCTGAATCGCCCGCCGGATGAGTGTCGGCTGGGGAAGGAAACCCGCCGCCGGGCGCTGATGGCCGCCGAGGCCCTGGGCTACCGCGCCAACTGGAGGGCCAAGGCCTTGGCTCAGCAGAAGACCTTTACGGTCGCGGTGATCTACGCACGGGAGACCCCCTACTCGACCGGGGCCAACGAGGCGATCTCCGATGCCCTGGCCCAGACGTTCTCGGCCGAGGGGTATTACCAGCTGCTGGTGCCGATCGTCGGGGACTCCTCGGCCTGGCGGGACGCGGTCCGGCCGGATCGGGTGGACGGCTGCATCGTCCTGAACCCCAAGCCGGCCAACCTTTCGGTGATCCGCGAGACGACCGGCCTGCCAATGGTTCTGGTCAATGTCGTCGACGATGACCCGGGGTTGACCCGCGTCGTCCCGGACGACCACGACGGCGCACGCCAGCTGACCGAACACCTCATCGGCCTGGGGCACCGCAACATCGGCTTCTACTTCCGCCCCGACGAGCCGAACGAGCACGGCCAGGACCATTTCAGCGTGACCGAACGCATCGGCGGCTACCGGCAGGCGATGGCGGACGCCGGCCTGGGCCATCGCGTCTCGGTTGTCGCCGACCTGGACCCGGCCGCCTATGTGCAATCGATCATCGACCGACGGGAGAAGGCCTCGGCCGTGCTGGTGTACGACCACTTCCAGGCGATGCACCTGATGCACTGCGTGCAGGAGCGGGGCCTGCGGGCGCCCGAGGACCTGAGCCTCGGCACGTTCAACGACACCCGGATCCTGGAATACATGAATCCGTCCCTGACGACGGTGGCGCTGCCGGATCACGACATGGGCGAACTGGCGGCCCGCCGGCTGATCCGCGCGATGGGCGGCGACCACGCCGGCGCCCGCGAGGTGCGGCTGCCCGTCAGATTGAAGGTCCGGGCGTCGACCGGCCCCGTCTCGTCCTGATTTTTTTTGGATCGATCTGTAAACCGCTTTATAAGAAGAAAATGATGAACGCGAGCAATGTCTTTGATCAAGCCGGTACGTGATTTTGCTCCTCCGCTTCCACGCTGCGCCGCTGACGGTCGGTTTTCTGGAAAGTTCCTGTGTGTCTTGACACCTGACTGATCCGCCATCCTATCGAACGCTCTTTTGGAGTCACCACCATGCCTGCTGTTTCAACCCGCAACGCCGCATCGCCTCGTCCCTTCAACGGCTTCACGCTCATTGAGTTGCTTGTGGTTATCTCAATCATTGCGTTGTTAATCTCCATCCTGCTGCCCGCCTTGACCGCGGCCCGGGAAACGGCCCGGTCCGTCCAGTGCCTGAGCAACCTCAAGAACATCGGCCTGGCGACCATCATGTACAGCGACGATCACGACGCCGTGGTGACGCCGTTCGCCATCGGCAAAAACACCAACGCCAACATCGAGAACGATGAATGGTGGGCCACGTCTTACCTCAAGGATTATCTCGCGGAGCAGGACAACGAAGACCCCGGCTCCGTCCTGCGCTGTCCGACGCGTGAATATCAGGGGGACGACGGCGTCGTGAACTCATACGGCATGAACATGTTCGCCGGCTGGCTGACCGTGCCCGGCGGCAGCAACCTGGACGCGTCGTGGTTGGCCGGCGGCTTTACACGCGATTACATCATCGACCCCTCGGACGCGTTCAACGTGGGCGACGGCAACCCCCAGGCGATCACGGGCTGGACCACCCTCCGCACCAGGCCGCACCATTGGACCGACGCCAACAGCATCAGGCATCGCTACGACACCACGCGCCACGGCGAAAGCGGCAACATGCTCTTCATGGACGGCCATTGCGCGCCCTCGGATGTGGCCGAAACCATCCCCAGCGCGAGCAGCGAACCTTACAACCGGTACTGGCGCATCAAGAGCTGACCCGCCGGGGACCCCGAACGCTGGTCGGCCGCACGCATCCGTATCGATCTTCACTCCCGTTTTCACGTTATCGAGGTTGTTCAAGTGCGTATGAACCATGGTTTGAATCGCGGAGCGCTGCGTCGGCTGTCGGGATGCCTGATCCTGACCGCCCTGGGGCTGGCCCAGGCCGAGGCCCCGGCGGCCGAGAAGTGGGACACGATCCATCAGCTCACGGTGGATCGCGGCCGGGAGGTTCGTGTGAGCGAGTTTGAGCTGGGCTGGACCTGGACGCACAAGGGCTTGGACCGCGAGGACGCCGACCCCGAGGGGGCGGCCCGGGGCGGGGAGGCGCTGCGGCGCCTGGGCCTGCCCTGGCAGAACACGCACATCATCGGCTGGGGGGTCGGCAACCTGCAGAAGACGCCGGGCGAACCGTTGCGGTGGGACTCGCTGGACGCCCGGATCAACCGCATGCGTGAGTTCGACAGCGGCAGCAACATCATCATCACGCTCTGCACCGCGCCGGGCTGGATGAAGAAAAAAGGCGACACCTGGAACATGGAGGATCACCCCAAGCCCGAGCACTTCGACGAGTTTGCCGAGCTCTGCGTCGAGGTCGCCAAGCGCTACCCCGACGTCCGCTACTTTCAGGTTTGGAACGAGCTGAAGGGGTTCTGGTCGAAAGAGAAGAACAACTGGGATGTCGAGCTGTACACCGAGATGTACAACCAAGTGTACGACGCCCTCAAGGCCCACGACCCGACGCTGCAGGTCGGCGGGCTCTACACCAAGATCTCCGGCACGGGCAGCGACCGGATCGGATACTCGGGGCCACTGGCCTACACGCCCCTGGGCGAGCAGGACCGCCACGTGATCTCGTACTGGCTGGAGAACATGAGCGGCGCCGACTTCATCTGCATCGACCGCGGCACGAACAGCTACCACGACAAGAACGCCTACTCAGCGCACGAGCTCATCGGCCTGACCGATGTCTTCAGCCTCAGCACCGACGCGGTCCGTGAGATGACCGACCTGCCGATCTGGTGGAGCGAGTACTACGGCTCCAAGGGAGACCCCCAGCAGCTCGCGGCGGGCTTCGCCTCGATCTACCGTCACATGATCCTCAGCGGCTCGGCCGTGGCGCTGTGCTGGAACCCGTACGGGGGAGAAGTTTCCACCCACATCATGACCGCGGTGAACGACCCCGACGGCGGCCGGCCCGTGCCGCACTACGCGGTCTTCGAGGCCGTCCAGAAACACTTCAGCAAGGGGAAGCCGCTGTATCACGCCACGAGCAGCACCCCGAGGATCGAGGTGCTGGCCAGCGACACCGCGACGATGATCATCAACAAGTATGACCGCCGGGCGCGTGCGGAGCTGAACGGTCAGCGGCTGCGTCTCGACGCTTACGAGGTCATGGTCATCGAACACGACGACGACAGCGAGCCGTGGTGACCTTCGCCACCGAAGCCATCGCTCCGGCGAGATATCGCGTTGATCCGGTTTTGTCTTTATGCATCACGGAGTTGAACCCTTGCGACACCTCAAGAAACCATGGCGGCTATTTTCGTTGACGATGCTTGTCCTAGGCGTGCTCGGCGGCCACCCGGCCCCGGCCGCGGGGCAAGGCGGCAACACCGGCGAATCCTGGGGCATGACCCACGAAGCCGGCGTCGATTACAACGTGGTTGAGCGGGTGAGCGACTTCCAGCTCGGGATCACGCACACCCACAAAGGCGTGGACCAGGCCGACGCCGACTCGACCGCGGTGGAGCGGGCCAAGGCGCTGCTGCGCAAGGCCTCGCCTTCGTTCCAGAACACGCACATCATCGGCTGGGGTCCGGGCAACCTCCAGCGCGAGCCCGGCGGAGAAATCCTCTGGGACTCGCTCGATCGCCGGATCAACATGATGCGCGAGCTCGGCACGCCCATGGTCGTCACGCTCTGCACCGCGCCGGGCTGGATGAAAACATCCGGCGGCGACACCTGGAAAATGAACACCCGGCCGAAACAGGAGCACTTCGACGCGTTCGCCGAGCTCTGCGTGGAGGTCGCCAAACGCTACCCCGACGTCCGTCATTTCCAGGTCTGGAACGAATTCAAAGGCTTCTGGGACAAGAGCCGCAACACGTGGAACACCGAGCTGTACACCGAGATGTACAACAAGGTGTATGACGCCCTCAAGGCCCACGACCCCACGCTGCAGGTCGGCGGGTTGTATCTGATCATCGAGGGGACGGGCTCGCGTCACCTGGGTTATTCCGGCTGGCAGACCGCCGAGCCCATTACGCCGCGCAACCTCGCGGTGATCAAGTATTGGCTGGACCACAAGCACGGCGCAGACTTCATCTGTATCGACAAAGGCCTCAAGGACTTCCACGACAAGAACCCGTACTCCGCGCATGAGTTGATCTCGTTTACCGAGAACTTCGGGTCGATCGCCCGTCAAGTCAGGGAGTTGACCGGCCTGCCGATCTGGTGGAGCGAGTACTACGCCGCGAGCGGCACGCCTTATCAACGGGGGGCGGCGTTCGCTTCGATTTACAACCACATGCTGCGCAACGGGACATCGGTCGCGCTGCTGTGGAACCCGATCGCGGGTGAGGTGCCGTGCCAGATGATCACCGATGTCAAGGACCCCGACGGCGGTCGGGCCGAGCCGCATTACGCGGTGTTCCAGGCGTTCCAGGAGCACTTCGGCCCGGGCCGGCCCATCTACCGCACCTGGTCGTCGAGCGATCGGATCGAGGTGCTGGCGTCGGACAGCGCGACGATGCTGATCAACAAGTACGACGTGTCTGCGAAGGTGCGGCTGAACGGCAAGGTGATCAAGCTGCGTCCCTACGAAGTGCGCGTCATGCCGGTGGAGTCCTGATCTCATGACGGGCAACCGAGCCCACAACTGGTTTCGGCGTCACGCGGCGTGGCTGGCGGCCCCGGCGGTGCTGGCGGCGTCGGTGTCCTGCGGCCGGGCGGCCTCGGGCGACGCCGCGGAGACGGCGGGATCGGCGCAGGCCGCGCCGTGGAAGGCCGACCGCCGATTGCGGGCCGAAACGGTCGAAGCCTTGCTCTGGGCCGAGCTTGATCAATGCTTCCCCCAACGCCTGCGGCCCGGCGGCGGGTACCGCGCGGTCGTGGAGCCACGGCCGGAGGACCCGGTCTTCGGGGTGCAGCAGGCCCGGCTGACGTGGCTCGCGGCCGAGGTGGCGCGGCGTCGGCCCGACGCGGCGGAACGCTACCGCGGTTACGCCGACCACGGCATCGAGATGCTTGCCGGCCCGATGTGGGACGAAACGTACGGCGGCTGGTTCTGGCAACTGCCCGCCGACGCTTCAACCCCCGCGGACGGCGCCGACGCGGAAAAGCACCTGTACGGCCAGGTCTTCGGCATCTACGCCGCCTCGAACGCTTACCGCGCCACGGGCAACCCCGACGCGCTGCGGTTGGCCCAGGAAGGTTTCGCCTGGCTCGAGACGCACGCCCGAGACACGGACCATGGCGGGTACTTCGAGGTGTTCGCCCGGGACGGCCGGCCCCTGATGGCGGCGGATGAAAGCCAGCGCAACAAAAAGCGCGACCACATCGGCACGCCGTTTGGCCACAAGTCGATGAACGCGCACATCCACGCCCTGGAAGCGATCACCGCGCTTTACGCCGCGTGGCCCGACGCCGCGGTGCGCGAACGGCTCGAAGAGTTGCTGACGATCGTCCGCGACCGGATCACTCAGCCCGGGAGCGGCCTGACCCAGGTGCTCACCCTCGACTGGCGACCCACACCGGGCCACCGTTCATTCGGGCACGAAGTCGAGACGGCATACCTCATGATCGAGGCGGCCGAGGCCCTCGGTTTCGGCGAAGACGCCCAGACCCGGTCGGCGGCTCGTCAACTGGTGGACGACGCCCTGGCGCAAGCGACCGAGGCGGACACCGGGGCGTTGCTCGAAGACCCGGGGGCCGAAACGCTGCAACGCCCCTGGTGGGCCCAGGTCGAGATGCTCAATGCGCTGATGCTCATGGACGAGACGTACGGCGGGGAAACCCCGGCCTATCGCGAGGCCGCCGCTCGGCTGTGGGCGTACATCGTTGATGAGCAAGTGGATGAGAACGGCCGATGGCTCACCGCTGCGCAGCCCGGGGGCGGCTGGGGCGGGCGACGCTGGTACGCGGCCTATCACACCGGACGCTCCTTGCTGGAAGTGGCGGACCGGCTCGCGAAGCCTGTCCCCTTACCGGCGTCCACGCATCCGCCCGCCCCGGACAGAAACGACGCCCCATGAATCAACGGTTCAATCACATTTCTTTCACCCCGGCCGAATCAACGGCTCATTCTGATGGAGGTCTCCCGTGAAACGGTTCGCAGCTTGCTTCACTGGTTTATGCCTGATCTGCGCCGGCGGCGCACAGGCGGCGTTCTCGGTGGTCGATGATTTTGAGTCCCTCGCGCTAGGCGAAGACTTCCGCGACCCGGGCAACAACAGCAACCTGCTGGATGGGGCCGGGGGGTGGGTCGGCGCGGCCCAGCCGCCCGCGGTCTTTGAGGTCGGGGTCGACCCGACCTTGGCGGCCAACCAGGTGCTGAACGTCTACTCGACCAGCCGCAGCAACGGCAACCTGCTGTTCCCCAACGTGATCACCGACGGAACGACCGGCACGCTCTTCCTGCGCGTGCGGCTCGGCGCCGACGAAGACCCTCAAAACACCGGCTTCGATCCGTTCGCGCTGTGGGGCCTCTCGCACCGCAACTCGCTCGAGGCGAGCGACATCACCGGCTTCGGCGGCGTGCTGACGGCTTACAGCTGGGTCGGCACCGGCCAGAACGATGACCTGGCCAACTTCCGGTACTACGACGGCGGGGGCCAGGACGTGACCCCCGGCCTGAACACCGACACCTGGTACAACTTCTGGTTCGTCGCCGACGCCGACGCCGACACGTATGACATCTATGTTCAGAGCGACGGCGACGTGAACTACGCCACCCAGACCCAGATCGCCAACGACGCAGGTTTCCGCAACGCGGGCAGCCAAAACCTTTCGGTGATCATCAAGCAGGGCGATCACTTCGACGGCCAGTTCTGGTTCGACGACATCTATGTCGATGCCGCCGGCGAGAACCTGGCCAACCCCATACCGGAGCCCACGACGATGGCCCTGATCGCACTCGGCGGCCTGACGCTTCTGGGGCCCCGCCGTCACTGACCGTATCGCGGCCCTGCGTCTGGCGCCGCATACGCAGGGCCGGAGGCTTATCCCACGGGCCGATCCGAAAGGGTGGGCCCCGTGTTTCCCGCCGGGTTCGGGAGGCGCTTAACGGAAAGAAACACTTGTCACGCCGTGTTTGAAGCGGCCCGCAGAAAGATCGAATGTATGATTTCAAATTCCGACCGTCTGCGCACTCACCGCTTCGGGGTGAACTACACCCCCAGCCGGCATTGGTATTACTGCTGGAACGATTTCGATCCCGGCGCGATCGCCCGTGACTTCGACGCGATCGCCGCGTTGGGGCTGGATCATCTTCGGGTGATGACGATCTGGCCGTGGTTCCAACCCAACCCGGCCTGGGTGAGCCCGGCCCACCTGGATCGGCTTGGCGCGATGATGAGTCTGGCCCAAACGCGCGGGCTCGACGTTTGCGTCACCGCTTTCACCGGCCACCTGACGGGATATCAACTCGTTCCCGCCTACATGAAAGGCAAGGATTTCTACACCGACCCTTCGATCCGCCGAACCCAACGGCGATACCTCGAAGCGCTGGCCTCGGTCTGCGCCGGGCGCCCCAACTTCCTCGGTCTGGACCTGGGCAACGAGATCAATTGCGCCTGGCGGCCGAGAACCCGTGAGGAGGGAGACGCCTGGCTCGAGTGGGCGCTGACGTTGTGCGACACCTACGCCCCCGGCGCCATCCATGTGAACGGGGTCGACCACCAGCCCTACTTCATCGAACATTCATTCACCCCGCACGCCCTCGTCCATCGGCAACCTGTCGTTCCGCTGCATTGCTGGATCGAGTTCACGGGGGCTCGTCAGCGCGGCGGGCCGCTGGACGAGGTGTGCGTCAGCCTCCCCGCGGCGATGGCCCACCTGGCCCGGGCTCACGCGGCAGACCCGCGCCGGCCGATCTGGCTCCAGGAATACGGCGCCAGCGCGTGCTGGATGAAGGCCGAGGTGGTCCCCGCGTTCTGCGAAACCACCACCCGGCGGGCGATCGATGCGGGCGTCAGCTGGTTCACGTGGTGGGCCAGCCATGACATCGACCCGGCTCTGCGGTTCGATCAACTCGAATATTCGCTGGGCCTCTTCACCCACCAGAACCGCCCCAAGCCGCAGGCCGGGGTGTTTGCCGAGCTCGCCGCGGAATACGCCGGCAAGCCGGTGCGGCGCCACAGCCCCCTGGATCGCTTGCCCGCGATCACCGACGACGTCGGGTTGTCCTACGCCTCGACCTGGGATTGGCTTGAGCGGGCCATGTCGGCCTCCCAAACAGCGCTGCGCCCCGCGGCCACGTCCGGGCCGCGCTCGGCATGACACGCTGACGACCAAGTGGACCACCGCCGGAATCACCCCATGTCATTGAATCTCCTGAAGAACATCAACGCCTGGCGCCGCACAGTCTCCGTCGCAGTCTGGGGGCTGGGTCTGGCCTCGGCGACGGGCCCGCTCGGGTGGGCGGCCGAGCCAGTCATCGTCTCATTGCCTGACCGGATCAGCGACCGCACGAGCCGCATGACGCTCGGTATCACCCACACCCATCTCGGCCTCGATCAATCCGGGGCGGACGATCCGGCAAAAGCCCGCGCGATCGACCTGCTGAACGCAACGGTCGGGATTCAAAACACCCACTTCCTCGGCTGGGGCGTCGGCGACATCAACCCGTCCGAGGGCGTCTATGACTGGGGCTCGCTCGACAGACGGGTTGACCTGATGAATCAGATCGGAGGGCCGCAGATGATGACGATCGGCCTCGCCCCGACCTGGATCAAGGGAACGCCCAACGCGTTCGGCAACAACGGCGAGTACTTCACGAAACGCCCGCTGTCCGACAAGCACGACGAGTTCGCGGCGCTGGCGCTGGAAGTCGCCAAGCGATACCCGCATATCCGCACGTTCCAAGTCTGGAACGAGATGAAGGGTTACTGGGACGAAAGCGCGAACAACTGGGACTACGCCGACTACACGAACATGTACAACGCGGTCTACGACACGCTGAAGGCGTACGACCCAACGCTCGAGGTGGGCGGGTTGTACCTGGTCGTCGAAGGGACCGGCAGCCAGAGCCGCGGCTACACCGGCCGCGACACCTTCGACCCGATCGGCGGTCGGAACCGGCAGGTCATCGATTACTGGCTGGAGAACATGAGCGGGGCGGACTTCATCGCGGTGGACCGCGGCCTCATTGATTTTCACGACCCGAATCAACCCGATTACACCGTCGAGGACCGTATGGCGCTGACCCGTTGGTTCGGCGAAATCACGCGCGACCTCGGCGAGCTGACCGACCTGCCGGTCACGTGGAGCGAGTACTATGCCGGCGGTCCTGACGAGGCCAATCATACGCTGTTCGCCCTCACCTACAAGCACATGATCGAGGCGGGCGTCGACCGGGCGCTGCTGTGGAATCCCAACGAGGGAGAAACCTCCAACACCCTATTCAGCGACGTGCGAAACAGCAACGGCGGACAGCCGAACAAGCACTACGATGTCTACGCCATGATCGCCGAATACTTCGGCGAAGGGACGGTGCTGTTCGATGCGGACGTCAGTTCAGAAGACGTCGAGGTGCTGGTTTCCCCGACGCACACCATGTTGATCAACAAGACCGACGGATTCCTCGCGATCGACCTGTTCGGACGGGGGGTCCTGCTGCGTCCGTATGAAGTCAAACTGGAAGCGTACGCCGTGCCCGAACCGACGGCGGCGGCGGCGCTCATCGTGTTGGCGGCGGCCGTCGGTTCAGGCCGATCCGCCGGTCGCCGCAGCCGCGCAGCAGTTTCCCCGTAAAAAGTATGAGTCAACCAGATATGAATACGAATGCAATAAAAGCTGCAACCACGCTGGTTATTGTTTTCAACTTCATGGGGAACCATCCAGCCTTGTCCCAGCCCACCTATCCAGGCCTGTTTCTCGATCAGCGGTCCATTGTGCAGATGCGGCAGCGGGCCGAACAGGGGCCGCCCTACTCGGACTGGGCGCAGGACGTGATCAAGCGGGCGGACCGCCATCTCAACGCCCCGCGCCCAAGCGTCACCGCCGGCGGTCTGATCGGAGAATCGGGCGACCCCCACGACTTCTGGACCCAGCTGCCCTATCGGCATGGCAAGACACAGAAGGACGGCGTGGTGAACCCCAAGCAGGACCGCACCGACTATCAAGCCGCGATCCGTCTCGGCCGGGAAACTCGGGAACTGGCGCTTGCGTACGCCCTCACCGAAGACCCGCGTTACGCCGAAGGGGTCCGCGACTACGCCCGGGCCTGGTGTCTTGATGAACGAACCCGCATGAACCCGCGTTTCACCAACAACCAGTCTCGGATCGAGTTGTGCATCACCCTGCCGGGGTTGTTTTACGCCCTCGACCTGATCTGGAACGCCCCGGATTGGGACGATGCGGAACGCGGCGCCGTCCGGCAATGGGCGCAGGCCATCGCGGACAGCGCCAGGACCTGGAAATCATCCAACAATTTCGGCAACTGGCGGGTCGTGCTGCTGGCCGGCGCCGGGCACATCGCGGGCGACGAAGCCGCGCTGGACGAAGCGTTTGCGCGCTGGCGGGTGCTGCTCGATCGCCAGGTGGACGACGATCATTTCCTGCCGGAAGAGATGCGCCGCAGCAAATCCCTGTTCTATTCGACCTACGCCCTCAGCGCGATGGTGCAGGGCGCCGAGATCGCCAGGCGCCGCGGGGTGGACCTGTACGGCTACGTCTCGCCAAGAGGCCGGTCGCTGCGGGCGGTGTTGGTTCATCACGCCGACTATGTAAAACGCCCCGAGGCCTGGCCCGGCCGACAGATCACGCCCTATCGCGGCGAGAACGCCGGGCTGTTTGAAGTCGCCTATGCGGCGCTGGGCGTTGACGCCTACCGCGAGGCGGTCGAAGCCGTGGGGCGGCCCCTGGAGGAATCGCGGGTCATGGGGCCGGTTTCCTTGACCCACGGCCAAAAGACACAGTAAACGCGTCGTATCGAACGCGAAGCCGGTGCTGAGGACGCCGCAGGCGGCTGAAGGTCGAGATAGCCGGGTCTTCGCCCCGGTACGCGAGACTCAGAACCGGCTTGAGATCGCCCCCCACAACTCACGCCAGCTTTCCGGGTGAGTCATCGCGCGATGGGCAGGGGTTCGCGGATGTCGACCTCGACCGGCTCCAGGTCGTCATCGTCGTCATCCAGCACATCGCCGGCGCCGGCGATGACCGGGGCGTGCTTGCCATGCTTGGCGCGCTTGCCGTGTTTGGGGTGCTTGCCCTGATGACGGTGCTTCGCATCGCGGATCTGTTGGAGAAGCTCGATGCCGTCGAGCACCTCCATCTGGCCGTCGTCGTGCTCGACCACGAGGGTGCAACTCTCGACCCAGTCGCCGCAGTTGAAGTACTCGATGCCGCTCTCGACGCGGTGCTCGGCCTTATGGATGTGGCCGCAGACCACACCCTCGACGCCCATGCGCTCCGCCTCTTTCACCAGGGTCTCCTCGAACCGGCTGATGAAGGTGCAGGCCCGCTTGACCTTGAGCTTGATGAACTTGGACAGCGACCAGTAGCGGAAGCCGAGCCTCATGCGGCCGACGTTGTAGAGCCGGTTGAGCGCCATCAGCCACTCGTAGGCGATCCCGCCGAGCGAGGAGAGCAGCGGGTGGTGCTTGACGACGAGGTCGAACTGGTCGCCGTGGGTGACCAGCAGCCGCCGGCCGTCGGCGGTGAGGTGGACATCCTTGATCAGCAGTTCGACGCCGCCGAACTCCAGGCCGGCGTATTGACGGGCGCCTTCGTCATGGTTGCCGGGGATATAGATCACCCGGGTATCTTTTTTGACCATTTTCAGGACGCGCCGGACCACGTCGTTGTGCTCAGCGGGCCAGTTCCACTTCGACCTGAGCCGCCACATGTCGATGATGTCGCCGACCAGGTACAGCGTATCGCAGTCGATCCGCTTGAGCAGCCGGCTGATATCCTTGGCCCGAGACCCGCTCGAGCCCAGGTGCAGGTCGCTGAGAAACACCGTGCGGTAACGAAGCTTCATAACGCTAACCTCAAGGCGGGACGGCTCCTATACCGGATTATCGGGCGGAGGATAGCAGGATGATGACGAGATTCGCGGATTTCTAACCAAAGAGGAAACCCGGGGACGGCGATCCCCGGGCTTCGCCATCCCTGGGTTTCCAAGGTTCTCCAGTTTGACGGGTCCGCCGGCATCAGGACGCGTCGTCGACGCTGATCAGCTCCACCTCGAAGATCAGCGTGGCGTTGCCGGGGATGACCGGCGGGCGGCCCTGCGGGCCGTAGGCCAGGTCCGAGGGGATGTAAAGCATCCACTTGCCGCCGGGCTTCATCATCTGCAGGGCTTCGGTCCAGCCCTTGATCACGCCGTTGACCGGGAACGTGGCCGGCTCGCCGCGCTTGTAGGAGCTGTCGAACTCCGTACCGTCGACCAGCGTGCCCTTGTAGTTCACGGTGACGGTGTCGGTGGCCTTGGGCGATTGGCCCTCACCCTCGGTGAGCACCTTGTATTGCAGGCCCGACTCGGTGGTCTTGACGCCTTCCTTGGTGGCGTTCTCGGCGAGGAATTTCTCGCCGACGGTGACGTTTTCCTTCGCCATCTGCTGCATGCGGATCATCTGCCTGGCCTGCTCGATCTGCTGACGGATCTGCCCGGCCTGGGCGGCGTCGCCGGCCGCCTCGGCGGCGGCGGCGGCGGCTTCCATCTTGCTCAGCTGCGCCGCCAGCATCTGCTGCTGCACCTGCGCCATCACCTCCTGGCGGGTGGCTTCGTCCAGCAGCGCCGCCTCGCCGGTGATCGCGTCGCTCACCCCGCGCGACACCGCCGCCGGGTCCAGCTTCAGGCCCTGGGCTTTCACCTGCTCGCCGATCTGGTAGCCGATGCTGTAGCCGGCCTTCGCCTCCGGCGTCGACAGGTCGGGCTCGGCCGTCTGCTCCGCCGCCGCGCCCCACGCCAGCACCAACACCAGGCCCGCCGCGGGCAGGGCCGCCATCCATCGATAAGTCATAACTTGCTCCATTCTGAATTTGAATGCTGATCCATCTTCCGCCTCATGATAACCATAGGCCGACCCGCCCGCGCCGCTACACTTTCGGCATGCAGGAATACTTTGCCTACGGCTCCAACCTCGACCCGGTTCAGATGAGCCGGCGGTGCCCCGACCACCAGGTCCTGGGCCCCGCGGTCCTGGCCGACCACCGCCTGGGGTTTCCCCGCCGGCACGACCGGTGGGACGACGCCGGCGTCGCGGGCGTCGAACCCGCCCCCGGCCAACAGGTCCACGGCGTCGCCTACCGGCTCAGCGACCGCGATTTCGCGACCCTCGACCGGTACGAGGCGGTCGCCGAAGGCGAATACACCCGGGAACGCGTCACCGTCACCCTCGCCGACGGGACCGCCCTGGAGCTGTGGACCTACTTCGCCGTCCCCGATCCCGACGGGCCGTTCGACCCGACGCCACGTTACCTTGACGGGATGATCCGCGGCGCCGAGCACCACGGCCTGCCGGCCGACTGGATCGCCCGCCTCCGCGCCATCCCCGCCCGCAATGGCTGAGCGGGCTATGATGCTGCCGTCTGTCCCCACCGGAGCTTCCAACGTGCCCCAACTCACTATGACCACCGGCGGCGCCCTGATCCTGCTCGGCCTCGTCTTCTTCGTTCTCACCGGCGAGAAGACCGCCCTCATCCCCCTGCCCTTCGGCGTACTCATCGCGCTGTGCGGCTACCTCGCCCGGCTCGAAGGGTTCCGCAAGCACATGATGCACGCCGCCGTCATCCTCGCCCTGCTCGGCGCCCTCGGCCCGGTCATGCAGCTGCCCAAAGTCCTCGGCGCCCCGGGACGCGGCTTGGCGGCGACCGAGATGCTCATCATGCTCGTGGTGTGCCTGGCTTTTATCATCCTGGCGGTGCGGTCCTTCATTGCCGCCCGGCGGGCGCGAAACCGCCTGATGGACGCATGACCTCACCCGCCCCCAAGCCGATGCATTGCCGGGCCGAGGCGTTCGCCGCCGTCGCCGAGGCTTTGCCCAGGCTGCACACCACCGCGGGCCTCACCCGCGCCGCCGCGGCCCTCGCGCTGCACGAACACCCCGACGCCGACCTGCCAGGCGTGGACGATCAACTCGCCGCGATGGTCGGCGATATCGCCGATCGGCTCCAGTCGCCCAACCCCCGCGCCATGCTCGCCCACGCTCATCACGTCCTCTTTGACGAGTTGCGCTTCGCCGGCGAGATCCAGGACTATCACCACCCCCGCAACAGCTACCTCCATTACGTGATCGACTCCCGCCGCGGCCTGCCGATCACGCTGACGCTGATCTACAAAGCCGTGCTCGAGCAGTTGGGTTTCCGCGTCGACGGCATCAACGCGCCGGGCCACTTCCTGGCCGCCGTGAGGATGGCGGACGCGCCCGACACCCCCCGCCGATTGCTCTTTATCGACCCGTTTCACGCCGGGCGGGCGCTCTCCCGCGACGAAGCGTTTGACCTGATCGGCCACGTGACCGGCCAGGCGGTCCCGCGCGACGACGCCCTGCTGACCCGGGCGACCCATCCCGTGTGGCTGCTGCGCATGATCCAGAACCTGGCGGGCAGCTTCCAACGCCTCGAACGCCCCGACGACCACGCCGCGATGGTCGAACTGCGCAGCCTGGTTCAACAGCACTCCGGCCTATGAGCGGACCGCCCGACACGCTCGACCGCATCCTCGCCGACCTCTGGCGCCGGCTTGTCGACGCCACGGCCCCGGGCGCGGGACGCGATGCGTTTCACACGCCCACGCTGTCCACGGTCTCGCCCGACGGCGAACCCGAGGCCCGGGTCGTCGTCCTGCGTGACGCCGACGCGGCGCAACGACGCCTGGTCTGTCATACCGACGTGCGCTGCTTGAAGGTGGCCGCGATACGAGCGCACCCGCGCGTCGCCTGGACGTTTTACGACCGCGACGCGAAGCTGCAGCTCCGCGCCATGGGACGCGCGACGGTCCACACCGACGACGCCTTCGCCGACGCGCGTTGGGCCGCGTCAAGCCTGTCGAGCCGGCGCTGTTATCTGGCTCCCCATCCGCCGGGCGCGCCCTCGCCCGATCCAAGCGGCAACCTGCCGGCGCACGTGATCGACCGCATCCCCACCGCTGAAGAAAGCGAAGCGGGGCGCACGCACTTCGCCGCGGTCAGTTGCTGCGTGGACCATATCGACTGGCTGCACCTGGCCAGCAGCGGCCACCGCCGCGCAACGTTCGCCTGGGACGGCCCTACGTGGCGGAGCGCCTGGGTTCATGTCTGATTCTGAATCCCACTTAATACGGATGCGTCGCGCTGCGCTTTAAGTCCCGCATGCGCATGCGGGGCTCCGGCGCTCGCCACGCCTGCGTTTTTCTTGTGGTGCGTTCATAAGAAAGTCAGCGGGCCCACGGCGGAGGAGGACCGTGGGCCCGCTGGAAAGGAAACCTGTTCCTAAAAGACAGCGGTTCTCCCCAACCGCGATCAGTACAGTATTATCATAACGAGTTGCTCACGGTACGCCACCTAAGAATTCATCCGAATCACATGATTGAGACGACACACATCGTTCTTGTCGGGCACTGCGGTTTCGATACCGGCTCGCTGACCCGCGCCATCCGTCGTGCGGTGGGCGACGTGGAGATCGCCTCCACCAACAGCAGCGATTCGCTTGAAAGATGGATAAACCCTGACGCCTTATTTCTGGTTAACCGGATTCTCGACGGCGCCTTTTCTCACGAAACGGGCGTCGACCTCATCCGCGACCTGGCCGGCCGCGACCCATCGCCGAAGATGATGCTGGTGTCCAATTACGAAGACGCCCAGGCCCAGGCCGTCAGCGCCGGCGCCCTGCCGGGTTTCGGTAAATCGTCGCTCGGATCGGCCCAGACGGCGGCTCGCCTGCGGGAAGCGGTCGAAGCGGTCTGACCGCGCGGTTATCATCCCGTTGTGCCGCCCTCGACGCGTCCATCAACCCGCCGAAAACGCCAGCCGGTCTGGGCCCGGTACGACGACGACCGGCTCCTGGGCCTGCGTCTGTGCGACCTCAAGCTGACGATCCCCGGCACATCCCTCGAACCCCGGCTCGACCGGCTCCGCGCCGATCTGGACCGGAAGGGGTTAGCCTGTTTCCGCCCGCACGCGTGGCTCTCCTCCGAGTGGTTCAGCCCCGACGGCGTGCCCGGGATCGCGGCGCCGTTCTATCTGGCCCACCCCCGGCTCATGCGGCTCGAACAGAAGCAGATGCTCCAGGTCGAGGGCGGCTCCGAGGCCGAGTGCATGCGCATCCTCCGCCACGAAGCCGGCCACGCCATCGACGCCGCGTACCGCCTGCACCGCCGCAAGCGCTGGCGTGAGTTGTTCGGCTCGTTCACCCAGCCCTACCCCGATTCGTATCAGCCCAAGCCGGGCTCGCGCCGGTATGTGCAGCACCTGCCCTTCTGGTACGCCCAGGCGCACCCCGCCGAGGACTTTGCCGAGACCTTCGCGGTCTGGCTCACCCCAGGCCAGTCGTGGCAGCAGCGCTACGCCACCTGGCCGACCGCGCTGCGCAAGCTGGAATACGTCAATGAGCTGATGCGTGAGATTGCCGACCAACCCCCGCCGGTGCGCACGCGTCGTCAGGTCGAGCCGCTACGGCAGTGCCGGAAAACCCTGCGCGAGCATTACCGCGACCGGAAGCTGCATTACGCGGACGAGTGGCCGGACTTCTTCGACATCGACCTGCGTCGGCTGTTCTCGACCGACCCGCGGTTCGCCGGGCGGCCGACCGCGGCCAGCTTCCTGCGGCGGGTCCGCCCCGACCTGCGGCGGATCGTCGCCGACTGGACCGGCACCCACCCCTACACCATCGACCAGGTGCTCGCCGACATGATCGACCGCTGCAAGGAGCTGCGTCTCCGCCTGGCGCTGCCCGAATCCCAGGCCCGCAGCCAGGCGATGATCATGGTGACGGTCCAGACCATGCACTACATGCACGCGGGCCATCACCGCCTGGCGTTGTGATAACCGGCGGCAACGACCGATAAGCGCCGATAAACGCCCACCGGCTCATGGATATGGACGATAAGGCAACGGATCCCCACGCGTCGCCGCCGCGTTGATCGCCCCGACCGGACCTGCTCATGGCTAAAAAACGCCGCATCATCGTCCTCATGCACGAGGACTTCATCCCGCCCGACTCGATCGAAGGGCTCAGCGACGAGCAGCTCGTCCCGATCAAGGCCGAGTTCGACGTCGTCGCGACGCTCCGCGAGATGGGCCACGAGGTGATGCCGCTGGGCGTCACCAGCGACCTGGGCGTCATCAAGCACTGCGTAGACGACTTCAAGCCCGACATCGCGTTCAACATGCTCGAGGAATTCGACGGGATGGGCGTCTACGACGCCCACGTCGTCAGCTACCTCGAGATGATCCGCATGCCCTACACCGGCTGCAACCCGCGCGGGCTGATGCTCGCGCACAACAAGGCGCTGTCGAAGATGATCTGTCGGTATCACCGCATCGGCGTGCCCCGCTTCCACGTCTTCCCGATGGGTCGCAACGTCCGCCGGCCCAAGCGGCTGGGCTTCCCCCTGTTCGTTAAATCGCTCACCGAAGAAGGCTCCATCGGCATCAGCCAGGCGTCGATCGTCCAGAGCGACGAGCAGCTTGCCGAACGCGTCGAGTTTATCCACCGCAGCGTCGGCACCGACGCGATCGCCGAGCAGTACATCGAGGGGCGCGAGCTGTACGTCGGCGTCCTGGGCAACCAGCGCCTCCAGACGTTCCCCGCGTGGGAGATCACCTTCAAGAACCTTCCCGAAGACGCGCCGCGCATCGCCACCAGCAAAGTGAAGTGGGACCTCAAGTATCGCAAGAAAGCCGGCGTCGACACCGGGCCGGCCAACCTCCCCGAAGACCTGCAGCAAGCCGTCGGCCGTTTCTGCAAACGCGTGTACAACGCCCTGCAGCTCTCGGGCTATGCGCGCATGGACCTGCGCCTGACCGAGAGCGGCAAGTTCTTCCTCCTCGAGGCCAACCCCAACCCCGACATCGCCTACGGCGAAGACTTCGCCGAGTCCGCCCACGCCGCCGGGATCGAATACGAGAAGCTGCTCCACAAGATCCTGAACCTCGGCGGCGCGTACCGGCTCCTCGGACAGGCGTAGCCTCGACGGAGCCCCGCATGCGCAGCGGGGCTTGGGGATCGTCAATCCGGGACGGCGGCGCGATACAGGCCGCGGTTGACGGTGATGTAAAGCGTGTCTTGCGCCAAGGCGCAGTTGGTCGGCCGACCGGGGGTGTCGATGTGGGCGACCTTTTCGCCCCCGGCGTTGATGACCCAGACGCCGTCGGGCAGCGTCGCGTAGACGCGGCCGTCGGGGTCGACCGCGACGCCGTCACATCCTCCGCGTTGGCCGGGCGTCTCGATGAACACGCGCGGCTGCGCGAGCTCGCCGGGCGCAGCCACGGTGTAGGCCATGATCTTACGGCCCGCCTCGTCGGCGACGTAAAGCACCCCGCCGTCGGGCGACAGGCCGATACCGTTGGGCCGCTTCAGGTCCGTGATGAGTTGCGTCACCTCGCCGCCGGGCGCGATGTAGTAGACCGCCTCGACGTTCATCTCCATGTCGTCGCGGTAGCGGCCGTAGCGCGGGTCGGTGAAGTACACCCCGCCGTGGGCATCGAGCACGAGGTCGTTGGGGCTGTTGAACCGCTTGCCGTTGTAGGCGTCGGCCAGCACGGCGATCGTGCCGTCGGGTTCGTACCGCACGACCCGGCGGCGTCCGCCCTCGCACGCCAGCAGGCGCCCCTGCGGGTCGATCGCCAGGCCGTTGGCGCGGCCCGAATCGGTGATGTCGACGGTCGCCGTTCCGTCGGCCGGGTCGTACAGACAGATGTGCGAGCGCGGGATGTCGGTGAACCAGACGGCGCCGTCCGCCCGCACGGCCGGCCCCTCGGTGAAGCGGTATCCGCCCGCCACCTGCTCCGCCTGCCCCAACGCCAGGATCGACGCCAACGCGAGCCCCCACATCATGGTAAAACCTCCTGGGTTTGATGAATCCACGGGAGCCGTTTCATGGCCGACCAACTCCGCTGGGGCATCCTGGGCACGGGCAACATCGCCAACCAGTTCGCCGATGGTATCAACGGCATCGCGGGCCCGCACCGCTCGGTCCTCGCCGCCGTCGGCTCGCGCACGGCGGCGTCGGCCGGGGCGTTCGCCGAGAAGCACCGGATCAGCTCCGCTCACGACTCGTACGACGCGCTGCTCGACGATGACCGGGTCGACGCGATCTACCTCTCGCTTCCCAACAGCCTGCACCACGAGTGGGCCATCAAGTGCATCGAGGCGGGCAAGCACGTGCTTTGTGAAAAGCCGATCAGCGTCACCGCCGCCGAGGCCGACGAGATGTTTGATTGCGCCCAGCGGCACGGCAAGCTGCTGGTCGAGGCGTTCATGTACCGGTCCCACCCGCTCACGCACGCGGTGCTCGACGCGGTGCGCAGCGGCGCCGTCGGCGAGGTCCGGCTGATCCGCACCAGCTTCTGCTACCGCACCAAGCAGATCGACGGCAACGTCCGCTTCGACCCCGACCTCGCCGGCGGGGCGCTGATGGACATCGGCTGCTACTGCCTCAGCTTCGCCCGCCTGATCGCCGGCGGCGAACCCACGGCCATGCACGCCACCGCGGTCATGCACGAGCGCGGCGTGGATGAAAACGTCGCGGGGACGCTCGCGTTTGACGGCGGCGTGCTCGCCAGCTTCGTGTGCGGCATGGGCGTGCAGACCAACAACGCCGCGATCATCTGCGGGACCGACGGCTTCATCGAGGTCCCCGTCCCGTGGAAGCCGCCGGTCACCGGCGCGGCGTACGTGGTGGACGGGATGATGCCCCCGCGCCAGGACAAGGCCGCCCCGCCCAAACGTGGGCGCGAGGAGCGCCGGGTCGACGCCCCGATGCCGCTCTACGGCCTCGAGGCCGAGCACTTCGCCGACGCCGTGCTCGACGGCGCGCCGCCCGCGGTCAGCCGCGCCGACACGGTGGGCAACATGGCCGTGCTCGACGCGTTACGCCGACAGATCGGGCTGCCGTTTTGATCGTCCGCCAGGTCCAGACCGACGCGATCCTCGCGTTGCGCCACCGGATGCTGCGGCAGGAACTGCCCCTGGAATCGGCCCACTTCGAGGGCGACGACGAACCCACCACCATCCACCTCGCGGCGTTCGACAACGACGGGCAAACCCTCATCGGCTGCGTCACGCTGCTGCGACGGCCGTTTCAAAAGGCCCAGACCCAGCTCCGCGGCATGGCGGTGGCGCCCGAGGCGCAGGGCCGGGGCGCCGGCCGCGTGCTGCTCGAAGCGGCGCACGACGCGGTGGGCGACGCGGCGATGTGGTGCAACGCCCGAACCCCCGCCGCGGGGTTCTACGAACGCCACGGCTGGCGACGCGTGGGCGACGAGTTTGTCGTGCCCACGGCCGGGCCGCACGTGAAGATGGTGCGCACGTCAACCGGCGGATGAAGCCCCGCACACGCATGCGGGGCTCACCGATCATCGTCGGCCGAACGCGGTTATCTTATCGCCGTGAATCGCAGGCAGGTCTTGGGGCTTCGGGTCATGCTGGCGGCCGTCTTCTTCGGGGCGGCGGCGGTCATGGTGGTCGAGGGCGTGCAACTGCGGCGGTGGGCGTCGATGCAGCTCGAGCCCATCCGGTTCCGGGGCGACATCCAGCGCGGGTTCCGTTACGGGCGGCGGGCGACGCTGGAAGGGTACCTCGACCTCTACGACCGCTACCTCGCGGAGACGCGCGACCGTTACCGTGAGCTGGACTATGCGCCGCTGCGCCTGATGATCATGCGGACGTGGGCGGCGCAGACGCTCGAAGCGTTTCCCGACGCCGAGACGTGGCGGCACGGCCACGCGTTCACGGCGCCGGCGCTGCGGATCAACACCGCGATCGAGCTGTTCGGCGCGGTGGGCGTGTTCCTGCTGGTGCGGCTGTGGGTCGTGCGGGCGCGGGCCCGGTTCGGCGGGGAGGACGACGAGCCGCCCCTCGGACGACGGGCGGTGTGGCGTGAAGCGGTGCGTCCGATGCGCGGCTGGGGGCTGGGGCTGATCGGCGCGGGGCTGCTGTGGTTCAACCCGGCGGCGATCCTCAGCTCGCACGGCTGGCCGACGTGGGACATCTGGATCGTGCCGTTCTACGTGTGGGCGATCCTGATGGTCTCGATCAACCGCTGGTACACGGCCGGGGTGTTCATCGGGCTGGGCGCGTTGCTGAAGGGTCAGCAATTGATCGTGGCGCCGGTGTTCATCATGACCGCGTTGTTCATGGGCCGGCCGGGCGCGGCGGCGCGGTGGGTCATCGGGTGGGCGACGGCGGTCGCGGCGGTGGTGAGCGGGTGGATGCTGACCTATCCGATGGACCTGTCGCAGGTGTGGGTCGCCAAAGGCGATTTCGCGCCGCTGAGGGACGCGGATGCGCCGCTGATCAACTTCGGTGCGGTGATGTGGGTCTTCGCGGTCGCCGCGATCGCGGGGGTGGTTGCGGCGGCGGGGGTGATGCGGACGCGGTGGTCGTGGCGGACGCGCGCCGGGGTGCTGGCGGGCGCCGCCGCCGCGTTGATCGCGGTGTGGCTGATCGCCTCGGCCGGGGGCGGCGCGGTCTGGGCGGTGCTGGCCGCGGGGGCGCTGGCGGCGTGCGGGTGGTGGCTGCCCGGACGGGCGCAGGGGTACGTCGTGTCCGCCGCGCTCGCGGGGGCGCTGTTCATGTGCATCCCGCTATTCGACGCCAGCACGGGCTGGTTCATCGTCGGCTGGAAGTACGGCTCGCACCACTGGGAATACCTCATCATGGGGCTGACCAGCAACGTGCCCGGCGTGCTGACGCGCCATTACGGCTGGAAGAACACGCGCGACCTCGTCGCCCCGCTCTTTGAGGTGTGGGGCGTGACGGTGACCCTGAAGATCATCCTGGCGGCCGTGTACTTCGTGGTGCTCACGCTCTGCGCGATCGGCGCAGCGCGGCATCTGCGGGCCAAGGACCCGCGGTTCCTCGTGGCGATGGTCACCCCCTGGCTGGCGATGTTCACCATCCTGGGGCAGATCCACGAACGCTACCTGCTGTTCGCGGCGGGGATCGGCATGTGCCTGATCGCGGTGAGCTGGGGGTTCGTGGCCCTGCAATTGATGCTGAGCTTTTTCGCCCTGATCATGCCGCTGCAGGTGATGGTCGGACGGCGGGGCAGGCGCTGGCGGGAGGTGGAGGGGTACGAGGGATCGATCACCCGGGAGACGGCGGAGCAGTGGTACGCGTGGATCGCCCCGACTCACCCCGACATCGCCTGGGCGATCGTGGTGTGCCTGCTGGTGTACCTCTACGTGACGCTGTGCCCGCCCCGGCGTTGCGTGACGGGCCGGCTCGACGATAATGCGGCCCAACCCGCCCCGGAAACCCCCACTCCTGGAGACGAAGATGAAAATCGCCATCGCGTGTGACCACGGCGGGTACCCGCTGAAACAGGCCCTCGTCGACGAGCTCGAGGCCGGCGGGCACGAAGTGGTCGACCTGGGGGCTCACCAGTACGACAAGGACGACGACTACCCCGACTTCGCCCGTTACCTGGGCCAGGCGATCCAGCACGGCCAGGCCGACAAAGGCGTGCTGCTGTGCGGCTCGGGCGTGGGCGCGTCGATCGCCGCCAACAAGCTCACCGGCGTGCGCGCCGCGGTCTGTCACGACGTGTACTCCGCCCACCAGGGCGTCGAGCACGACGACATGAACGTCATCTGCCTGGGCGCCCGGATCATCGGCGAAGAAACCGCGCGCGAGTTGGTGCGTGCATTCGCGGGGGCGGTGTTCTCGGGAGAGGCGCGCCACATCCGCCGGCTGGAAAAAGTCAAGGGCATGGAAGCCGGCGGCTAGCGCCGTAGCCGGCGGGCTACGCCCGCCTGGTCCGGGGCCGCGTAGCGGCCCGGCTATTCATCTCAACGTCCCCTACTCCCGCTCTTGCCCTTTCTCTTGCTCCTCCGGCTTATCGACCGGCTCCTTGCCGCTGAGCAGGTCGCCGGCGGCGGTGAGGATGCCGGCGAGGGTGTGGGCCAATGCGCCCGCGGCCTGCCGGGCGGCGGCGACGCCGGCCTCGGCGGACTCCTTGGCCAGCTGGCCCGGCTGCGACGTCGCGGCGCGCAGGGCGCTGTCGACCGCCGGCTTGATCGACTCGGCGGCGCGCTGCGCGTGCGTCTTGAGGTCGCTCGCCTCCTCGGCGGCGCGGCTCTTGAGGCTGCCGGCGGCCTTGGTCACCGTGTTGACGAACATCTCCCGCAACGCGCGGAGGTCCGCGATCATGGACTGCACGTCCTCGTTCGCGAACGTCTCGCCGCGAGATTTCGCCTCTTCAAAGGCGAGCTCGGCCGCGTTGGCCGCCTTCGCCATGCCCTCCGCCAGCCCGTCGACCACCTGGCGCAGCACGCTGGACTGCTCGTCGGGCGTCGCGTCGTCCACCGCCTTGGCGGCGCCGGCCAGGATCTGCTCGGCGACGGTCTCGAGCTTCTCCAGGCCCGCCTTGCGCTGCTGCACCAGCTTGACCACCAGGTCGCGGACGCGCTGGCGGATGTCGTTGCCGTCCGTGGCGATCTCTTCGGCCGCCTGCTCGGCTTCGACGGCGGGGTCCTGGTCCTGGGGTTGATCGGTCATGGTGGGGCTCCGGAAAAAACGACTCACTTCGCGGCGGGCTCGGGCGCGGTGCGCTGCGGCGAGGCGGGCGGCGCCGCCTTCTTCTCCGAGACCGCGGGGCTCGACTCGTCCAGGTGATGATCGTACAGCGCCAGCAGCGACAACAGCCACGCGAGCGTGGGTTCAGCCGATTGGTTCTCGCTCACGCCGTGGGCCATCAGCGCTTCGGCGCACCCGCCGGTGGAGTGGTCGTACAGCGGCTGGTGCAGGTCGTTGGCGCCGAGGAACCAGTTGAGGCAGCGGTGGGCGCGGTCGACCCACTTGCCGTCGGCGGTGACGCGGTAGGCCTCGAGGCAGGCGTCGATCATGGCGTTGGCCTCGATCGGCTGCTGATCAAAGCGGGCCTTCTGCCCGTCGCGGGGGAACCAGCCGTTGTTGCCGATCGGGGTGAAGTGATCGTTGTCCCCGCTCTGGACCCCGTGGAGCCATTCGAGGCTGCGGAGGGCGACCTGGATCATCTCGTTGTTGAACATCCACCGCCCCGAGAGCAGCAGCGCGTGGGGCACGCGCGAGCAGCCGTAGGTCAGCCGGTCCGTATACCAGGGCCAGTCGGGCGCGGCGTGTTGCTGGATGCGGTCGAAGAGCCAGTGCGCCATGTGCTCGCGCACGCGGCGGGCGTGGGAGTCGCCCGAGAAGCGGCGGAGGTAGGCGTGGATGCCGATCAGGGCGTAGGCGCAGGAGCGGGCGTGTTGGAGTTCTTCGCAAGCGGGCAGGGCCCGGTTGAACAGGTTGGCGGCGAGCGTCATCGGGCCCCGGGTCTGGCAGCGGGCGACGGCCTCGCCCAGCGCCCAGACCGCGCGGGCGTGGGCCTCTTCGCTGTCCACGGCGGGGTCCCAGACGTGGTCGTAGCCGAGCTTGTGCCGGAAGCGCCCCGCCTCGTCGTCAAAGGCGTGCTCCAGGAACGCCAGGTAGACGCCGACCAGCGTTTCGAGGTCGACGTTGGTCTGGTAGTCGACGTGGTCCTGAGCGATCAGGGAGGCGATCAGGGCGCGGGCGTTGTCGTCGGTGGTGTAGCCCCCGGCCCGGACGGGGATGGTCGACTTGGCGCGCTGGAAGATGCCGCAGGAATCGGTCAGCCGGGTCACGTGGTCGAGCTTGATCTCGGGCAGCTCGGAGCGGGTGCTCGAGAGCTGCCGCACCAGCGACGCGGGCCGGGGGTTCTGGTTGCGCTCCTCCCGCACCGTCTTGAACAGCTCCATGTACTGGCCGGCCACGTCGCGCCAGACCATCGAGCGGGTGTAGGTGTAGGCGGCCTTGCGCATGGCGTGACGCTTCACGTCATGGTCGAACAGGTCGGTGATCGCCGCGGCGAGGGCGTTGGTGTCCCGGAACCCCGTCAGGACGCCCCGCCCGTCGGCGAGCAGCTCCTGGGCGTGCCAGTACGGCGTGGAGACGGTCGCCTTGCCCGTCCCCATCGCGTACGCCAGCGTGCCGGAGGTGATCTGGGCCTCGTTGAGATACGGCGTCACATACACGTCGGCGGCGCCGAGGTACTCGACCAGCTCCTCGAGGTCGAGGAACTTGTTGATCCAGCGGACGTTCTGCTCGACCCCCAGCTCGCGCGTGCGGCGCTGCAGCCCCAGGCGGTACTCCTCGCCCTGGTGAGCGATGACGCCGGGGTGGGTGGCGCCGACGATCATGTACACCGCGTCGGGGTGTTTCTTCACGATCTGAGGCATCGCCTCGATCATGTTCTCCAGCCCCTTGGACGGGCCGATCAGGCCGAAGGTCATGATCGTCTTCTTGCCCTCGACGCCGAACTGGTCTTTGTGGTAATTCGGATCGGCGAACGGCACGTCGGGGATGCCGTGGGGAATCAACGTGACCTTGGACTCGGGGATGTGGTAGATGTCGTGGAGGAAGTCCTTGGCGCGCTCGGCCATGACGATGAACCGATCGCACAGCTCGGCCATCTGCTGCATGACGGCGCGCTGCCCGTCGAGCGGGTCTTTGAGCACGGTGTGGAGCGTGGCGACTACGGGCATGCGCAGCCGCTTGATCAGGTCCAGCACGTAGCCGCCGTCTTCCCCGCCGAAGATGCCGAACTCGTGCTGGAGACACACCACGTCGACGGCGGACATGTTGAGAAAATCGGCGGCCAGGCGGTACTCGGCGTGGCGTTTCTCGTTGATCTCGAACCAGACCCGGTCGGGGTAGCGGTACCCCTCGGGCCGGTCGTTGAGGGCCACGGCGGTGGTGCGGACCTCCTTGGTGTAGGCGCCCAGAGCCTCGGCCAGGTCGCGGCAAAACGTGGCGATGCCGCAGCGCCGGGGGACGTAGGACGAGACCAGAGCGACGGTCTGAAGGTTGTCCCACTTCCTGCGTTTAAGCTGCATCTTCATCATCCGTAATGACTTATCAAGACAGACAGGGAATCGTCGCTCCCCCCGAGCGACGATTCATGATAGGGGATGCGCGCAGGATGTTCAAAGAATTCGCAGCCCCGGGTTACCCTCCCCCCTTCAGCGACGACGGCGGCGCCCGATCAGCGGGACGCCGGCCGCCAGGAGCAGGGCCGTGGCGGGCTCGGGGATGATGGCGTTGATCTGGTCGGCGTAAACCGAGAGGTCGGAGACGAAGGTGGCGTTGCCGGGGAGGGCGGTGTTGGCGGGCTGGTTGTTGAAGCCGAACAAGGCGTGCGCGAGCCCGGCGAGGACCCACTCGCCGTTAACCTTGATGAAGTAGCCGGCGCCGGAGTCGGCCGGCGCGCCCATCGCGGAGTTCAGCTCGTCTTCAAACAAGGTCACGAAACCGATCTGATCCGCGTCCAGACTGTTGCTGGAGAAGTCGAGAAATTGGGAAAACTGAACATCACCGTTGATGTTGATGGCCGTGACGTCGGTCTCTCCCCACCGTTTGTCGCGGGCGCCGGTGTTGATGAAGCCGTCGTAAGACCGGTCGCTATCCGAAAACCAAGCGGTGTCCCAAGTCCACGACTGAGGGTCCGTCGTCGTATCGGCGTAATACGTGCTGGCCGTCTGAGAGGTCTGGGTCTGCCCCGTGCCGATCAGGACGCCGGGGGTGCCGGCGGCGGGGGTGGAGGTGTTGATGGTGAGCATGCCCTGGGGGGTCGGCGCCGAGCCGGAGACGAATTCGTAACGGGCGAGCACAAGGTCGGACTTGGTGGTGAGCCCCTGGCCGGTGGGGTTGTCGAGCCGGACGGAGGTGCCGTTGATGCGTTGGTAGGTGTTGCCGTTGAGGGTGAAGATGTCCCGGGCGTTGACATGGTTGGCCGAGAGGACCCAGCCGTCGCCGAGGTAGACGCCGCTGCCGTTGCCGCCGGCGGTCTCGAAGGAGCCGACGCGGTCGAAGCCGGGGTCGTCGAGGGGGGCGGTGTTATTCAATGGGGCGGACCCGCCGCCTCCGGAGATGATGATGGCGTGGCCGGGGCAGGCCACGGTCAGGGACACCGCCGCCGCGGTCAACCAGCCCCACGCTGACAGCCGTTCAAATAAGTTAATCATGGTTCAATAATCGCAAGTTTAAAGAATTCCAATCGGATTAACAGCTTACCCCACGTCCCGTGTGGGGCAAAACTAAATGACCGATTTTTCGCGGAATCCTCATGCCTGACGGACCACGGCATCGACCGGGCCGACCCGCCGCATCACGCCGCGGGTGTCGACGATCAGCCGGGCGTGCCGGCCGATGTACGCCCAGTCATAAGCCTCGTGGTGGGTGGCAATTAAAACACAGTCGTACCCGGACAGGGCCGCGTCATCAAGCTCGATCGAGGCCTTGTCCAGCCCGGGGTAGTGCCGCATCGGATGCATCTGGGGCACGTGCGGGTCGTGATAGTCCACCAGGGCGCCCAGGCCCTCCAGTTGCTCGATCAGCTCAAAAGACGGCGATTCCCGCACATCGTCCACATTCGGCTTGTACGCCAGCCCCAGCACCAGCACCCGCGCCCCATGCACCGCCTTGCCCTGCTCGTTGAGGGCCAGCATCGTCTGCTGCACCACGTAGCCGGGCATGTCGTGGTTCACCCGCCCGGCGAGCTCGATGAACCGGGTCGGCTCACCGACCTCGCGGGCCTTCCAGGTCAGGTAGAACGGGTCGATCGGGATGCAGTGCCCCCCCAGGCCCGGGCCGGGGTAGAACGCCTGGAACCCGAACGGCTTGGTCGCGGCGGCGTCGATCACCTCCCACACGTCGATCCCCATCTTGTCGAGGATGACCTTCATCTCGTTCACCAGCGCGATGTTCACCGCGCGGTACACGTTTTCCAGGATCTTCGCCGCCTCGGCGACCTCCGCGTTCGAGACGCGGATGACCTGTTGGACCGCCTGCTGATAGAGCAGCGTCGCCAGATCGCCCGACGGGTCGTCGACCCCGCCGACCAGCTTGGGGATGGTCTGCGTGGAGGCGTCCTTGCGGCCGGGGTCCTCGCGCTCGGGGGAATAGGCGAGGAAAAAATCTCCGCCGACCGACAGGCCGTTGGCGGCGGCCAGGGGGGGGAGCATCACCTCGCGCGTGGTGCCGGGGAAAGTCGTGGATTCGAGCACCACGAGCTGGCCCGGGCGCAGCTGCTGGCTGATGTCCTCGGCCGCCTTGCGGACAAAGCTCAGGTCCGGCTCCTGGTGACGCCCCAGGGGCGTGGGCACACAGACCAGCAGCACGTCCGGGTGGCCGAGCCGGGTGAAATCATCCGTGACGTCGAACCGGTCGGACCGGGCCATCTCCGCGACGAAGTCGTCGCCAAAGTGTTTGAGGTAGTTCTCTCCGCGATGGAGCATGTCGATCTTCTGCGGATCGATATCAAACCCCACCACCGGGTAGCCCGCCTCCCAGAACGCCCGGATCAATGGGAGCCCGACGTATCCCAGCGCCATCACGCCGATGACTGCGGAACGGTCTTTGATCTTGTTTTCGAGTGATTCGGTCATGTGCAGGTTCAGGTTGTAGTTGATTTCACCGGGCCTGTTCAGCCCGGCCCGTCGGACACCGGGCGGGGCAGCCACGCCGCCACCACGAGGCGGTCGGCGTAATGCAACACCGCGGGGGTCGGGGGCAGGTCCAGCCCCAGCATGGCGGTCATGTCGCAGACCTGCAACTCGGCCTCGGCCTGCTGCAGGGGCCAGGGCGCGTGGTGGACCTCGCTCCGCCGGATCACGCCGGCGCCGTCCACCGTGTAAAAGCAATACCGCTCGGTCAGGAACGCGTCGAGCGAGCCCGGCTGGGCCGGCTTCACCGCCGCGACCGGCCGGTACTTGCCCGCGAACGTCGCCCGCGGCCCCCGCTCGTCCGCCCGCCGGCTCAGGTAGTGCGTAAACCCCTGCCCGTCACGCCGGCAGGACATCTCCGCGTAGTGATAAGGCAGCCCGAACCACCGCCGCGCGGTGCGCACCGCCAGGCGATGGGCCGCGTCGAGGCTGAAAAAATACACCCCGGGCTTGCCGCCCACCGTCACGTAGGTCCGCACGTTCAGCTCCGGGAAACGGCTCAAACCCGGCGCGGGGGGCAACCCCCGCAGACGGACCCCACGCATCTCAAACGGCACGACCCCCAGCCAGGCGGTCCCGTCGAACTCCTCCACCTCCAGCTCACCGGGCAAAACCGCCGCCAACGCCGCCGCGTCCACCGGCCAATGGGCGAACAGCAGCCGCTCCCAACGCATCGCCATCACCCACGGCGAGCGCGGCACGCCCCACGGGCGATGATCCGCCGACGGCAGCCTCATCGCCCACCCCCGCCGATCAATCGGGAATAACCAGGGACGGACACAGATTCCTCATCGTACCGGCAGGCGTCGGGGCTTAACCTAATGGTTGCTAGACCCCCACCCCCGGCCTACAATCGCGGTGCTTGTAGCCGTACAAGCCAACCACGCACGCAACGGCCCGCCAACACAGGAGATGACCCATGGCGAGCGATACCGTATTGGAACTCACCGACACCAATTTCGAATCCGAGGTGGTCACCAGCGACCAGCCTGTCTTGGTGGATTTCTGGGCCGAGTGGTGCATGCCCTGCCGCATGCTCGCCCCGACCATCGATGAAATCAGCCAGGAATTCGAGGGACGGGTCAAGGTCGGCAAGGTCGACACCGACGCCAACCGCGACCTGGCGCTGAAGTACCAGATCCAGGCCATCCCCACCGTCATCCTCTTCAAGGGCGGTGAGGTGGTCAAGAAATGGCAAGGTGTTCAGCAGAAGGCCGAGTTCGTATCGGAGCTGGAAAAAGCCAGCGCCTGACGCCTCGCCCCGAATCCGCGCACCCGAGGCCGGCGGTCCCCCGCCGGCCTTTTTACGTGGCGGCCCCGCCGCTAACCCCATACGTTCCAAACCGATGCGGTTCGGGCGTCAACCATCACAAAAACATGCTTGACGGGGCTGTGTGCAGGCATTACGATTGCTGATACGAATCGTCGCTTATAGGTATCGTCATGTCCCCTTCCAACATCAATCAGGCGGAGCTGGCCCGGCGCCTGGGGATCAGCCAGGGGTCGGTTTCCGTCGCCCTGGGCGGACGGGGGCGGATCAGCGAAGCGACGCGGCAAAAGGTGCTCGAGACGGCCCAGAGCATGGGTTACCGCCGCAACCGCCTCGCCTCGGGGCTACGGGGCGGGCGGACCGCGTCGATCGGGATCATCTGGGCGTACGCCGATCCGTGGGCCGGCGACGCGATCATCGCCCTGGACCTGATGGAGCGGCTGCAGGGCCGCGGCTACGCGGTCTATCAGTCGCAGGACCACGAGGACGTCACCGTGCTCTGCCGCCAGATCGATGACCTGCTGTCGAGGCAGGTGGACGCGGTGATCATCCGGGTGACGCCGACGCAGATGAAGGACCCGGAGGTGCGGCGACGCCTGGAAGCCGCGCCCGCGGTCGTGGCCGTCAGCCGCGAACCTCTGGACGACTTCGAGGGCGACCTGGTGATCCATGACCGGACGCGGGCGATCCGCGAGGTGGTCGACCACTTCGCCGACACCGGCCGTCGCCGCCCGGCGATGGTGCTGTCGCTGGCCCAGGAGGCGGGCCCGCCGAAGTACGAGGCGTTCGCCGAGCGTTGCCGGCAGCGGGGCATCGCGGATCATCCGGACCTGGTCATCGACATGCCGCCCCCGACGGCGATGCCGGAAGACATCGGCGAGCGGTGCCTGGCGGGGCTGCGCCGGGTGTTCGGCCGGACGGGGCCGATCCCGGTCGATGCGCTGTTCTGCTTCAACGACAACGGCGCGCTGTATCTCATGCGGGAGTTGCAGGACCGCGGCGTCCGCGTGCCGGAAGACGTGGCGGTGGTGGGCTTCAACAACATGCAGGCCGGCCGGGTGTGGCGGCCGGCGCTGGCCACCGGCGATCGTAAGCCGCGCGACGTCGCCGCGGCGATCGATCGCATGCTCATGCAGCGTCTGGACCAACCCGACGGGCCGCCGCAACGCGAAACCATTTCCATGTCCTTTATCCGGCGGGCGTCCGCCGGCGCGGTCTCTTCATAACCGAATCCCATCCGTTTCTCATATTGGAGGAGTTGTCCGATGTTCAAGATCACCACGACGCTGACCCTGCTTCTGGCGACAACCCTTGGCGGCCACGCGCAGGGCGCGGTGATCGCGGACCCGACCCTGGCGTCCGGCCCCAACGCGATCGACCCCGCCGGGGCGGAGACGCTGGATCAAACCCCCGCCACCACCAGCGACGGGCTGGCGGTGACCGCGGCCACCGAAGCGAGCCTCGAAGCCCGCAACGACTTCCGCGTCGTGCAGAACTTCACCGGCTTCGGCAACACCACCAACACGATCCACTTCACCGACCCCACCCTGCCGGACATCCGGTTCACCCGGGAGCAGGTATCCGCCACCCCCAATGATTTCGGGGAGGCCACGTCGTCGGACGGGTTCAACACGTCCGCCGGCGCCGCGATCCGGCTCCGCAATAACAGCGGCGGCAACAAGACCACCCGTGTCCGCTTCGATTTCGGCAGCTATGACGCCGGCTCGGACACGTGGGACGGCAGTGTGAACGCGATCAGCGCCGCCAGCATCAACCTGATCAACCTGTCTCCCGGCATGGTCAGCGCTGCCGCGAGTTTTTACGCCGAAGACGGAACGCTGATCTCGCAACAGACGCTGACGGCCGGCACAGACGCAGACACGCCTGGTTCGGGCGCCACCGACGGCCTGTTCGCGCTGGAAGTCGACGGGTCGACCCCCTTGATCAGTTATTTCGACGTCAGGATCGTCTACCCCGGCGGCATCAAAACGGTCGGTCTTGACGACCTGGGCTTCACCGCGATCCCCGAGCCGGCGAGCCTGGCGCTGATCGGGATCGGGGGGCTGTTGATGATCCGCCGGGGCCGAGACGCCCGGACGGCCCCCGCCGCCTTTCTCTCTCACTGATCACGCCGCGGCCCCGTCAGGAGAAGCATCATGCCCTATCGCTCCGCCAAGGCTTTTACGTTAATCGAGTTGCTTGTGGTCATTAGCATCATCGCGCTTTTGATCGCCCTGCTGCTGCCCGCCTTATCGGCGGCGCGCCGGGCGGGGCAGGCGGCCCTTTGCCTCTCCATGCTCAGGCAGTTCGGGCTTGCCAACGCGATGTACGCGGACATGTTTGACGGCCATCATCTGCCGGTCCGCATCGACCGGAACTGGCCGGGCAACCCCACCAACGACAATATCAACTGGTTCCGTAACGACGCTTTCCGCGAGCTGCTCAGCGCCGAGGCGCCGGCGGGCGGGAACCCTTACCGCTGGGCCCCGAAATTCCTCTGCCCCAACTCGGGCCGCGGCCCGGGCACGCTCGACGCCGACGGGACGGTGATCATGCGATGGCACTACGGCTACAACCTCGAGGGCCTGGGGAGCCAGAACGCCACCGAACCGCTGATGAACGGGGGCGCGCCGCGGGTGAGCATCCTCCGGCCGAGCTTCAAGGTGATGTTCGCCGACGCGCTGAGCGACCGGCTCAACCGACGGTCGTCGGACAACTACGTCGACGAATTCACGACCGCCGGCGGCCTGGACGGCTACATCACCGCCTACCGCCACGGCGGCGCGGCGAACGTCGCGTACTTCGACGGCCACGCCGCCGCGACGGTCCGCGCGGAGCTGGACGAGCAACTGTCGGACGACCCGGCGCTGCCCTGGCGTCTGCCGGACTAAAGAAAGGCCCGACACGAGACGCAATCGCGACAAGATGTGAAACGCCTTCACATTGATCGAGCCGCTTGTGATGTTCTATGACTTCCACGTTGATCGTGAAAAAATGAAAGACTTCCGTCCGTTCAGCACCAGCCGCTGGCTGTCCTGGAGATAAAGCGGGGTTTGTGCCATGCTCATACGAAGCCCGGCCCAGACGGCGCGGATCACCCGCCTTTTCATCGAAAGCGTATGTTTTGTTTTGGCATTCACAGGCGCCCACATGACCTATCCCCAAAGCCACACGCATTCACCCGAAGCACAACCCGTTGCCGGGCCGCCCGGCCGGGACGATTTCGAGGCGGCGCTGCTGCTGCCGTGGCAGACGGTCTTCGAAGACCCGGGCGCGGGCGACTGGCGCGACCACTGGTTCCTTGACGGGCTGCGGGCCGAGGTCGGCAACACGGGCGAGGGGATGGTCTTCACCGCCGGCCCCGAGGCGGGCGACGACGCCTGCCACGCCGTGCTCTGGACCCGGCGGGCATTCGCCGGCGACATCAAGGTAGAGTACGACTTCACCCGCCTGGACGCGGTCAACCGGTACGTCAACATCCTCTACCTGCAGGCGAGCGGGACCGGCGAAGGCCCCTACGCCGCCGACATCGCCGAGTGGAGCCGTCTCCGCGAAACGCCGTGGATGCGCACCTACTACAACCACATGAATCTGCTGCACATCAGCTACGCCGCGTTCGGCAACCGGGACGATGCGCCCGACGATTACATCCGCGCCCGACGCTACCCCGTTCCCGAGGGCGGCCATTTTGCGCGCGACACGCAGATCGAACCGGATTACCGGAACACCGGGCTGTTCGAGACCGGCGTCACGTACCGCGTGACCTGCATCAAACGCGGCCGCCAGCTCTTCTTCGAGGTCGATCGGGGCGGCGACCAACGTCTGTTCACGTTCGACACGTCCGGCTTTCCCCCCGTGGAAGAGGGACGCATCGGCCTGCGGCACATGTACACACGGTCCTCACGGTACGCCAACTTCACGGTCAGTGTCCTGCCGCCGGAACCGTCGCCCGACATCGGGTCCGCTCGTCGATGAACCGGATCGACGGTGGCGTCTGCCGGAACCGACCGTGCTGAGCCGATAGGGTCTTGTTTGAAAGGAATGGTGTGAGTCAAACGCATTGTGGATCGTTAGCCCCGGGCTCCGCCCGGGGGGGATGTGCGCCGACGACCCCCGGGCGGAGCCCGGGGCTAACGGGGTTGCGCGGAGTGGTCATGGGCTGGGTCGCGGCCTTGGTCATGGTTTCAACCGGACACGCCCAGGACGCGTCTGATCTGATCAGGAACGGCGACTTTGCGCAATGGAGCGGCGACCGCCCCGCCGGCTGGGTGGTGCGGAAAAACAAGCAGCAGCTCTCGCAGGCGACGGAGACCGGCCACGAAGCGGCGCCCACCGCGCTGCAGGTCGAACTGGTGCGGGACGGCGGCAGCGGTTACGGCGAGATCCTGCAGAAGCTCAAGCTCGAGCCCTACACCCGCTACCGTCTCTCGGGCGACATCCGCTCCTCCCAGAACGGCCTGGGGATTTACCAGGTCAAAACGATCCGCAGCGGGAAGGAGGTCGAACGCCTCAACTCCGACCGCTCGTCCGCTTCGTGGAAGAACGTCGCCATCGAGTTTGACACCGCCGGCGCCGACGAGGTGCAGGTCCTCTGCCGCTACCGCCAGAAGGCGGACAACATCGGCCAGCGCATCTGGTGGACAAACGTGAAGCTTGAAAAACTCGGCGAAGGCGCGCCGCCGCCGGACCCGGATCATCTCGAGACGGCCGACCCGGGCGCGGATCAATTCATCACGCCTCAAGGCGCGGGCAACCGCGACGGATCGAGCTGGGACCACGCCCGGTCGGCGGCGGACGGGCTGCAGGCGGCGCTCGACGCGGTGGGCCCGGGCGACACGCTGCACATCGGCAGCGGGACCTACCGGGACGTCTCGCTCGTGCTGGCGGGGGGCGGCAGCGGCGAGGACGGCCGGTTGACGATCAAGGGGGCGGACACGGGCGGCGGGCTGCCGCGGTTCGTCTCCGACTTCGACAAGGACCACCCGTCGAGATCGGTGAGGGTGCTGCTGAAGGTTCAGCCTCACGCGGGCTTCGTGACGGTGGAGGGCTTGCGGCTCGAAGACTACGGCGTCGCGGTGGTGCTCAACGGACCCAACCGTGGCGTGCGGATCACGGACGTGGCGATCACCCGCAGCCGGGAGGGCGTCATCGTCAACGGCGGCGCGATCCCCCACCGGCCGGAGTCGGGCACGCGCGACCTGGTCATCCGGGACTGCTCGTTCGGGCCGTACACGAAGCGGGGAATCCGGATCCGCGGCGGGGCGCACGACGTGTTGATCATCAACTGCCACGCCGACGCCGGCGGGCGGGAATGGGCCACCGAGCGGTTCGCCATGGGCTTCACGGTCGAGGGGTCGAAGATGGACGGCGTCAAGGATCACGACATCACCTACGAGCGCTGCACCTCGCGCAACCACTGGGACCCCAACGGCGACAAGTACTGGAACGCCGACGGCTTCGTGGCGGAGCGGCGGGCGTCCAACATCACCTATCGGGATTGCGGCGCGTTCGACAACACCGACGGCGGCTGGGACATCAAGGCCGAGAACCCGAAGCTGATCAACTGCGTGGCGCTGCGGAACAAGCGCAACTTCCGGTTCTGGTCGTCGCCCGAAAGCCCGGCGGTGATGGTCAACTGCGTCGGGGCGTATGCGGTCAAGTCGGGGGGGACCGGGTCGGCCTCGTCGCTGTGGGTCAACTCGACGGGAGCGGTGCGGGCCGAGCGGTGCACCTTCGTCGGCGACCCGACCGCGGTCGACGTGCATTGGCAGGAAGGCCGCGGAAGCGGCCGGGCGACGCTGGAACGGTGCATCCTGGCCGCCACGGCGTCGGGCCGGTTGATCGCCGCCCACGACGACCAGGCGGTGACGCTGATCGACTGCATCGAATACATCACCGGCTCGGCGGGGCGGGACCCGCGGTTGCAAAACCCCCAGGCGGGTTGGGAGGGCGGCGACGAAGCGTTCAACAGCACCGCCTTCCCCGAACACGGCGCCCGATTCCCGCTGTCCCCTTGAGGCGGGACAGGCCACGCTGAAAGCCGCATACGCATGCGGGGCTCCGGGGTCGCTACAATTCCCCCCATGCCTATCGATTTCAAACAGACCACGCTGCCCAACGGCCTGACGATCATCGCGGAGGTGAACCCCGACTCCCACACCGCCGCGGTCGGCTTCTTCGTCAAGGCCGGCACACGCGACGAAGACAAGCCGGTCATGGGGGTGTCGCACTTCCTCGAACACATGATGTTCAAGGGCACCGCCCGCCGCACGGCGGACGACGTCAACCGCGAGTTCGACGAGATCGGCGCCAACTACAACGCGTTCACCAGCCACGAGCAGACGGTGTATTACGCCCACGTGCTGCCCGAGTTCCTGCCGCGGGCAATCGACCTGCTGGGCGACATGCTCCGCCCCGCGCTGCGCGAGGACGACTTCGCGATGGAAAAGAACGTCATCCTCGAAGAGATCAGCATGTACGACGACCGGCCCACCTGGCGGATGCAGGACGCGCTGGTCGAGAACCACTTCGGCCAGCACCCCCTGGGCTACCGGGTGCTGGGCACGACCGATTCGATCACCGCGTTGAGCGCCGAGCAGATGCGGACGTATTTCGGTCACCGCTACAGCCCGGACAACATCATCGTCGCGGCGGCGGGCTGTCTCGATTTCGACGCGTTCGTCGCCGACGTGTCGCAGGCCGCGGGGGCCTGGGCGCCCACGGGCGCGGCGCGGGAGTACGTCGATCCCGCCGTCGCCGGGGGCGCCCGCACGCTCGAAGACGCCAAGGTGAGTCGGCATTACCTGGGCCTGATGTGCCCCGCGCCCTCCGCGCAGGACGATCAGCGTTACGCCGCCAAGGTGCTCGCCGACATCCTCGGAGACTCGGAGGGCTCGCGCATCTACTGGGCGCTGGTCGATCCCGGCCTCGCGGACGAGGCGGACTTCTCTTACCACCCCTATGACCAGACCGGGGCGTACTTCGGCTACGCCTCGTGCGATCCCGACCGGGCCGAGCAGGTCGAGTCGATTCTGCTGAAGACGATCGATGTCCTGGCGGGCTCGATCACCGACGACGAGTTGACGCGCGCCAAGAACAAGCTCGCCACCGCCGCCACGCTCCAGGGCGAACGTCCCGCCGGCCGGATGCAGAGCCTCGGCGGGCAGTGGCTCTACCGCGGCGCCTACACGCCCCTGGCCGACGAGCTCGGCCGGCTCATGGCGGTGACCGCCGACGATCTGGCGGGCGTTCTTGAGCGCTTCCCCTTCCAGCCCCGGACGCTGCTGCGTCTGGCCCCGAAAGGGTAACCGGTCCGTTGTCGAGCGTGGCCGCCCTTCTCATCAACTTCCCCGTTGCATCCTTAAAGACAACACGTTACGCTCATCCCGGATATCCAGCCTGAGGGGGGCGAGTCATCACTCGCCACACGCCGGCCCGTTCAACGGCCAAACTTAAGGTTCTCCATACAGGAGCCGTCTCGTGGCAGAAGACACCATCGCGGGGACGACCCCATTCTCATCACCCGTCATCTTGACATCGGTCGGTTCGGCTTCCAGGACGCCGTCCGCCTCACCAGATACGACGAAAAACCCGTAGAAACTTGCGTCACCGTTTAGAACCCCTGGTTCTGACCGTTTATCTAACCCATTTGAATCCTCTTTCCAGGAGACCCGACATGCCGAAAGGCGAAGAATTCGCGATTGGCTTGAATCAAGGCGGCTTCATCTTGTTCATCGCTTTGCTTTTTGTGTGCCTCCCGCTGTGCTGGCTGCCTTGGGTCATCGACGGGACCAAAGCCGAGAAGAAGTAGGCCGCCGTGCCCACTGTCGAAGCCTTGCCCTCGACGGCAACCTCCCCCCGCGTGTCGGCGCTGTCGCGTGTATGCAAAGCAGCACTGCGTTGCTTTGGTTTTGCGCTGGCGATGACATATCTGATATGGAACGCCTGGTGGCTCGTTCATCAACAGGCGCCGCCCGCGCTGATCAAGGCCTTCACCGGTTTGCCCGCGCCCACCACCGGCCTAACCCGTAGCCTCCAAGCGCTTTTCGCCGGCGACCTGACCCTCTCGCTCGCTTACAACCCGATGACCCTGCCGATCTTCGCGCTTCTGGGCGTCACCGTGTTTCGGGTTGTCACACGCCGACGCGTCGGCCCGGGTTACGCCTGGGCCTGGGCCGGGCTGCTCGCCGCAGCCTGGCTCATCAAGCTCGCCAGCCCCGCCTGGACCTGGTGACCCGGGCGTGGCGCCATCGACAAACAGTAAAATTCTTTTGTGAACCCTATCCCCGCCATCCTCAACGAACTCCGGGCCGGCCGGATGATTGTCCTGGCAGACGACGAATCGCGCGAGAACGAGGGCGACCTGGTTTGCGCCGCCGAGTTCGCCTCGCCGCAGAACATCAATTTCATGCTCCGCGAAGGGCGCGGCATGATGTGCGTCGCCTTGGCCGGCGACCTGTGCGACCGGCTCGAGCTGGAGCCCCTCTCCCGGGTCAACACCGCCCAGCGGTCCACCGCCTACACCGTCACCGTCGACGCCCACGAACGCTTCGGCATCACCACCGGCGTCTCCGCCTCCGACCGCTCGGTCACCTCCCGGAAACTGGTCGACCCCGACGCCCTGCCCGCCGACTTCGCCCGCCCCGGCCACGTCCAGCCGCTCCGCGCCCGCGACGGCGGGACCCTCGTCCGCGCCGGACAGACCGAGGGCTCGGTCGACCTCTGCCGCATCGCCGGGCTGCAACAGGGCGCCGTCATCATCGAGATTATGAACGACGACGGCACCATGGCCCGCCGGGCCGACCTCGAAAAACTCTGCGCCAGGCACAGCCTGAAAATGTGCTCGGTCGCCGACGTCATCCATCACCGCATGCAGCGGGAGAAGCTGATCGAACGCATCGAGGCCATGCCGTTCGAAAACGACCTGGGCGCGTTTCAGCTCATCGCCTACCGCTCCCGGGTCGACCCCTTCCCCCACGTCGCCCTGACCTGCGGCGACGTCGGCCGGCTCGACCCCGAGGGCCAGCCCATCGACCTCGACGAGCCGGTCCTCGTCCGGATGCACAGCCAGAACCTGCTGGGCGACGTCTTCGGCGACCTCACCCAGCCCTCGGGCGCCACGCTCCGGCAGGCCATGAAGATGATCCAGCAGGCCGGCCGCGGCGCTATCGTCTACCTCCGCCACGAGGGCATGGGCGCGGGCCTGCTCAAACAGTTGCAGACCGCTTCCCGCGCCCAGCACGACGAGGCCCACCGCGTCGGTGCCTCCCACGACACCCCCGGCACCCAGCCGCCCAAAAACAAGCAGGCCTACGGCATCGGCTCGCAGATCCTCCGCGACCTGGGCGTCCGCCGCCTCCGCCTGCTCACCAACCACCCCTTCACCCCGACCGCCCTCTCCGGCTTCGGCCTGACGATCGACGGCTTCGTGCCGCTGGAGGCCTAGCCCGGCCCCGCGGGCCAGCGCTGAACGGCGGACGCCCGGCTCACGCCTCCCGGACCACCACGTTGCGGAAACGCACGTCGGTCGAGCCGTCCGCGTCGTCGTCACCGACAAACGTCAGGAAATCCACCGCCCCGGTGTAGAACTGCCCGACGTTGATGGTGTAGGTCACCCAGCCCGAGGCGGCGACGTACTTGGGCGTGATGCTGATCATGTCGCCGGGAACGGACTGGCTGCCGCCGAAGTGAAAGACCCGGTTGCTGTTGCTGTGATCGTTGTCGTTGTCGAACCCGATGCCGATGATCTCGCCCGCATCGGCGGCGTTGACCTGGAACTCGAGCACGGTGTTGGCGGTGATGGTGTAGCTGAAGTCGACCTTCTTCCAGGCGTTGCCGGTGAGGCGCAGCGTGGCCCCGCCGTCCTCGACGCTGGAACTGCCCGCGTCCTGGGAGCCGGAGTAGGAGGTCGGGGTCAGCGTGCCGAAGTCCAGCGACGGCGGGCCCTCGGTGAGGCTGACGTTGCGGAAGCGCACGTCGGTCGAGCTGTCCGCGTCGTCGTCGCCGACGAACCCGAGGTAGATCACGCCACCGGTGTAGGACTGGCCGACGGGGATCGAATACGAAACCCAGCCCGACCCGGCGGAGTATTTCGGTGAATAATCGATCATGTCGCCGGGCACGGCCTGCGAGCCGCCGAAGTGGAAAACCCGGTTGTCGTTGTTGTGATCGTTGTCGTTGTCCAACGAGACGCCGATGATCTCGCCGGCGTCCGCCGCGTTGACCTCGAAGTTGATGGAGGTGCTCGGCGTGACGTTATAAGGCAGCTCGATCTTCTTCCAGGCGTTGCCGGTGAGCCGGAGCGTGGCCCCGCCGTCTTCAACCGCGAAGCCGCCCGAATCCTGGTCGCTGTAGCTGGTGACGGCCAGCCCGGTGAAGTCGATCGGCCCGGCCGGAGGCGCAGCGCCGGCGTCGCCCCGCACCAGGAGGTTGTCGTAGTACGTGCTGGCGTTCCAGTGGTTGTAGAGCCCGACCGTGCCCGCGGTGAAGGTCGAGTCGCTGATCGTGCCCAGCTGATCCACGCCGTCGATCGTCGCGGAGAGCCGGCCGTCGCGCATCGTCACCCCGAAGCGGTACGTCTGGCCCGTGACGTAGCTGCCGGCGACCGTGACGAGCGTCGTGGCCGAGCCGTTGACGACCTTCTCCAGCCGGCGGAAGTTGCTCTGCTGCGAGACGGTGAACCGGTAGTAGTTGCTCGCGTCCTGCACGCCGAACATCAGGCCCATCGGGTCGTTGTCGGTCGAACGCAGGTCGGCGGCGAACGTGTAGTCCGACCAGGCCGAGGCGGCGGGGTCGTTCCAGACCGCCCGGGCGTCGGCGACGTTGCTGGACTGGCGGACCTGCCCGGAGCTGATCGACCACGAGCCGTTGGTCAGGTCCCAGCCGGTGAGCGAATCGGCGGTGTTGTCCAGCGCAACGTCGTTGTCGAGGTCCAGATCGGTCCCGTTGTAGAGGACCATGGGGCCGAACTGGTTGGCCTTGGCGTCGTTGGGGCCCAGGTCGGAGTCGGCGGCCCACCTCGCCCAGAGGACGCGCTTCTCGCCGCCGCGGTTGTCCTCGATGATCTGCTTGAATTTGTCGTTGACGATGTCGAGCGAGACCGAGAGCTGGCCGTCGTTGTTGACGATCATCGGCCGGTCGTTGGGCACGCTGTTGATCGGGTAGGAGAAATGCCCGATCAGCTCCATGCGCCCGCCGTTGTTGATGACGTTCTGCTGAACGCCCTCGGTCTTGATGCCCAGGGCCCAGAAGTCGCCGCCGTTGTTGAGGATGTTCGGGCCCGGGCCGAACTCGGTGTTGTACTGGCGGGCCCAGACCTGCTGGTCGGGGCCGTACTCGCTTTTTGCACCACCGATCACGTCCTCAAGGAAGACCTTGCCCTTGGCGTTGGCGGTGTAGAAGTGGCCCTCGTACTGCATGTGCTTGAAGGCGACGGTGCGTGAGGTGTTGTTCTCGATCGAACCGTTGATGCGCAGGTGCTCGAGGATGACCACGGGAGCCGAGCCGTCGTCGATGCGGATCAGGGGGGCGCCGGAGGGGAAGCCGGACTTCTTGCTGATGGCGGACTCCATGCCCATGAGTTTCTTCACGCCGCCGCGGAGGATAATCGTGCCGCTGACGTCGTAGCTGCCGTTGGGCAGGTAGACGATCTCGTCGCCGGCGGCGGCGTTGTCGATGGCGGCCTGGATCGCCGCCAGATCGTCGTCGGACGAATCGCCCGGCGTCGCGCCCTCGCTGGTGACCGACCGCCACTTGCTCAGGTCGGTGGTGTGGTAATCGGGGGTCTGCTCGATCGTCAGCCCGAGGTGGCCGAGCCCGCCCCAGACGGTGGACACGTCCCGGCTGGTCCACTCGTCGATGGTCGTCACGCCCGCGCCCCCCGCGACATCCACGCCCGGGCCGCGGTTGTTGTCCACCACCGTCCCGTAGCCAGAGGACCGGATGTCCCGCAGGTACAGCGTGCCGCCGTCGTTGATGATCGCCGCGTTGCCCGACGCCCCGCCGGTGAAGTCGCCGCCGATCAGGTTGATCGCCGGGTTCTCGTCGTTGAGCAGCTTGAGGACCGGCACGGTGTTGTTGCTGGTGAGGTTGAGGATGCTCGCGTAGTTGCGGCCGATGTCCATGCCCAGCACGTCCTGGTCGCTGAGGGTGATGTTCTCGAAGGTTGCCGAGTAGAGCCGGCCGCGGACCTCGACGCCGGTGTCGAACCCCTCGATGGTCACGTCCTGGATCAGGCCCGGCCCGGTCTCGCGGTCCAGCAGCAGGCCGACGTGGCCCGAGTTGCTGTTGGTCGAGCGGATGGTGACGTCCTCGATGCCGCCGCGGTTGGAGACCTGGTAGTTGATGCCGATCGCGCCCTCGTTGCCGACCCCAACGTCGACGGTCAGGTTGCGGACGGTGTGCTTGAAGGCCTCGTTGCCGCCGCCGTCGGGGTTCGGGCCGCCGCCCTGGGTCTGGTTCTCGGAGCCGGTGAGGATGACGGCCTTGGGGTTGTTGACGTCCTGGAACCCGGCGGCGTTGTCGTCGAGCTTCAGGACCACGCCCGACTCCGACTCGCCGAAGAGGATCATGCCCGCGCGCCAGCCGTCGGCCCACCCGCCCGCGCCGACGCGGGACTGGATGGAGTCGGAGATGTTGTAGACCCCGTCGGGCAGGTAGATGAAGGTCGGGTGGCTGTAGCGCTTGCCGCTGTTGAGCACAGAGTTGATGGCGGCCTGGATCGCAGCGGTGTCGTCCTGCCCGTCGTTCACGACCGCGCCCCACTGCGCGTCGGTCACGTCGAGGACGCCCGCGTCGCTGGGGAACACGTAGCTGGCGCTGAGCAGGACACGCGGCTCCAACGGCTCGAGGGCGACGGCGTTCCCGGCCCGACGGGAGACGGCCTCGCGCCGCCGGGCGGACGCTTGGGCGCGGCGGGATCGGCGGCGTGTGAATCGACGGATCGACCGGCCAAGAAGGGGTTTCATCGCGGGGCTCCTTGTTCAGAAATGACAAAAGCTTGCGTTGTGTATCCGGATACACAACGTGATTCAAAAAAATGCCGAGAGACATGAAAACGCCCGGCAACAGACACCGGCACTATACCGACGCCCCCCCGCAGACGCAAAACATTTCTTCACCTCTTCTGAAAAAAACGGGAGCCCGACCGTTCCCGATCTCATGATTCTCACCACGCCGCAGCGACTCGCCAACGCGTTGCAGTGATACAGTAGGGGCATGATGACGATCATTCCGGTCCTCGTCGCCGCCGGCCTGCTGGCGGCCAACCCCGTCCAGATCGGCCCCGACACCACCGTCGTCGACGGGCCGGTGCGCGAAGACGGCACGATCGATTACATCGCCGCGATCAACGCCGCCGCGGGCGAGGGGGTCCACACGGAAAACAACGCGTTCGTCGGGTTGCTGGAGGTGATGCCGATCGACGGTTGGGACGAAGCGTACGTCGACGGCCTTTACGCCGCGCTGGACCTGCCGCGGCCGGCCGATGATGCCGAGAGGTTTGTGCGGTGGGATCGATACCCCCAGCAACACGGTCTGGAGCCGGAGGCGGCGCACGGTGAAACCTCTGACAGCCCATACGGCGCGCCGCTGGAACGCCCATGGACCCGCGACGAGTTCCCCGAAGTCGCGGCCTGGCTGGAGAGCAACCAGGCGGCTTTGGATGCGCTTGTGCAAGCGTTTCAACGCCCACGTTATTACGCCCCGCTCGTGTCGGTGGAAGAGCCTCCGATGGTCTTGGCGGCCCCGCTACCGTACCTCGGGCAGCAGCGCACGCTGGCCCGAGCCCTTGTCAACCGTCTTTATCTCCAACTCGGCGAAGGCAATCTGGACGGCGCCCTCACCGACGTCACGGCCTTGCTCAACATGGGAGCGCGGCTCCGCAATGATTCCACCCTCATCGGCACGCTCGTCGCCATCTCCATCCACGCGCTGATGCGCGAACCCCTTCTCGCGGTGCTCGCCGATCCGCGTCTGAACGCCGAGCAGGCCATGACGCTCAACCGACGATTCGCCGACCAACGCCCCTCTCCGCGGATGGCGGAACTGGCGGGAACAACCGAACGCTACTCGATGTTGGACATCATGCAGGACCTCGACCGGCTCCTGGTCGCGGCGCCTCATATCATTGACGATCCACAAATAAAAAAAGGCCTGGCGGAGCTTGCCCATGCGCAAGTGTTCGATGTCAGCCGGCTCATGCGCCGCGTCAACGGCTACTTTGACGAAACCGCCCAACGCCTGGCGACCGAGGATTACCGCCAGATCGATGAAATCGACGCTTCGATTCAAGCGATCGGCGACCACAAGCACACCGTCCCCCCAGACAACATCAATGCCATAAAATACAACGATTACGTCACCGATTACCTTACCGATCTGCTCGCAGGATTGATGATGCCTGCGTTGGGCGCGGCCCGGCGCGCCGAGATGCAGACGGCCATGTACTACGACCTGCATCATCTCGCGGTCGCGCTCGCGGCCTACCAACGCCGGCACGGTCGTTACCCCGACTCTCTCGACGCCCTGACACCCCACTTCATCGACGCCGTACCCCGTGACTTCGCTACCGGCGATCCCCTCTATTACGAGCGCCGAGACAACGGCTACCTGCTCTACAGCGTCGGCGGCGACGGCGAAGACGACGGCGGGGTCGATGACTTAAGCGATGGCGATTACGTCGTCTCGCAGCCGCCGGCCAAACCACGGCCGTAATCCCCGTTAGAGCAGATCCATTTTCAGTCGATCGTTTTGTCGCCTTAGCCGGCGGGCTACGCCCGCCTGGTCCGGGGCCGCGTAGCGGCCCGGCTAAGCCAACCTCCCCTGCTCCATGAGCGGAAGGCTCTACCCCCGGGCTGACGGGCGGGTGAAAACGTGTTGTGACTCAAACCGTCGAAGACACCCCCGTGAGCGTACGGATCAGGTCGACCTCTTCCTGACGGTAAGGCGTGCCGTCGGGGTGGAACAAGTCGTGGTGCCAGGGGTCCGGCTCGGGCGCGCCTTCCGGGGAGCCCCAGGGAAACTTGGTCTGCGAACGGCCGTCGACCAGGCCCCAGTTGATCGCGCCGATGCCACGGCGTTTAAACTCCGGCAGGTGCGTCGCCACCGTGTCGTTCACGAGGGTCCGCGCCAGGTGCTCGGTGCACACCAGCGGCCGGCCGTCGGGGGCGGGGCCTTGGAGACGGGCGAGCACATCGGGCAGCTTCTCGATACGGCTGTAGTGATGGAAGCTCAGCACGTCGCTGCACGCGAGTTGGGCCGCGTTGATCTCGTGGAACGCCGCCTCGTGTTTCCAGACCCCCGCGGTCAACGGCTGCGAAGGATCGGCCTCGCGCGTCCAGGCCACGACGTCGCGGAGGATCGGGGCGGAATCGAAATCGAGCGTCGTGCCGTCCGCGTCTTTCCCGCGGTTGCCCGGCTCGTTGTAGACGTCCCACAACACGACCCCCGGGTGTTGCGCCAGATGAGCGACCACGCCGTGAACGTAGGCGCGGAGCCGGTCGCGATCGGCGTCGCTCCAACGTTGTTTGACGGAGACCGCGGGGCTCTGCACCCATTGAGAGTTGTGCACCCCGGGGACCGGATCGGGCTGCGGCCCCAGCCGCGGCTCGGGGTTCCAGCAGTCGTCGAACAGCACGAGGATCGCCCGGTGCCCGGTCGCCTGCGCGATCTCCAGGAACCGGTCGAGCCGACTGCGGAAGCCGTCGGCGTCGGCCCACAGCAGGTCGTGCAGGTAGACCCGCAAGGCGTTGAAGCCCAGCCCGGCCGACCAGGCGAGTTCCTCCCGGATCGTCTGCGGATCGAAGGTTTCCGCCTGCCACATCTCGAGCTGATTCGACGCGGTGCGCGGCAGGTAGTTGCAGCCCACCAGCCAGCCGACCCGTTCCGCCCACGCCTGTGTTCGCTCGACGCTCCAGCGGCCCGCGTGGTCTGTACCGAAAGCCAAGTCATTCATAGAAAATCCCTTTACTGTGATTATCACCGAAAACGCGCGGCCGTGTGAAACCTGATCAATCCGCCACGCGGCCGTGACCGCGAGAGCCGGATGACGACGGGCGGTACGCGTGGTCAAGCCCGGGCGTCGTGTCGGTACGCCGAGGGCGAGCAGCCGACCTCGCGCTTAAAACTAACGGCGAACGTCGCCTGGCCGGAAAACCCGCTGTGAACCGCGACCTCCAACACCGACATGGCGGACTCACGCAACAGCATCTTGGCGCGTTCGATGCGTAACCGACGCAGCTCTTCGGCCGGCGACCGACCCAGAAAGCGCTTGAATTGCATCTCCAGCCAGCGCCGAGAGACCGGCACGTGTTGAAGCACGTCGCGGATGTCGATCTCTTCGCTCATGTGGTCCCGCATGAACCGCAACGCCGTGACGACATCCGGGTCATCGATCGCAAAGACATCGGAAGACTGGCGGGTCACGACGCACAGGGGCGGAAGGGTGACCAGCCTTGGCGTCTGGGGATCGCCGCGCATCAGCCCGTCGAGCATCCGAGCGGCTTCGTACCCCATCCTCTCCGAATCCAGCCGAACGCTCGATAACGGTGGCGGGGTCAGGTGGCAGAGCACTTCGTCGTCGTCCACGCCGATGACCGCCACATCATCGGGAACGCGCAGCCCCGCCATCCGGCAGGCCTGCAGGACATCCCGGGCCTTGAGGTCGTTCTGAGCCATCACGCCGATCGGCTTGGGCAACCGCGTCAACCAATTCGTCATCGGCACGGCCAGGTCGGCCCGGTCGAGGTGGTGCTCGGGCAGGCGGTAGGTCCGTGAGGTCACGCCGCGGGCCTGACTGTAATCGGCGAACGCTTCAAGCCGGGGGCGGACGAAGTTGCGGTCCAGCTCGCCGACAAACCCGACATGCTCGAAGCCGCGCTCCGCAAATTCCTGCGCCGCGAGGCGGCCGACTTGATCGTGATCGCACTGGACGGTGGGGAACTCAAGGCCAAAGGTCGAGGTCGACCCGACATTCACCGTCGGCAACCCGCTGTCCGCCACCACACGGGCGACGCCCTCGTCCGCCACCAGCGCGATCACGCCATCGGCCTCTTTCAACTCAGGCGGCGTGCGGTAGTGGTTCCAGGGACTGAACTCGAACGTCCACGGGGAGTGCTCGGCGACGTAACGGGCGATGCCGGAGAGGATCCGCTGGGTGTGCCCGCTGACCGGGGGGATACCCAGGCACACATGGGGAATGGCAGATGCGGCCTTGCGCATATCCTAAAAAGTATAACGCAAAATACGAATACAGCCCCCGACCGCCGTGTTAATTTTAACTTCGATTCCTGATCGCAGGAACGGGCATCCGTGCCTTTCCCGGTCTTTCGCCTTTCTTTCTTCAACGGAGGTATCTCGATGGAACTGCCGATCTTCTTCAAGCCTCGTGTGGTGACGATCGCGGCCGTGACCGCGGCGTCGCTGAGCATCAGCGGCCTCGCATCCGGCGCGGTCCTGGTCAACGACACGTTTGACGTCGGCGCGTCGCCGTCCATCGGCGACGACGCGGACGACCCGCAGGACGTCGCCTGGACGGCGGTGCGCGGCGGCGCCAGCCTCGACACGGCCGACACCGCCTTCACCGGCAATGCGCTCCAATTGGAGGCGACCGGCATCACCACGTTCAACCAGGTCAAGGCCGCGCTGCCGGCGCCGGTCAGCCTCACGCACATCGATGACTTCATCCGTATCACCGCCCAGGTGCGGGCCTACACCGCCCTCGAGGACAACGGCTCGGGCTTCCGCTTGGGATTTGTCGACAGCGGCTCCACCACTTCCTCCCTGTTCGGCAAGATCGCCGTCGGCGCTAGCAGCAACCTGGAGGCCGCCTTCGCCCCCAACCCCCAGACCGGCGGGTCGAACAACGTCAACCTCAACTCGACGGCCTCAGACGGGTTCGACGATCAGGACGTCCACACCGTCAGCGTCACGCTCGTCAGGACCGCCAGCGGCGCCGATGTCACGGTGACCTTTGACGGCGACTCGGTCACGGGCAGCGCCTCGGCGTCGCAGCTCGCGGGCAGCTACGACGAAATCTGGCTCGCAACCGGCAGCGTCACCACCGACTTCCGCTACGACAACATCGTCGTCGAGACGGGCGTGATCCCCGAGCCGGCGTCCCTGGCGCTGTTCGGGCTGGGCGGGCTGTGGATGCTCGGCCGGTGGGGGCGCCGATAGCGGCCTCGCTCACCCCGCCACGGCCCCTACGCCTCCCGCAACCTTTCAGGTATTGTGCATTTCAAGGAATCCCCATCATGTCCATCCGACCCCGTCTCGCTTTTACCCTGATTGAGTTATTAGTGGTGATCAGCATCATCTCTCTGTTGGTTGCCATCCTGTTGCCCGCGCTTCAAAGCGCGCGCGAAGCGGCGAAAGCCATTCAGTGCACCAGCAACCAGCGTCAGATCGTGATCGCCCAGAGCGCTTACGCCGCCGACGCGGGGGATTGGCTGCCCCCGGCCCTCACGTTCAGGATCACCGGCGCCGGGACCCAGCAAGACACGTGGGCTCATCGGTTGTACCGCGGTGGGTATCTGCCGGAGGGGACCGGCCCGGACCTGATCGACTTCATTGACATCGAGCTCTTCAACTGCCCCAGCCGGAACCCGGTCGCCCGCCGCCTCGATTACGTGGTGCCGCTCGGGCTGTTCGGGCAAAACAACGACCAGGGCGGCGAGCCGCGCCCGACGCGGCTGGACGAGATCCCGCTCCCCAGCAAGGCCATCTCCAACGCCGAGGGCGTCTGGGGCGCGCCGAACTACGCCCCCGTGTTCTGGCGGTGGTGGGTCTCGAGCAGCCCCGGCTACGGCTGGGCCACCCCGCACGCCGACGGCAACCCGCGCCTCGCGTTCCTTGATGGGCACGCCGCCACCATCGACTATCAGCGGAATGACTTTGGCGTGTTCACGTCGTTCTACAACGGGGTCCGCGACGACACCATTTATCCCAACGGATGGTACAGCGCCTACAGCAACGAGCTGCGGGAACTGATCTGGGACCGGGGCAACGGCGACGGCGGCCACGGCGGGCTCGGCCTGGCCGAAGCGGACTGGTAAGCACAGCCGCCACGCGGCTCACCCCTTCGCCTGGGACCCCGCCCGGGGTGAAAGGGCTGGTCCCCATTGTTCATGCCTGTTCCCGGAGATGTATCGATGCGCACGACCTGGGCCCTCCTCGGCCTCATCGCCCTGCTCCCGCTGACCGCGGAGGGAGAAGCGCCGCCCACCCCATGGAGCGGGCAGCAAGGCAACCCCGCTTATGTCAACGAGCAGCCACGGTGGCGCTTCGATCGGCTCTGGCCCGCCGAACCGACCAACCCTGACGCCTACCGGCCGTTGAAGTGGGACGCCCGTCATCGAGACTGGCGCGACGCCGAGCACTCCCATGGCGGGATGCCCCGCGCCTCGGTCACCGCGGAGGGGCAGGTGCATCTGGCGGCGGGCGGCGCCTGGCCCAACCACCGGTTCAAACGGATGGCCGCGCTGACCTACACCGCCCCGACCGACGGCGTCTTCGGCATCGGCGGCGCCGCGAGGCCCCGTGTCTTCGCCGGACTGCCCCCTCTGCAACTGATGCTGGTGCATCGCTCGGGCGGCGCCGCCAAAGTCGTCAAGGAATGGTCGCTCAATCAGCAGGAGGAAGCGGAGCTCGGCGGCGTCGCGGTGAACCTTAAAAAAGGTGACGAATTGTCGCTGGTCGCCGCGGTGTTTCAGAACAACGCCGGGATCGACCTGTTCCTGACCGACTACCGCGTCTCCCCTTCGCTGGCGGACCCATTGGCGTTGCGCGCCGTCCAGGAGAAGCAGCGTGTCGTGGCCGAGCCCACCCCGAAACAATTCGACCGGGCGAATGCCCAGGTTGCCGGCGGCGGCGTTGTCTTTCCCCCCGGGGTCCGCGTCCGCAACGTGAAGGCTTACGGAGCGGTCGGCGACGGCGTCCACGACGACACCGCCGCCATCCAGGCCGCGTACAACAAGGCCGGCTTGATCTATTTCCCCAACGGCACGTACCTGATCTCCGACACCATCACCGCCCCGCCGCGACGCGGCAGCGCCCCGGCCCGGCGGATCATCCAGGGCCAGTCCGCCGACGGCGTCGTGATCCGTCTTGCCGACGCGGCGCCGGGATTTAATCGCCCTGACCGACCCAAGGCAATGATCGTCACGTCGTACGGCGTCGCGCAGGGGTTCCGCAACAGCGTATTCAACCTCACCCTCGAGGTCGGCCGTGACAACCCCGGCGCCGTCGGGCTCGACTTTTTCGCGTCCAACCAGGGCGTGGTGCGGGACGTGACGATCCGCAGCCTCGACCCACAGCGGCGCGGCTTCGCCGGGCTGCGGCTCGAAGGCGACAACGGCCCGCTGCTCATCAAAAACCTGCGGGTTGAGGGGTTTGACCACGGCGTCCATGCCGCCGCGAATCAGTCGGCGACCTTCGAGGACATCCATGTGCAGGACCAACGCGTGTGCGGCTTCGTCAATCTCAACAAGGCGACCGTACACCGTTTGGTCAGCCACAACACCGTCCCCGCGGTGCGCCTGCACGGGGTGTTGAACGTCGTCCTTGATGCTCAGCTGCGCGGCGGCGCGGGCGGGGATGCGATCAGCGCCAGAGGCGTCACCCTGGTCCGCGACGTCCAGGCCGAGGGATACGAGCAGGCCTTGTCGCACGACAGCGCCGCCCCGGTGACGGGCGACACGATCGACGAGTGGACCAGCCTCCCGCCGATCGTCCTCGGCGACGCCGAGGCCCGGACGCTGCGTCTGCCGATCAAGGATGCGCCGGACGCGCCCTGGCCCGCAGCGGACGCGTGGGCGCGGGTCGGCGACTTCGAGCCGGGCGTGTTTGGAGACGACGAGCCAGGCAACTGGGCGCCGGCGTTTCAGCAGGCGCTGGACGCAGGGCGTGAGGCGGTCCTGTTCCGCCCGTCGCGCCGGCATCAGATGGCCGGCCGCGTGGTCATCCCAGGGCATGTCAACCGCGTCTTCGGCGCCGAGGCTGAGCTCAAGCCGCCGGACGGCCAGACCATCATCTTCGAGACCGCCGACGACGACCACGCGGTTGAGCCGCTGATCATCGAGCGGTTCGACGCGATCTACGCGAAGCTGCACATCATCCACCGCAGCCCCCGGCCGCTGGTGGTCCGGCACCTGTGCGTGGATGAGATCGTGCTCGAACCCGGCGCGGGCGACGTGTTCCTCGACGACGTCATCCTTCAATACCTCGATATCCACGGCCAGAACGTCTGGGCCCGCCAGCTCAACCAGGAGGGGGGCGTCCCCCGCAGCGCCAGTCTCGCCGAGGCCCGGCCCAACACGCGCAACCGCGGCGGTCACTTCTGGCTGCTGGGCCTGAAGACCGAGCAGCAGCGGGCTAAGGTCGTGACGTCCGACGGCGGCGCGAGCGAGGCGTACGCCTACATCCTCGCTAACAATTCCGCCAACCCCAACCCGATCTTCACCGTGCTTGGCGACGCCCGCGCCAGCTTCTGCATCTACGAAGGCGTGCTGCGCGACGCGCCGTTCGCCGCGTGCGTCCGCCGCGTGGGCCGCGATGGCCGGGTCGAGCTGCTGAGCGACGTGCCCCGCCACGGGGCCGGCGCCGCGGTCCCGTTGATCGTCGTGGGCGAGCGCTGACCCGACGATGCGCCGTTTAGCGCCGGGGGATTGGCTTAGCCGGGCCGCTACGCGGCCCTGGTCCAGGCGGGCGTAGCCCGCCGGCTAAGGTTGCAAAGTGATCGGCTGAAGCTTGACCGGCCTGTGATTCCGCATGGTGATGCGCCCGTCTTGGCGTAGAATGGCCAAGTTGTCATTCACATCGGGAGACGGGTCATGCATCAGATGCGAAGCGGAGTTCTGGCGGCGATCGGTCTGGCGATGGTATTCGCAGCGGCCCCCTTCACGGCGGCGCAGGACGACGGCGGCGGGGAGGAGGCGCAGCCGCTCAGCTGGCCCCGCACCTTCCAGGCCCAGGACAGCACGGTCACGGTTTACCAGCCGCAGGTCGAGAAGTGGACCGGCAACGAGCTCGAGGCCCGCGCCGCGGTCGCGATCCAGGGACCCGCCGCCGCCACGCCGACGTTCGGCGTCGTCTGGTTCAGCGCACGCACCGACGTCAACAAGACCACCCGCACCGTCCAGCTCCACGACTTCGCCATCGAAAAAGTCCACTTCCCCACCGGCGGCGAAGACTACCGGGCGTTGCTGGAACAGAACCTGCCGACCGAAACGCAGACCGTCTCGCTCGACCGGCTTCAGGCGAGCCTGACCGTCTCGCACGCCGAGCAGCCTGAGCGCCAGGTCGCGGTGAAAAACGACGTGCCGGTCATCCACATCGCCCAGGGCCCGGCCATCCTGGTGCTGGTCGACGGCAAGCCGGCGCTGCGCGACACCGGGCAGACCAACCTGCTACGCGTGATCAACACCCGGGCGTTGCTGGTGCTGGACAAGTCGACGGGGCTGTACTACCTGTACGTGACCGACCGCTGGTATCAGGCCAAGGCGCTCAAGGGCTCGTGGGCGCCCGCGACGGCCCCGCCGACCATCGGGCTCAACGCGATCAAGCAGCAGGCCGTCCAGCAACGCCAGGTCGACCTGTTCGACAAGCCCGGCGACGACGCCAAGACGCTGATGGACGCGGGAGAGACGCCGACCATCTTCGTGAACACGACGCCGGCGTCGCTGGTGGAAACCCACGGCCCGCCGCAGTGGGCGCCGATCCCCGACACGCAGCTGCTCTACGCCTCCAACACGCAGAGCACGCTGGTCCTCGATGTGGAGCAGCAGAAGTACTACGTGCTGCTGGCCGGTCGGTGGTTCGCGGCGCCGTCGCTGAACGGGCCCTGGGCGTACGTGTCGCACGATGCGCTGCCGCGCACGTTCGCGAAGATCCCGCCGAACCATCCGAAGGGCAACGCGCTGGTGTCGGTCAGCGGAACGCCCCAGGCGCAGGAGGCGGTGATCGCCAGCAGCGTGCCGCAGACCGCGACCGTCAACCGGGATGAGGCGCACATGGACGTCGAATACGACGGCGAGCCCACGTTCGAGCCGATCGATGGCGTCCCCCTGAGCTACGCGACCAACACGCCCACGCCGGTGATCCGTGTCGCGCCGCAGGAGTACTACGCCTGCACCAACGGCGTGTGGTTCACGTCGACGCGGCCGGCCGGGCCGTGGATCGTGGCCACGGCGGTCCCGCCGGTGATCTACCGCATCCCGCCGCGGTGCCCGATCTACTACGTGACGTACGTGCGCATCTACGGCCACTCGCCGCGCGTGGTCTACGTGGGCTACTACCCCGGGTACTACGGCACCTACATCGCGCCCGGCGGGTGCGTGGTGTACGGCACGGGCTACATCTACCCGCCCTACGTGGGAACGGTCTGGATCGGCCCGCCGGCGACCTACGGCTTCGGCGCGGGGTTCGCCTGGGGCTTCGCCTCCGGGTTCGCGCTGGGCTACGCCACCGGCGCCTGGTGCCACCCGTGGTGGGGACCGATGGGTTACGGCTACGGCTGGGGCTACCGCAACGTCAACATCAACGTGAACATCTACAACCGCAACGTCTACAACCGCTGGGGCAGACGCGCGGTGGTCGTGCACTCGGGCGACAAGTTCTACGGCAGAGTGGGCAGGACCCGCGTCGCCGGGACCAAGGGCGGCAACATCTACGCCGACCGCAACGGCAACCTGTTCCGCCGGGAAAACGGTCAGTGGCAGCACTACCAGAACGGCCAGTGGAACAACATGCACAAGCCCGTGAAGGACGGCGGCGGGGACCGGCTGCAGAACCTGGAAAACCGGCTGCGCGGCCGCGACGGGCAGGGCGGCGACCGGCTTCAGAACCTCGAGAACCGGCTGCGCAGCCGCGACGGGCAGGGCGGCCAAACGCTCAGCCAGCTTGACCAGCGCTTCGGGCGCAACACCCGCAACTGGCTCAACAACCAGCAGCAGGCCCGCCAATGGGGCGACTCGCGCTACAACAGCTTCAGCTCCGACTGGAACAACTACCGCCAGAACAACGGCGGCGGGTTCGGCGGACGCGGGTTCGCCAACCGCGGGTTCGGCGGCTACCAGGGCGGCGACCTCGGCGGCGGGTTCCGCGGGGGCGGACTCGGCGGCGAAGGCGGGCTGCGCGAAGGCGGCGGAGGGGGTCGCGGGGTCGGCGGAGGCGGGGGCGGCCGCGGCGGGGGGAGGCGGTGAACAAGCCGGTAGCCGCGACGTCCTCGTCGCGGTCGTGTCACCTCACGGTTCACGCCGCAGCGGACCGCGACGAGGACGTCGCGGCTGCGAAAGACGCCACAGGTTCAGGATGACGGGGCCAATGTCCACACCACCGGGTCTGCAACCGCCGACCGACGCTGAACCATGAGTCAGGCCGTCTCGCGCGCCGGGCCGGTGCTGGCGCGGACCACGATCCGCGGCTGGATCACGTGCCGCCGGCCCATGTGGTGCGCCCGTCGGGCCGGCTGCTCGACCATGTCGATCAGGACCTCGGCGGCCTTGGCGCCCATCTGGGCGACGCGGTGGTCGATGGTGGTGAGCGGCGGGATCGCGTACTGGGCCTCGAAGTTGTCGAAGCCCACCACCGACATGTCCTGCGGGACCCGCAGCCCGGCGGCCGCGAGCGCCCGGCAGACGCCGATCGCGGTGATGTCGTTGTAACAGACGATCGCGGTCACCCCGTCGCGGTCGCCGCCCAGCCATTCGGCAAGCCGCTGCTGCGCGAGGATGACAGCGGGGTCCTCCACCGGCCGGGTCAGCCCCGGCTCGGCCCAGCGGTTCGGCGTCGGCTCGTGCAGACAGGCCTGCAGCCGCATGTCCAGATCCGCGGCCTCCCGGTCGAAGACGGCGCGTCGCCGGTCATCCGACGACTCGTCCCGGAGCGGCTCGCCGCCGACGTACAGCAGCCGGCGATGCCCCAACTCGGCCAGATGCCGCAGCGCCAGGCGGACGCCGTGGGGTTCGTCGAAGTCCACCACGGGGAAGGGCAGGCCGCGGGCGTATTCGATGACCACCGCGTTGAGGGCGTCGATCCGCCCCGAGGTGACCAGGCCGATGTTGCGCCGCAGCCAACCGGGCAGGATCAGGCCGTCGACGCGTCGCTGCTGCAGGGCTTCGACGGCCTGCTCAGCGGCGTGCCGGTCCTGGGTCGAGCCGAAGACGGTGGTGGCGTAGCCGCGTTCGGCGGCGAAGGTGTCGGAGCCGCCGACCATGTTGCCGAAATAGTTGTTGCCCAGCCGCACGCCGGTGGCGTAGTCGTCGCCGGTGTCGAGGGCGAAGGCGATGTTCTGGGCCCGCCCCAGCCGCATGGTGCGGGCGTGGTAGTTGGGCACGTAGCCGAGCCGGCGGGCGACCTCGCGGACGTGGGCGGCCCGCTCGGCGCTGATCTTGCCCGAGTCGGGCCCGGGGCTGAGCACGAGGCTGGCGGTGGTCCGGCTCACGCCCGCCTGGCGGGCGACGTCGGTGAGCCTGATCGGGCGGGCGGCGGCGTCAGATGGGGTCGGTTGCTGCGACATGCAAAAAAGCCTTGACTGAATCGATCCACTTGATACGATTATGGTCAGTATGGACTCCAGTTTCAAGTGTTCCGACTTAGGGTTAGCCAGCTAAATTGTCAGAATAATCAGCTGTTTCTTTATTTTTTGCCGTCTAGGTGAATCGATCCACTAACCGTCTCTGACCCCTTGTGAACCAGAACACATGGCTCCGCACCGACGGACGGCCCCTTTCCGCTTCTCATCTCATTCCTGGAGGTCTCCCCTCATGCGAACCCTTTCACCCCTGGCCGCGGCCCTCGCCGTCTCGTTCCTCTGCCTCGCCCCCGCCTCGGCGGACGTGCTGATCGACTTCGGGACCGACGCGGGCAAGTTCAGCAAGCCCGGCACGGGCACGGGCGAGTTCGACTACACCTTCGGCAACGCCGGCGCCAAGACCATCACCTACGCCGCCGACCACGTGCAGATCAGCGGCGAATTCGGCGCGCCCTTCCAGGTGCTCGGCGCGGGCTTCGGCAGCGGCAACCCCGCGCATCCGCTCTTCAACCAGGTGTTCAACCCCGACCCGTCGGGGCTGCTCACGATCGAGGGACGCGTGGTCACGCCCGCTCCCGGCGCCGCCCCGCTGGACTACTTCGTGATCCGCCTCGTGCTGCTCAACACCGGGGCCAACCCCGATCGCAGTTCCAGCTACGAGTTCATCAGCAGCATCTCCACCACCCCCGGCGACCTCGGGACCGACGGCTCCTTCAAGCTCGCGGTCGCCTTGAGCGACCTGGCGAACCCCTCGGGCACCGGCGGCGGGGGAGGGTTGGCCCTCGGCTCCGATCCGATCGACCAGCTCCAGGTCTTCATCCAGAACGGCTTCCAGCCCGACCCCGGCCCGCAGGCAGACCCGGACGACCCGTTCTTCAACCAGCCGACGCCCCAATCGTTCACCCTGCAGGTCGATCAGATCTCGATCGTTCCCATCCCCGAGCCCGCGGCCGCGACGCTGCTGGGCGCGGGGAGCCTGTTGATCAGCCTCCGGCGCCGTTAGGCCCACCCATCACGTTCCCGGATCCCCTTTCTTGGAGACCATCCCGATGTCACGCAAATCGGCTTTCACCCTCATCGAACTGCTCGTGGTCATTTCGATTATCGCGTTGCTTATCGCTATCCTGCTGCCGGCGCTGGGCGCGGCCCGCCGAGCGGCGCGCGACATGCAGTGCAAGGCGAACCTGCGCACGGTGGGGCAGCTTGTCATCATCTACGCCACGGAAAACGACGACTTTATGCCCTACGGCCACCAGAACCTGCCGAGCGGCGACACCCGCCACTACGCCCAGACGCTGCTGAACACCGCGACGGGAACCAACGTCGATTACAGCTCCGACCCGGGCGACCTGAAGTTCGAACAAGCCTTCCGCTGCCCCGCGGAAGACGCGCCGCCCACCGAGGACTTCCTCGTCGTGCACTACTCCACGCACCCCCGGCTCATGGCGGGGAACCCGTGGGTGGGCGACGGCTACAACGGGTGGACCGACCCGCTGCCCCAACGCCGGGTCGACAGCATCACCCGCGCCTCCGAAATCATCGCCGTGTTTGACGGCGCCGTCCCGCCCGGCAGCGGGGAAGCGTTCCCCGTCGCCGTCGGCCTCGATGGCGACCGGATCTGGTGGGATCACTTCTTTGTCGATGACGGCGACGACCTCGACGAACCGATCAACGGCGGCTCGAACATCGACGCCAATGAAAACCAGGACATCATCTGGCGACACCAGCGCACCGAGCAAGGCGGCACGGGCGTCAACAACGGCCTGTATCTCGACGGCCACGCCGACAGCGCCCGCTACACCTCGCCGACCAACCACGAACTGACCCGCCGCCATTTCCTGATCGATCCGAGCTGAGTTCAAACCCGCCAGGCCCAGGGACGACGGTCCCTGGGCTTCGTGTCTTATGGAGAAGGGGCTTCACGGTAAGGCCGGTGGGATTCATAAAGCCGGGTGCGGGCGTCGATCTCCGCGATCGCCGCCGGCGGGGCGCCCTGCTCCCCGGCGCGCTGCCGGGCCTGTTGTGAAACGGCGGCCGCCTCGTCGAACCGCCCCGCGTTGGCCAACGCCGCGGCCAGGGTGTCGAGCGTCACCACGTCCCGGCCCCCGGTCAATTCGTTGGCCCGCTGAGCCAACCGAAGGGCCTGGTCGGCGTCGCGCAACTCGGGGGCGGGAGTGGTTGCGAGCAGCCGGGCGAGTTGGGTCAGCAACACGGGGTTGTCCGGCTCAAGGGCAAGCGCATCGCGGTAAGCGAGCACGGCGCCGCGGACATCCCCGACCCGCCGCAAGGTCAGGGCGAGATTCTGATACGCGTCGGCCAGTTCGGGATCGAGCGTGATCGCCTCGCGGAAATCCGCGAGGGCGTCGTCCATGCGGCCCTGACGCACCTCGATGAGCCCGAGGTTGTTGTAGGCCTTGGCGTAGTCGGGGCGGCGTTCGATCGCGGCTTCGTAATCGCGCCTGGCGTCGTCGATGCGGCCGAGCATCAGCAAGGCCTCGCCGCGGTTGTAGCGGTACTCGGCCTCGTCGGGCTGCAATTCGACCGCCCGATCAAAGTAGGCCATCGCCCGGTCCAATTGTCCGCGCCTGAGCAGGACGCTGGCCAGGCCGTCGTAGGACCGCGCGTGGTTGGGCCGCAGCTCGAGCACCCTGCGCCAGCCCGCCTCGGCCTCGTCGTAATACTCGAGGTCAAAATACGCCGAGGCGAGGTTGTTCCAGCCGCGGGCGTTGTAGGGCCGATGCTCGATGACGTGCGACCACACCGCGACGCGCGAGGCGTGGAGCAGGTTCTGATCGTACGTCATCACCGCGTACGACAACGCCGCGGCGACGGCGAGCACGGCCCCGAGAACGACCGGCGTCCGCCCGGTCGTGAAGCGCTGCAGCAGGCCCCACAAGACCACCACGACGCCGGCGACGACCGCCGCCAGCGGCAGGTACATCCGGTGTTCGAACGCGAGGTCGGCGATCGGCACGAAGCTCGACGTCGGCCCCAGCACCAGGAAGAACACCGCCCCGAGCCAGCCCCACCAGGCGTTGCGGATCAGACCCCACAGGCTCGCCGCCGCGAGCAGACCAACCACCACGAAGCCGGGGACCCACAGGTCGGGCCGCTCCGGAAACGCCGGGATCCAGCCGTAATCCAGCACCAGCGGGTAGGGATAAAAACACAGCCTCAGGTAGTGCAGGATCACCTCGCCCTGCGACAGGAAGTACCGCATCGGCGAAAGCGGCTCGAACCCGAAGCCGGCCGAGCCGCTCGCCCCGACCAGGTCGCGCCCGCTTACCCAGATCAGCACGCCCCAGGTGCAGGCCAATCCGAGATACAGCCCCCACCGCCGCCGCAACGCGCCCGCGAACGAACCCGACACGAACGCCCGGTCGAACAGCAGCGCCGCGATCGGCGTGCTGGCCATCACTTGCTTGCTGCCCATCCCCAACGCGCATGCCGCGATCGCCAGCGCGACCCAGCCGCCGGCCCGCGCCGAGGTCCCGGCGCGGAGCACCGCGTAAAGCGTGAGCACATAAAACAGCGCCATGACGGATTCATATCGCTGGATCACATACGTCACCGCCGAGGTGGTCAGCGGGTGAAGCATCCACAAGCCCGCGACCGCCAGCGCGATCCACGGCGCCGAGTCGGCGAACCGCTTGGCGAACCGCGGCAGCAGGAGCGTCCGCCGCACCAGGGCGTAGAGCAGCATCGCGGTCACCGCGTGGACCAGCACGTTGAACAGCCGATAGCCCACGGGGTTCTCGCCGTCGACGGCGTGGTTGAGCATGAGCGTCGCGTCGACCACGGGGCGCCCTGAGGCGACGAGCCGGCCCAGGGCGTCGCCGACCGAATCGACGCCGGCGTTCTCCACGTTGGGGGTGGTGTCGAACACGTAGCCGTAGGGCAGGGTGGAGAAATAGAGCGCCAGTAAGACAAGGGGCAGCGTTAAAGGAATCCATTTGCCCATGATGCGTGCTTATCCGCCTGGAGTGGTCTGGGTTGCGTCAAGCCGGTTTTCAGACGGCCGATCCGGTTGGTCCTGGTTCAATGAGTGCGGCTTCAACATCAGGATCCGTAGGATCATCAGAGGATAAACGGGCAGTATGTACTTTTCCCAATGCAGGTAGGACCAGGGCATCACCAAAAGAAACAATACCCCGGACAAGTTTAAAAACAACCGAAGAGCCCCCTGTCCGGCCCGGGCTTGTTTCAACCCGTCGACGACGAGCAACCATATAATCGGCAGGCCCAGCAGGAAACCCGCGTAAAAAACCATCTGCTCGGGCCAACCCTCTCCCCCCATCCAACGCAGTGCCTTGTGCAACAGCCCGACCGTATGGACGTTGATCTGTTCGATCGAGGGCGCCGACGCTTTGACGGGGAAGAGCCAATAAACAAACGAAACGATGGCGGCCCCCGCGACCACTTTCCATTGGCCATAGACCCGACCCCAAACGGTCAGCGTGACCGGCAGCAGATATAGACCCAACACACTGATGTACAAAACCAGCGAGGTTGGATGAAAAACAAACGCATACGGCATGTACAGCTTCTGCAGTTCATTATCGGGTTTCGCGCCTCCCCAGAAAATAAAAAGTATCAACAGGGGAACCACGGAGGCGATTGAAGCAATCGATGTGATCGCTTGACTGCGCTCACGCGTGCCCAGCCACCCAACGATCGCGTTAAGCGCCGCCGCGCCAGCCACATAAACGACATATTGACGACATAACATCGCCGCGGCCAGCGCTAAAGCCATCATCCACGGCCGGTCAAACCGCCATGCAAGCACCGCCAATAAAACAAACAGGATCGTGATGGTGTCGGTGTGGACAAAGATGCTTAGATAGATCATGTACGGGTTGAGAACCAGTAGCCAGGCTCCGAACCAGACGCGCCACCCCGACCTCAGCACCGACCCAAGCAAACCGAACCACGTGATGTAGGTAAGCACGGCGACTAACAAGGAGCCGAGACGTAAAGAAACGATGTCAAATCCAAACAGCCGCCCCCATCCGCTGAACAGGAGAAACGGCAGAGGCGTTGACATTTCCTCATAGGTTCTCAGTAGATGAATCGAAAGGCCTTGACCAAACTGGCGGATCGTGGCGACGAAGTGTTTTTCATCGCCTGACAGCGACGCGTCAAGACCGACGAGGTAAGCCATCGCCGATTGAAAGAGAAGGACCAGGACAACAAACAAGCCAAAACCGAACCACCATCGATACGATTGGGGGGTGTCGGGGGCTGACGAATCGGCTTTCATCGACGCACAGGCCTCCGCACGGCGGCGGCGATCTCGCCCAGGGTCCACAGGGCGACGCAGAACGCGATGGCGGCGACCATCGCCAGAAGGCTCTCGCGGAACGAGCCGCCGTGCTCCTGGATGATGAACATCAGCCGGACCGACCCCGCCGCGAGCAGGGCCGCCAGGACGCGCAGGGCCCACGCCAACCCCAGCAGCATCACGCCGGCTTTGGGCGGTTCCTCGGGAACAGGCCGCGCAGCGGGCGGCGGGGACGGCGCGGCCGACGACTCGGTCGCCGGTTGGTCCGCATGACGGACGATCCGCGCGACCGGGAGTTCGGCGGGCGGACGCCGCTTGCGTTTGGGGGCCGGCGCGGGTGATGGCTCAGGCGCGGGCTCCGCCCTGGGAGGAGGCGCCGGTTCAGGCTCGGGCGCCGATTCAGATTCCAGTTCGGGCGCCGACTCTGGTTCGGGCTCTGGTTCAGGTTCAGGTTCAGGTTCGGGTTCGGGTTCGGGTTCGGACGAAGGCTCCGGCGCGGTCGGGGCGCCGGCGAGCGGGATCGCGGTGGGCGGTTCAACCGGTTTGGGCTTAGGTTTCACCACCGCCGGCTCAGGGACGGGTTGAGGCTCCGATTCGGGCTCTGGTTCGGGCTCCGGTTCCGGTTCTGGAGTCGGCTCCGGCTCAGGGATCGGCTCGGGTTCAGGTTCGGGCGCGGGTTGCGGTTGAGGTTCCGGCTCGGGCTCGGGTTCAGGTTCAGGCTCATCGATCGGGGGGGCGTCGCTGCGGCCGAAGAGGTCCGGCTCATGATCGTCTTCGCTCTCCACGGCGGCCGCGGCGGCGAGCTGGGCCAGCGCATCGTCCGACGCCGGGTGCGACGCCGCCTGCGGTTCGGGCGCCGGCGTCGGCTCGGGTTTCTTGGCGACCCGGCTGCGCTTGCTTTTGCTCTTGCGTTTCGGCGCAGCGTCCGCCTTCGGCTCAGGCGGCGGGGGCGGCGCCGCGTCTTCTTTCGGCACCATCTGCAAATGGCCGCAACGGGGGCACTTCACCCGCCGCCCCTCGGCGCCATCGGGCACCTTGATCCGGGACTGACACGCTTCGCACTGGAATCGGATCGGCATCGCCCGCTTAGTGTAAACGGGGCGATCAGCCTTCGCCCGTCGGCTTCTCGGGCACCCCCACGATGCTGAACCCGCAGTCCACGTGGATCGTCTCCCCCGTCACCCCGCTGGACAGGTCGCTGAGCAGGTAAACCGCGGCGTCGCCCACCTCTTCGCCGGTGTTGGCCCGCTTCATCGAAGAGGCCATTTCCTGGTATTTGATCATGTCGTCCATGCCGCCCACGCCCGCGCCGGCGAGCGTCTTGAACGGCCCGGCCGAGATGCAGTTCACCCGCACGTCCCGCCCCGGCCGGCCCAGCTCATACGCGAGATACCGCGTGGTGTGCTCCAGGCACGCCTTGGCGATCCCCATCACGTTGTAGCCCGGCGTCACCTTCTCCCCGCCGTAGTACGACATGTTCACGATCGCCCCGCCGTCGGTCATCAGCGGCAGCGCCCGCTGGGCCATCGCCAGCAGCGTGTACGCCGACGTGTCGATCGCCGAGAGGAAGGTCTGCCGCGGGGTCTTGTGGAACATGTCGGGCTTGAGGTAGTCCTTGTCCGCGAACGCGATCGAGTGCACGACGAAGTCGAGCCTGCCGTGGTCGGCTTGCCACCGGTCGAAAACCCGGTCCAGCGACGCGTCGTCGTTGGCGTCGCACTCGACCATCCACGGCTCATCGATCCCCAGCGTCTGGGCCGCCTTCCGGACCCGGTGCTCCATCTTCCCGATCGGCAGGAACGTGAACCCCAGCTCCGCGCCCTGTTCAATGAGTTGCTTGGCGATGAAGAACGCGTATGACCGTTCGTTGGCGATCCCGAAGATGATGCCCTTTTTGCCGTCCATCAGGCCCATGGGTGGTGCTCCGTTTGCGAGGATTGAAGCGCGTAAGCGTAGGGATTTGCGCTGGAAATGCAACGCCATGGGGATGGCGGATGGGTGGAGAAGAACCCAACGAAAGCGCCGTTCAGCGTCGGCCCGCAGGGCCGGGCTGGCGCAGCAGGCGCATCAGCACCTGCTGCGCCGTCTCGCGGACCAGCGCCGGCTCATCGGCGTCGGCCGCGATCTGCTCGATGCGCTGGCGCAGGCCCGGATCGTCACGGCGGGACAGATGGTTCCCCGCGGCGATCAGGGCGTTGCGCTTGAACATGTCGAGCTTGATGCGTTTGAGCGCCGACCGGGTGAACGCGGCCCGGCGGTCGTCCTCGGTCCAGCCCAGCACCTCGCCCAGATCGACCGTCGGAGCGGGCGGCCGGGGCGCGTAGGCGGGGTGCATCGGCAGGGCCTCGCGACCCTCGCGCTGGTTGTGCGGGCACACCTCCTGGCACACGTCGCAGCCCGCGACCCAGTCGCCCATCGGCTCATGGAGCGATCCGTCGATCAGCGAGCGGTGCTCGATGGTGAGGTAGCTGATGCACCGGCTCGCGTCGACCGAGTAAGGGGTGATGCAGCCGGTGGGGCAAGCGTCGATGCAGCGGGTGCACGTGCCGCAATGGTCGGCCGGGGGGGCGGTCCGCGCGGGCCAGCCCATCCGCTCGCTCGGGTTGAGTTCGAGCGTGGTGAGGACCAGCCCGATGAGCATCCATGAGCCGTGACGCGGGTGGATCAGCAGGGTGTGCTTGCCGACCCAGCCCAGGCCGGCGCGGGCGGCGTGCTCGCGCTCCGGGATCGGGGCGGTGTCCACGACGCAGCGGAACGCCGCGTCGGGGTGTCGCTCCCGCAGCGCGTCGGCCAGGGCGAAGAGACGTTTCTTGATCGTCTTGTGATAGTCGTCGCCCCAGGCGTACCGGGCGATCCGCCCCGCTGCGCCGGACGGGGCGGGGGAGATGGGGGGGGCGGCGGGTTGAGTCGGATAAAAGTCCGCGACCGCGACGATGGAGCGGGCGTGATCCAGCAGGGACGCGGGGTCGGCCCGGGCCGCGGCGTGGTCGGCCAGGTACCGCATCTGCCCGTGCTTGCCGGCGGCCAGCCAGTCGCGGAGCTGGTCGGCGTAGTCGCTGGGCCGGGCGTCGGCGATGCCGCAGAGTGCGAACCCCAGCGACTCGGCCAGTTCGATCACCATCTCCGAACGCCGGCGGGGATCGTCAGAACACATGCCCGGATGATACCGCTGGGAAACACCGCCCGGTTGAGCGCCGGCCCGCAGGGCCAGGCGATCACGTGGACGCGGGGGCGGTTTTCACGCGTTTTTCATGTCCGTTTAGCCGCGACGGGGACGTCGCGGCTGAGACGTCATAGGCGCATAGATAACGGGGGAACTGCAACGCACTCAGAGATTGGAAACCGCGCCCGGGGCGCCGGGGCATCGGTCAGCGCCGCTGTCGAGCGCCGCGGTTGCCGGTCCCGCCGGACGCGGCGTTCTGGAACAGGGTCGGCAGGCTGAAAGCGCCCGCGGGCAGCAGGGCCTGCTTGCCCAGGTCGAGGCGGTAGATCAGCAGGCGTTCGTTGGCGTTGTCGAGAACAAACAGGGCCTCCTCGTTCTGGCGGGTCCGGGCGGTGAGGAGGGTGAAGTTCTCGCGGGCGATGACCAGCGCGGCGTCTGCTTCGCTGGTGAAGCGGGCGTCGAGCTGGACGAGCAGGATCGCGGTCAGCACGAAGGCGGAGGCGATCAATCCGTAGCAGGCGAGCTGGATGCGGTTCATGTTCAAGACTCCGGCGATCGGTCGGTGCGGGCGGAAAACAAGGCGGCGCGGCCAGGCTCAGCGCTGCCGGATGGCTTCGGTGGCGTCCTGGCCGATGATGCGGCCGGGGTAGGTGTTGATGGTGTTGTTGGAGGTGTTGAACAGGATCGGGATGACGGCCGAGGTCCTGAGGTTGATGATGTAGACCGCGGCCTGCTGGCTGCGGCCGGTGACCTCGCCGGCGATCATCAGGTAGGCGCTGCCCGCGCCGAACTGGGCCTTGGCGGGCTGGGGGGCGACCACGGCGGCAACGATGGCCGCGAGGAGGACGAAGTTGATCAGGATCAGGGCGGAGAGGGAACGCTGGTTCATCACAAGGACTCCTGCAAGACACGAACCCGGGTGGACAGACAGACGGACAGATCGAGTCAGTCGCGGTGGCTGCGCTTCGATCCCTTGAAGCTGGCGACGCCAACGCCGACCGCCAGCACGACCGCGATCACCACCATCACCCACGGCGCGATCGCGGCCTCGGGCAGGGGGTCGGGCACGATGAGGGTCTGGGCGGTGACGAAAGGCCAATGCATACCTGCATGATACGGCGGGCCGGCGGCGATGTAAACGACCGGGTCCGCGGCAGTACAATGCCTGCCGATGAACGACTTATGGGTCTGGCTCGTGTGGATGGGGGGGGCGTATCTCATCGGCGCGGTCCCGTTCGGGCTGCTGATCGGGCTGGCCCACGGGGTGGACATCCGCGAACGGGGCAGCGGCAACATCGGCGCGAGCAACCTCGGCCGGGCGCTGGGCCGGGTCTGGGGCCTGGTCTGCTTCGTGCTCGACCTGGGCAAGGGGCTGGCGCCGGTGGCGGCGTACGGGGCGTTCGGGCCGGCCGACGCGGGCGGGGGCGCGGCGGCGACGCTGCTGTGGACGGCGGTCGGGGCGGCCGCGGTGATGGGGCACGTCTTCCCGGTGTGGCTGAAGTTCAGGGGCGGCAAGGGGGTGGCGACCGGCCTGGGGGTGGTGCTGGGGTTCTGGCCGGTGCTGACGATCGCCGGGGTGATCGCGCTGCTGTTCTGGCTGGTGGTGATCAAGGTGACCGGGTACGTGAGCCTGGCGAGTGTGTCGGCGGCGCTGTCGCTGCCGGCGACGGTGCTCGTGGTGTCGTGGCTGATGGGGGTCGACAGCGGGCGGATGCTGGTCTTCGTGTCGGTGACGGCGTTGCTGGCGGCGCTGGTGCTGGTCCGGCACCGCGGCAACCTCGCCCGGCTCAGGACGGGTGAAGAAACCAAGGCCGCCTGGGCCCGCAAGAGCGGGCCGCCCCCCGCCGCCGATCAGCCCTCGTCCCGCTCGTAGAGGAAGCTGGCCACCGCCGCCAGCGCCACCACGCCGGCGATGAGCGACGCGATCACCAGCGGGCGCACCGCGTTCTGCATCATCACGCTGGCGAGCACGCCCAGGCCGAAGATCGCCACCGCGACCAGCGCCAGCACGATGGTGCGGATGCGGGCGACGATGAACGCGCCGCGGGCGTGCCGGGCTGAGAAATGAGACGTCAGGCCGATCCCGCTGGACGCGTCGTACTCCTGGCCGCACTCCGGACAATAGCCCCGCACCGCCAGGCCGGTGAGTTCGTAGCCGCAGCCGGAGCACATACGGGTCGTCTCAGCCATAAACGCTTTCACACCTGTGGGGATCAACCACCGAACACATCGAGCTTGAAAAAGAGTTGACCCTCAAAGCCGGTTCTGAGCCTCGCGCCGCGAGGCGAAGATCCGGATCATCCGGACCTTCGGCCGCCTGCGGCGTCCTCAGGACCGGCTTCAGAGCTTGCCTTTAAAACATCATAAACAGCGAGACGATGATCACCCCGAACAGGGCCGCCGCCAACAGGGTGATCAGGACGTCCAGTCGGTTGAGCCAACGCCGGTTCGAAGCTTGCTCGGGCTGTTCCATGGTGACGCTTCATCCTAGGTCCGCAACGCAAAAGGCTCAAATGGCCTACAATCCCCGCCCCGAACGCCCCGCCGCCGCACCGCCCAACAGGAGCGTCCCGTGAGTTCATCCAACGACCGTCCCAAGCCAGTGGTGCTGATCGTCCGCGACGGATGGGGACGCAACCCCCACCCCGAACACGACGCGTTCAACGCCATCAAGCTCGCCCGCACCCCCAAGTGCGACGCCCTGCTCGAACGTTACCCCCACACGCTGATCAAGACCTGCTGCCGCGACGTCGGCCTGCCCGACGGGACCATGGGCAACTCCGAGGTCGGCCACCAGAACCTCGGCGCCGGCCGGATCGTCAACCAGGAGTCGGTCCGCATCACCGTCGCCGTCGAAGACGGCTCCTTCTTCGACAACCACGCCCTCGCCGACGCGGTCGAGAACGCCTCCAAACACGGCCGCAAGATCCATCTCGTCGGCCTCGCCTCCGACGCCGGCGTCCACGGCCTGCTCGAACACCTCTACGCCTGCGTCGAGCTGTGCCGGAAACGCAACGTGCCGGCCGAGAACGTCTGCCTCCACCTGCTCACCGACGGACGCGACACCGGCCCGTTCACCGGCAAACAATTCATCCAGCAGATCGAAGAGCGATGCGACGCCATCGGCGTCGGACGCGTCGCCTCCATCGTCGGCCGGTACTACGCCATGGACCGCGACAACCGCTGGGAGCGCGTCGAGAAGGCCTACCGCCTCCTCACCGACGGCGCCGACGCCGAGCACTTCGACCACGCCGACGCCGCCATGCAGGCCTACTACGACCAGCCCACCAACGACTCCCAGAACGGCGACGAGTTCGTCACCCCCCGCACCGTCGGCGGCGACTGGAAAACCACCCGCGTCCGCGACGGCGACACCGTCATCTTCTACAACTACCGCGGCGACCGGCCCCGAGAGATCACCCGCGCGTTCATGCAGCCCGACTTCCACGGCAACGTCCCCCCCTCCCCCGACACCGGCGACCAGGGCTTCGACCGCGGCGAGCAGCTCAACATCCGCTACGTCTGCATGACCGCCTATGACTCCACCTTCACCGAGTTCCCCAACCTCTCGGTCGCCTTCGTCAAGCCCCCCAAGATGGACCACATCGGCGGGGCCTACCTCAGCGAGCAGGGGCTCACCCAGTTCCGCTGCGCCGAGACCGAGAAGTTCCCGCACGTGACGTTCTTCTTCAACGACTACCGCGAGGAGCCGTTCCCCGGCGAGTCGCGGAAAATGGCCCAGTCGCCGAAGGTGGCGACCTACGACCTCAAGCCGGAAATGAGCGCCCACGAGATCCGCGACATCGTGCTGGGCCGAGTGAACGCCGACGACTGCGAGGACTTCATCCTCGTCAATTTCGCCAACACCGACATGGTGGGCCACACCGGCAAGCTCGACGCGGCGATCACGGCCGCGGAAACCGTCGACGGCTGCGTGGGCCAGATCGTCGAGGCCGTGCTGGCGCGCGGCGGCAAGCTGATCGTCACCGCCGACCACGGCAACTCCGAGCAGATGTTCGACCCCCAGACCAACGCGCCCCACACCGCCCACACGCTCTACACCGTCGAGTGCATCGTCGTCGACCCGTCACTCAGCGTCGACACCCCCCTGCGCGGAGGCGGCCGGCTGGCGGACGTGTTCCCGACGGCGCTGGACCTGATGGGGCTGGCCAAGCCCGACGCGATGACGGGCGCATCACTCCTTTCCGTCTGATGAAGGATCGCCGTTGATCCTGGTGACGCTGTGGATCCTGGCGTTTTTCCTGATGGCCGCGTGGATCACGCTGTCATTGGGGGCGGCGATGCAGGCGCGCAAGTTCGCCCGGCGATACGCCTGGGCGGAGCGGCAGACGTTCCTTAACCACCGGCCGCGCACCGCGGTGATCGTGCCGTTCAAGGGCGTCGAGCCCGGCCTGCAGGCCCACCTCGATCGGCTGTGCGCGCAGGATTACGACGACTACACGCTGGTGTTCGTCGTCGAGTCGGAGGACGACCCGGCTTATGCCCTGCTGGAAGAGCAGCGCCGCCGACATCCCGGGAAGGTGACGCTGATCGTCGCCGGGCACGCCCCGCCGACGCGCGGGCAGAAGGTGCACAACCAGCTCGCCGCGATCGAACACCTTGAACAGGCCGGCGGGGGTGAAACCGCCTGGGCGTTCGCCGACAGCGACGCCGCCCCCGACCGTGACTGGCTGGCCCGGCTGGTCGGGCCGTTGTGCCACGAGCAGACCGGCGCGACGACCGGCTACCGCTGGCTCGTGCCCGAACCCGGCCAACGCGCGACCCTGTGGACCCACGCCGCGAGCGTGATCAACTCGTCGGTGATGATGTTCGCGGGCACCGGCCTGTTCCGGTACGCCTGGGGCGGATCGATGGCGGTGCGGACCGAAACCGCCCGGCGCGGCCGGCTGGCGGAGGACTACTGGGACGGCGCCCTCAGCGACGACTACCAGCTCAGCGCGATGTGCCACGACCTGGGGCTGAACGTCGTGTTCGTGCATCAATGCGTGGTCGCGTCGCCGGTCCACTTCACCCTGGGCGGGCTGCTGGGCTTCGCGCGGCGGCAGTACCTGATCACCCGCACCCACCGCCCGGGCGTCTACGCGGCGGGCCTGGCGACGCTGGGCGTGTGGTGCCTGGCGATGCTCAGCACCTGGGCCGTGCTTGTGCTGGGGCTGGTCTTCGAGCCGCACCGGCCGGGGTGGATGATCGCGGCGGGGACCATGGCCGTGGTGTTCGCGCTGCACCAGGCCCGGGCGTCGTATCGCCGCCGGGCGATGCGCGGGGCGCTGGGGGACGAGGCGCCCCGGCGTTACGCGGCGACGCTGCAGGTCGACCGATGGCTGACCGGGGGCTGGATGCTGCTGCACGCGCTGATGATGGCCGGCGCGCTGGCGGGCCGCACCATCCGCTGGCGCGGGCGCCGGTACCGGATCGACCGCCCGACTCAGGTGCGGCAGCTCAACGCCTGAAGCTCATCCGGTACGCAAACCGGGTCAGCCGGCCGACGACCGCGGTGGGGGCGAGCGCCGCCTGCCGGACGTTGGAGTAGAGGGTGGTGGTCATATAGCGGAACGCGTCGCGCGTGCCGGTCGCGCTGGGCTCGTGAAGCCGAGCGGCGAAGATGAGCGACGTGAGGCGGAGGACCGTGGAGAGCAAAAACAGGACGCCGTGGTAGGTCAGCGTCAGGCCGATCAGCGGCAGGATGTACTGCATGTCCTTGAGATAGCGGGCGACCACAGCGGCGAGCAGGCCCGAGAGCACGCCGCCAATGGCGATGACGATCGAGTTGAGCGTGACGTAAGCGGGCCCCACGTCGTGGCCGTGCTCGTCCTTGCCGCCGGCCATCCCGAGGATGAAGTTGAAATTGGCGATCTCCATGCCCGGCCAGAAGAGCATCACCAGCAGGATGAGGGCGTAGCCCGGCAGGAGGCTGTGTTCGGTGACCAAAAGCCAGCCCAACGACCCGAAGCTGATCGCGGCGCCGGTGATCAGCAGGATCGGCTTCTTTCCGAAACGATCGATCAAGCGCCCCCACATCCGGTAGGTCAGCATGGTGGCGGCGAGGGGGACCACCATGGCCAGCAGGTTGGCCTTGCGGTTGGTCCAGTGGCACACGTCAAAGAGGTAGAGCCAGAGGTACTGCCCGATGAAGCCGATCGCGAGGATGAAGGTGAAGTTGAACGCCAGGTAGACGCGGAAGTTGGCGTCGTGCAGAGGCCGGCGCATGGTGCTCCAGAACGCGGCGTCGGGCTTGGGTTTGGGGGGATTGGGGTCGTCGACCTTGCGGAACAGAAGGATGTCCATCGCCCCCAGCAGCCCGCCGATGGCGAGAATGGCCGAGGTCATCTTGAGGATGATGTCGGGCTGGTGCCCGGCGACGTGGAGCCCCATGTCCAGGGCCTCGCCGACGAGCAGCGCCGCGAGCATACCGATCGGCCGGCCGATGAGGTTACGCCGGGCGAAGTACCGGCCCCGCAGCCGCCGGGGGATGACGTCGCTCATCCAGCTCATCCACGACGGGGCCGAGGACTGGAGGGTCAGCCACGAGATCAGCAGCGCCAGCGTCATCGTGGGCCACCACCAGGCGCGGGCGTCGGGCATGAACCACGGGACGGCGGCGGCGACCACCCACATCAGCCGGCCGATCACCGCGGTGAACATGAACAGGGGCTTGCGCCAGCCGTAACGCTGCTGGAGGTAGCTGGCGGGGATCTGCATGAACGTGCCCAGGAACGGCAGGGCCGCGAGGATCCCGAAGGCGTAGTCGGGGGTGCCCAGCGCCTTGGCGAACTGGGTCATCGCGGCGCCGGAGATGGTGAACAGCCAGATGGACCCGAAGACCCAGGCGAGGGTGACGCGGGAAAGCTGGCCGCGGAGGCGGTGTTTGTGCTGGACCGCGGGCGATGCAGGGATGTGCGGCCGCGCAGGGGCGGCGGGCAGGGCGAGCGACGGCATGACAAGGGGGTTCCAACGCCGGGAGGACCGCGGCGCGCGACATGGTATCGCGATCGATCCGGGACACAAGATGAAAAACCCCAGAAAGCCAAAATCTTTTCCGCCTGTCCCCCCGGACACGCGTTGGGGCCGCGCCGCCACGCCCGATGTTGCCGCGAGGCAACAACCGGACGTAAATCATCGTCAAGACAATACCGCTTTTTATAGATTTAAACTATTATAATATATAAATTTATAAAATAATTGACCCAGTTTTAGCCATTGGCACAGGGCTTGCCAAATACCTGAGCGTCGCCCGGAAGGACACAGGAAAAGAGCGGCCGGTTGGAGAGCCGGCCATGATCGGAAAAGGGAGAGGCGGGGCGGGGGGAGGAAAGAGCCGTCGCCCGGCGCGGAGTAGAGAGAAACGGGAAAGATCGGCGTGAGACCCCGGTCGGCCCCGAGCGAAAGAGACCCGGACCAGAGGGATATCGGTTGGAGGAGAAAGACGGGAGGGGACGAGTCGGACACGCGCCGGCCGCGGATCGGTCGGCGTGTGTTGCG
>JANQFR010000067.1 GCA_028277745.1 Phycisphaeraceae bacterium
ACGCCATCACCCGGACCCTTCACTACATCGCCGAACCACACGGCGATGGACGTAGGTTCACGCGCGGGCGTCCGAATGTCAAGCGCACAAATGTGAAAATGTCGGTGTGTGATTTTGTTTTTATCTGCAAGCCTTTTAAGCACGTCATGTCATGGTTATTCCTGATTGAACCGGGCCGCACGGCCACTTTGTTTCTCATTCAGGTATCCGCTGACGATCATCATTTGCGGCGATGAATTGTTGGGCCGAACGCCTGTAGCCAAGTATTCGATTACTTCTCCAAGGCGCTCACCGGTATGTTGAGCCATTGCCGTCAAGGTGGGTGCGGCGCACCGCCGGAGCCAGCCCGCGAATCGATCGTAGCTCGTGGGCAGGCGTTGTTTCTTCGCCCGTTTGGGTTCGATCGCGGCAAGCAGCTGCGCAAACCAAGGCGATCGTGGCCGACGCGCCAGTTCGCGCGACTCGGTATTCACCCGGAAGTCGATCGCACCCAGCGCGTAACGCGCGATCTCTTGAGTGGGGTCTTCGCTCGACAGCACCGTTTCGGACACCTCGGCGGCGCAGACACCGGTGAACTCAACCTCCCAACGCTCCCATTGACCCGGCGATTTCTCGCCCGTCTCCAGGCCCTTGTCGTAGACGCGGACGTACCGGCCTGAGCCGTTCTTACCCCGGCGGCCAAGGTTGACGCCGCGGCCGAGGATCCGGCCGTCCTGGCGGCGCGGCTCACGCAGCTCCCAAGTGCGGCAGCCGCACAACTCGTCTCTCAAGCATGAGTGCAACACGTCATCGATCAGGCCGACGTGATCGGCCCCGAAATCCAGACGCAGGTCGAACCGCGTGGCGTGGCGGCCCCACATCATGTCCCGCATCAGTTGGATCGCCTGGTCGAAATCGAGCGAGGCCAGGGCCTTGCCCGGGAGGTCGAGGCACATGCCCGGCTCGTCGCGGTCAGTGAAATGGTGCAGCACCATGACGCCGCCGTCCCATTGACGCCCGGCGTCGTAGAACCACATCCCCTTCCGGGGATGGCTCGGGCCGAAATGTGCGCTGAGTTGTTGGGTGACCTGATCCAGGTTCATCAACGGACCGGCGACGCGGAACCAATCGATACCGGCTTCAACCGGTTGTGACTTTGAGCCTCGTGTTACCGGGAGGGGCGGCCCGTTCGAGTCGGCGGCCGGGGTCAAAGCCGGGGTCGCGTCCACCGGCCGCGACCCCGCGTCTTCGCCCCCGGCCGCTGCACGCGGCGCGTTTTCGGAGAGCAGATCGTGGTCAGTCTTCATCGTGCGGATTCCTTTCCACCGTGGGTGACACGGCTCGGCGCCGGATAGGCAGGGGATCAACCTGCCCGCCCCGCCGCGTCGCCGCCGATTGGGGGTGAGCGGCGACGCGGCGGATCAGGCAGGTTTTTTAGGTTTCTCCGGTTGGGTGGAAATGGATGATGGCCAACACTTCTGCTTGAACCGAATGCGGAAGCGACGGCCACCGGCGTATCAACGCCATTAACCGTGCGTCGTTTTGGGGACAATTTGGGGACGCAGGTGCTGCGGAACAGTCACCTGTTCGGTTGGTATTCAGTTGTGAGGTATTGGCGGTATCTCCGGCAGGATCGTCATTTATCACGTTTTCTGACGTATTGGATATGTTTCCGCCCGGCCTTTTAAGCCGCTGGTTGTGGGTTCGAATCCCACCCCGGTCATTCCCCCAAGCCTTTACTGAAAATGATCTTAAGGATGTTTCAGGGTTTTGGCGTTCCGAGCTGGTCGTGGGCCGCAATGTAGGCCTGTTCTAGGCGGGTCCCAATGGACCGAACATGGGCTCGCCGTAATGTGCGGGTCACTTCCGTGACTTCTGCTTGTCACGGGCATTGTGTTCCTCAAATCGCTTCCAGCACCCACCAGTCGATGGTGTCGGGATGGGTTTGCGAGGCAGGGGGGAGATATCGCGTCACTCTACTTGGCACAGCCATTCGCTCCGTCACCTACGCCTTCGCGAATGGAAGAAATCGGCGAGACGTCGAAAGCCATTGCTCGCTTGGCCCAAGTCGGTCACCACCGCCAAACCCGATTGATTTCCTGTGATAAAATATTTAATCTACGGCGATATCTCTTCCGTCTACGACGCGGCGGCGTGCACAGCATCGAAAGCCGCCTGCGGAAACCAGACCGTGTTTCTGAGCCACGCCTAAACCGAAACATCCGCGCCTAGTCAGTCATTGGGCGCTGCGTATTCACTGCTTTCCAACACGATGCGAGGTATGGACTCATGTTGCCGTTTTGCCACAGATTTCACCGAGATTACAGGAGGTTGGTTACCGCTGGCGTCGCGCTCGTGTCGGCGTGTTCGGCGGCCCACGCTCTGGCTGATAATCAGGAAGATTCGAAGCCAGAGCGTCGTCCCAACATCGTCTTTATCCTCACCGACGACCAGGCGAACGCCGAACTGGGTTATCTGGAGGGCAAGGCACTCACACCGAACCTCGACCGTATGGCCGTCGAGGGCGCCCGGTTCAACAGGAACTACGTCGCTTCCAGCGTCTGTTCGCCCAGCCGCTACACCATTCTCAGTGGCCAGTTCGCCAGCCGCAGCGAACTGCCCTTCTTCAACAAGGACACCACGGTCGAGGGGGTTCGGCGGGTCTTGTGGAACATCGGTTTTACGCAGGACCAGCCCAATGTGCCCCGCGTCTTGCGGGACCATGGCTACCGCACCGGCTTCGTAGGCAAGTGGCACGTCAACGGCGTGGGCAAGCCCTTCGAGATGCCTCCGGCGGGAAGCGATCCTTCAGACCCGAAGATCGCCGAACTGCTGAAGTTCAACCACGAGAACATTTGTGAGGGCATCCGTTTCTACGGCTTCGACTACGCCGACGCGGCCTACCGCGGCAACCTGCACGACGACCGGCTGCTGCGCCACACCGGCATGGACCAGCACAACATGGAGTGGTTGACCCGGGCGGCGCTGGACTTTATCGAACAGAGCCAAGACGGCCCGTTCTTCCTGTACTTCGCCCCGACGCTGACTCATATCCCCGACGTGAATGAATCACTCAAGGCCGATCCACGCATCAGCGGGGAGGGGTTGTTGCCGGAACCGATCACCGGCATCATGCCGTCGCGGGAGAGCATCTACGAACGGCTTGACGCCGCGGGGGTCGATCACGCGCTGGCGAAGGCCACCTGGCTCGACGACGGCATCGGGGCGGTGCTCAACAAGCTCGAGGAGTTGGGGGTCGCTGAAAACACGCTGGTCGTCTACATGAACGATCATGGCATGGCCGACCGGAGCAAGGGCACCGCCTACGAGGGCGGCCTCATCACTCCCACGCTGGCTTATTGGCCCGGCCGCATCAAGCCGCAGACCGTGAACGCGATTACGCAGAACACCGACTTCGCCCCGACCTTCTTTGAGATCGCCGGGGTCACGCCGCCCGCCGGCATGGTGCTGGACGGCAAGAGTTGGATGCCGCTGGTCGAAGGCCGCGCCGACGCGACCCACGCGTCCGCCTACTCCGAGATCGGCCTCACCCGTTCGGTGTCGACGCCCGGGTGGAAGTACATCGCTTTCCGCGTCCCCACGAGCCTGCAGCGGACGAGGGAACAGCGTCTGGCCGAGCACAAGGCTGATCTGGAAAAGATGCGTATCCAGCACCCGTGGACCGAGGGCAACCCGCGCTACGCCCTCGACCCCGAAGCCCGCTACCACCAGATGGGCATGGGCCCTGGCGGCACGTGGTTCGAGCGGACCCAGCGCAACCCCCAGGCAGCGTGGTACGACAACTACTTCGACGCCGACCAGCTCTATGACCTGACCAAAGACCCACAGGAAAGCACAAACCTCGCCGATGACCCGGCCTACGCCGAGAAGCTCGCTGAGATGAAAACCTTGCTGCGTGGTTACCTGGAAACCATGCCCGACGAGTTTGAGAATTTCCTTGATGTCGACGCCGGACCGATGGCCGAAATCAATAAGTAATTCCGGTCACTTCGGTTAGATCTTGTTTCATCGATTGAGATGCTTTTGTTGATGTCCAGTTCTCCGTGATCCTCTCAGGAAATCCTGATCCAGGGGCGGTTTTGCGGACGTCTGTAAAGAAGAGAAAGCCGGGGAGGGACGGCAAGATCAATCCGATTTCGGACGCCGACATGCACAGGTGTGGCGTTTGACGAGGTTGGCGTTGAGGTACAACAGGTTGTCGGTCACGTCACGCGGCGGCTTGCCGGCGGCCAGATCGAAAGTCAGCCGGATGATCGCCCGCACCGCGGCCGGCCAATGCAGGTCGAACGTGGTGAGCGGCGGAGTCAGTTCGGCGGCTCGCGGCAGGTTGTCGAAACCGGTCACACTCACGTCCTGACCGACGCGCAAGCCCGCAGCACGCACCGCTTCGATCCCGCCGATCGCCAACCAGTCCGAGGCATAGATGACTGCGGTGACGCCCCGGTCGCGCTTGAGTAAGCTGGCCGTGGCTTCCTCAGAGCCCTCGGCGTTGGTCTGCTGACGGTCCAACTCGATGACCCAGTCGTGATCCATAGGCAGGTGAAACTCATTCATGGCTGAATGGTAACCCTGATAGATTGCATGGAAGTGCGGCGATTGGCGCGGTCCGGTCATCAACGCGATCCGCTCATGCCCCATTGCGGCGAGGTACTGCACCGCGGTTTCACCGGCCGACCGGCTGTCAGGCACAATCGAAACCTGATTCGGAAGGTCACTCTTGTGCTGGATGCTGATACAGGGCTTGTCCAACTCATGGATTTTCCGGCGGGTCGAATCCGGGAACTCGCCTAGCAGCACCGGGACGTTGGTGGACGCCGTGTCGAACTGTTGCTGCAGGTCGTTGTCATCGGTGTAGTCGATCACCGTGACGCCAAGGCCTTGGGCGGCGGCTTGCTGCTTGAGTGCTTTGATCAGTTCTGTGGCGTAAGGATTCACCTCGCCGTGAGGTCCGTAGTAAGGATTAAACAACAGGCCGATCTGGAACGCCGGATGGGCTTTGAGCTGCCGCGCCGCGGTGTTGGGAACATAACCAAGCCGGTTGGCGGCTTCGAGCACCTTGGCTCGCGTCTCGGCGTTAACGCCGTAGCGGTTGTTGAGCGAGCGTGAAACCGTGCCGATACTCAGGTTCAATGTCCTGGCCAGCTCACGGATGCCAACATTGCTGGATTTACTCTTTGTGATGCTCATGGCGTATCCCCCGCGTCTGCATGATGATCGCGCGGCAACACACTCGGGTAGGAGACGCCGATCTTGAGATCATCGATCGAAGCGCTGCCGACGCCCCCACGACGCAAGCGGACCGAATGGATATCCGAGGGCTTAGGCAAGTCATCCTTCTGATTGATGTGCCAGCCCTGGCTGAAACTTGTGTTGCCGTGACGGTCGACATTGCGGTAGAAGTAGGGTTCCTTAATGTCCTGGAGCGGCAGGGGCAAGGCGCTCAGGCTGACCGCCGGCTTGCCGCCCTGCCGGCTGGGCGTAACCCGGCCGACCAACAGGTAGTCTTTATTATCCTCGAAGAACGGATCGGTGTTTTCCGAGGCCGGGTAAGCTGTTGCGGTGCTGGCCTGTGTCTTGAAGCCGGCCAGAAGATGGTTCTCGTTGTCGATGCCGACGGAAAAGATACGGCCCCCGTTGGCGTCTTCGAAATCGAGGTGTATTTGTGCGCCGGCCTCTTTACGCACCGGCAAACTGAAAAACCACGGATGATCGTTCTGGATCGGCATCACCTGGTCAAGCGCGACGGGTTTGCCGCCAGTGAGCGTCTCCGGAGCAACGCGTTGAACAGGTTTCGTGGTTAAAAGGCGCTTGGGTTTATACACGCGCAGGTAATCAACCGCCATCACATCGCCGTCAGCGTCGTCGGTCAGCGGTGACCACGAGCTACCCCACGGGATGTTGCTGAAGACAATATGCATCCGGTCGCCATTGTACCCGCCCAGGTAGGACCAGTCGTCTTGCCCAAAGTTGCCGTATGCGCGTTTCTCTTCGTTGTCATACCAGTGATCAAATTTACCAACGCCGGTGCGCCATTGATGGGTATACCGTGGGTGGGTGTCGCCGCGCCAGACTTCCTGGCCATTCAGGTAGAAGATAAACTCGCTCTCACCGTACCATAAGCCCCAGATGTGATAGTCATCCCAGGTGTGAGGAATGACGAAACCCTGGGCGATATGGTTGTGTTTGCCGTTGTCCTGGATGATGTAGCCGAAGGTTTTCCAGTCGTGCCACGCCATGTGCCCGTGCCCGGTGTTGTCGTCATGGCGGACGTCCTTGCGGGACTCGATGATGTCGATTTCGTATCGGTCCAGGTACGTGTGTCGAGGCTTGCCCACGCAAGCCAGCCAGAACGCGTTGTTGACGCCGGAAGCCTTGCCGGGCTTGAAGCGGGCTTCGATGTAGACATTGTTTTCGATAGGGCTGTGCGTATAGACGTATCCCGCGGTCCACTCCGAGATTTGGCCGTCGTGTTCTTTGCTTTCGCGTCGGACATGCAACAACAAGTTTCCGTCTTTGACCTCCAGATTGTCGGGCCCGCGCAGCGTGTTGTGCTTCATCCCCAGTTGGCCGTATTCCAGCGATTTCCAGAGATTCTCGTCGAGCGCGGGCCCGTCGAATTCGTCGGAGAGGATCAACACCATCTCTTCACCCAATGGATCGGCCGCGGGCTGAGGAAGGGGTTGATCGGCGGATACAGGCTTGATGCCGCAGACGATGAACAACAGAGCCAGGCCACACCGCCAGAAGCATGGCGTGATCCATAGGCCTTGGCCGAAGCAACTACGTATGTGGTCATGGAGCATAAGGCAGTTTTATGGGGCAGGGGTGTTGGGTTGTTTCGATACCGTCAGGCGGATTACGGCAGCAAATCGCCGTACCAGAAAATTCGTGATTCAGAGCTTTTGTACGAGCCGTCATTAATAATCGCCTGAAGCGATTCGTAATTCTCACTTTCGGCGTGTCCATCCAGATAGGCGTAATTAGCGCTGGCGCCATTGACGTGCCGCGGATCGCCGTAGAAAGGAGACCCCTTGAGCAATCGACCTAGCGTCGAACGCCATTCGAGCCGTGAGTTATTGATGGTCGTTCCGTTCGGGACGCCATTGGTTGAGACATCGCCGAACAACACGGTCTCTGTTTGATCGACAATGGCATCAAACTTCTGATACTGACTGGCGGAGCCTGGGATGGAATCCCCGGCGACGGTATAGCCGGGCTGAAGACGGGGGTTGCACCCATAAGGGCGGGTGTCGGTGGCGATGGTCGGAGCTTCCGCCGCAGAGGGGCAGTTGAGGGCCGTCCCTTCCCATGGCGCAGCGTCGAAGACGTTGGACGAACCGCTGATGTTCGCGTTGAATTGAAGATGGTCGGCCAAGGCTTGCTGCCACCAGATCACAGTGCCAGATCCAGCCGGAGAGCGGGATCGGACAATAGCATTGTCGTAGTCGGCTGCATAGCTGTGAGCGCCTATGATCAGACTGCGGAGGTTGCTGGCGCACTTGATATTTCGTGCGGCTTCGCGTGCCGATCTCAGAGCCGGTAATAAGATCGACACCAGCAAGGCGATGATCGAAATGACGACAAGCAACTCGATCAGCGTGAAACCATGATCAGAAAAGGCGTGTTGGCGTTTCATGGGAAGAACCTCGATCCTTCAGGGGCCAGATTGATTCTTTCAGAAACAAAATAAAGAGCTGATGCGCAGGCTTTTGCCGGTACGCCTGAAGCCTTATCGCCGAAAACGCTTGAAAGAAAGCACCACGCCAATGCCGAACAGGCACAGGCTGCCCGGTTCGGGGATCGGGAGACCGGTGACTTCTTCAAAGGCGTTCTCGTTATCGCTAAGCGTAATGAAGTCGATGTAAGAGTTGCCGCTGACGCCTGAAGCGCCGCCGACGGCCAAGCGGCTCAGGGACAACGAATTGACGTTGGTCGACGATGCGGACAACTGCGCCGAGGGCAGGGGCGAGGTCAGGTCGGGGTTGACCCAGGCATCAATCGTAAAGCCGGTGGAGCCATCGAACACCACGCGGAAAAGCACCAGCGAGTCGCCGCTGCTGAGCAACGCATCGGAAGCGACGACGTCGGCGCCGGCGCCCGCGTTAAAGATCAGATCAGTACCCGAGGCCATCAGGCGGGGACGGTCGGCGAGACTGGCGTTGCTTACAGGGTTGTTAAAGCCTAGGCCCGCGGTGCCGCCGCCGTTGGTGTTGACCAGGAAACTGCCCCAGACCGTGCCCGTGAGTGCGGCAGTCAGATCGACTCCGTTCTGCCGTTCAGCGCTGTTGTCAAGCACGATCGCTTGCGCAGCGATGCCGCTTTGCGTGAGCGCGAAGCCCGTGCTGACCGGTGCGGTGAGATCGCCCACGGCAGCGGTGACGTCCGGCACGCCGGAATTGGATGACCAGTCGCCCGTCATGCCGGTCCCGGCAGCGGTCTGTCCCCTGAGCACACCGGTGTTGAGGTTGTTGAAATCCGTCTGGACCAAGGCGGCTTGCGCCACGCCAGTCCACGACACGGCTCCCAGGGCAAGGGTGATGACAGATCGTCTTAGAATCTGCATGACAGGAGTCCTCCTTCAAAGATGAGAGTGCGATGGAACAAGACAACTTGTTGCGTCAATGAACTCGAAACGGGGGACGCCCCAATGGGGGCTGCTACGGGCGAGATGGCTTTGGCGCCGGACAAGGGGGCGACGCCGGTCGGCTCTTCCAGTCCCGCAACAAATGGCTGACCCGTGACATCGGTAAAAGCGTCGGAGTCGCTGCTGATACGGATCGCGTCGAGTTGCCCGCCTCCCATCCCGCCGACGGTGATGCGGTCAATGCTGCCGTTGCCGATGGTTGCAGAGAAAAGGTCAGGCTTGGGCAGCGGCGCGAGAAGATCGGGGTTAATCCACGCAGCAAACCCTTTATCCGGGCTTCTGGGGCTGTAAACGATCCGATAGAGGATCAGTGTTGGCTTGCCGGCCTGGATGGCCCCGGCGGCTCGTTTTTTGTCTTTTCCGCCGATCCGATAGACCAGATCGACCTTGTCAGAGTCGGCTTCAGCAATGATCGCCTGTGCGCTGAAAGTAGAGTGGGTTAACCCGGTGTTGAATCCCAAGCCGGCTGCGCCTCCCGCGGGGACCTGAATGAGGAAAGTTCCCCACACCTCGTTCCGGAGACTGGAAGCGAGCGGGCGGTGGACCACCCGTCCCTCGGAGTGTGTCATTTTCAGCATGTGGCTTTTGCCGCCCTGCTCGAGGTTGTGGTTGATCGCAGCCGGCGCTCTCAGGTCACCGGGCACAACCCGGACCATCGCGGTATCACCCGTCCAGGACGAGCCGGCTTCAAACCCTTCACCGCCGCTTTGATCTCGCAATTGACCGGTGCGGACATCGTTAAAGTCCGCGTGAACCGACTCCGCCAGCGAAATCTGAGTCCCGGTCAGTGTCAGGGTAATCGCGGTAACCAGAGCAGATAAAGACGTGCGATGGGGCATGAGTCGGTCTACCCATATATGAATCAGAGCCTTGACGGCGGGATGGAAACCTTTACGATGATTATATCGGAAACGTTTCCCATTGCAAGAGGCCGGATTCTTGTTTTTGCCCGGCCAGTCATCCGGCCGATCCGCCGCCTACCCGTTCGTCAGAAAGCCATGAAACACAAGACTTCTTCTCTCAGCACCCGCCAAACTGCCGCTACTAAGCCTTCATATGGCAACCAGCCGACCGAGGTTCTTGAACTGACTGGCCAAGACATGACTGATGGGGCCGGGCTTGTTAGCAAAATGTTTTCCGGAGCCCCGGATAAGCAGGGGGTGCTGATGCGGCTGCCGATGAAACTGCCCGACTTCGGTGAGGCGTGTTACTACGCCTGCTCACAAAAACACGACCCGCTGGGGCAGGCGAACGGCTACTGGCCCGGCGGCGCCAATCGGATGCAGGCGTTGCGCGTTGACGATTTCACCGACCTGACCCACGGCGGGTTACTGCTGCTGCTGCGACTGGCCGATGACCGACACCTTGCGCTGGCGCCGGTCGCGGGGGAGATGGCCGTCGCGTATTTCACGAGTCACCAGCAAAGGCTGCACCTGGAAGTTTCGACCTGGGGAACCGCCCCGATCGAGGGCAACCTGCCTCTGATCGCCTGGGGCGTTGGCCACAGCCCATGGGACGCGGTGCGGCGGGCATGGGGGCCGATCTTCCAACACGCTCAACTCGGCAAGGCGACCCAGCCCCGTTCAGCCAAGACTTACCCCGAGATGTTCACTTACCTGGGGTGGTGCACCTGGGAGCAATACAAGTCCGATATTCACGAAACGATGCTGCTTGAAGCGTTGGAGCATATCGAGACGTCGGGCCTGCCGATCCGCTACGCCCTGTTCGATGACGGTCATTTGCACCACACCAAAGATCGGCGGTTGTTGAGCCTGGAGACCAACGCCGAGAAGTTTCCCAACGGATGGGGCAACCTGCTGGCTCGGCGTGGCGAGAACCTGATGTGGTTCGGACTCTGGCTGAACTTCAACGGCTATTGGCGGGCCATCGCAGAGGCGAATCAGATGGGCGATCTCAATGATCACCTTGCTCCGATCCCACGCGGCGACTTGAAACCGGCGGAAGGCTTCATCCATGCGTTTGCGTTCTATGACGCGATGATCGGCGCCGCCCAGGCCGCAGGGTTCGACTTTGTGAAGGTGGATGACCAAGCCCAGGGGCTACAGCAATACCAGGGTGTGGCCCGCCCGGTAAGGCAGGCGGCTGAGAACAGTCAGGCCCTTGAAGCGGCTTGTGCGCACCACGACCAGGGCCTGATTAACTGCATGGCTCACAACAGCGTCTGTCTCTTCAACACACGGCATTCCGCGGTGACGCGCTGCAGCGAGGATTACAAGGTCAACGATCTCTGGCGAGCCAAAGCGCACCTGCACAACTCGTTCGCCAACATGCTCTGGTTCGGCCCGACGGTGTGGGGCGACCACGACATGTTTCACAGCAACGATCCGCTGGCCGGCCGCGCGATGGCGATCTCCAAGGCGATGAGCGGCGGGCCGATCTACGTCTCCGACGACCCGACGGACTTTGACCCCGCCAACATCTGGCCGCTTTGTCTTCAGGATGGCAAACTGCTGAGGCCTCTGGCTCCCGCGATGCCGCTTCCCGACAGCGTCTACCTCAATCCATTCAAGCAGGCGGAAGCGTACCGGACCGTGGCGCCGTTGCCGAATGAGGCCGCGGCGTTTGCGTTGTTCAACTTGACTCACCCCGAGGCGCCGGTGACCTGCGCCGTTGGGTTTGACGATTATGTTGCGGCAGCCGATCTGCTTGACGATGGTCAGGAATGGACAACGCCGGCCGAGGGCGTTTTGTTTTACGACTGGCATACCGCCGCGGTCCAGAGGCTGATGCCCGGCGAAGCGTCCGAGCCGATCGCGATGGAAGCTTTCGATTGCCGGCTGATCCTTGCCACCCCGATCCGACACGGCTGGTCGGTGATCGGTCGCCCCGACAAGTTTCTCTCTCCCGCCGCGGTGTCGGTGCGCTTCGTCTCGGCGGACGAGTTGATCCTCAACATGCCCGAATCAGCGCCAATCGTCATTTGGAGCGAAACCGCGTTCATCCATGATGGACAGGCTCCCATCACCTCGATCTCTACAAACCTGTGGCGGATCGACCTGCCCGACATGCCGAAGCCGGTCTCACTGCGTTTGTCCCGGTGATTGATGCAAACGCCATTCAAGAGATCAGGCTTGTACGCAAGGCATAGCCCGCCGTGTTCTGTGCGTCCCTGACGGCTACCGGGGGATGCCGACGATCGCCAAGGGAGCCGGGTGTCGCGGCTGAGATTCTTTCGACACCCCAAGCAACGTCGCTCCGGGGGGTTGGGCATGAAGAGTTTTGCCTATCGCTCGCCCCGCCAGAACAAGCGTTCTGTGAAGACCCGGCTTAACCTGGCGTCTTGACAGACAAACACCCCGGATTCAGGTGCGTCTGGCCAAGTTCAGGAAACCCACACGGCGTCTCAATAGTGGGGATTTGTCACCGGATTAGTCATTTTTACACATATTGGTCCGGTATGATGAAACAATCATTCCGTGGCATCGTCTGAATTGTGGGTCGGGTAAGATTTCGGGAAAAATCGCATGAATTTACGCTCGTTGGTGGTGATCGGGGCCTTGGGAAGCCTTTTGGTCTGGGTGGCGACCGATTCTTCACTGGCTCAAACGAGCGATGGAGAAGTGGTCGGGGTGGTTTCGCCCGCCGAACTGCCCGCGAAAGCTCAACGCTATTACGACGCGTTGAGAAGATCGCCGCAGCCGGGTTTGATTTTCGAGCGATTCTGCGATGCGTGGCTCGCCGACCGCTCGGCGGAGGACTTAGAGGGCTTTCTCCGGCGGCAGAGCGAGGCGGGCGACCCGGCGGACCAGCTCATCCTTGGTTTCTATTTCGCGCGAGAGGGCCGGAACGTCGAGGCGATCCGAGTATTTCGGGAAACCCTGGAGCATCACCCCGGACAGGCGTCGGCCTGGTTTTTCAAGGCGGAGATCGAGGCGGCGACACTGGACTTTGAGACCGCCTTGTCCGACTTGGAGTCCGCCGCCGCGGCCGGGCCTCACGACGCGCTGGCCGCGGACATCGCCGAATTACAGGGCCGGCTGCTGGTGCGGATCGGCCGGCGTGACGAAGGGCTCGCCGCGTGGGCCAAGCTGCTTGAGCGGCGCCCTGATGATCCCGAAGTTTACGAAAACCTCATCGTCATTCAGGTGGAGGAAGGCTTATTTGATCCGGCCATCGAAACCCTTGACCGGCTGATCGAACGCACCGCGGACCCGCAGAAAAAAGTCGGCCGCCAGCTCTGGCGCGGCGACGTGCTGCAACAGGCCGGACGAAAAAACGCCGCGATCACGGTCTACGAAGCTGCGCTGGATCAGGTCGGCAGCGGCGGCTGGCTCGAACGTCAGATCCTGTCGCAGATCGAGCAGGTGTACCGCCGGGATCAGGAACTCGACCGTTTCGCTGAGCGATTAGCCGAGCTCTCCTCGGAGCGCCCCGGACGCGTCGAACTGGCTCGGCGACGGGCCAGGGTGCTCACTGAACTGGGCGAAACCGCGGAGTCGATCGAACAATGGAAGGCGTTGCTGGAACGCGTGCCAGGCGATCGCGAGCTGCGCAGCGAATTTGCCGACGTGCTCGCGGACGCGGACCGAACGCCGGAAGCGATTGATCTGATCGAGGTGCTGTTGGCCGATCGGCCGGACGATGGCGAAATGCGGCTTCGGCTCGCGGGGCTCTACAAAAAAGCAGACCGCGACGAGGACGCGGTAGAGCAGGTTCGGGCGTTTGTCGACGGTTCTGACGGTTCCCTGTCGTCGGTGGTGCGTGCGGCGCGGACGCTCGAACGACTGGAATTGAAAGAGCCCGCTGAAGCGCTGCTGCGTCAGCACGCCGAGCGGAACCCGGTCGACCCGGGAGCTGGCAAGGCGCTGGCCGAGTTGCTGTACCGCATCGGTCAACAAGACGAAGCGGTGGCGATGTGGCGGGCCATGGCCGAGACGGCCGACGGCTCAGCCGACCTCCTCGATGCGGCTCGGGCACTGTCGTCGCGCGGGCAGGCCCAGCCGGCCCAGGAAGCCCTGCTGGGACGGGTTGAAGCCTTTGCCGACGACCCGGAGGTGCTTGGCGCCTTGGCGGAGGTTTCGTTGCGCAGCGGCGAGCCGGCGGCGGCGACGCCATGGTTGCGGCCGTGGGTGCGGGCGATCGAGGACACCGAGTCTCTGGAGCGAGCCGTGGACACCGCGGCTCGCGTGGCCCGCGCGTCCGAATTGGACGACGATCTGATCCGGGAACTGACCGAAGCGACCGCCGAATCCCGGGCGGACGGCGAAACGTGGCTGCTCGCGAATCTGCACGAGCAACGCGGCGACACCCCCGCCGCCGACGCGACCCTGGAGCAGGCTGGGGACGACAGCGAAGCGCTGATCCGCGCCCGCGTGGGCTTGTTGAAAGGAAGGGGCGACTACGCCCAGGCGGCCGAAACACTACGCGTCCTTGTCGATCGGCCCGGCGGCACACGGTCGGTGTTGCTGCGTGAGTTGATCGATCTGTACGCCAAAGACCTCAGGATCGACGAGGCCCTGATGTGGGTCGAGCGGTGGAAACAGGCGTCGCCCGGCAGCATCAGTCCCTGGCTGCGCCAGGCGTCGCTGCTCGAAGGCGAAGGAAAGGACAAACAATCCACCGAGGTCCTCGAACGGGCGTCGCGACAATTCCCTGATGATGTCTCGGTGGCGTCCACGCTTGCCGAGGCGTACGCGCAGCAGGGCCGAGAGTCCGACGCGCGGCGGGTCTACTGGCGTTTGTACGATGCTTCGGAATCCACCGCTGGGAAGTTGTCCTGGGCCCGAAAGCTGGCTGAACTGACGCGCTACAGCGATCGGGGCGAGGATTTGATCCATCAATTCGAGCAACGCCGCGATCAGGATCGCAACAACATCGAGCCGTACCTTGCGCTGGCCGAGGTCTACCGGGTCCTAAACCGGTACGAAGAACGACGGGCGTCGCTGATGGAAGCGGCCCGTGTGCAGCCGGAGAACTTGGAACTGCTCCTGACGATCGCGCGGACCGAGCAACAAGCGGGCGATCTGGAACAGGCGGCCGCGACCTTGCGGCGAGCCATGCCGCTGGACCAGAACGGCCGGGTGCGTCAGCAATTGGCTTCGCTACATGTCTACCTCGGCCAGCCCGACCGGGCGATGGCGCTGCTCAACGACCCGGAGAGCGGGAGCCTGACGCCGGAAGAAGCCATGCGGTTCGCCGATGCCTTGATGGCTCAGGACGACTGGGAATCTGCCGCGGCGTTCCTGACGCCGCGGGTCGAGGCGGAGCCCGACGACTACCGGTTAGCCTACCTCTATGGTGTGGCGTTAAATGAATCGCTGCAGACCGAAACGGCGACGTCGGTGTTCCTGTCGGTCCTGGACATCAACCAGGAACGGCCCTCTACGGGCGCGGCGCCTCAGGACCCGTTCGCGGCCTACACCCAGATGCTCCAGCGGATGATGCCCGCCGATGCGATGGCGTTGATCCGCCAGCAATGGGCCAGCCACCGCGCCGCCAGCTATCGGCGACGAGGTATGCACACGATGTACAGCGGCGGATCGGGTGTGCCGCAGGTCGTCACGCTGCCGGTTTCCTACACCGACGCCCATTCGCTGGCGATCGCGCATCTTCGGTTGATCGCGGAAGACTCCGACGAAGCCTATCGGGACGAATTGACCGCCGCGATGCAGGGACGGGGCGTGCGTTTGGCGCACGTCTTGATGGACATGACTTCCAACCCGCACGGCGGCGTCGAGCTGACGCCGGACATCGTCGAGAAGCATCGTGATGAGCCCGCGGTCCTGGCCCTGGGGATCATGATGGCGGGTTGGGGAAGGGATCAACTGGACCCCGAGTTGCTGGAACACGGAATCGAGCAGTTTGCCGAGGAATGGCCGGAACTGGCTTTGATGGCCTCGCTGGGGCTGTTGGGCCAAGCCGACGACGCCCAGGCGGCCGAGATGTGGCCGGGGATTGAGCAACAGCTTGATCGTATCGATGAGCCGACCGAATTGATGATTCCCGCGCTGGCGTCCTACACCGGGGCGATGCCCCAACAAGGCCAGTCTGTCACGCTCTCTGACGAGCAGCGGCGCGTGCTGACGGCCAAGCTCCGGCAGTGGTATCTCGCGATGGATGCCAACAGCCAATATCGACCTTGGCTGATGCAGTCGATCATCAGCTCCATGTTGGAGTCTGAAGACTGGGCGGCACTGGGTCAATTCATCGCCGCGGAAACCCGGAGGCATCGCGAAAGAAACGCCGGACGGGCGACGGGCCGGCAAGCCGCACAGATGCGCATGATGATGCGGCAGAGGCAAGGCGTGATCCAGGAATTGAACTTCCCCCCGGACTCGCTCGCATCGATTCCCGGGGAGTTGACCGGTGTCCTGGGCGGCCAGCGAAACATGTACGGGATGACCTTCACGGTCGATCATGAAGCCCTGCTGGGCGAGCTTCCCCAGGACGCCCCACCGCTCTTGCGCGCCCTGATCGCGGGAGCGGCGGAGGACGGCGACACGTTGACCGCGGAGTTGGACGCCATCTTGACCGGTCCGCAGCCCACGCTCGATGCGTTCCTGGCGCGGGCCGCGTGGGAAGGCCGCGAAGGGAGCCCGGCCGAGGCGGCCAAACGGTTGATCCGCGCATCGTATCTGCCGATGAGCCGCGCCGACCGGCGGGTCGTCGATGGCGCGACGGTGGCTTATGCTTTGGCGTCGGACGACGATCTGTCCGATGAGATCAAGTCCTCGGCCCAGCGTGCAGCGCTGCGGCTGCGGCAGTCAGCGGTCACCTACGAAGACCGCTCAGCCGTGGTCGAAGCGCTGGAAGACCTGGGGCTTGAGGAGGAAGCCGAGCGGATGGAGGAACGACTGGCGTCTGCGCCGTCGTCGCAGACGAGCATGGTGAGAGGGTTCGTCCAGACCCGGTCACTCTCGGGCACGGACCGCATCCGTGACCTGCTGGCCGAGGGGCGGCGGGAAGACGCCGTGAAACTCGCTCACCGCGAGGTCCAGACGTTGGCTCAAAACATGATGGGCGGCAACGTGTGGATGCTTCAGAATTCCGACGCCCGAAACCTGCTGAACATGGTGCGCAGCCGGGACATGGTCGACGAGGTGATCGCCGAGGCCGATCCCGGCAGCCAGGCCCGCGGGCAACGGCGGGTGATGTTCGGCGTGGTCCTTGAAGTACTGGATCAAACCGACCGGGCGGCCGAGGTTTACCGGGCCAGTCTGGCCGATCGGCCAGACGCGGGGGCGGCGAGCCAGTTATTCATGATCGAGCTGAAGCGTGACGACCCGGCCGCCGCCGCCGCCGTGCTGTCCGCCCTGCCTTCCCGCATGATGGCGTCGATCGGCAATCAGCTCGTGCAGCAGTTCCACTACCGGGCCAACAACGATCCGCTATTCGTTCTGAGTCTGGCCGAGGCGGCCGCCCTTTGGATCGAAGCGTCTGACGACCCCGAATCGTTACCCGCCAACTGGACGACGAACCTCTGGCACTGGCTCACCAACAATCAACACTACAGCGGGCGATCGCTGCCACATCTTTACAACGCCAAGGCTCGGGCAAATGATGACGCCAAATCGAAGCCCATCTTCGACGTGGACCTGCAACAAAAACGTCTCGTCGCTCACGACCGCCTGGCCGGGGCGCTGCTGCGTATCCCGTCCGTCGCGCCCGACGCGGCGGCCCGCCTCGCGCTCAGCGCCGAGCTGCGCGGCCAACCCCTCGAAGAGTACATCGGCCACATCGAAACCGCCTTACAACACAAGCCCAGCCGCGGCGGCGTCCACACCATTTCCTACTCTTATTCACGCCAATACCAGCCGGATGTGCTGCCGCTTCGATCGGCCGCCGAAGCCCTAGCGCTTTACGCCGCCCGCCACGGTCAACCCGACCGCGTCGAGGCCGTGGCCCAGACCTTACGCTCTCAACGGCGCAAGAGCGAGGCCGAACGTCTTGAAGCGATCCACGCCCTGCACGCCGCGCCGCCCGAAACGTTCCTCGCCGCGGTCGAAACATGGATCAGACTCAATCGACGCCCGCCCGGATCGGCTTCACCCGCGATGCGTCCTGTCATCGACGCCTGGATCGATGACGGGCGGCCCGAAATCGCGTTGGAGCCGGTCCTCCTGGAGGTCGTCAAACGCGATCAGCATGGCTCGAACGATTTGATCATTTCGATGATGCGGTACGCCAGTGAGCTGGCCGAGCGTGACGGCTCCTCCGCCGCGAGCGAGTGCCTCGAACGTTTCGCCACCGTCTACATCGGCCCGGCGGACAAGCGGGTCGAGTTGATCAACAAGCATTTCAGCAACCAAGGCTGGAGACCGAACTCGCTCAACGGCAAGATGCAACTCTACACGCAGTCCCTGGCGCAGGCCTTCGAGAACCCTCGGCTCGTCTGGGCTGCGCTCGACCAGCTTGCCCCGTTCGCCGCCTCGACTCAAGCCACGCACAACGTCAACTACAACCACCGGGTCTATGAAGTATTTGACAACATGCTTGATCGTGCGGCGTCCGCGGAGGACCCGGCGGAGGCGCTCATCGCTGAACTCGAGGGCTCGAAGCTGCTGGCGGATATCCCCGAGTTCCGGTCGTACGTTTTCGAGGGACGCCGCGAAGGCCGATCGGGCATCGATCTGCTCCGTCGTTATGCCGCTGAAGCCAACAAGGAGAAGTGGGGGCCGGTCGTCGACCGGGCGGTGACTTCGATCGAGTCACGGCCTAAGACGATCGGAACCGTGCTGACCGTTTCAGCACTACGCAACGAAGATTTGGGCGTGACGCTCGCGAAACTCACGCCGTATCACGGCGCCATTGAAGGCATGGACCCCACGGCCCAGACCGAGATCCTCGCGGCGTTGCCTCCGATCGAGGAGGCCGGCCTCGCCGATGCCGATCCCAAGGTCCGGGCCTTGGCTGAATTGCTCGGCGGGGCGCGTGCCGACACGCTCACCGATCGCGCCCAAAAGATCCTGGACATCCGCGCCTTCGATCCCCACAGCAATCAGGCCTGGGAAATGAGCCGGGGCCTGCCCACTCTGCTCATGGGCCTCTACCGTGAAGGTCGGGGCGATACCGCCTTTGAACTGTTCGCCCACTGGGACGGATTAGTCCTCAAGCAACGACGCAACCAAGGCCACTCCAACGGCCGCAGTTCCGAACGCTTTCTGCGTGAAATCCTCGACAGTTACCGCGACGGTGAAGAAGACGACTCCCGTCACCTCGCCTGCCTGGCGTTTTTCGTCGATGCCGCTGGACGCTCCGAACCGCGGATCTGGCTCGAATCCTGGGTCTTACACGCGTCGCAGAACCGGCTCGACAAGTTGCTGGCAAGCGTCGAGCCGATCGCGGGGGAACAAGACGTTCAACCGCGCCGCTATGCGGCGGGGCTCGAACAGCTCGCTCAGCCGGTTGAATCCCTGCATGCCGCTCCCCTGCTGTACGCGCTCTATGCAGAGGCCGATGACCGACATCAACCCCGAAACTACGCTCAGGGCTTCGATCTGTTGGGAGAGCTTCGCGCGAAGGAGGAAGCAACCGATCGAGACACGATGCAGCCTGGCTCGCTTTGGGTCACGGCCGAGGCGGCGCTGCGTCTGGCGCGATGGAAAGAGGCTGATGACGATCACCCCGCGCTCGCCGAGGACCTGGCGTTTGTCGACCGCTACCTGATTGCCCTGGCCGCCGACCCAAGCCTGCCGGTGACAACGAGGCTGGGAGTGCTGCGTCAGATCGCATCGGTGTTAAACCGCGACACGCCGCCGGATACCGCTGCCGCCGCGGGCCGACTTATGATTGAGACATTGAACAAGGAGGCCACGCTTGTCAGGGCGCCGGTCGTTGAAGAACTCCTGGAAACGCTCTGGACCGTTGGCCCGGCAGAAGGTCGGCCCACTGATCCGCAGATCGTCAAGGCCTACCTCGACGTGGTGAGTCGCAAGGCTCGTCCCCACGAAAACGACCTGCTGCGCGTCTCATTGCCTCATCCGTATAACGTCGTCTCCGGCCGCACGGGACTTGGCGGCCCGAGGGCCTCGCTGATCGTTCTGGAGATGGCGCTGCGGCAGGACCTGCAGGACGCGGTCGAAAAACTGCTGCGTCTGGAAAATCACCGGCTGGCCACGTGCCCGGCGGCGTGGGCGCTGCTTGCCCAGCACGGCCGAACCGACCTGGCGGCCGAGGCGATCCGTCGTTCGTATGCCGACGCCCGCCCCGCGAGGGTGTGGGGCATCCTGTACACCCCGGCCATCGCCGAAGCGACGCCTCGGCTGCTCGCGGCGCTCGACCGGGAAGACGATGACGGCCTGCGATTCCTGGCGGAGGCCGCCTTGGCCAGTCTCGCCGACATCAGCGACGACGAACAAGACCCGCGTTATCTCGAACTCGAGTCCACCTATGCGGGCCTGCCAAGCCGTTCCGAACGGTTGGCCGAGCTGGCCGAACGTTTTGCGTCGGTTTCGATACGCAACCCCGCGCTGCGCGAGGCGGTTTTGCTGACGCTGGCGAGCGATGATCAGGCCGCGTCCCTGCTCGAAGCGCCTCTGGCGGAAGCCTGCTCCTCCGTCACGCTCGCGTCGCTGTCGGCGGGCCATGACCATACCGTCGAGAGCAAGCGGCAACTCGTCTATGCTTCGCTCGTGGGCCCGATGCGTCGTGGCGATCCGGCCCCCGTGATCGCCCAGATCGAAGCGATCAATGACGGGGCGGGCCTGGGCTCCAACAGCGGCTGGCAACTCCGCAACCAACACCGGCAACTCAAGCGTCTGTTCACCCGCTGCCTCGAATATGATCCGAAGCGTGACAACGTGACCTCGGGACCCGAGGACCTCGTCGCCCTGCGGGACGCGTGGGCCATGATGCTTCGGCCCGCCGAGTTCATCCAGCACCCCGATGTCAACCGCCGTGATCTCGCCATGCTCGTGGTGCTCTACGCCCTCGACCCCGCGGCCGACATGGCGGGCTTTGACACGTGGTGGGACCAGATGCCCTCGCATCTCAACGTCGGTCAGCCTCATGGAGGCGACGTGCGGTATGTGCTCGGCAAGCTCGTGAAACGACCGTCGATCAGCCCCGAACGCCGCGTGGACACGATCGTGCGCGCGATCACGTCAGGAATTTCGATCGATAGCAGCAATGTCCTCGAACGCATGGTTTTCGATGATAAGCTTTTAAACGCGGACGAGTTGGCCGAGCATGGAGAGCGATTCACCGCGAACTGGGGAGCCCGTGGAAAGATCGGTTTGGCCAGCGCGCTGGCGCGGGGCAAGCAGGCCGCCGCCGAGTCGGCGTGGAACGATGCCATTCAGGCCGTCACCGATACGCAAGGCGACAAAAGCTACGAAGCGGACAGGCTGCTGCTGATCGAAAGGTTGGTCAAGCACAAGCAACTCGACCTCGCCGACGCACAGCAAAAAGACTGGAAGCCCGCCGACGCCAAGATCGGCGACCGTCTCGAAAAATTGCGTAAAAAACACTTCCCTCCGGCAGAAAAAGGTGATAAACAGGACAGTTCGGCCATGTTCACGCCAAGCGTATCGCTTCCTCAGGAGTCGTCATGACCAAACCGACTTCCCCCCCAGACCCGGCCCCGCTCTCAGGCGCCAACCCGGAGCCTTCGCCGATCGATCACGCCGTGCATGACGCCTGTCGTCATCTCAATCGCGGCGTTGTGCGCCACATGACGTGTTGGTCGGCATTGATCGGCGGCGGGACGGCGATGGCGCTGGGGCTGATGTACGCGGTGCAGGGGCTCCGTGTGCCGCTGTGGATTTATGGCGTCTCGGCGTTGGCGGCGGCGATCGTCTTCCTGGTCGGGTGCTGGCGGCGGTGGTCCAATCACCAGGAAGCGGCGGGCCGATTGGACGAACGATTTCGCCTGGCCGACGGCGTCAACGCCGCTCGGACGTTTGGGGCCGAACGCCGCGAGGGTGGGTTCTACGCATTACAGAAGCAATGGGCCGAGCGAGCGGTTTCCAAGGTTCAACCCGAAGCCTTGCGGCCGCGTCTGTCTCGACGGTTAGCCGCCGCGGCGCTGGTGTTGCCGCTGTTAGCGGTCCTGCTGGGGTTCCGCCCGCCCTCTGACGCCATCCTCGAAGCTGAACGCCAAGCCGCGGCCACCCTTCAACTCGGCCAGGAGCTTAACCATGGGATCCGCGAGGAGGTCAAGCGTCACCTCGACGAAGCGGAAGAGTTGGAAAGAGAACTGCTCGATCCCGAATCGCTCAAGGAACTCGCCGAGAGGCTCGAAACTTCTGAACAACGAGCCGACCTCATGCGCCAGTACGCCGAGATGGAGCAGGAGTTGGCCGAGCGGTCCCTGGCTTTGCAGCAGAAGCGTGCAGAGCGTCTCATGGACGAAGCGGCTTCTCGGTTGTCGGAAAACGCATCGTCGATGGCGTTGGCCGAGGCGCTGCGGCAGAAGCGCTATGACGATGCGGCCGCGCTACTCAAGAAAAAGCAGCCTGACCCCAAGGCCGATGCCAAGACACAACGGGCCCAGCTCGAGAAACTCAAGGCGGCCGCTTCCCACCTCGGGCAAGCCGCGAAGAGTTTCAAAGCCTCGGCCGGTTCTTCCGGAGCCAATCCCAGCGCCCGCGATCTGGCCGATGAGATGGCAACCCTCTCCGAACAACTCGACGCCGCGGCTCGGGATTATGACAACGCTCTCAAGAAAGCGCTGGATGAAGCCAATAAAAACGACAAGCTCGACGACGCGACCAAAAAGAAGCTCTCGGATTGCCAGGGACAGTGCAACGCCTCGAATCGCGAGTTGCAAAAGAAACTCCAACAACTCAGCGCTTTTCGCAAAGCCAGTCTCCGGCTGAACCAGATGCGGCGCACCCTCTCACAATGCCAAGGCGCGTGCGCCGGGCAGTGTCAGAGCCCCTTCGCCCAAAAAAAAGCGGGCGCGGGTTCGGTTGACTCTCTTAACAATCAATTCACTCCGGAAGACGGCCAGCTCGACGCGATCACCGGCGTCAAGAGCGCCGGGCCGTCTCAGACGACCATCGAAGAAGCCTCTTCCGGCGCCGGAGTCTCCGGCCGGCGCGGCGCCGCGCCCGCTGCCGAGCACGCCCGGCAACTGGAGTCCTTCGTCGATCGCCCGGACGTGCCCGAGTCGCTCAAAGAAGGCGTCAAGACCTACTTTGAATCTTTGCCCCAGACCCCTGAGGAAACGCTGGCTCCATGACTTCCATGACCGCCCCCGGAACGCCGCCGACGTCTGACGACCCCCAAGACGCCGAAGCCGCCGCCCAACGATTTGTCGACACGTTCCAACGCACCCGCGATCAGATCCGCCGTTTCATCGTCGGTCAGAGTGACATCGTCGAACATGTCCTGATCGCGGTCGTCGCGGGAGGGCATGTATTGCTGGAAGGCGTGCCGGGACTGGGGAAGACCGCTTTGGTCATGACCCTCGCCAAAGCGGTGCAGCTTGAGTTCCGACGCATCCAGTTCACGCCTGACCTGCTCCCGGCGGATATCGTCGGTTCGATGATCCTGGTCGAACGCGGCGGCGAGAAACACTTCGAGTTTCAGAAAGGCCCGGTGTTCACCAACCTGCTCCTGGCCGACGAGATCAACCGCGCTACGCCCAAGACCCAGTCGGCCCTGCTCGAAACCATGCAGGAGCTGAGCGTCACCGTGGCCGGGACAACCAATCGTCTCGAACCGCCCTTTTTCGTGCTCGCCACGCAGAACCCCGTCGAATCCGACGGCACCTACCCGCTGCCCGAGGCCCAGCTCGATCGTTTCTTTTTCAAACTCGATGTCCCATTGCCCAGCGAGGACGAGCTCTCGATGATCCTTGATCGCACCGGCGGCCTGCAGCCTCCGACGATCGAGCCGGTCAGCCAGGGAGCAGACCTGATTGACATGGGGCGGACGCTGCGGGCGGTGCCGATCGACGCGCAGGTGCAGCGTCACCTGATCCGGCTGGTGCGCCGCACCCATCCGGACGACGCGTCCGCGCCGGACTCGGTCAAGCGCTTCGTACGCCACGGCGCCAGCCCCCGCGCCGCCCAGACGATGCTCGCCGCCGCGCGGGCCAAGGCCCTCCTGGCTGGGCGGTTCCACGTGGCGCGTGAAGATGTGAACGCCGTGGCTGCGCCCGCGATGCGCCACCGTTTGATCCTCGGATTCGAGGGCGAAGCCGAGGGCGTCCGACCCGACGACCTGATCGCGGAAGTGATCACGGGCCTGAGGTGATCCGAGGCATGCACCTGACGGACCCCGCATTCATTCAACGGCTGGAGTCCTTGGCGTTGCTCGCGCAGCGCGTGCTTGGCGGCAAGCTGCAGGCCAACCGTCGCACAACCCGCAAAGGCACGGGCGTGAGTTTTGCCGACTACGCTGAATACCACCCGGGCGACGACCACCGCGCGATCGATTGGCGAGTGTACGGCCGGATGGAGCATCTGGTGATCAAGCTCTTCGAGCTTGAGGAAGACATGACGCTCGTGATCCTGTTGGACACCAGCGTTTCGATGCAAGCCAAGCTGTTCTACGCCAAACAACTCGCCGCGGCGCTGGGGTTCCTGGCTCTGCGCGGGCTGGACCGCGTCGCGGTCTACGCGTTGTCGTCGACGATCACGCCCGTTTTGGAAACCTCGCACGGCCGAGCGAAGGTCATGCCGCTTCTGCGCTCCCTTGAAAGCATCGAGGCCGCGGGCAAGGCCAGCGATCTTGAATCGGGCTGTCGGACGCTTGTCGCTCGACATCGACGCCGGATGATGGTTGTGCCGATTTCGGATTTCTTCTTTCCCAGCGGTTTCGACGCTGCGCTGTCTCTGCTGCGTTACTACCGCCACGAAGTATTCTGTCTGCAACTGCAAAACGAAACCGATCGCGGGTACGCCCCGCGGGGCGACGCGGAGTTGGTCTGCGTTGAGACCGGGCGAACACGCCGGGTCACCGTGGGGCCGGCCGAGGCGGCCGCATACGCCCGGGCGGTCGAAGACTGGAACGAATCGCTGTCCCACAGCTGCCGGCGGCGTGGGGTGGGTCTAGTGAGCACCACCAGCGACGTGTCATTCGACGAAGTCGTGCAACGTCTGCTCCGCCGCGGGGGACTCGTCGCGTGACTTTTTTAAGCCCGGGTTTTCTTTGGGGGCTGCTGCTGATCGCGCCGCTTGTCGGGGTCTACCTGCTCAAGGTTCGCCCGCGTCGACAGGAAGTCACCGCGATCTTCCTGTGGGACACGGTGCTGACGCAACGCAAAGCCAATGCGTTGTTGCAGCGGCTGCGTGACGTATTGAGCCTGCTGCTGCTGACCCTGGCGGCGCTCATGTTGGTCTTCGCGGCGGGACGGCCTCGATTCGACGAGGGGGATACGCGAGATGTGCTGCTGCTGATCGATCGATCCGTGAGCATGTCAGCCGACTTTCGCGACGACCGGCCCGGTTACTCGCGTTTCGATGCGGCGATCGACCGGGCCGAATCGCTGTTGCGTTCGCTTGGCGGACAAAGACGCGCGGCGATCGCCACGGTCGATGACCGGCTCGACTACGCCGTGCTGCTGACCGACGAGCCGCGTCGATTACGCGAAGCCCTGCGTGAGATCACCCCCGGACAGCTTCCCAGCGACGATGCGGCGCTGATGAGCATCAGGCAACTTGCTGGCTTGAGCGACGAGCTTCGCATCATATTGCTGACCGACGGCGTGGGCGTCGATCTCGAATCGCCCGTCGATACGGCCGAACTACACATCGGCGAACACGATAACGAACACGATGGTGAAAACGACAACGCCTCGGCTCCGATCGGGATCGAGACCGTACGCATCGATGAGAAAAGCGGCGTTATCCCGGAAAACATCGGGTTCATCGCCGCGGACATGGTCGCTGCGAATAACGGTCAGACCATGACGCTGATGTTCAGCATCGCCTCCAGCTTTCCCGACACGGTGCGGGGCGAGGCGGTTCTTACGGCTGTCGGTTCCGATCCTGACAGGAACGCCGATGACTCCGACGGCATCGTGATTCGAGTGATCCCACTTGAAATCGTACCCGGCGTGAATCCGCCGCAGATTTACGGCATCGACGCCGAGGCGGGACGTTACACTTTGCGCCTGGAGACGCTGGACGAAAACGGCGAAGCACGTCCCGACGCGCTTGCGCTCGATAATACGGCCTATCTCAGCGCGCCCGAGCCACGGCCGCTGCGTGTCGCGGTGGACGCGGCCGATCGCTACTTCTTCGAGACGGCGGTGCTGGCGTTCGCCCGGAGCGGGAGGCTCATGGACCTGATCCCGGCGGGCGAGTCAGCCGAGCTTGCGATTTTCCGGGGCTCGGTGAGTCATCACGGATCGGATTCGGCCGGCCCGCCGCTGCGGGTGGTCTTCGCGCCTGACGCGCCAGGCGATGGAGTGGCCTCGGTGGGTGAGCCGCTGGACGTGTCCTTGCCGCGGGTGCTGCTGCCGGACCATCCGATGCTGCGGTTCATCCCGGCGGAATCGCTCCGCTTCGACGGTGCGCGGCAAGTCGAGGCGGAAGCGGGGTCGGCGGTGTTGGTCGCCGATGTGTCGGGCGTTCCTCTGATCTGGCAGATGCGCGACCCCGACACTGGCGCCGTGACCCTGCTGGTCAACCTCGACCCGGTCGCAGCGGACTTCGTGCTCAGCCCGTACTTCCCCGTCTTGGTGTACGCGACGGCAACGCACCTGGGCGGACGCACTACTGAGGCTCGCTCCACGTTCGCCACCGGAAGCCACGTTCAGGTCCCTGGGTTGAGGCCCGGCGAGCGAGCCGAGATCCGTTTCGCCGACCAGACCCGGGCTACGACCGACAGCACGCAACCTGTCCGACTGCCGCAAGCCGGTTTCCACATCGCGCAAACCCCTGGCGACGCTTACGACCTACCGGCCTCGGTATTGCACCCGACCGAGTCGCTGCTCGAACCCGTCACTGCAGCAGCCACCGATTCCGAGGTCGAACTCCCCGGCGGTTATCCGCCCTGGATGTGGCTCACAGCGATCGCGCTGCTCGTCATCTCAGCCGAGGAAATGCTCTACCACCGGCGGAAGGTGGGCTGAAGCATGACGCTGACCGAGACATGGCCTTTGTGGCTGTTGCTGCTGATACCGTTCATGGTGTTGGGGTTGGCGTACACGTTGGCCGACCGCAGCCCGGCCAAACGCATCGGCAGTTTCATCCTGCGCGTGTTGGCGGTTGTACTCCTGGTGCTGGGTTTGTGCCGACCCACGATCGAGCGCGACACGGACCGGCTGCACACCATTTTTGTGGTGGATGTCTCGGCATCGGTCGATCTGGCGTCCGCCCGGGCGGCGCTGGATTCGATCGACGAGGCGATCGAACAGCTTGAGCCCCAAGACAGCTACAGCCTGCTGGCCGTGGGGCTGAAGCTTCGCCGTTTCTCGAACCCCCAACAGTTCCGCGAAGCGATCGAGCGTTGGGAAGCCGGCCTCGGAGATGATCGGTTCCGCGCAGGGACCGATCTGCCCGCGGCGCTGCGGGCGGCGCGGCTGACCCTACCCGACAACGCGGCCGGACGATTGATGCTGTTCACGGACGCTCGCCCCACCGCGGATGGGTTCGCCGAAGCATTGGCGCAGCTTGAGCAACAAGGCGTCGAGGTTTTCAACCAGACCCTGGCGGGTCTGTCGGTCCCGGAAGTGGCGGTGTCGAAGTTCGCAGCCAGCCCGGCGTTTGCCCACGAGGGCGAGGTGGTGAAACTGACCGCCGAGGTGGCCGGTAACCGCGATACCCCGGCCGAACTGCGTATCGTCCACCGCGGCGTCATCGTCGCGAGGCGGAACGTCGAGATCGTCGCCGATCAACCCCAGCGTGTCGAAGTCAACCTGCCGATGCTCACGCCGGGTCGAACCGTCTGGACCGCTGAGATCGCGCCGGTTTCCAGACCCGCGGCCGAAGCCGCGCCTTCCGACCACTTCGTGGTTAACAACGCGATCTCGACGACGGTCCACGTCACGGGGCGGCCCAGGGTTCTGGTTTTACACGAAAAACCGCGAGAGATGCGAGCTTTCGCCAACGCCATGGAAAAACAGGACCTGGTTGTTGAGGTGCGGCCGGCCGAGGGTGCGCCGCGGTCGCTGAATGAGTTGCTCGCGTTCGATGCCGTGATCCTCGCCGACGTGCCGGCGACGGACCTGTCGCCTGCACAACTGGACATGTTCAAACGATTCGTGACCGACTTCGGCGGCGGGCTGGCGATGTTCGGCTCAGAGAACAGCTTCGGGCTCGGTGGGTATTACCGCACGGCGGTCGAAGAGGTCTTGCCGTTGTCCTCACGTTTTGAGCAGGAAAAAGAGAAGCCTTCGATGGCGATGGTGCTGGTGATCGACAAGTCCGGATCGATGGGCGGGCTACCGATCGCGCTGGCCCGACAAGCCGCGAAAGCCGCGGTGGACCTGCTGAGCCCCCAGGACCAGGTCGGCGTCGTCGGTTTTGATGGACAGGCCTTTGTCGCCGCCCCGATGCAGCCGGCGTCGGACCGTGAAGGTATCAAGTCGGCGATCGACCGACTCGGGGCCGGCGGGGGGACGTACATGTACGCCGGGATGGATGCCGCCCGGCAGATGCTCGACACCGCGTCGGCGCGCATCAAGCACATGATCGTGCTGGGGGACGGCGTCAGTCAGCCTGCCGACCACACCGGGCTCACCCAGCAACTCGTCGACGCCGGCGTTACCATCTCCACCGTCGCCCTCGGCCCTGGCTCCGACCAGGCGCTCATGTCCCACATTGCCGAGATCGGCCGCGGCCGTTACTACCTCACCATGGACCCCGCCAGCGTGCCGCAGATCTTCACCCGCGAGACCATGCAGGCCTCACGATCCGCAATCAAGGAAGACCTCTTCGCGGCCGTCCGTGTCGGCGACCATCCCTTGCTGACGGGATACGCCAACACCGAATTGCCTTTTACGCTGGGCTATGTCATGACCCGCGCTCGACCCACGGCCCAGGTTCTGCTCACTACCGACACGGGCGATCCTCTGCTGGCGGTCAATCCGTACGGGCTCGGACAGGGCATGGCGTTCACCGGCGACCTGACGCCGCGCTGGGGCGGGGAGTGGCTCGCCTGGCCGGGCTTCAGCGGTTTTTGGGCTCAGGCCATGCGAGCCCTGGTCCGACGCCCCAACGCTGACGCGTTGCAGGTGCAGATCCTCGCGACCGATCGCGGACTGACGATCGAAATCACCGAGCCGACGGAGAGCGAGCCCGTCGGGGGCCTGGCGGCGCCTTGGCAGGCCGAGGTGCTGGATGACGCGGGGCGTTCGGAGTCGGTTGAGGTTCGGCCGATCGGCGTCGGCCGCTACCTCGCCCGCATCGACGTCGACAAGAGCCAACGCCTGACCGTTCGCCTGCACGACCCGACGGGGAACCGGCTGCGGCTCGTTCAACACGACCGCCCGTATCCTGCCGAATACATGCTCACCGCCCGCCCCGATCCGGCGTTTACCAGCTTGCCGGCATTCGCGCCCGAAGCGATTCGGCTAGGCGTCGAACCGACCCGGACCGCGGCGTCGCTGACGCCGTGGCTCCTGCTGCTGGCCATCGCGTGCTATACCGGAGGGGTGCTGCTCCGGCGGCTGTGAGTGGATCGCATGAAGAATCAAGCCCACAGGTTTGCACCATCCGGGGCGAACACGTCGGCCATACGAAACGCTCAGGTATAGATAAACTGCGCGCTCAGAGTGGCCGCAACATCCGATGTTAGCCGGGCCCAGTGCGCCGAAAGGCCGGTCGGAAACGTATAGGCCGCGTAGCCTTCGGCAGGCACGTCAACTGTGTGATACGGACAGAACTCGCCACACCCCATGAAATCGAGCTCGATGGTGATGCGGACAGGCCCGCCGGCGTGCGATTTGACATGCAGGCACTTGTGCTCGAAACCGGTCATCAGGTACGGGTCGCTGGGGTCATCGGGCTGGGGCTGCGTACGCCACCACGGCCCGCCCCAGCCGGCGGGCTTGCCGAACCCCCAGAGGTCATCGGTCTTGCCGAACCAGAGGCCGCTTTGCGGCTCCGCCGTGGTGGGGCTCAGGCCGTGGCTCGGCGAGGCGTTATCCGCGCCCATCACAAGCATGCCGCGCCAGGTGCAGAAGTCGCCAAGCACCCACAGATGCGTGCTGATCGGCCGCACTCCCCAGACCCGGCCGCCGTAGGCCCATGGGCTCAATTCGTAAAACATCCCATGGTGGTCCATGAGAAACCGCTCGTGCTCCACCTCACGGATGCGGGGCCACTCGGTCTGCCACTTGTGGTCGAAACAGTGCGATGCCTTGGGAAGGCGATAAGTTGTCCATTTCTTGTCCGCATTCGTGAAGACCTTCATGATTGCGGATGCCTGATCCCAGCCGGTCGCAAAGATCGTTTGCCCAAAATCATGTCGGCCTGCAACGCAGGTGAACGGCTTGCGATCGAGGATGGTCCACGCGGATCCGTCGAACTCGGCAAGCCGGCCGCGGGCTTGTTCGCCGCGCCAATCGGGTTCGTGGTACTCGTTGCTGCAGATCACCAGCCGCCCGAAGCTGCAGTAGCAATCCTTGAAATGGACCTTGCCCTCGCCGTGCGTGTCCATCTCATCCTGCAGATCAAAAATCTGCCTGCATTCCAGCGTCCGCACGTTGAGTTCAAACAGTTCGCCTTCCATACACAGGACGTAGACGAGGTTGTCCGGGTCGGTCAGGTGCCGGGTGGCGCCGCAGACGCGGAGCGGCTGAAGTTCCGGCACGGTGCGGATCCGGTGCTCCGCGTCGATTACGTGCGGTCCGATGACAATCTGATTGGACGCGTGATGAACAAATCGGTTGGTGTATGTGCCATCGACCCCAAGCGTCTCGGGCACGACCTCCATGGACATGTCGGGCTTGATCCGCCGAAGGCTCACTCCGCGCCCCGACCGCTCCTTGTGTGAATTGTAGTTCAGCACGTAAAGCCGGCCGGCCCAGGGCATGAGGCAACCGACGCCGATTTCACTGCGCGGCGGACCCAACTCCGCCACCTGCGCCAAACTCGGCACGACACCGCTGAATGATGCGATATTCGAATCCATTTCAAGTTCCTCAGAGTGCTGAAGCCTCATCGATCCAGGGCGCGAGCCCGGCCAATTCACGCTTCATCAGGACAACCCGTTCCTTGCAAATCGGGTCTGAAACCCGGTTGATGACCTCGCCCGGGTCGGATGCGAGGTCATAAAGCTCGTCCACGTCTTGTTCGTTGTAGACGTATTTCCACCGCCGATCACGGAGCATCGCCAGACGACTGCGGCAGACAGGTTTGACCCAGTTGGCTTCGTGGAATTCACTCACAACATGAGGCCGGCCCTGCCACGCGTCGTCGGACAGGTCGTGCCCCTCGACGCCGTCACGAGCGGCTCCCGCGAGGGACAGCAGCGTCGCACTCAGGTCCGTGAGATCAATCAGCCTTTCATCGCTACGGCCCGCCGGCCCGCCGGGCCACCCCAGCAAAGCCGGGACACGTACCAATGGCTCATACATCATCGGGCCTTTGTAGATCATGCGGTGATGCCCGTTCATCTCCCCGTGATCGGCGACGAAAAGCACCGCGGTCTCGGCGGGGTCAACGTGGTCGAGCAATCCGCCGATCAACGCGTCAATCATGGCGCAGTAGCCAAAATAGGCTGCGCGGATTTTCCGCCATTTCAACTCATCCCACTGCGAGCCCCACTCGCGGCAACGGAAGCGGCTCTGAATGCACGGCTTGCCCGTGAACGGCGCATCGAACGTGTTGGGCAGCGGTAGTGCTTCGGGGTCAAAGCAGTCGTGCCAATCCGACGGAATAAAGTAAGGGGCGTGGGGCCCGAAGAAACTAACCATCAGCGCAAAGGGTTGGTCGACTCTATTCAGGCGCATCAGTTCCTGCTTCGCCGCCTTCGCGATTCGGCCGTCGATATGATCGTCGACGTCATACGCTGCAACGCCCTCTTGCGGCGCGGTCGAACCGGCCATCACCTCATGGCCGGCCGGGGCTGTCCTCAGATCCATATCACGAACCATGCGTTGCCAGCCGCGGGGATCGTCAGGATCGAGATGCCATTTGCCGACGTAGCTCGTGCCATAGCCCGCCGCACGCAGCCGATCCGCCAGCGTCGGCATGCCCTTGGGCATCGACCTGTCGTTGCCGATGACGCCGTGACGGTGCACAGGGACACCGAGTTGAAAACTGGCCCGAGCCGGCGTGCAGATCGGCGCCGGGGTGAACGCCTGGGTGAAATGAACCAACCTCCGCCGAAGTTCCGAAAGATGAGGCATAGGGATCGGCGCCTCATGATCGAGCAGTAACGCCTGCATCTGATCGACCATCACCATCAATAGATTGGGACGGTCACGCGACAAAACCACCCCCTCGTGCGGTGTGATCGTTTTCCTGGCTTTTGGATCGCCAACACGCTTCATCCCATACGGCGCCGACCACTTGCTTGATCCCCACGGCGACACGCCTCGCACGCAGGACGCGCCCCGGCCGATGGAACCGCTCGAACGCCCGACGACGGTCGCCTCGCGGCGATACGCCGGGTTTGATCTCCGGTGGATTCGGCAGGAGAGACACCATTGATGCTATTTTAGCAATATTTTGCCCGGCCGCAAGCCCACCGACCAGGAACCCGGATTGAAGTGGCCTCCATTAAGATCTCATTGAAGGGGCGTTCACAGGTCGTGCGGGTCGTAGGCGGGGAGGGGCGGCCGTGGGGGCCGAACCGGCCGGGCTACGCCAGTTTGCGGAGTTGATGGGCCAGGTCTTCGCAGGCCGACAGGTAGCGGTCGCCGAAACGGTGGACGTGGAGCATCATGGTGTGGAGCCAATAGATGCGGCAACGCCTGTCGAAACCCGGACGCAGGGGCTGGCGTGAAGCGTAAGCGCGTAGAAAAGCGTTGTCCGCGGTTTTAAACAGGCGGACGTAGGCCAGTTCGTACTCGGCGTCGGCGAACGCGGGGGCGGGGTCGATCAGCGCCTGGATGGCCGGACGGTCGGGATGGCGATCGTCGACGAGGATGTTGGTCGCCCACAGGTCGCCGTGCACGAGGGCCGGCGGTGCGTCGTCGAGCCAGCGGTCGAGGCGGTCGAGTTGATCCTCGATGGCGTTGCGTGCGCGGATGGACAGCTGGTCGCGCACCACGTCGAACTCGTGCCGGATCATGGGGGCGAACATATCGAGCCAGCGCGGTTGCTCGTCCCCGCCGATCGGCGAACCGAAACGGTCACGCGTATGGCGGTGGAGCTCGGCCAGATGATGCGCCAGTTGTTCCTGAAACACGATGATGCCCCGCGGGCTCAGGCGGGCGTCGGACAGATTGACCGCGTCGACATGGCTCAGCAGCAGGCCGCTCAAGTCCAGGTCGTCGGACCGGTCGATCACCGCCAGAGGCTGGACGACCGGGAGGTTGGTGTGCTCGCGGAGATACCTCAACCCGGCGGCTTCGTGGCGGAAGATCTCGACGCGCTGGGCGTCATGGGTCTTGGCGACAATCGCCCCCGGCTCACCGTCGGTCATCAGGACATAGACCCGGTTGATCATGCCGCCATGAAGCTTGGCGACCCGGACCACGGTCAAGCCCGGGTCCAGGTATTGCCGCACGACCTGGGTTGCGACGTCGGCGTCGATGTTGGGGCCCCGTCTGTTCAAAAACTTATTATCCGCGATTCAAGATTAAGAACGCCTACCAGATGAAGCCCCGGGCCATCCGGCCGCCAGGCTAGCCCGCGCCGGCGTCAAACGAACCCGTTTACTCCATGTTGCATAACGTTCGATTGAGGTAGCGCGGCGATTATAGCGCGAAGGCGCTGTCGCACAAACTCCGCTGCGCATCGGATCCGAATCATCCCACCGCGAGCCGCTGTCGATTGGACCGACCAAGTCATTGTGAATCGAAGGCAGCGGCCATACCGACGTCGCCGCGAAGGATCTACAAGGCCGACGGCCAAGACCGATCGCATGAAGTAGTCCTCTCCCGGCGAGCAGCCGCCCCGCTTCGGCTCAACACAATGGATCAGATGTGGAAAGACTTCTTGATACGATGGGATTCGAATGGAGCTGAGGAGGCTCGAACTCCTGACCTCTTGTATGCCATACAAGCGCTCTCCCAACTGAGCTACAGCCCCAACGCCCGGTGACGTACCCACCGGGTAGGCCTGCCGGCCTAGATCTTTGGCGAGACCCGACCGGCAGGACAAAACAGCTTAGCTGACCCGCTCCGGGTCGGCAAGTCCTGCTGTGCGTATCGCCCTGTTATCGGCCCCGCAGGCCGTCTGATGGCCGTCGGATCTGAACTGGTCGCCCTGCACGGCTACTACGCATCGTTTGCTCGACGACGTCGCCAGTCGTGCCGTCGCCGGCGGTCACCCGTGAGGGGGGTGTAAACCGCCAGCGGCGTAGCCGCATTCCTGTGGAGTCTTCCATGCCTTCTAAGAATCGGACGCACATTTCGATCCGCAAGGAAACCCCCATCAAAGGTTGCTTGAACAGATTGATCGGCTGAATGCTGCGTACGCCGAGTGCAAGCTGCCATATGAAGACGGCGCGAGTGAACCGGATCGTGATTTAACCGTTTACGATTAGCATTCCAGTGAAGTAGTCATTGGGTCTAGCCACGCAAATTCCACTTCTGAGGATTTATCATGCAACATCCAGCCGACCATCACCTTGAACATTCCGACGTAATTCAAGTCATAGGTCACTCTCACGACAGCTTCGACGATGCTGTGGCCTCGGCATTGAAGGAACTAGCTAAGCCAGAACCGGGTCACGACCACCATCCTGGTTATAGGTTCGTCTCCTTTAAGGTGGTGGAGATGGGCGGCGTCGTCGAGCACAGCACTGAAGATAAGAAGCTTGAAGTTATTCATTACTCCGTGCGCTTGGATGTTGAAGCGAGGCATCAGCACAAAAAGGGATAAATCTTTTTTAAGTCGGATGAACATGGTCCTTTGGAAATTGGCTCTAGGCTAAGCCGCCACTGATCAATCAGGGATTCACTGTTTACTATAAATTTGGGCTTGTAAGCCGAACCGACACAAGATATGGCGTTATCTGTCTCGCCAAGGCGGCTGGGCAAGTTGGGATGTTCCCCGCACATCCCGGCCATTATTTTGCTCAGTGACCCGGGCGGCCATCGCGGTCGGCGGGGGTGCTGATGGGCGGATTCTCCCGCGCAGATCAGCTGCAAATCGCGTCCGGCGACAGCGACACCCAGTCCGTTCCCCTCACGATTGGTGATATGACCCCAGCCGAATCATGCCGTCGTCAAGCCGAATGACCATCCCGGGGCTCGAGGCGCTAGTCGAGGAGAAACGCCAACCCCGACGCGAACTTTTCGCCGCTCATTTCGCCGTGCGATGGCACCTCAATGAGGGTGGTGTGGCGGAACTTCATCTCGCCGAACCCGTTGATGACGGTCGACATGAACTGTGAATCTTTCTTCGTGTTCTCGGGTTTGAAGAAGACGAACCGTCTGCTCTGGCGCGCCACCCCGGTGAGGCTGCCGGTGGGCTTGGTATAGCTCGCCGAATAACGCATCAGCGCATCGCTGAGCGTGTCGACCCGCCGGAAAAAATCCAACGACCCCACGGTCATGGCGCCGCCAAAAACATCGGAGAAAACGATGCCGACCCGGACCGCGATCTTGCCGCCGTAGCCGGTCCCGCCGACAAAGAGCTTCTTCTTGTTCACCCGGTAGCGTTTCACCGCGTTGACCGCCGCGTCCACCGCCATGCCGTAAGCGTGATAGTCGTGGGTGCTGTAGGTGACGCTGTCGGGCGCCACCCAGATCAGCCGGTGCTCTTTCAGGGCCTGCCGCCACTCATCCGGAGGCTGGCCGCCGCTGAGCCAGACCAGCACGCCAAAGCGTTTCTTGCCGTCATAGCTCTCCGGGAGATAGATGTCGAACTCAATATCCTCGATGTCATACTCGTTGATCGGATCACCGCGGTCGCCGAACCGCTTCATGATGGAGGGCACGGTGCTTGCTGATGAGTGGATCTTGAACGTCTCGGTGAACGCGCCGGTCTTCGACTCGCCCTCAGCCCAACTGAACGTGGCGTAGACCAAGACCACGCCGACCGCCGCCGCGGTATGACGAAACCTTTTCATTTCTGATGCTCCCGGATGAACCGAAATCCTCACTGCAGGCCGCAAAACTCAACTTGGATCATAACAACTCATCCCACGCGTACAAGCCCGGATTTCCTTTGATAAATCCCAAATCCGGGGAATCATCTCAGCCCCGCACGATCACCCGAGCCGGCCGCACCACCGTTAACAGACGCCCGTCGATCACCGCCAAGCCCACAAAGATCACTCCGACCCCGACCAACGAAACCGGCTCCAACGCCTCACGCAACAGCATCACCCCCAGCGTCAACGCCGTCACTGGGATCAGATACGTCACCAGCGACAGGTGCGTCGCCCCCCACCGCCGCAGCACCGCGAAGTACACCAGGTACGCGGCCGCGCTGCTCAGCTCGGCCAGCATCACCACCGCCAGCCAGCTCAACCCATCCGGGCGCAGCCGCCAAGGCTGCTCCGCGATCAGCACCGCCGGCAGGAGCAACACCGTCGAACAACTCAACATCGCCGCCGCGTTCACCGTCGGCGAGGTCTCCCTGAAACGCTTCCCAAAGACCACGCCCGCGGCGTAACACACCGACGCACCCAGCGCCGCGAACTGCCCCAGGCTCAGCCACGACACCCCCGCATGCAGCGTCGGCAGCATCAGCACCACCACGCCGAAAAACCCCACCGCCACGCCCGCCCACTGCCGCAAACCCATCCGCTCGTCGCGCGCCATCGCGTGCACCATCAACACCGTAAAGATCGGCACCGTCGCGTTCAGGATCGACGCCTGCCCCGCGGTGATGTGCAGTTGCCCCCACGAGATCAACGAGAAAGGCAGGACATTGCTCAACAGCCCCATCACTCCATATGCCAGCCACACCCCCGGTGACCCCGGCACACGATGCCCCCGTAGCCACACCACCGCCCACAACGTCGCCGCGGCCAAACCCACGCGCAGCAACACCAGCGTCAGCGGCGTAAACCCCACCAGAGCGATCTCGACAAAGATGTACGAGCCGCCCCACAACAGCGACAGGAGCACCAGGGTCGTCCATTTGTTCCACAACATGCGTGATTCCTTGCAGGTCCGTCCGCACCGCGCCTGCAGTGCGTCCGTTCGGCGCCCAGGCCCGACGACGAGCCTCGACACCCGCGAGTCTACGATCGGCACACGCCTGGCTATCCTGACTCGAAGTCAGGATCCGACTGACGACAAGTCCACCTACAATGATGTCGGGACACCCGACGGAGCCTCCGCCATGGCGAACAACACAGCACTGCAGACCCCCAAGAACGGCCGGCACGCCCAGCCGCGGAAGAACACGCGCGAGCGGATCACCCGCATCGCCATGGACCTCTTCTACGAGCATGGCTTCCACGCCGTCGGCCTCGACCGCGTCATCGAACAGGCCGGCGTAACCAAAACCACCTTCTACTATCACTTCGAATCCAAAGACGACCTCATCCTCACCGCCATGAGCGAACGCGACGAAGCCAGCGTCCAACGCTGGCGCGACGAGGTTCGGCAAGCCGCCGGCGGCGACCCCCGCCGGATGCTCATCGGCTTCGTCGAATCGCTCAGCGTCTGGTTCGAAGACGAGCGGTTCCACGGTTGCGTCTACACCAACGCCGCCGCCGAGTTCCCCAGCCGCTACGACCCGATCCACCAACTCGGCGCCGTCCATAAACACCGCATCGAAGCCATGCTCGACGAGGTTGCCGAAGATGCCGGCGCCGCCGAACCCCGGGCCCTGGCCCAGGAACTGATGGTGATCATCGAAGGCGCATTGGTCTGGCGCCACGTCGCCGCCCGCCCCAACGCCGCCGCCGTCGCTCTCCAACTCGCTCACCGCACCCTCGCGGCTCACTTGCCCGACCCCTGAACTACACTCCTCACCGTTTCCGTGTCCCTGCAGCGAAACCAACCCCGGCGCCCTCAGATCACTCGTCCGGGGTGCCGGTCGTTTCGGTCTCTTTGTCGGGCGGGCTTCATCGGCGCGTGGACCCGCTCAGCCGCCGAGGGCGAGGGAGTCGCGGACGCCGAGGTTGTCGTAAATCCGGCGGGTCGCGTCGGACTTGTTGAGGGTGTAGAAATGGATACCGCGGACCTGGTGGTCGAGCAGGTCGCGGCATTGCTCGGTCGCCCAGTGGATGCCGACGCGCTGGACGGCGTCGGCATCATCGCCGGCGCGGGCCACGGCCTTGAGCAGCGCGGCGGGGAACCGGGAGCCGCCGGCGAGGTCACCCATCCGTCGCATGCCTTTGACGGAGCTGATGGGCATGATGCCGGCGATGATGGGGACGCGCACGCCGGCGAGGTCGCAACGGTCGCGGAAGTCGTAGAAGTCGCGGTTGTCGAAGAAGAGCTGGGTGCAGATGTAGTCGGCGCCGGCGTCGACCTTGGCCTTGAGATAGTCCATCTCCAGGAGGCGGTTGGGGGTGGCGGGGTGGCCCTCGGGGAAGCCCGCGACGCCCACGCCGAAGCCGCGCGGGTCGGAGTGGCCGGGGAATTGGCGGATGAACCGGACGAGGTCGACGGCGTGCTGGAAGGCGTCGTCAGCCTTGTTGTAATGGTCTAGGCCTCGGGGCGGGTCGCCGCCTAGGGCGAGGATGTTGCCGATACCGAGCTGGGCGTAGCGGGTGAGGATGTCGGTGATGTCCGCTTCGCTGTGGCAGACACAGGTCAGGTGCGGGACGGTGGGGATGGGGGTGGTGGTCTTGATCCGCTCGACCAGGTCGTGGGTCAGCTCACGGGTGGACCCGCCGGCGCCGTAGGTGACGGAAACGAACGCGGGCTTGAGGGCCTCGAGGTCCGCGATCGTGCGGTACAGCCCCTCGGCGGCCTGGGGGGTCTTGGGGGGGAAGAACTCGAACGAGAAGGTCGTGGGGTGGCGGTCGAAGATGTCCTGGCAGTGCATGCTAAATCATCCTTGCATCCGGATGAACTGATGATAAAGGGCGGGGAGCTGGGGTGTCAACCCAGTCCGTTGGACGTTTCTGACGGTTGTATCGGCTATGCGGTTAAGGCGGGCCATCCGCGGACCGATGACCACCCCATCACGGGCCCGGGGCCATCGGGCGGAAGGGATAGCTGCGCATGCGCATCGCGTTGGATTTGAGTCTGTTGGATCATGGCCGGCCCACGGGGCGGGCGATGTCGCGTCTGTACGAGGAGTTATCGGCGTTAAGGCCCGATTGGGAGGTCGTCGGCTACCACCGTCAGCCGGTGGAGGCTATGCGGCTGCCCACGAATGTGACGCCCCGCCGGCTCGGGTTCGGCCAGGAATTCATCGGTGCCCTGACGGGGCGGCTGGCGGGCGTAGACCTGGTGCACAGCAACGGCCGACCGACGCTGGCCGGCGCGGCGGCGGTGGTGACGCTGGACCACGTGCGGGCGGTGGATCGCGAGGCGGCGGCGCGGGCGAGAGCGGTGATGTGTGCGACCTCGGCGTTGCGGCATCAGGCGATCTGGCAGCTCGGGGTTGACCCTCAGCGGGTTCACCTGACGCCCTGGGCCGCGGTCGAGGCGTCCGAGACGGTGTCCGGCCGACGCGTCCGGCAGGCGATGGAGCGTTACCGGGTCGGCCGCTCGTTTGTGCTGCACTTCGGGGGGCGGAAAACAACGGAGGTCCTGGCGGCCTGGGCGGCCGCTCGGCGCGGGCTGGCGGCGCACACCCAGTTGCTGGTCGTGGGGCTGGATGGCCCCAGCCAGACCGCGCTGAGCCGGGAGGCGGCGCGGCTTGGGGTGGAGTCGAGCGTGCTGCTGCACGGCTGGGCGGACGAGGCGGACGTTCCGCTGTTGCTGACCTTTGCCGAGATGCTGGTTCACGTGGGCGGGTCGTCGTCGTTCCCATCACGGGTTCTCGAGGCGATGCGCTTGGGGCTGATGGTGGTGAGCGGGCCGGGCCCAGCGGTGGAGGAAATCGGGGCCGACGCGGTCTGTTTCGCTCAGGACGGGGCCGAGATGGCGCGGGCGATCCGCCGGGCCTTGAAGCGGCCGGGCGCACGGGACGCCTGGATCGAGCGTGGCCGACGCCGGGCGGCGGCTTACAACTGGAAGCGGTGCGCCTTGGCGTATGCGGACGTGTTCGAGACGATCGCCTCTTCGCGGGGGTGGCTGCGTCAGGCAGCCTGAGAAACGGACGGAAAGGACCAACTGATGATGCAACCGGACTACATGCAACTGGGGGACCCCCCTACGCCCTCGCGGACGGACGTGCTGGTGATCAGCGAGTCGGGCCTCTGGCCGATGGACCGGGCCGTGCGGGTGCAGGGATGCGGGCTGATCCGCGCATTGAGCGAGGCGGGGATGAAGATCGCGGTGTCGACCCTGCGGCCGACCCAGGACGCACCTTTCTGGCTGACGGGCCTGCTGCACCCCTGGCCGGAGGCTCAGCCGACTCACGTGCGAGAGCTGATCGAGAGCTGGGGCGGCGTGTGCGGCTCACTCCGCCGGACGCTGATCCGCAGCCAGGCGATCGACGCACCCGCCATCGCAGGGCTTCTGCCGCTGGTTGACGAGCTTCGACCGAGAGCGGTGATCGCGCTGGGCCAGCACGGGCCGGTGCTGCTCAAGGGGCTGTCGACGACCCACCCAGCCGTCAAGCGGGTCTGGTGCACGGGGGAGGAGCCGGCGTCTTACCTGATCCAGTGCCTGCTGCGCGATCCTGCGGCGTTGTGGCGGCTGCGGGCCTCGCTGATCTGCCAGTTTGCCGGGATCGAGTGGCTGTTCGCACGGGGATTGGACGCGATCCTGGCGCCGGACCGTGGGGAAGCCCGCAAACTCCGGATCATGACCGGCGTGAAACAAGCGGTGACGCTGCGCCACGGGGTGGATGCGACCGTTTTCAAGCCGGAAGCGGCCCGGACGACGCCGCGGAGCCTGGTGTTCCGGGGGCGTCTGGATATCGAGCCCAACGTGCATGGCTTGCGCTGGTTCACTCAACACGTCTGGCCCAGCCTGAGGAGCCGATCGCACACGGCGACGCTTCGCATCATTGGGCGGAACCCTTTGCCGTCGATCCGGGAGTTGGGCGCGATCCCGGGCGTCCGCGTGATGGGCGGGGCGGATGAGGCGCATCAGCATGTCCGGGAGGCGTCGGCCGCGATCCTGCCGCAGCGTTTCGGCGGCGGGGTGCAGCACACGCTGCTGGAAGCCGCCGCGATGGGCTTGCCGATCCTCGCCTCGCCCGCCGCGACGAAGGGGCTGGACTTACTGACCGACAGCAGCCCACTGGTGCTCTGTCACCGGCCGGCCGAGTGGGTTGAATCGGTCTGGCGGCTGTGGAACGACCCGTCGCTGGCGGCCGACCTGTCGCGAGCGGGCCGTTCGTGGGTGACGCGGTCGCACACGTGGGAGGACGCCGCGACGCGCGTGATCGCCCTGCTGAATCAAGTCCTGCCGCGTGATCAAAGGATAACAACGACTTCTGCGCCGCCGTTGCAGACCATCGGCGGCAAGAAGCGTGATGAACAAGCTTCACTCGGTGAGGCCGCGTAGGAAGGAGGACGTGTGGCCTGGACGTCGATGCATTTCGCTGTGGGCATGGCGGGCGGCGCCGCCATCGCCGCCGTTGGGTGTGCGATCACCCGCCGGGGCTGGCGTTGGGTCCCGGGGGCGATGGTGGCCGGCGGGTTCTGGGCGATCCTCCCCGACACGCCGCGCCTGTTCCGCGAAGATTTTCCTTGGGTCCCCTTCATGGGGTGGTACGCGAACAAGACGACCGAAGCGTGGCTGCACGAGATCGGCAACGTGTTTTTCTTTCACCAAACGCTGGACCGACAGCCGCACAATTACTCCCTGCACGGCCTGCTGCTGATCATCCTGCTGTTTACCTTGGGTTGGGTGTGGATGCTCCTGTTAAATCGGCATGAAAGACGTCGCGGGTCTCAAGCGGCTTTAGGCATCGCCGGACGCATTAAACCGAGATCGGAGCACGATCAACGAGCAGGTTAACCACGCGCTGACCGGCCGCGAACGGGTAATCCCTGACCTCCTGGGACGCATATCATGTCTACTATGGACCAAAGTCCAGCGGCGCGTTAAACTGTGACTGTTTCAGAATCAAATCCCCGCTCATCATTCACAACTCGCGGGGTATGGTGGTCTCAGCCAAGGAAGGTTACAACGTATGTCTGAGCGGCCCGATGAATTGTGGGTGTTCTCGGTAGCTACCGAATCAAGCGTCGATTCGGTGAGCCTGGTGACGGAGAGCGACTCGGGGGTGAGCGACTGGGTGGAGATGGCCCGGGACCGCAACGGGCAATGGTCTGCGCAAAGGCGTTTCCCGCGCGGCGGTTACCGTGTCCGGTACTTCACCCAGGAAGGCTCGACGATCATCAACTGCGGAGGTCACGGCCTCAGCGCCCGGCGGCTGGAAGGCAACGCCGGTGTGAGCGTCGAACCCGATCACGTCGCCATGAACGCGTGAACGCCACGCGCTTCGCACCTCAGCCCTGCCCCGAGGAGCAGCGTTCAAGGTTTTGCTGCGTCGGGGCGGCAATCCGTATAACATCCGGCCCTGATGGATCGGACGCGTCTGGATATTGAAGATCGCGGCGTCCCGGCCGCGCTGGCGTGGGCGTGTTTTCTAGGCAGTTCGTGGACCTGGGTGATCGGGATGATCGCCCCCGCGCTGTTCGTCCGCGACTACGGCTGGCTGGGCTTCGTGGCGTTCGCCACGCCCAACGTGCTGGGCGCCGCGGCGATGGGGTTCGTGCTGAAGACCCCCGCCGCCAGCCGGGCGGTGACCCGCCGGCATCAGGACATGTGCCTGCGGTTCAGCGACGTGACCATCGCGTACCACACGTTCGTGATGGGCTGGCTGTTCAGCCGGCTGCTGGGCTGGCCGATGGTCGTGGTCGGCCTGGGGGCGACGGCGGTGATCTGGATGCTCGTGCAGCGCAGGACGGCGACGCGGTTTGTCGCGGTGGGGGTGTCGCTGATCTCGCTGGGGCTCTTCGTCCTGTCGTGGTTCACCGATCACGCGTGGGCCGGGGTCTTGCACGACGCTCCACGGTTATCACGGGCGGACCTGCTGCTGTTCGTCCCGGCCGCCGCGTTGGGGTTCCTGCTGTGCCCGTACCTGGACCTGACGTTCCACCGCGCCCGCCAGTCCACGGAGGCGAACACCGGCCGCCTCGCTTTTGCGGTCGGTTTCGGGGGCGTGTTCCTGATGATGATCCTCTTCAGCCTGGTCTACGCCTGGGTGATCGTGCAGATGGCGACCTCGGACGCGGTGGGGCTCGACGGCCTGACGCTGCTGTGGATCATCCTCGCGATTCACCTGACGCTTCAGGCGGCGTTCACTACGGCGCTGCACATGCGGGAGATCACGGTCCGCCGGGGTAACAAGGACCTGCCGCGGATCGGGGCGGTCGCCGCCGCCGGGTTGCTGGTTGGGGGGATCGCGGTCTTCAGCACCGCCCTGCCGTTCGGGCTCACCATGGGGGAAATTTTTTACCGTTGCTTCCTGCTGGCGTACGGGCTGCCCTTCCCGGCGTATGTCCTGCTGTGCATGATCCCGACCCGCCGCCCGGTGGCCGGGCGCACGCGGGCGATCGTCTGGCTCATCGCGACCCTCGCGGCGTTGCCGTTCGCCTACCACGCGTTCATGGCCGAAACCCACATGGGTCTTCTCGCCGCCACGGCCGTCCTCCTGGCCGCCCGCCTCGTGCTCGACCTCTTCCCCTTCAAACCCGCTACAATCCCGCCCCCCCAGCCTGATCCCTGACCTTAACCCCCGCTCCGCCCATGCCCTTCCAATCCGGCCGTGTCAGTTTCTGCCGTTTCCGCGTCCACGGCGACGCCCCCGCTCAGCCCGATGAGACCGCGCTGGCCATCCTCAGCGACTTCGCGTTCAAGGAAACCGAGATCGGCGCCCCCGACGAGGTCGAGATCGGGTTCATCACCGGCCAACACATCCTCGACACTCAGTTCACCTACGAAAAAAACGGGTTCGGCTCGAGCCTGCTCTTTGCGTTGCGCATGGACACCCACAAGCCGCCGTCGGAGATCAAGAAGGCCTACAAGCAGATCCACGAACAGGCGGCGTCGGCCGCGTCGGCGACCGGGTTCGCGTCGAAGGCGGAGAAACGCCGCGCCGCCGAGGAGGCCCAGCGGCAACTCCATGACGACCTGGCCGCCGGCAAGTTCCGCCGCTCCAAGTCGGTCCCGTTGTTGTGGGACCTGAAAACCGCCACGCTTTACTGCGGGGCGGCGGGTAACACGGTGATCGAGAAGCTCACGCGCCTGATGAAAGACGCGTTTGCGGTGGACCTTCAGTATCTCAGCGCCGGGTCGCTGGCGGGCGTCATGCTCCGCGACGCGGGGCGGGGGCGCGATTATGAGGACCTCAAGCCGTCGGCCTTCACACCGCCGCCTCCCGCGGCCCGGGAGAACCACGAGGACGCCGACGGCCCCCGCGACCTCAACGCCCCGCTGGTCCCCTGGGTCGCCCAGGCGGTGGACCTGAAGGACTTCCTGGGCAACGAGTTCGCCTTCTGGCTCTGGCGCTGCCATGAAACGGCCGACGGCCGGGTCGAGGCCGGCAAAGACGAGCTTTATGTCACGATCGACAAGGCCCTGGACATGGATTGTGCGTGGGACGCCGGGGGCAAGCAGACGCTGCGCGGCCACGCGATCACGCGGCTGCCCGAAGCGGGCGACGCGCTGCGGACCGGCAAGTGGCCCCGCAAGCTCGGCCTGCTGATCGCCGACGGCGAGCATCATTTTGAAGTGACGCTCCAGGTCGACAAGATGGCGGTATCTTCCGCCGTGCTGCCGGAGGTGGAAGACGCCCAATCCCCGCGCGAACTGATCGAATCGCGTCTTCAGCTCACCGCGGCCCTGGCCGGCGCCCTGGACAATCTTTACCGGGCATTCCTCGACCAACGCACCCGGTCGGGGTGGAGCTCGCGCCGCGGGGAGATCCGCGACTGGATCGTCAAACGGTTGGAAAAGTGAGGGGCGGGCCAACCGCCAGATCAACTTTCAGGCGATCGCTTCGCCGCTTTAGCCGGCGGGCTACGCCCGCCTGGTCCAGGGCCGCGTAGCGGCCCGGCTAAGCCAACAGGTTGTTATGATCTCATCATGATTATTGGCATCCCCAAAGAATCGAAGGCTCATGAGTACCGCGTCGCCATGCTGCCGGTCGGCGTGGAGTTGCTGGCTGCGCAGGGACACGCCGTGCTGGTGCAGTCCACGGCGGGGATGGGCAGCGGCTACGACGACGACGCGTACGCCGCGGCGGGGGCGACGCTGGTCGAGGACGCCGCGGAGGTGTTCGGCCGGGCGGAGATGATCGTCAAGGTGAAGGAGCCTCAGCCGGACGAGGTCGAGATGCTGCGGGACGGTCAGGTGGTGTTCACATACTTCCATTTCGCGGCGGACCGCGAGCTGACGCTGGGCTGCCTGGACCGGAAGATCACGGCGGTGGCGTACGAGACGCTGACGGATGGCCAGGGCCGGCTGCCGCTGCTGACGCCGATGAGCGAGGTGGCGGGCCGGATGGCGATCCAGGAGGGGGCCAAGTATCTGGAGAAGCCGCAGATGGGGCGGGGGATCCTGCTGAGCGGGGTGCCGGGCGTGGAGCCGGCGAAGGTGACGGTGATCGGCGGGGGCGTGGTGGGGACCAATGCGGCGCGGGTGGCGGCGGGGTTGGGGGCGAACGTCGTCATCATGGACGTGAACCTCGATCGGCTGCGTTACCTCGACGACGTGATGCCGCCTAACGTGCGCACCATCTATTCCGACCCGCACGCGGTCCGGTGGCACGTCAACAACAGCGACCTGGTCATCGGCGCGGTGCTCATCCCCGGCGCCCGCACGCCGGTGTTGATCCCGCGGTCCATGCTGGCTCAGATGCACAACGGCACGGTCATTGTGGATGTCGGGGTCGACCAAGGCGGGTGTGTGGAGACGTCGCGCCCGACGACGCACGAGGACCCGACGTTTGTCATCGACGGGGTGGTCCACTATTGCGTCGCGAACATGCCCGGCGCGGTCGGCCGCACGAGCACGCAGGCGCTGTGCCACGCGACCCAGCCGTACGTGATCAAGCTCGCCAACACCGACGACCTGCCTCGGCTGGCGATGGATGACGCCTCGATCGCCAGCGCGATCAACATGCACAACGGCAGGCTCACCCACGACGGGGTGGCGGCGGCGCACGGGCTTGAGACGATGCTGGCGAAGTAAGCGGCGGTTACGGCGAAAGCAACTTCTGATCCTGCAGCAGCGTTTCGAGCGCCGCGGCGGCGGGTTCGTCCATCTCGCACAACGGCAGCCGCAACTCGCCGGTGTCGGCGCCGACGAGCTTCATCGCGGTCTTGATGGGGATCGGGTTGGTCGCCAGCGTGAGGCACCCCTTGCACATCGCAAAGAGCTTGAGGTGGCGTTCACGCGCGGCGGCGAAATCGCCCGAGAGGCCGGCTTCGACCAGTTGCTTGATCGCGGCCGGCATGAGGTTGCTCAGCACGCTGATGACGCCCTTGCCCCCGATGCTCATCAGGGGCAGGGTCAGCGAGTCGTCGCCGCTGATGATGGTGATGTCGCACAACGACGCGATCTCAGACGCGATGTCGAGCGAGCCGGTGGCTTCCTTCACGGCGACGATCTTCTCGTGCTCCGCCAGACGGGCCACGGTCTGGGGCGCCATGGTGATGTTTGTGCGGCCGGGGATGTTGTAGAGCACGATCGGCAGCCCGACCTCGTCGGCCACGGTCATGAAGTGGCGGTAGAGCCCTTCCTGCGTGGGCTTGTTGTAGTACGGGTTGACCATCAGGGCCATGTCGGCGCCAACGGATTTGGCGTGCCGCGTGAGCGAGAGCGCCTCGTCGGTCGAATTGGACCCGGTGCCGGCGATCACGGGGACGCGGCCGGCGGCGGCATTGACGGTCGCCTCGATCACCTGGCCGTGCTCTGCGTGCGACAGCGTGGGGGATTCGCCGGTCGTCCCGACCGGGACCAGGCCGTCGATGCCGTGGTCGATCTGGAACTGGACGTTGTCGCGGAGACGGTCGAAATCCACCGCCCCGGCCTTGAACGGCGTCACCATCGCGGTGTAGGCGCCTTGCAGCATGGGATGACCTTTCAAAGGAAGGCGGACAGTTTACGGAAAAACCGGCTGCGCCCAAAATCAGGCTTTACGCAACGCGAGGATCAATTCAACTTTGCCGAGGTGTTCATCGAGCTGCTGGGCGATCTCCACCGGCGTGCGGCCCTGATCGGCCAGCTCGTACACCTTCTGCGCGGCGGGGTCGGCGATGTCGGGCCCGGCCGTGTCCGCCTCTTCCGGCTGCGACATATGGAGCTGGCTCATCTGCCCGAGCGATTCCCGCAGCTCCTGCAGTTGAGCGATCTTAAGCTCCGCCTCGTTGAGCAGCTTCTCCAACTGGATGGACTTGGCGTCGAGCTGAGACCCGACGCGTTTGGCCATCTGCTCGATCTCGACCATCAGGCGTTCGAGATCGCCGCGCATGCCCGACTGCTGGCGGTTGCGTTCGATCTGTTCGGTGGGCGACAGCCGGTTGGCGTCGGCGCGGCGGCGTTTGCGGATGCCCATGAGCAGGCTGGTGATGATCAGCACCAGGCCGATGATCAGCAGGCCCTGCAGCCAAAACGGCGAGTCTTCCGCGAGGAGCAGCATCACCGGGACGCCTCCTCGGCGGCCGCCATCACGTCGCGCAGGGGCACGCCCCGCTGCTGGGCCAGCGTTCTGACGTCCTCGTATTCCGGGCGGCGGACGATGACGCGTCCATCGAGTTGGCCGACCTTGATGCGGACGCTGCCGTAAGGCGTGTCCACGGTTTCATGATGGCGGTCGAGGACCACCCGGTCCCACATGCGGCGGCGCACCCCGAAGCTGCCGGTCAGCTCGAGTACACGCGTCGCCAGCGCGTCGGCGTCGGCGGGCCTGCACAGCAGCGAGAGGCACACGCCAGGGCGTTGTTTTTTCATCAGGATCGGCGTGGTCCAGCAGTCGAGGGCGCCGGCGTCCATGAGAGCGGTCTGAGCGTGCCCGACGAGCTGTGGGGTGACGTCATCCAGGTTTACAACGAGTTCCACGACTTGGTCGGCGGCGGGCATATGCAGGATTTTAACGCAATAACCGACGCGGGAGTAAGATCAGGCGATGGGCAGACACCGCCTGGTCAGATTGACGGCGCACGGCCTGGGGCGCCGGTGCGGCATGCAGGCGGGCGGCCATATCCTGACGGCGGTCAGCGGCGGGTGTGATTCCGTGGCGCTTCTGATGGCCTTGGACACGATCGCCGGCCAGCGGCGCTGGGGGCTAAAGCTGACCGTCGGCCATGTCCATCACCACCTGCGAGGCCCGGACGCGGACCGGGACGCCGCGTTTGTCCGCGCCTTGGCCGACCGCCTCGACCGGCCGTTTGAACAGCGCGATATCCGGCCGGGAGGCGAATCGGGGAACCTCGAAGCCAACGCGCGGCGGATGCGTTACGCGGCGCTAGCGGACATCGCCCAGACCTGCGGCGCCGGGTGGATCGCGACCGCGCATCATGGCGACGACCAGATCGAAACCCTGCTCATGCGGGCCCTGCGCGGCTCTTCGGCGGAAGGGCTGCGGGGGATCGCCTGGCGTCGTCGGCTGCCGTCGGGTCACACGCTGATCCGTCCGATGCTGCTCGCCGACCGGGCCCTGGTGATGGACTACCTGGCGCAGCTCGGCCAGCCGCACCGGGAAGACCGGACCAACATGGACACGTCACGTTTACGCGCACGGCTGAGGCGGGATGTCCTGCCGGTGCTGCGTGAGTTGTCCAACGACCCGGCGAAACGGGCCGCGGCGTTGAGTGAGCATATGCGCGACTTGCATCGTCTGGTCGAAGAACAGATCGATGCGGCGCTGCGGGGTGTCGCCGACGGCGAACTGAGCCGGGCGTCGGCCCGGGCGATGAGTCGTGTGGTGCTGACCGGCGTGCTGCGACGGATGCTGCTGGACGCGGGCGCGGCGCCGGACCGGTTAGGTCGTCGGACGCTCAATGACATCGCCCGCGCCGCTCAAGACGGGGCCGGCGGCAGTCGTCGATTTGAATTGTCAGGCGGGACGGCGGCTGAAGTGACGCCCGACGTCGTCAGGGTGCTGCCGAGGGTTCGATGCTAACCCTCGGCCTCTTCTTGTTTTTCGCTGTTGGTGTTGAGCTTGGCCCGCGCTTCGCGCACACCCATGTCGCGGATTATAGCGATGGCGGGGAGTTGGCTGTCGCGCGGCCGGGACCGGCCCTGCTCCCAGGCGTAGATGGTCTGTCCGGTCACGCCGATCAGTTCCCCCATGTCGGCGGCCGAGAGCCCGAGGCGTTCCCGGTGTGACGCGAGCCCCTTGGCGGAGAACCGGATGCCGGCCGAGTCTTCCGGCGCCGGCGCGACCTTGCCGCCGCGTTGCTTTTCCTGCTTTTCCAGCACATTGAGCCGGCGGGTCAGCTGTTCGTTCGTCCGCTTGAGCGCCGCGATGTCACGACGTTGCTGGGCGACCTGTTTCTTCATCGCGTCCGTCGCCTCGCGGATTTCCTTGCGGGCCAGACGGCGGACCTCTTCCTTCATCACCTGGGCTAGGTTAGGCATACGTTCGATTCCTCATGAGTAAAGTCGTAAGGTTAGGTTTGATGGAGAGCGACAGGCGCCCGCCTCGCAGCGGAGTCACGTGCGTCGCCACGGCACGCGCGGCGCGTCGCCCCACAGCATCTCAAGGTCGTAATGCGCCCGGGTCGCCGGTTCAAACAGATGAACCATGACCTGCACGAAGTCCAGCACCAGCCACGTCGCCGCTTCGTCACGATCGACGCCCAGCCGGTCGAATCCGCGATCCGCGGCGAGCTCCTCCACGTGATGTCCGACCGCTTTGATCTGTCGGTCAGACGTGCCGGTGGCCAGAATAATGAAGTCGGTCAACTCGCTTCGGCCGCGGACGTCGAAGACCAGCACGTCTTCACAGTGATCATCCGCCAGAAGCCTGGCGGATTCCACGGCCAGTTGGCGCGGCGCCTCCGCGTCGTCGCCGGGAGACGTAGAAGTTTGAGCGGTTTCAGGCTTGGGGGCGGGATTGGGCATGATCTAAATGTTAGGCCGCGCAGCGAATAACCCGCAAGCTTGATTCCAGCCAGCGGGTCCTTGCACAGAGCCCCCCCACGGACAAGGTTATCTGCGGGGAGCCGCCGTGCCGATCTGCTGACGCCGCTTGACGCTTTTGCGCAGCGCGCGTTGCTTCCGCTCCGAGGGCTTTTCGTAGTAAGCGCGTTTCTTAATGTCTTTGGTCAAGCCTTCTTTTTCACACAGCTTCTTGAATCGCCGCATCATCTGCTCAGCGGACTCGCCGCTTCGGGCCTTGATCCGAATCGCCATAAAACATCCTTTTAAAGTTAGAGATCGGATCTAAAATTGTGCCAAATCGCCCGCTTCAGGTCAAATGATGAAATCAGATTTACGCCAGCCCCCACGATCGGAGGTTATTCAAGCTGATTTTGAGTGACTCGAACGGGTCCAAATCGCCGTTATCGCGTTCAATGATGTACCAGTGAACGCCGGCCTCCCTCGCCGCGTCCAGGATCGCGGGCCAATTCAGGTTGCCGGCGCCGACCTCGCACATCTTGTGTTCCCGTGAGGGGGAGATGGTCATGTCTTTCACATGGATCGCCGGGATATTGCCCTTGAAACGCCTGATCCACGCAGCCGGGTCGCCGCCGCCGTGGGCGATCCAGTAGGTGTCGACCTCCCACCACACGTCATCGCCAAAAACGCTTTCCATCAGGTCGTAAGGGGTATCTGTGGGGCTGATCGACTCGGGATGGTCCGACAACCCGAAGGGGGCGAGTTCGTGGCTGTGGTTGTGATAGCCGACCTTGACGCCCGAACCGCGGTACTGCTGGGCGATCTGGTTAAACGACTCGGCCCACGCCTTCCATTCTTCTTTGGATTTGCCGCCGAACCCGAACCCGCCGATCGCGGTCAATCCGCACCCGATGGCCTGATGATAAGCGATGGTCTTTTCCGCCTCCGCCAACGCATCGACGCCTCGATGGGTGGCGCAACAGGCCATGCCGTGGTCGTCGAGGATTTTCTTGAACTCGTCAGCCTCGATCGTGTTGAAGCCCGAGGCCGACGCCTGGATCGCGCTGAATCCGATCTCTTTTAGCTTGGCGCAGCTTTTGGCGATGTCGCTGGGCGTCTCGCAATGGTCGCGGAGGGTGTACATCTGGGCGGCGATCTGGGTAGACATAAAAATCGGCTCCGGTCAAAAATATACTTGCTTCGGAGGGAGTTTAGCGGGTATCCCAGAAAGCCGCCAACCGTCAGGTTCGGCCGAAATGAAAACACCCCCCGGCAGAGCCGGGGGGCTAACGGATAACACATTTCTTGCACACAGGGTTTAGTAGCTGTGTTCGCCCAACTGCACCTTGCCCCGGAACGTCCAGTAGACGATCGTGGTGTAGGTGAGCACGCACGGCATGCCGATCAGAGCGATCAGGGCCATGATGCCCAGCGTTTTCTGGCTGCTGGCGGCGTTGTAGATGGTCAGGCTGTTGGTCGCCGGGTCGACGCTGCTGGCGGCGAGGTTCGGGAACAGCGCGATGCAGAACAGGAACACGAACGCCGCGATCGAGCAGCTGCTGCTGATGAACGCGAAGCCGGGCCGGTTGGCGTGGATCGACCGCGGGATATTGGCGATCGCAAGGATGTTGAGGACGACCACGATCCACGCCCACGGGAAGTCGCGGAAGTTCTGGGTCGCCTGGGGCACCTTGACGAGCGTCCAGATCGTGACGAGCAGATAGATCGCGAGGAACGTGCCGAAGGTGTGCCACATCCACCCTTTCACGGCTTGCTGCAGCTCCCCTTCCGTCTTCAGGTAGAGATAGATCGTCCCGTGCATGGCGAAAAGGGACACCGCCAGCAGGCCGACGGTGAGCGAATAGGGGTTGAGCAGGTCGGACAGGTTGCCGGTGAACTCATAGGCGCTGTCGAGCGGGATGCCGATCATGGAGTTGCCGACCGCGACGCCGAAGAGGAAGGTCGCCAGGAACGAGGCGAAGAAGAAGCCGAAATCCCAGAAACCACGCCAGGCCCTGCCCTCGCGTTTGGATCGGAACTCCAGCGACACCGCCCGGAAGATGAGGGCGAAGAGCAGCATCATGAACGGGACGTAGAACCCCGAGAAGATGGTGGCGTACGCCTCCGGGAACGCCGCGAACATCGCCCCGCCGAAGGTGACCAGCCAGACCTCGTTGCCGTCCCAGAGCGGGCCGATGCTGTTCATGGCGATCCGTTTGTTATGGTCGCCTTTGATGAAGATATGCATCATACCGACGCCGAGGTCGAACCCGTCGAGGACGGCGTACCCGGTGAGGAGTACGGCCAGCAGGATGAACCAAAGCAGGTTGAAGTCCATGGGCATACTCGCGTTTAGCGACGGAGAGGGGGCTTACTCGTTGCGGTCTTTGGGGTTGGTCGGCCGATCCGGGACATAATCGATGCCGTCGGTCGGGGCGTGGGGGTGAACATCCTGCTCGACGATGTGCTGGCCCGGAGCCGCAGCGCTGTCGGAGGCCTGCCCGGGGCGGGTCATCGATTCGGTTTTTCGCGCCGCGGCGGAGAGGAAGCCCGCCACCGTCGTCTCGTCGCCGCTCTCGGGCGTGGCGGGCCCGTGCTGGATCTTGGTGTTAAGCACAAAAATCCAGACAAAAAACAGCAGGATGTAAATCAGCGAGAACATGACGATCGAGGCGAGCACCTGGTCGGCGTGGACCGATTTGCTGTGGGCGTCCGCGGTGCGAAGCCCCACGACCATCATCCCGCCGTCGCTCCCGTCGGGCGTGGGGCGGGGGATCTTCTCGTAATGGACCTCGCCCTTTTCATTCAACGCTGCAAAGCCTGTCGCGGGGTCTTTCACCACCGTGGGATGGACCACCCAAGGCTGCCGCCCGACCTCGGCCGCGACCCACCCCGCCTCGTTGGCGATGAACCCGCCAAGCACCATCACGACGTAGATCATCAGCAGCCAGCGCTGTTTGAACAGCGTGCCCCGCCACCAGAAGAACACGCCCAGGACCGTGAACAGGATAAACAGCGTGCCGAGGCCGACCATGGTGTGGAACGCGATGAACGGCAACTGCCAGGGCGGGCGGTCCCCCTCAGGGATCGCGTCGAGGCCGATGACCGCCGTCTCGGGGGGAAACTCACGGTACACCAGGATGGAGAGCAGGCCGGGGATCTCGATCGGCAGGTAGATCTCATCACTCGTGAAACTGGGGATGCCAAAGACGTGGATACCGGTCGGGCCCTCGCCCGTGACGAAGTGCCCCTCCATTGCCGCCAGCTTGGCCGGCTGGAGCTTCGACACCATACGGGCGTTGCTGTCGCCCGTGGCCGCGGCGAGGAGCGAGCCGACCAGCGCGAACACCAAGGCCACCTTGAAGCAGGGCTTGGCGACGTCCAGGTGTCTGCCGCGGAGGATGTAGTACGAGCAGATGCTCAGCACGAAAAAGCCGCCCAGCACCATGCAGCCGGTCCATACGTGCGTTAGCCGGTTCACGGTTGAGGGGTTGAAGACCACGCCCCAGAATTCGACGATCTCCGCCCGCATCACCGGCTGGCCGTCCTGGAACCACGGCGTCCCGTCCCTCATCATCTGCACCACGTGCGACCCCGCCGGCGTCTGCTGCCAGCTGTTGGCAATGATGATCCAGACGCTCGAAAAGATCGACCCCAGGCTCACCATCACCGCGCTGAACAGGAAAAAGCCCTTGCTGACGCGTTTGCGGCCGAACACCAGGACCGCCAGGAAGCCCGATTCGAGGAAGAACGCGAAGATCCCCTCGGCCGCCAGCACCGAGCCGAACACGTCGCCGACAAACCGCGAATAGGTCGCCCAGTTCGTGCCGAACTGGAACTCCATCACGATCCCGCTCGCCACCCCGACCGCGAAACTCACCGCAAACAGCTTGATCCAGAACTCGCCGGCCCGCTTCCAGACCTCGTTGCCGGTCTTGTAATAAGTCGCCTCGAAAATAACGATGAGCAGGCCCAGCCCGATCGTGAGCGGGGGAAACAGGTAATGAAACATGATCGTCAGCGCGAACTGAATCCGGCTCAACAGGACGACATCAAGCTCCATGTCTCGACTCCCAGACCATCAGTTCTCAATATCTGGTGACGACCTCGACAAACTAACACATCAATCGGCGACATGCACCACTCGGACGTAATTTCTTATTAAGGTCATGCCATGAAAGCCTATCTGCCCATCGTGTTGGCCCTCCTGCTGGCGGCCGGCTGCGTCACCCGGCCCAAGGCGCCGCAACTGGGGGGCATCTACAGCCGTGCCGCGATGCACCAGGACCCGGTGCGGAACCCGGTGATCGTCATCCCCGGCATCCTCGGCTCGAAACTGGTCGACGACCGGACCGGCCAGATCGTCTGGGGCGCGTTTGCCGACGATTACGCCGACCCCGAAACCCCGGCCGGCGCCCGGCTGATCGCCCTGCCCATGGCCCGGGGCGAGACGCTGGCTAACCTGCGCGACACCGTACGGTCTGACGGATCGCTCGACCGCCTTAAGGTCTCTCTGCTGGGGCTGCCGATCGAACTCAACGCCTACCTCCAGATCCTCGGCGCCCTCGGCGTCGGCGGATATCGCGACCTCACACTTGGCGAGTTGGGCGTTGTCGATTACGGCGATGATCATTACACCTGTTTCCAGTTCGACTACGACTGGCGCCGCGACAACGTCGAAAACGCCCAGCGCCTGGCTCGGTTTATTCAGGAAAAACGGGTTTACGTTCAAGGCGAAATCGAGAAACGCTTCGGGGTAAAAGATCACGATGTGAAGTTCGACATCGTCGCTCACTCCATGGGTGGATTAATCACGCGTTATTACCTGCGATACGGCGACGCTGAACTCCCGGAAGACGGCGACCTGCCGATCACCTGGGCCGGCGCCGAGCACGTCGACCGGGCCATCCTCGTCGGCACGCCCAACGCCGGGGCCGCCCAGGCGCTGCTCCAACTCGTCAACGGCGTGAGATTCGCCCCGTTCCTGCCGGAATACAACGCGGTCACCCTCGGCACGATGCCTTCGATTTACCAGCTGCTGCCCCGCACGCGGCATAGAGCGGTCGTCGCTGAAAACCACGCCAATGTCGACGTCTACGACGTGGACGTCTGGACCCGGTACGGCTGGGGCCTGGCGGCGCCCTGGCGCGACGAGCAGATCGCCCAACTCCTGCCGGAGGTGACCGACCCCGCCGCCCGCCACGCAATTGCGCTGGATACGCTGACCAAAAACCTCAAGCGAGCCAAGGCCTTCCACGAGGCGCTGGACCGCGACGCGGCCCCGCCCGACGGGCTGCGGCTACACCTGTTCGCGGGCGACGCGGAGGACACCCCCGCGATCGTCACGGTGCAAGACGACGGCTCGGTCAAGGTCACCCAGGAAGCCCCCGGCGACGGCACCGTCCTCCGCAGTTCTACCCTTATGGACGAACGCGTCGGTGGGGTCTGGAAGCCCAGGCTGGTTTCACCCATCGAGTGGTCGTCGGTTCACTTCATCTTCCGGAACCATCTCGGGCTCACGCAGGACGAAAGCTTCACGGATAACGTGCTCTACCTGCTCCTGGAAGCGCCGGACCCCAAGCCGCGTGAAGATTGACGTTTACGGCCAGACCACGACCTCGCGTTGCAACGCGACGCCGAAGCGGTCCTTCACGGCCGATTCGATATGCTCCATCACCGCGACCACGTCGTCCGCCCGGCCGCCGGCCTTGTCGACCGTGATGAAATTCGCGTGCACCGGCGACACCTGCGCCGACCCGATGGTGAAGCCCTTGAGCCCCGCGGCGTCGATCAGGCGGCCGGCCGCGTCGCCCGCTGGGTTACGAAACGCGCAGCCCGCGGAGTTGGCGCCCATCGGCTGGCTCGCCTTCTTGTAAGCGAAAATCTCTTTCACCCGTTGCATGATCTCCCCCGCGTCGCCCGGCTCGAGTTCAAACGTCGCGTCGAGGATGAACGGCGCGTCGATGCTCGCATGCCGATAGCCGAAGGAAAGATCGTCGTGTTGCAGGGTGACGGCCTCGCCGGCTTCGGTCATGACCCGGACCCTGGCGACCGACTGTCCGACATCGCCGAACGCCCCGCCCGCGTTCATCCGCACCGCGCCGCCGACCGTCGCGGGGATGCCCGCCGCCGCCTCCAGCCCCGAGAGCCCCGCCTTGGCGGTCTCCAGCACCAGCTTCATCAGGTCGTAGCCTGACCCCACGGTCACGGCCGGGCCGTCGATCGTGCACCGGCTGAACGCCTCGGCATCGAGCTTCACCACCACGCCGTCCACCCCCGCATCACGGACCAGGAGATTGGCGCCGCTGCCCAGCACGTACACGGGCGTCTGTCGCTCGTGACAGGCTTTCACCAGCAACGCCAGTTGGGATTCATCGCGGGGGCGCGCCAGGACCGCGGCGCGGCCGCCCACGCCGTACCACGTGTGCGGGCCCAGCGGCGCGCCGGCTTCGCAGGGGATATCCAGTTCGACCAGGAAATCACGGGGCGTCCGTGCCATGACCGCCGATTGTATCCTAATGGCATGACCGAAAAACCTGACGCCGACCTCGACGCGATCATCGACGCCCATTACGACGCCTGGGTCGCCCTCCGCCACGACCTGCACGCCCACCCGCAACTCGCCTACGAGGAAACCTACGCCAGCGGGCGTGTGCGGGATGAATTGGATGCGATCGGCATCCCTTACCAGGCCGACATCGCGACCACGGGCGTCGTCGGCTGGATCGTCAATGACGATCACCGCGGCGACGCGATCGGCCTCCGCGCCGATATGGACGCCCTGCCGATCACCGAGGAAACCGGCCTACCCTACGCGTCGCAGACGCCCGGGCTGATGCACGCCTGCGGGCATGACGGACACACCACGGTCCTGCTCGGCGCCGCACGCGTCCTCCACGCAATCCGCGACCGCCTCCCTTGCCCCGTCAAACTGATTTTCCAGCCCGCCGAGGAGGGCGGGGCCGGCGCCGCGCGGATGATCGAGCAAGACGTGCTGACCGACGCGATCGGCGGCGTCGCCGTCGGCCGGATGTTCGGCCTGCACGGGATCAACCTGTTGGATGTGGGCCAGTACGGCGTGCGCATCGGCGCGTTCCTGGCGGCCAACGCCAGCTTCCACATCACCCTCCGGGGCCGCGGCGGCCACGCCGCGCTGCCGCACCTGGTTATCGACCCCGTGCCCGCCGCGGCTCAACTCGCCACCGCCCTGCAGACGATCGTGTCCCGTAACGTCGACCCGATCGAGTCGGCGGTCGTCACCCTCACGCAGCTTCACGCCGGCAGCGGCGGGGCCGTCAACGTGATCCCGCCCGCCGCGACCCTGGCCGGCACCATCCGCACGCTCAAGGACGACGTTGCCGAACGGATCACCCGGCGGATCACGGAGCTGGCCGAGTCGACCGCCGAGGCCTTCGGCTGCACCGCCGAGGCTGTTTTGAAACCGGGCTACCCGGTCACCTTCAACCACCAGGAGCCGACCGAAACCGCCCTGGCGATCGCTCGGGACGTCCTGGGCGAAGCCAACGCCATCACCGTCCCCGTCCCTTTCATGGCCAGCGAAGACTTTTCGTTCTATTCACAGCAGGTTCCCAGTTGCTTCGGCATCATCGGCGTCAGGCCGCCCGGGCGGAAAGACTACCCGGGGCTGCACCATCCGCAATACGACTTCACCGACGAGGCGCTCCGCGTCGGGGTCCGGTTGATGTGCGAATATGCGCTGCGGGGCGAGTAACCCGATCGAAGCCGCTTACGGCCAGACGTACGTGGCGCCTTCGGACGCCGACTCAGAGTGCAGCTCTTCTGTGGTCATCTGGATATCGAACGTGAGTTCGCTCGCGACGCGCGGCCCGGTGAAGGTGCCCGCGGTGGGCGCCGCGTAAGAGGCGCTCGGCGAAGAGGCGACGGCGACGTGGCGGTTGGACACCGCCAACCCAACCGTCGGGTCGTAGCCCCGCCAGCCCGCGCCGGGCAGATAGACCTCCGCCCAGGCGTGCAACTCGCGGCGGTCTTGATTCAGCGCGTCCCAGGCGTACCCCGAGACGAACCGGGCCGCCAGCCCCGCGGCGCGGCAGGCGTCGATGAACAGGACCGCCGAGTCCCGGCACGCCCCCTCGCCCCGCTCCAGCGTCTGGGTCGGCGTCCAGGGGTCGCCGGTGTCGCGCACGATGTGGGTGATGTTCGACTGGATGTGCTGGGCGAGGCTCCACAGGAAGGTGATGGTCTGTCCTTCGCTCTGGCGGATGATCTCGCGGGCCAAGGCGTCGACCGCGGGATGGGGGCTGGGCCGTTCGCGGTAATGCCGCGACGCGGAGCCGACCGGCTCGGCGTAACGCGCGGGGACCGACTGGACGCCCTCATCCACGATGATGAAATCGAACGGGTTGACGCAGAGGCAGTCGACCACGGAGGCGGTGGTGATCGTGAGGTGAGGGTGGCTCTTGTCGAACCAGAACCAGTGCCGGATATTGCCGTGCAGGTCGAAGCAATAGGTGTGACGGGCGGGCTGCGGGTCGGTCGTGATGGCGAACTCGACCAGGCGCTGGTCGTAGCTGGTGCGGGGTTGGAGCCGAATGACCATCTGGTCCAGCGCGACGGGGGCCGAGTAGCTGAAGCGGGTCTGGTGGTCGATCCGGTAGCGTCGAACGGTCTGAACCGCGGGTTCGGTGGGTTCGGTAGCGAGTGCTGGCGTGGTCATTGGACGGCCCCTGCGTGCGCGGCCTGGGCCGACGCTTGAGAGAAATCGAACTGAAAGAAAGCATGATCGAGCGCCATATCAATGGCGTTGAGCTTCGACTGGAAGCGGTCGATGTATTCGTGGACGCCGGCGGCGACGATCTCTTCGATGTCGGTGTACTGCAACTCGCTGCGGAGCCTGCCGAGTTGGCGCATGACCGGCGCGGCCGAGGGGTTGTCGGGGGTCGCGATCTTGGCCAGCGACACCTCCGCCGCGCCCAGGCAATAGTTGAGCGAGCGCGGGAACGCCGGGTCGAGGGCCAGGAACTCGACGACTTTAGCGGGGGTGATGGCGCCGTGCTTCTGGCGGTACATCTCCAGGGCCCCGGCCGACCGCAACAACGCCGCCCAGTGCACCACGTCCAGCGGCCCGCCGACGTCATCGGCGCGGGGCAGGAGCAGGAAATACTTGACATCGAGGATGCGCGACGTCTTGTCCGCCCGTTCGATCAGCCGACCCAGCCGCGCAAAATCCCAGCCCGTGCCGTGGCTGAGGGTCGCGTCGGTGATGCCCGCAAAGAGCAGGCTCCCGGTTTTCACGGTGGTGTAGAACGCCTGCGGCCGGTCCTCCCAGGTCGCGCTGTCGGCGCCGCGGCTGACCATGATGTGCAGCGCGTTGATCTGCTGCCACATCTCAGAGGTGATCGCGTCCCGCACGGTCCGGGCGTTCTCCCGCGACGCCGCCACGCACGACGCGATCGAGTTGGGGTAGGTCAGGTCCAGCGTCAGGAACCGCATCACGTTGATGCGGCTGGGCTCATCGTACCGCTGGGCGAACGCCTCGGCGTCGCCGGTGACGCGCACCAGGGGCAACCACTGCTCCTGCACCCCGGCCGCGCGGTCCAGGCAGAGATTGAGATTGACGTCGATGAAGCGGGCGATGTTCTCGGCCCGCTCGATGTACCGGCTCATCCAATAGATCGAATTGGCGACGCGACTCAGCAAGCTTCAGACCCCGTCGCCCGGGGGCGGCGCCGGGCTGTCTTCGAGCACCCACGTGTCCTTGGTGCCGCCGCCCTGCGACGAATTGACCACCAGCGACCCCTTCCGCAGCGCCACACGCGTCAGCCCGCCGGGGAGCACGTAGACATCTTTGCCGAAGAGGATGTACGGCCGCAGGTCGACGTGCCGGCCCTCGAGCCGGTCGCCGACCACGGTCGGGGCCCGGGAAAGCGCCAGCGTCGGCTGGGCGATGTAGTCCTCCGGTTTGGCCTGGATCCGCTCGGCGGCCGCGGCCCGCTCATCGGGGCTGGCGTGCGGGCCGACCATGATCCCCTTGCCCCCCGCCTCGTTGGCCGGCTTGACCACGAGCTGGTCGAGCTTGTCGAGCACGTGCCGCCGATCGGTTTCCCGGCCGCAGAGGAAGGTCTCCACGTTGTTGAGGATCGGGTCCTGCCGGAGGTAGTAGCGGATCATGTCCGGGACGAAGGCATAGATCACCTTGCTGTCGGCGATGCCCGCGCCCGGCGCGTTGGCCAGCGCGACGCGGCCGCTGCGGTAGACATCCATGATTCCATCCACCCCCAGCGTTGATTCACGGTTGAACACCTTAGGGTCTAGGAACGCGTCATCGATCCGGCGATAGATCACGTCGACGCGCCGCAGCCCGAAGGTCGTTTTCATCATCACGTACCCGTCGTGAACGATCAGGTCCCGGCCTTCGACCAGCGGCAGCCCCATCTGCTGAGCCAGGTAGGCGTGCTCAAAATAGGCGGAGTTGTAGATGCCAGGCGTCAGCACGACAATCTGCGGCCGTTCGACCCCGTTGGGGGAGAGGTGCACGAGGGTTTCGAGCAGGCGCTCGGCGTAGTCATCCACCGGGCGGATCGGCAGCGAGCCGAACAGCCGGGGAAACGTCTGCTTGAGCACCCGCCGATTTTCAAGGACATACGAGACGCCCGACGGGCAGCGCAGATTGTCTTCGAGCACGAAGAACTCGCCCGACGCGTCGCGCACCAGATCGATCCCGCTGATGTGGCACCAGATGCCGCGGGGCGGCTTGAGGCCGTGGCAGACGCTCGATGTCGCGTGGTCCAGCTCGATGAATTCGCGGGGGATCACGCGGTCTTCGATGATGTGCTGCGGGCCGTAGATGTCGCCGATGAACAGGTTGAGCGCCTCGATGCGTTGGCGTAGCCCTTTCTCAACGACGGACCAGTCGGCGGCCTCGATGATACGGGGGATCACGTCGAACGGGATGATCCGCTCGGTCGCGAGGTCGTCGCCATACACGTTGAAGGTGGTGCCGGATTCGAACAGGGCCAACTCTGCGGCGCGCTGGCGCTGCTCGAGTTCGCCGTCGGTGAGCGACTCGATCCGTTGGATCAACGGCTGGGCCCCGGAGCGGGGGTGGCCGGTGGTTTCGATCAGTTCGTCGAAAAATCCCTCGGTCGCGTAGCTTGTCAGTTCCATCGTTGGCCCACCTGTGCCTGCGGCGTAAGCAACATCGCGGAAAAACAAGCAACGGCGCCTAAAATATAGACGCCTCGCGGGGGTGGATACATGCTTGCTGCCGCATTAATGAACAGTGAACAAACCGCGTGCCGCGGCGCAGGGGTCCGTGTCAGGATGGATCGCGGGAGGCGGTGGAAATCCAGCCGCCGCCCAGCACCTGCTCGCCGTCGTAGCACACCACCGCCTGCCCGGGAGTCACGGCGCTGATCGGGCGGTCGAAACCCACTTCCAGCGTATCTCCGCCCGTGCGGCGGACCCGGCCGGGGGTGGGCGGGCTGTTGTATCGAACCTTGACCTGGCAGTCGCGCCAATCTTCAGGCGGCTCCTCAATGAGCCAGTTGGTCTGGTCGGCGGTGCAGGCGCTGGCCAGCAGATCGTCTTTCCCGCCCACGGTGACGGTGTTGGCGGCCGGGTCTTTGTGGGTCACGTAGATGGGATAGCCCAGCGCGACCCCCAGGCCGCGCCGCTGGCCGATGGTGAAACGCTGCTGGCCGTCGTGCCGGCCAATCACATTGCCGTCGCGGTCGAGGATATCGCCCGCCGCGAAGCCCCCGTCTGTGCGGCGTTCGACCAGGCGGGCGTAATCGTTGTCCGGAACGAAACAGATCTCCTGGCTGTCAGGCTTGTTGAAGACCGGCAGGCCCAGGTCGTCGGCAACCTGTCGGACGACGGGTTTTTCCATCTCCCCGATGGGCAGGAGCATGTGTTCGAGCTGTTCCCGCGGCGTGCCGAAGAGGACGTAACTCTGATCCTTCGCGTGATCCACACCGCGCAGCAGACGGGCGGCGGAGCCCCGCCCCACGCTCACCCGGGCGTAATGGCCCGACGCCACAACGTCGCAGTCGATCGACCTGGCGTACTGATGCAGCTTGCCGAATTTGAGCCAGTCGTTACAGCGGACACATGGGTTGGGGGTGCGGCCGGCGTTGTATTCGTCCACGAAGTAGTCGATGACCCGGCCGAAGTCCTTTTTGAAGTTCATCACATAGAACGGCACCCCGAGGATCGCGGCCACGTGGCGGGCGTCCGAGGCGTCATTGACCGAGCAGCACCCCTGGTGGCCGATCTTGATCTTGCCCGGGTCGCAGCTTCCGGCGTGGAGATTGTCGTAACCGTCGGCGGCCTCGATCGAGTCGTCGCTGCCGAGGCGCATGAAACAGCCCACCACCTCATACCCTTCCCGCTTGAGCAGCGCGGCGGCGACAGAGCTGTCCACCCCCCCGGACATGGCCACCAGCGCCTTGCGGGGGCGGTTTTTTCCCGTATGAAGGAACATTCAGCACCATTTTAGCTCATACGGGACCCGATCTCTCGCTATAGTGTGACCGTTCTCGATCAGGCATTCATCGCTCGCACCATCAGGAGACCTCTGCCATGAAACGGATTTGCTCGTTCACCACGTTCGGCGCGGCGATGTTGGCGCTGATGATCAGCGCCGCGTCGGCCCGGGCCCAGGCGCCTGCGGCACTGAATCAGGCGCCCAAGGACGCCCAACTCGTGCTGGTCATCCCGAACCTCCAATCGTTCAGCGACAAACTCGCCAATCTCAAAGACCAATTGAACTTGCCGGCGCCCGCGATGGACGACTTGTTGGGCGAGTTCAAGGCCGAGTTCGGGATGGATAACGGCTTCGACGACAACGGCTCCATGCTGGTGGTCGTTGAGGACCTCGCCACGGCCCTGGCCAACGGAACCCAGCCGGCGTATGTCATGCTGATCCCGGTGACCGATTACGCAGCGTTCATCGGCAACTTCAACGGCCAGGCCGACGGCGGGTTGACCGCTCTGACCATGCCCGGCGGCCAGCCGGGGTTTGCCAAGCAGGTGGGCGGTTTCGCGGTGCTGAGCCCGGACGAGATCGCCGTCGAGAGCTACACGCCGGGCAACGACGCCGCCGGTTACGCCACGAAGGCGGGCAAGCTGGGCGGCGATTACCTGTCCAGCGGCGATGCCGCGCTGTTTATCGATATCGAAGCGATGGCCCCGGCGCTCAAGCCGGTCGTCGCGGGGATGCTCGACCAGGCCGAGATGCAGGCCGAGATGATGGAGCAGCAAGGGTTCCCCGAGTCCCAGACTCAAAGCATGAAGATGATGGCCCAGGTGTACGGCGCCATCGCTGACGTCGTGCTCGACGGCGCCGACAGCCTGGTCAAGACCTTTGACCTCAACGACACCGGCATCGGCTTCACCGTCGCGATGCAGACCAAGCCCGGCAGCGAACTGGCCCGGCTGTTCCCCGGCGGGTCGGCCGACGCGTCGCAACTCCTGGCGATGCTGCCGGACAACCCATATGTCTTTGCCTCCGCGATCGACGCCCGAGCGGTCGACTTCGTCGGGCTCATCCAGAAGTTCCTCGGCGCCGTACCCGACGAAGGCCCGATGGTCGGGATGGTCGCAATCTACAAAGACATGATGCCGATGCTTGAACAAATGAACGGCGTCTCCAGCGTGATGTATCCCCCGGACCAGGACGCCATGATGGCCGGCGGTTTCATGAACGCGCTGACGGTCTACACCGTCAAAGACGCCGCCGCCTTTGTCGAGGCGCAAAAGGTCTACATGCAGAAGCTCAACGGCCTGTCCGTCCCGATGGGCTTGCCGATGGACGGCGGTGATCCGCCGGTGATGACGTTCACCACGTCCTATACGGAAAACGCTCTGGAGATCGAAGGGGTCCAGGTCGATCAATACCAGATGCAGACCAATTTCCCGCCCGAAGCCATGATGGAAATGGGTGAAATGGCCGGGTTCATGCAGATGTTCGCGGGCGGGTACAACGGTTACGTGGCCACCAAGGGCGACAAGGTGATCATGACGACCGCGCTGGACCCCCAACTGGTGACCGCCGGGCTCGCCGCGGCCGACGCGGCTGGCGGCCTGGGCTCGGCCGGGCCGATCGCGAAGGAACGCCCGGCGGCGATCCCGCCCTCGGGTGTCATGGAAAACTACCTCTCAATTTCGGGCGTCGCTCAGACCGTGAACGCGTTCATGGGGATGATGGGCATGGAGCCGATCCAGCCGCCGGCCGACCTCGCGCCGATCGCCGCCGGCGCCGGCGCGGCCGACAACGGGCTCGCCTTCCGCCTCTACCTGCCGGTGGACACCATCAAGTTCATTGCCGACACCGCCATGCAGATGCAAGGCGCCATGATGGGCCCGCCCCCCCAGGGCGGAGGCCCCGGCGGACCGCCGCCGGCCCCGTTCAACTGAGACGCCGCAGATCTCAACCCCAATCGAAGCCCGCCGATTCCCATCGGCGGGCTTCTTGCATCAACCCCGCTCATGGCCCGGAAACTCCTGATCGCTGTGGTCCTGGTGTACGCCGCCGCCCTCTTTGGCGCCGGGCTGGCGCAACCCGATCCGGAACCGGCCGCCCCCTCAACCCAGCCCCGTTCAACCACGGCGACGCCCCGGACCCGGCCGCCTCAACTCGTCGGCATGACGCTCAACCTTTACCACCTTGCCGATCTTCAGCCCGCCCGACAAGCTGTGGACGCCATCGCCGCGCTCGGCTGCAACAGTCTGCAGGTCGTCACCCCGATCTTCCAGGACCACGGCGGATCGCCCATCGTCGTATCGCGGACCGGCCCCGGCTTTGGGCCGACCGACGCGCAGTTGCTCGAGGTCCTGCGGTACGCCAGGTCCAAGGGCTTCATCACCGTGTTGATGCCGCAGGTCAATTTCACCCGGCCGCGCGGCAACGAGTGGCGCGGCAAGCTGGCGCCCCCGCGCTGGTCAGTCTGGTGGGACAGTTACCTGGCCGCGCTGGATCGGTTCCTCACCCTCGCCGATCAGGCCGACGTCGAGGTCTTCAGCATCGGCTGCGAATTGCTGAGCACCGAGAAACCCGAGCACCTGGATCACTGGCGCAGCGTGGCGGCCCACGCCCGCTCGCGTTTCGACGGCATGCTGGTGTATTCGACCAATTGGGACAGCTATCAGGACGTCGGGTTCTGGGACCGCGTCGATGCGATCGGCATCTCGGCCTATTACGACTTGACCCGCGGTTTGATCGATCGCGCCCAACCGGCCTCGGCCGAACTCGACGCCCGCTGGACCGCCATCCGCCGCCGCGTCCTCACTTACGCCGCGAGCCAAAACCGCCCGGTTCTCTTTACGGAATTAGGCTACCCCAGCCTGCCGTGGGCGTTGTCTAAGCCGTGGAACTACATCGCGTCACCCGAGACGCCGGCCGACCCCGCGGCTCAAAACGTCGGCTACGAGGCCTTCATCGAAGCGTGGGGCGATCTGATCATCCCTCCCAACGCCCGACACAACCGGCCGCCCGACCGCCGGGTCGCGGGCGTACTCTTCTACAAATGGGACCTCCACGCCAACACCGAAGCCGACACCGGCTACGGCGTCGCCGGGAAGCCGGCTTACCAGACGCTCAAACGTTGGCTCAACGCCGCGCCCAACCGCTGAGCAGGCTCATGGCCCAACCTGCGACCACCACCACGCCGCCGGATTGATCTCCAATCCGGCGGCGTGCTCGTGATGGCTTGAGAGACGGCTTGATCTATCCGGGATCGTCCTCCGCTCAGTTATCACTCTGTGTCGTCCGCCATGACCGAAACCACGCCGACCGCGTCGTCGAGCACGCCGCCGTTGACATCGTAAAGCTCCAGCGTAAAGGTCTCGACCGGCTCGGCAAGCAGATCGCCAAGGATGGGGATCTGCACGACCGCGGTGGTCTGGCCCGCTTCGAATGTCAGTGTGCCCGAAACCGGCGTATAGTCCTCGCCGGCCGTCGCGGTATCGGCCACGGTGCGGTAGCTGACGGTGACCGCTTCGCTGTGCGCCTCGCTGAGTTGCACCGTCACGAAGGCGTAGGTGATCTCGGGCAGGGCGGCCTGCTGGCCGCCGGATGTCACCGGGAACTGGAACTGCACGGGCCGGAGCAGGTCGAGTTTTTCCTGGTTCAGCGTTCGCCAGTCGTCGAGCAGGATGCCGCCGGTGTCGCCGGAATTGGGATTCCACGACCAGAAGCTGTAGCTGATGCCGTATTCGCCGGCCGCCAGATCGTTGTCGCCATCACCGTCGAGGTCACCCGCGATGTAGTCGATCATCTTCTGCATCCACAGCCGATCCGTTTCGGTATGCAGATTGGAGCCGAACTCACCGAGCAGGACCGGCGCGATGCCTTCCTCATAAATGTAACCCCAGTTCTCGCTCCAGACCTCGGGCAGGTTGTCCGGGTAGCCCGGGTCGCTGAACCACGGCTGGTTGTAGATGCTCGCGGGGTAGGCGTGCGGCGAGTAGACGAGTTGACTGGGCTGATCCAGACGGACCGGATAGTCGCGGACGCCCTGCAGGTTGCCGCCCCACCAGTAGCTGTCGCCTTCGTAAGATTCGACGCCTTCGACAACAATCAGCAGGCTGGGATTCACCGCGAGGATGGCGTTGCCAGAGCGTTCCGCGGCGAGCCGCCAGTCGGTGGCGAGGTCACCCGAGCCCCAGGTCGCCCGGCCGTGCGGCTCGTTATGCAGGTCCATCGCGATGACCGACGGGTTGTCGAGGTAGCGCGTGGCGAGGTTGACCCACGTATCGATCCACGCCTGCTCGCCGAAACGATCGGTGTACCAGAGGTCCTCGCCCAGCGCGCCGATGCCCGCCTCTGAGCGGTGGTGGTCGAGCATGATGCGCATGCCGATCTGGTCGGCGTATTCGACGATCTTGTCGAGCACCTCGATCGACGTGAGGCCCCGAAGATCGGGGTTCTGGGCGTAGTTGATGCTGCTGGGCATGACGCCGGGCTGCATCGATTCGGTCGAGAACGGCATGCGGATCGTGTTGAAGCCCGCCGCCTGCATCTCGTCCATCATCTCCTGCCAGTTGCGCGTCCACAGGCCGTGGGCGACCATCGTTTCCGACTCGAAACCGAACCACGCCGCCGCGGCGATGCGGACGTTGTTGCCGTCGGCGTCGACGATCTGATTGCCCTGCGTGGTGAGGTAGCCGTCGGCGATGTAAGTCACGTCACCCTCTTCAACGGCCACATCACCAACAGAAACCCGCGGCGGTTCGGCGGGTTGGGGGTCTGGTCCGGGCGTCGGGGCGGGGGTTTGGTCTGTTATGGTCTGACCGTTGATCGCCACATCGCTGATCGTTGCGCTTGCGCCGCCGGGGTCGGCCTGAAAACCGAAGCTCACCTCAACGCCCGCCGCAACGCCGGCGTTCCAGCTTTCATTCGAGATGACATAACGGTCGCCGGAGCGTTCAACGATCTTCGCGTTCCAGATGTTGGTGATGTTGAACGGCGCGGTGAATTCGACCGTCCAACTGCCAAACGCCTGGGTTGAGTCATTGCTGACGGCAAACCCCGCGGTAAAGCCGCCGCCCCAGTCATTGATGATATTGAAGCTGAAACCGGCGTCGGGATCGTCGCCGGGCGTCGGGACGGGGTCTGGATCAGGCGTAGGGTCCGGGTCGGGATCAGGTGTCGGATCAGGGTCTGGATCGGGCGCCGGGCCCGGGTCGGGATTGGGCGAGGGTTCGTCGAGGAACTCCATGTTCAGGCCGACCGGATCGCCGAACACCACCATGCTTTGGAAGTATTCGATAACGCCGGAGTCCGAAACGTCAAGGGCCGGCCACTGCGGATAGTCCCAGGTATCGTTCATGAACGGCTGCATCTGATCATGACTGAGCACGGTCAGATGATTGACGTCGTGGGCGATGGCCACGCCTTCGATCGACAGGTACCCGTGAGTTCGGGAGTGCATCCAGCCAGCGTAATGGGGCTCCATCTTGAGGGTGTTGATGAAGGGGTCGGTCAAGCCGTTCTGCTGAATGTACTCCGCAAAGCCCTCGTGGTCGTACTGCTCGACGATGGCCATCACATCGGCGGGGTCGCCCAGGCGGGCGGTGCGTTCGACATCGGCCACGACCTGCGGGTCGAAGGCGGCGTCGCTCATCCAGCCGACCTTGGCGCCCTGCATCGCGTACCAGAGGCCGACGCCTTGGAGGTCGTTCTCCCAGGCCTGGCTGTTGTTGGTCAGTTGGTTGTCGAAGGCCCACGTGCCGACGTCTTCGACCGTCGCTGCGGACAGCCCGAGGAACGCGCGCAGCCCGTTGTACGCTACCAGCGCTTCGGTCGTAATCGCGGTTCGCCCACCGACCAGCCCGTCGTCGCCGGTGTGATCGCTTGCGGAGTGGAACATGCCCCAACTCATCAGGTCGATATAGTCGTCGTTGGCGGGGGGATCGGGGTCCGGATCGGGCGTCGGATCGGGGTCTGGGGCCGGATCCGGGTCGGGCGTCGGATCAGGATCAGGGCCTGGTTGTGCATCCAGCCCGTCAGCGATGAGCACGAGATCGTCGGCGTTGGTGTCGGCAGCGTTATTGACGATGAAGCCGAAGCTGATCTGCTGGCCGGGGTTGATCACCTGGTTGTAGTTCTTATGTTCGACGATGTAGTCATCGCCGTTCTGCGAAACAACATCGGCGTTCCAGATGTCGGTGATCTGTCCGTCGAGATCAAACACCACCTGCCAGTTGCGGATCGGGGTGTCCTGGTGGTTGGTCACGAGGACCTTGGCCTGGAAACCGCTGCCCCAGTCATTGACGACGTTGTAGTCAACGCTGGCGCCCGGGGCGGCGCTGAGCAGGACACGCGACTCCATTTGTTCAAAGCTGGGGGGTGACGCGGAAGTGGTTTGACGGTCGCGGCCAAGGCGCACCGATAGCCAACGTCGGGGGCGGGAATCACTCAAAGAAAATACTCCATGAAAAAGGAACCAAGTGACGGCCGATACTCCATTTCGTCGGATCGGGTCCGAAGCCGCGGCAACATACCGGCCGCAACCGCCGTCACAAGTCCCTCCCTCACGAGTTGCCCAACAGTATAAACATATAAGACGGATTTTTAAAAGGTTTATTGTTGCAACTGACAGAAAATTTAACTCCCCGTGGGCGGATCGGGAGCCGGAGGTTAAGTTGAAGGGTGCACATGCAAAAACTGCCCGAAAAAATAAAGTCTTTTGTGCTCGTCAGAGTTTTGATTGATTTTGGAAGGTTTCGTAAGTCATATAGTTATGGCTTGGATCGGCGCTTAGATGATGAGGCCAGAAAGCAATGTCTGAAGTATATAAGTTCCAAGCATGACAACAGCTTGTCAGGATGGGTGTTTTTTATATCAGTTACGAGTTTCTGCTTTCTGACTTCTTATGTGTTTGTAGAAATTTGGAGTCTTTTTTCGTTTTGGATCGGCGTCTTGCTCTTCCTCATTACGATGGCGTTATTTACTTTTATTGCCGGGAAGGTTTTTCGATATTTGTTGTTCCGTATCTGGGATCGTTATGTGGATAAAGACGGCATTCCGATCAATTGCCCGGAATGCGACTATTTGCTTCAGCATATTAATCGACATGATTCGATGCGATGTCCGGAATGTGGCGCCGTCATAAGGCGATGGAAATACATAGAAAATGCTGAAACTTCATGATGCGAGATAATGAAGATGAGGACGCGAACCACGGTTTGACCAGGTTCGTGCTTTCGGGCGCCTTGCGTGGCGCACATCTTCTACGACGCGACCAACCCGATCACGTAACAGGAGTTCGAGTGGAGACGCCAGCGGCAGTCCGCTGACCAAGGAGATCGCCCCGCCGGACTGAAAACGCACTACCTGATTGTCCCCGCTGCGGCGAAGGCTTTTTCCGCGGCGGCGAGGGTCGTCTCCAGGCAGGCTGCGTCGTGGGCGGTGGAGACGAACCAGGCCTCAAACGCGGAGGGCGCCAGCATCACGCCTTCATCAAGCATGGCGTTGAAGAACGCAGCGAAACGGTCGGCCCGGCAGGTGAGGGCCTGCTCGTAGTTGCGGACCGGGGCGTCAGCGAAAAACACGCCGAGCATGGAGCCGACGCGGGTGACCTGGACCGGCACGCCGGCCTGGGCCGCGGCGGTGCGGAGGCCGGTGGCGAGGTCGCAGGCCGTCAACTCCAGGGACAGATAGGCGTCGGTGTCGCGGAGGACCTGGAGGGTCGCGAGGCCGGCGGCCATGGCGAGGGGGTTGCCGCTGAGCGTGCCGGCCTGATAGACGGGGCCGTCGGGAGAAACCTGGCGCATCAGGTCCTCGCGCCCGCCGTAGGCGGCGCAGGGCAGGCCGCCGCCGACGACCTTGCCGAGGCAGGTCAGGTCCGGCGTTACGCCGTAGAGCTTCTGGGCTCCGCCGAGGTTGACGCGGAAGCCGGTCATGACCTCATCGAAAAGCAGGAGGACGCCGAACTCGTCGCAGAGGTCGCGGAGGCCCTGGAGATAGCCCTCCGCGGGGGGCACACAGCCCATATTGCCGGCGACAGGCTCGACGGCCATGCACGCGATATCGCCGGCGTGGGCCTGCATCGCGGCGCGCACGGCGTCGAGGTCGTTGTAGGGCACGAGCAGCGTGTCGGCGGTGAGCGAGGCGGGCACGCCGGGGGAACTGGGCGTGCCGAGGGTGGTCGCCCCGCTGCCGGCCTGGACCAGCAACGCGTCGGTGTGGCCGTGGTAGCAGCCGGTGCACTTGATGATCTTGCCGCGGCCGGTAGCGGCGCGGGCCAGGCGGATCGCGCTCATGGCCGCCTCGGTGCCGCTGTTGACGAAACGCACCACCTCAACGCTGGGGACCAGCTCGATCACCAGTTCCGCCAGCTGGGTTTCCAACTCGGTGGGCATTCCGAAGGTCCAGCCCTTGTCGATCGTTTTGGTCAGGGCGGCAGCGACCGCCTCGGGCGCGTGGCCGAGGATCAGCGGGCCGTAGGAGCCGACGTAGTCGACGTAGTCGTTGCCGTCGACGTCGGTGACGATCGCGCCCTTGCCGTGGGTGATGGTGACCGGGTCGCGGCCGACGGCGCGGTAGGCGCGGACGGGTGAGTTGACCCCCCCCGGCATGAGCTTGCGGGCCCGCGCAAACGCGGCGTCCGATCGGGCGTAACGGCTGGTTTTTTCGACGAGTTTGGCCATCGCGCGACAGTGTATCAGGATGAGCCGCGATCCGACCGGTATGATGGTGGCCGATGATCGCTCCCCACGAAAACCGCCCGCTGCTGAGCGTCCGCGACCTGAAGACGTATTTCCCGGTCAAACGCGGGCTGCTGCGGCGGCACGTGGGCAACGTCAAGGCGGTCGACGGCGTGTCGTTCGACGTCAGGCCCGGCGAAACGCTGGGGCTGGTGGGCGAGTCGGGCTGCGGCAAGTCGACGGTCGGCCGGTCGATCCTCCGGCTTGTGCCCGTGACGGCCGGCTCGGTCGCCTTCGACGGCGTGGACGTGCTCAACGCCCACCGGCCCGCGATGCAACTGCTCCGCCGCCGGATGCAGATCATCTTTCAGGACCCGGTCGGCTCCCTGAATCCCCGCATGCAGATCGGCCGGATCATCGGCGAGCCGATCGCGGTCCACAAGCTCGCCAGAGGGACCGAGTTGACCGACCGGGTGGAGCTGCTGCTGAAAAAAGTCGGCCTGCCCGCCGAGACGGCCCGGCGGTACCCCCATGAGTTCTCCGGCGGCCAGCGGCAACGCATCGGCATCGCCCGGGCCCTGGCGCTGGAGCCCACGTTCATCGTGTGCGATGAGCCGGTGTCGGCCCTGGACGTGTCGATCCAGTCGACCATCCTCAACCTGCTCAACGACCTGCAGGACGAGCTGGGCCTGTCGTACCTGTTCATTGCCCACAACCTGGCGGTGGTCGAGCATTTCTGCGATCGGGTGGCGGTGATGTACCTCGGCCGGATCGTGGAGATGGCCGATCGGCAGACCCTGTACCGCAACCCGCTGCACCCCTACACCAAGGCCCTGCTCTCGGCCGCCCCCCACCCCGACCCGCTGGCGAAGCGTCAGCGGATCATGCTCCTGGGTGACGTGCCCAGCCCGATCAGCCTGTTCAGGGACGAACGGGCCGGCCAAGCGGCCAGTGTTGAAATGACCGACGAGGAGCGGGCTGAGATGGAGGCGGAGCGCGAGTCGGGCATCGAGATGATCCCGCGCTCGCGGCTGCTGGACCGGCCGCCCTTGGTGGAGGTCGAGGGCGAGCCGGGGCACTTCGTCTCCAGATCGGTGGAACCGGGCTGAGGTAACGGCGGAGCGAGCTCCGCCGCTAAACACACCCGATGTTTGAATCGGATGACGGGGGGCGGTATATTGCTTGATTCTTCGCCCCGGCGACTGTCGCCCCGGCGCCCCGTCACGGTCACGCTGGACCCGCCCCGATAAGGGTCCGCACAGCCCCCCGGAGACACCCGACATGGTCAAGCTTCGTCTTCAACGCATGGGTCGGACCCATAAGCCCTTCTACCGCCTCAACGCCATGGACGCCCGCGCCGCACGCGGCTCACGCGTCATTGAGCACCTGGGCCACTACGACCCCACCATTCAGGACGAGGCCAAGCAGGCCACCCTCAAGGAAGACCGCATCAAGTACTGGATCAGCGTCGGCGCCCAGCCCAGCGACACCGTGGCGAGCCTGCTCAAACGCAACAGCATCGACCCGACGCCGGGGAAGAAGGCCGAGTAGATTTAGCCGCAAAAGTCCTATGCGCATCGATGTCCTGACCCTGTTCCCCGAGATGTTCACGGGTGTGCTGGGTACGTCGATCCTCAAGCGGGCGGCGGAGCCGATCGCCAACCCCGCCGATCCGGACGACGTGCGCGGGCCGGTGGTGAGCTACCACGTCCACGACATCCGCCGGCACACGACCAACAAGCACGGCAAGGTCGATCAACCGCCTTACGGCGGGGGCCCCGGGCTGGTCATGCAGTGCCAGCCGGTGTACGACGCGGTGCTGGCGGCCGAGGCCGAGGACCCCACGCCCGCCAGGCGGGTGCTGATGACGCCCCAGGGGACGCCGCTCACCCAGCCGATCGTGGAGCGGCTGGCGGGCGAGAAACGCCTGCTGATCATCGCCGGCCACTACGAGGGCATCGACGAGCGCGTCATCGAGGCGCTCGAACCCGAGGAGGTCAGCGTGGGCGACTACGTCCTCTCCGGGGGCGAGCTGCCGGCCATGGTGCTGATCGACACGGTGGTCCGGCTGCTGCCGGGGGTGCTGGGCGACAGCCAGTCGGCCGCGCACGACAGCTTTTCGCCCGGGGCCCAGCGTCTGCTGGATCACCCTCATTACACCCGCCCGGCCGAGTGGCGGGGGCGGGCGGCGCCGGAGGTGCTGCTCTCGGGTGACCACGCCCGGATCGCGGCGTGGCGCGCCGAGCAGGCCCGCCGCCGCACCCGCGAACGCCGGCCCGACCTGTTGGACGGGCGGGAATCGACCTGATACACTACGTGACTCGCTGACGCGAGCCCCGAGTCCCACAGCCGGAAGACCCACCATGAGCGACGCCATCCTCGCCGCGGTTCAGCAATCGCAACTCAAGACCGACCTGCCCCGCGTGCAGGTGGGCGACACCGTGGACGTCCACGTCCGGATCATCGAAGGCTCCAAGGAGCGGGTCCAGGTCTTCAACGGCGTGGTCATCAAGACCCAGAACGGCGGCCTCGAAGAGACGTTCACCGTCCGCCGTATCGTCGCCAACGAAGGCGTCGAGCGGACCTTCCCCTTCCACTCGCCGCGGATCGCGAAGATCGAGGTGAAGCGGGAGGGCGACGCCCGCCGGGCGAAGCTGTACTACCTGCGCGACCGGGTCGGCAAGAAACGCCGGCTCCGCGACCGCCGCCGCGGCCTGGCGCAGGCCGCCGCCCCCGAGGCGGCCCCGGCGGAGACCGCTGACGCCGGCGAATAAATTAATTGCAGATTGCAGATGTGAGATGGCAGATGGAACAGCCGCTGGGCTGCCGCCCCGCTTTTTCCATCTGCCATCCGCCATCTCACATCTGCCATTCCCAGTAAACTCTTCTCATGCCCAACGCCCCCGCGCCTCACGACGAGTCCCACCGCAGCCGTGACGAGCTGCTGGCCGACCGCCGCCGGAAGCTCGAGCGCCTGCGCGACGAGTTCGGGCGCGACCCCTTCGGCCAGCGGGTCGACGGGCTGAGCACCCTGGCGGGGGCACGGGAGGCGTATGACGAGGCCGCCGACCAAGCCAACAAGGACGACCCGGAGACCGACGACCGTCCGGCGGTGAAGGTCGCCGGACGCGTGGTGCAGCACCGGGTCATGGGCAACCTCATCTTCATGTCGCTGCGCGACCACACCGGGGACCTGCAGATTGCGGTCTCCAAGAAGGCGGTCGGCCAGCCGGGGTTCTCGATCGCCAAGATGACCGAACGGGGCGATATCGCCGTCGCCGCTGGGCCGCTGGCCAAGACCAAGACCGGCGAGATCAGCGTCTGGGCGGACGGCGGAGACGGCTACCGCCTCGCGACCAAGTCCCTCGCCCTGCCCCCCAACAAGTTCCAGGGCCTGCAGGACCCCGAGCTGCGCTACCGCCAGCGGTACGTCGACCTCTACGACAACCCCGAGGTGATGCGGACCATGCTCCAGCGGTCGCGGATCCTCAAGGCGGTTCGCGACTTCTTTTTCGACCGCGGGTTCGTCGAGGTCGAGACGCCGATGATGCAAGCCATCCCCGGCGGCGCGGCGGCCCGGCCGTTCATCACCCACCACAACGCCCTCGATATCGACCTGTTCCTCCGGATCGCCCCCGAGCTCTACCTCAAACGCCTCCTCGTCGGCGGGATGCCCAAGGTCTTCGAGATCAACCGCAATTTCCGCAACGAGGGCATCGACCGCTCGCACAACCCCGAGTTCACCATGCTCGAACTGTACGAGGCGTTCGGCGACCTCTACTCGGTGATGGACCACACCGAGCAGCTGTTCCAGCACCTGGTTCGGCTGGTGAAGGACATCTCCCGGGCGGAGCCCGGGGCTAATGGGGAAGACCTGACGCTGCCTTACGGCGACCTGGAGATCGACTACGGGGCGTTCCGCCGGGCGAAGTATCTCGACCTGTTTGAAGAGCACAACGGCTTCCCCGCGTCCGACCACGACCGGCTGGCCGACAAGGCCAGGACGCTCCACATCGACCCGGCGGGCAAGGACCACGACGTGCTGCTCAACGAGGTGTGGGAGGAGACGGTCGAGCCGCACCTGGTGCAGCCGACGTTCGTGATCGACTACCCCGCGAGCCTGTGCCCGCTGACCAAGCGGAAGCCGGACGAGCCGGGGGTCGCCGAGCGGTTCGAGCTGTTCATCGCGAACATGGAGCTGGCCAACGCCTACACCGAACTGAACGACCCGGACGTGCAGGAGGCCAATTTCAAGCAGCAGGTGGCGGGGGAGGACGACGAGGCGGCGGTATTCCGCAACGTCGACGACGATTTCCTCGAGTCCCTGCGCGTCGGCATGCCCCCGGCGGGGGGGCTGGGCGTGGGCATCGACCGGCTGATCATGCTGCTGACCAATCAGCGCTCGATCCGCGACGTGATCCTGTTCCCGCTGATGCGGCCGCAGGGGTGACGACTTTGGAACGCCAAGACGCCAAGTCGCCAAGACGCCAAGAGCCGGATGAAGCGGTGGACGAACTGGCTAGGAGGGTCATCGGCGCCGCGATCGCGGTTCACCGGGCGCTTGGCCCGGGGTTTCCCGAATCGGTTTATGAAGAGGCCTTGTGCATTGAATTAGTTGAGCAGGGTATTCCATTCGAAAGGCAGCCGAAGGTCAACGTGTTCTACCGGGAGCGTATGGTTGGCCAGGGGCAGCTGGATATCTGGGTCGATCGGCAGCTGGTGGTCGAACTTAAAGCCGTCGAGCAGATCATCCCGAAACATAAAGCACAGGCGAAGGCCTACCTCGTGGCGACGGGCTGCGTGTTGGCGCTGTTGATTAATTTCCACGAAGCTGTCCTGAAGGACGGCATCAGTCGTATTATCTGGAGTCCCGAAACCTGACTTAATCTTGGCGTCTTGGCGTCCTGGCGTCTTGGCGTTCCCCCGAACGCTGCATGTACAAACTCGTCCTCATCTCGAAATACCTCCGCCGCAAGCTCGCGCCGATGTTCGCGGCCCTGGCGGTCACGCTCTGCACGATGATGGTCATCATCGTCATCTCGGTCATGGGCGGCTTCCTCGACCTGCTCCGCGCCTCGGCCCAGCGCCTGTCGGGCGACGTGATCGTGAGCGCCGGCTCGTTCACCGGGTTCCCCTATTACCAGGAGCTGATCGACGCGATCGACGCCCTGCCCGAGGCCGAGGCCGCCACACCAATCATCCGATCCTACGGCCTGCTCAAGCTCGGCGACCGCAACAACCCCGTTGAGGTCGAAGGCATCCTCCCGGAAGGCTACGACCGCGTCGTCGGCTACAAGCAGTCGCTGTACTGGACCACCCAGAAGATGCTCGACGCCTTCGACCACCGCTACGAGCCGCCGTTGGATGAGTATGAGCAGAGCTACCGCGACAAGCTCGCGGAGCAGGACCTGGTCGAATTCGGCATGACGTTCGACCCGCCGGCGGCACGCAAGCAGCGGGCGGGGCGGGACGACCTGGACGCGATCGTCCTGGGGATCGAGATCAGCCCGCGCAACCAGCGTGACGAACAGGGACGGTACGACATCAATCGCAGCTCGATCTCCGACGACGTAACGCTGACGGTCCTGCCGCTGACCAGCGAGGGGGGCGTGCTGGACCTGGAGATCAAGCCGCGGCCGTTCGCGGTGGTCAACGAATTCAAGTCGGGGCTGTACGACGTCGACGCCAACCGGGTCTACGTGCGTCTGGACACGCTGCAGAAGATGCTGTTGATGGACGCGTGGGAGAAGCTGGACGACGAGGGCTTTCCCACCGGGGAGAAAACGCAGCCGCGGGTGACGGAGGTGCTGGTCAAGGCCGCCCCGGGCGTGCCGCTGGAGGCGCTTCGGAGGGCGGTGGACGGGGCGGTGCGGAAGGTGCAGCGCAGGCACGCCGACATGCCGGTGCTGTTCACGATGACCTGGGAGGAGCGACACCGCACGCTGCTCAGCGCCGTCCAGAACGAGAAGGGGATGGTGACGTTCCTGTTCGTGATCATCAGCGTGGTGGCGGTGGTGATGGTGGGCACGACGCTGTACATGATCGTGCTGGAGAAGACCCGCGACATCGGCATCCTCCGGGCGATCGGCGCCTCGCGGCTGGGCATCGCCAACGTCTTCCTCGGGTACGGGCTGGCGATCGGGATCATCGGCGCGCTGATCGGCGCGGGGCTGGCGTACCTGATCGTCAATAACCTCAACGGCATCCAGGAATGGCTGGCCGCCTGGTTCGGCTGGCGGATGTGGAACCCCCAGACCTATTACTTCGATCGGATCCCCGACGAGGTGAAGACCACCGACGCGGTCGCGATCGGCATCGGAGCGGTGATCAGCTGCGTCGTCGGGGCGCTGATCTCGGCGTTCATCGCGGCCCGACAGGACCCGATCGAGGCGTTGCGGCATGAGTAAGCTCATCGCGTCCAACCTGCACCGGCGCTTCCGCGAGGGCGGCCAGGACCTGCACGTCCTCCGCGGCGTCGACCTGGACGTGCGCGACCGCGAGTGGCTGGCGATCCTCGGACGCTCCGGCTCGGGCAAGTCCACCCTCCTGCACCTGCTCGGCGGGCTCGACCGCCCTACCGAGGGCTCGGTCGCGTTCAACGGCGACGACCTGTTCAAGCTCCCCGGCGGCAAGCTCGACCGCTACCGCAACGCGCACGTCGGCTTCGTCTTCCAGTTCTATCACCTGCTGCCCGAGCTTAACGCGCTGGAGAACGTGCTGGTCAGCTCGATGATCGGCTCGTCCGCCTTCGCCTGGCCCGGCCGGAAGCGCGCGGCGCGGCAGCGCGCCGCGGAGCTGCTCGGCCGCGTCGGGCTGGCCGAGCGCCTGCGCCACCGACCCAACAAGCTCTCCGGCGGGGAGCGGCAGCGGGTCGCGATCGCCCGCGCCCTGATGAACGCCCCGGACGTGCTGCTCGCCGACGAGCCGACCGGCAACCTCGACGCCGACACCTCCGCGTCGATCATCGAGCTGTTCCGCTCGCTCCACGCGGCCGGCCAGACCATCGTGATGGTCACACACGACGACGCGGTCGCGTCCGCCGCCGACCGGCAGGTGACCCTGGTGGAGGGCCGGCTGAGCACGTCCGCCGGCTAGGCGAGCTTTACAGCGTATAGACCCATCGGTATTTTTGAGGCGTCACTGACTCCCGCACGGAGGTCGTCGGCCGATCGTTCGATCGGTGTCTGGAGGGACGTGCCATTGCCCGCGAAAGGCTCGCTCCATGCGGATTCTGCTCACCACGACCAGCTATCAGGACACCCCCGGCGATCACCACCAAGTCCTTGCCGATTCAGGCTTTGACGTCGTCCGCGCCCGCGGCCCGCTCCCCGAGGCCGACATGCTCAAGCTCATCGAAGAGCACGGCGGGTTCGACGGGCTGCTCAACGGCGACGACGAAATCACCGCCGCCGTGACCGACGCCGCCCTCGCCGCCCCGACCCCGCTGCGGGTCATCGCCAAGTACGGCATCGGCCTCGACTCGATCGACGTGCCCCACGCCACCGCCAGGAAGGTCCCGGTCCTCTTCACCCCCGGCGTCAACCACACCACCGTCGCCGAGCACGCCTTCGGGCTGATGATCGGCCTGGCCAAGCATTTCTGGCCTCACCTCAGCGCGGTCAAGCACGGCCAGTGGAAGCGGATCACCGGCTCCGAGCTGGCCGGCAAGAAGCTCGGCGTCCTGGGCATGGGCCGCATCGGCAAGGAGGTCATCAAGCGCGGCGCCGCGTTCGGCATGCCCGCGATCGCGTTCGACCTGTACTGGGACGAAGCGTTCGCCAGCGAATACAGCGTCGAACGCGCCCACACCGCCGACCACGTCCTCAAGGAGGCCGACGTGATCAGCCTCCACATGAACCTGACCGACGAGAACCGCGGGTTCATCAATCAGCACTCCATCGCCGAGATGAAAGACGGCGCCGTCATCATCAACACCGCCCGCGGCGGGCTGGTGGTGGAGGAGGACGTCGCGGAAGCCTGCAAGGCCGGCAAGCTCGGCGGGTACGGCGCCGACGTGCTCAACCACGAGCCCATCCAGGCGCCCCACCCCTTTCAGGACGTGGACAACATCCTGATCACCCCGCACGTCGGCAGCCGGACGCTCGAATCCGTCGGCCGCCAGGCGATGCGGGCGACGCTCAATCTGGTGAACTTCCTCAACGGGGACCAGGACTACATCCAGGCCAATACGTTCTGAGGCTTACGAAAACCGATTCCATGGCTTAACCGGAAGGTCACTTCTCGTGTCGTCCTATGTTCAACGCGTCAAACCGGGGCTCCTGAACTGGCTGGAGTCGATCCGTTTCAAGGAGGAAGGCTGGGGCCGCTGGCCCTATCACGCAAAGATGGTGCGGCCGTGGGCGTTGCAAGCCTCGGCCATCGGGGTCCGCATCCTGAACGAGCTGGCTGAACTGGGCAAAGCCACCGAAGCGCAGCGGGCCGAGGCGGTCGCGTTTTTTCAAGGCTGCCAGGACCCCGCCGACGGGCTGTTCAAAGACCCGCTGGAGACCGAGGCGTATCACACCGGCAACCACACCTGGGAGCAGGTCTGGGGCCAGCGCAACGGGGCCGCGATCGAAGCGTTACGTCTCCTGGGCGGGGCGCCCCGACACCCGCTGGCGCGTAGCCAGTTCGGCGATCTGACCCGAGTCGACCCCACGCGGTGGACCCTCGAACAGATCGACTGGCGCAACCCCTGGGGGCACGGCGAGAGCTGGAGCCGCGCGATCCGCGCCTATCTCGATCACCGCACGAGCGATGCGGACCTCCACGACGACCCGACGCTCAACGCCACGTTTGAAGCGGTGGAGCGGCACATCTTTGCCCCGGAGACCGGCACGCCCAACCGGCGCATGCCCGAGCCGAACCCCTCGGTCGCCATGGCGGGCCTGTTCAAGGTGATGTCCGCCTACCTGGCCGTCGGCCGACCCATCCCCCACGCCCGGGCCGGCATCGACTCGACCCTCGCCCTCCAGAACCCCGACGGCGAGTTCGGCTTCCGCCGCAATATGTGCATCAACTGGGACGCCCTCTGGGTCCTGCGCCACCTCGACATACAACTCGACGGCGGCCACCGGCACGACGAGATCGTCGGCGCTGGCCGACGCTGTGCCGACGTGCTCATGCGCGACTACCTCAAGCCCGACGGCGGGTTCGCGTTCCACGGTGAGCACTGCCAGACCACCCACCACTCCATCATGCTCAGCCCCGAAAAATACCCCATCGGCGACATGCTCGGGTCCACCATGTGCCTCAAGTGTCTGACCTACGCGGACGAGTGGCTCAGCGGGTCGACCTTGGGGATCGATTCGGAACTGAACCAACCCGCCCCGCAGCCCCTGCACAGCGACTCAAACTCATGACACGACCCCTGAACATCCTGTACATCCATTCGCACGACACCGGGCGCTGCGTCGAGCCCTATGGCTACGATGTGGCCACGCCGCGTATCCAGCGTTTCGCGGAGGAAAGCTTGGTTTTCCGTCAGGCGTTCGCCGCCGCGCCCACTTGCTCGCCCAGCCGGGCGGCGCTGATGACCGGGCAACACCCGCATTGCTGCGGCATGTACGGCCTGGCCACGGACAAGGTCGGCTACACCCTCAACGACTACTCGCACCACCTGGCGCGGTTCCTGAAAACCCACGGCTACACCACCGCCCTGGCCGGGGTCCAGCACGTGGCCCGCCTGCCCTGGGCCGACCCCGCCGTCGAGTTGGGCTATGACCAGATGCTCAACAGCCCGGAGACCACCTCCGGCCGTAACCCCGCGCGCAACGCCGCCGCGTTCCTGAAACAGCCCCGCGACCGGCCGTTCTTCCTGTCGGTCGGTTTCGGCGAAACCCACCGCGACAACGGCAACCAGGGCCGGCGCCACAGCTACGCGCCCGACGCCCCGTTCGTCGAGACGCTCGACGGCCGCTACCGCCGGCCGCCCGCGCCCATCCCCGACACGGCGACGACCCGCCAGGACTGGGCCAGCTTCCGCGACGGCGCCCGACGCCTCGACGACAAGGTCGGCGCCGTGCTCGACGCCCTCGACGACAGCGGGCACGCCGACAACACCCTCGTGATCCTCACCACCGACCACGGCATCGCTTGGCCCCACGGCAAGGGCAACCTCACCGACGCGGGGCTGGGCGTGATGCTCATCCTCCGCGGGCCGGCCGACTCGGGCTTCGCCGGCGGCCGCGTGCTTGACGCCATGGTCTCCCATATGGACCTCTACCCCACCATCTGCGAACTGCTGGGCGTCGACGCGCCCGACTGGCTGCAGGGCGCCTCGCTCATGCCCCTGGCCCGCGGCGAGGCCGAGCAGGTGCACGACCAGCTCTTCGGCGAACAGTCCTACCACGGCAAAAGCTTCGACCCCCAACGCAGCGTCCGCACCGAGCGGTACAAGTACATCCGCCGCGGCGACGGGCCGTACATCCGCATCGTCGACCCCGGCCCCACCAACGACTGGCTCCGCTCCGTCGGGTTCCGCCAGCTCCCCGCCGGCCGGGAGTTACTCTACGATCTCTACCTCGACCCCAACGAGATGAACAACCGCATCGACGACCCCGAACTGGCCGACGTGCTCAGCGACCTGCGCGCCCGGCTCGACCGCTGGATGGACGACACCGACGACCCGTTCCGTGACGGCTCGATCCCCATCCCCCCCGCGCTCGCCGCGGCGCAGGCCCGCGGCGAGGCGTGACCGCGGCATGAAAATTACACCAACCCCAAATACGTCCAGGACAGACTCGATTAAACTCTCACTGCCCAGCGTCCGCTAAACCTAAACCCGCTCTCGACCCTTGCAGGAAGGAAATCCCCCGTGGCAAAAACAACTGATGACGGACATCACATCGGCCTGGTCGGCCTCGCGGTGATGGGCCAGAACCTCGTCCTCAACATGGCCGACCACGGCTTCAACGTCGCGGTCTACAACCGCACCACCTCGAAGATGGACGACTTCATCGCCTACTGCAAGGCCAACGAGCCGTCGGCCGACCGCGTCCACGGCTACGCCGACGTGAAGGACTTCGTCAAGTCCCTCGCCCGGCCGCGCAAGATCATCTTCCTCGTCAAGGCCGGCGCCGGCACCGACGCCGCCATGAACAGCGTCGTGCCCTACCTCGACAAGGGCGACATCCTCATCGACGGCGGCAACGCCAACTGGAACGACACCATCCGACGCGAGAAGGAGTTCAAGGCCAAGGGCATCGAGTTCATCGGCTCGGGCGTCTCCGGCGGCGAGACCGGCGCACGCTTCGGCCCCTCCCTCATGCCCGGCGGGTCCAAGGAAGCCTGGAAGAGCCTCCGGCCCATCTGGACCAAGATCGCCGCCAAGGTCGACAAGAAAACCGGCCTCGAGCTCACCGGCGCCGAGCCCGGCAAGCCCATCAAGGGCGGCGAGCCCTGCACCGCCCACATCGGGCCCGACGGCGCCGGCCACTACGTCAAGATGGTCCACAACGGCATCGAGTACATCGACATGCAGCTCATCTGCGAGGCGTACTCCATCATGAAAAACCTCCTGGGCATGAAGCCCGACGCCATGAGCAAGGTCTTCGCCGAGTGGAACAAGGGCGAGCTGTTCAGCTTCCTCATCGAGATCACCGCCGACATCCTCCAGCAGAAAGACCCCGAAAACCCGCGGAAGTTCTTCGTCGACGCGGTGCTCGACACCGCCGGCCAGAAGGGCACGGGCAAGTGGACCAGCATCAGCTCGCTGGACCTGGGCATCCCCGCCAACGCGATGGCCGAGGCCGTCTTCGCCCGCTGCCTCAGCGCCCTGAAAGAGGAGCGCGTCGCCGCGAGCACGTCACTCAAGGGGCCCAAGGCCAAGAAGTACGCCGGCTCGAAAAAAGCCGCCATCGAGATGATCCGCGATGCGCTCTACTGCTCGAAAATCTGCGCCTACGCCCAGGGCTTCCAGCTCATGGCCGAGGCCCAGCACGAATACAACTGGAAGCTCGACTTCGGCACGATCGCCAAGATCTGGCGCGGCGGGTGCATCATCCGCGCCCGGTTCCTCCAGAAAATCACCGACGCGTACAACAACGACAAGAAGCTCCAGAACCTGATGCTCGACCCGTACTTCAAGAAGGCCATCCACAAGGGCCAGGCCAACTGGCGCAAGGTCGTGGCCCTCACCGCCGAGCACGGCATCAGCGCCCCGGCGTTCTCCTCCGCCCTGGCCTACTACGACGGCTACCGCAGCGCCGTGCTGCCCCAGAACCTGCTCCAGGCCCAGCGCGATTTCTTCGGCGCCCACACCTACGAACGCGTCGACAAGAAACGCGGGCAGTTCTTCCACATCGACTGGCCCGAGCCCGGCCGGCCGCAGTTGAAGGTATGATGGCGACATCGCAAAGGCGCGCAGTCCGGGAGGCGAACCTTGTCTCAAACCATGATCGAGTGCCCCACGTGTGGGCGAAAATACGGCTGGCGTGACGAGTTGGAAGGCCGGAAGGTCCGCTGCAAGTGCGGCGAGAAGTTCATGGCGGCCAAACCGATGGGCGGGCCGGCCGCCGACCTGAGGCCCAAACCCCCGACCCGTCGGGCGCCGCCGCCCACAACGCGCGCCTGCCCGTCCTGCAGCCGGCCGGTCGGCGCCAACGCCCGGCTGTGCGTCCATTGTGGGACCGACCTGACCACCGGCAAACGCGTCCCCCTGGGCCCTTCCTCCAAGAGCAAAGGCGAGGTCGGGCTGCAACTCACGGGCATCGGGCTGGCGATCCACGTCCTGGGCGCGGTGATCGTGGTGCTGTCGGTCCTCGCCGGCGCAGCGGCGGGCATCATGGTCCAGCAGGCGCCCAACAGCCCCTGGCTGCAGCCTGCGCTGTTGCTGGCGGGGTTCGGGACGCTGGGCGGGCTGGGGCTCAGCGCAGCAGGTCCGCTGCTGTGCCTGGGCGTTCCCAGCGAACACGGCCGGCCGCTGGTGATCGTCGCCATCGTCGGCTTCGCGCTGTCCATCGGGCTAGAGGTCGCCGCCGAGTACGCCGCCGCCGGGACCACCAACCGCATGATCTTCTGGGGCGTCGCCCTCAAGGGCATCGCCACCGTGGTCAGCCTCGGCGCCACCGCCTGCTTCCTGGGCTTCCTCCAGCAGCTCACCATCCTGATCGACAACGACACCCTCCACGAGCGCACCGTCTTCCTGCTCAAGACGCTGTTCTTCATCATCGGCATGGTGATGCTGTCGTGGGTGCCGATTCTCGGCTGCCTCGCGGCGCTCGCGGCGGCGATCGCCCAGATCGTGTTCGGCATCGCCTACGTCTTCACCACCGGCCAGATCGCCCTGGCCGTCCTGCGGCGGTGAGTGGCGGGCCATGACGGCATGAATGCGTGAGACGCCGCCGTGATTCTCATGTGTGGAGCTGAAGAACGGTTAAGATCATGACGCCTTGGTGAAGCTCTTGATTGAGCGCAGGGCGATGCTTCGTCGCCCGGGTCGCGTTGCGGCCTCCGCAGACTCGGATGTTGCGGGACCATGAGCTTACGTGCCGTAAGCTCATGGAGCGCAAGCAAGGCGTGCCGGCGCGGGCCTGACCGCTCGCGCCCGCATTCATGTTCCGCCGGCTCCTCGACTTCCTGCTCGGCCGCCCGCGCCTCTCCGCCGCGGGGCGGTCGCACCTCAAACGCGTCAAAAAACGCCGGGGGTACGATGTCGACGAACTCGTCCGCCGCCTCAGGCTCCCGCGGGCGGAACTGGAAACCCTCGTCCCTTTTTATCACACCGCGCATATCCCCAAACGCCGGGGCGGGGTCCGCACGCTGCACGCGCCGTCGCCCCAGCTCAAGACCGTCCAACGCCTCATCCTCCGCCGCGTCCTGGCCTGGCTCCGCGTCCACGCCGCCGCGATCGGCTTCGAGAAGCGGCTGAGCATCGCCCACAACGCCGGCATGCACGTCGGCCAGGCGGTCGTGGTCAAGATGGACATCATCGAGTTCTTCCCCTCGACGACCGCCGAGCGCGTCGAGGCGTATTTCAAACGGATCGGCTGGAATCCCGAAGCGGCTGCGCTGCTCACCCGGCTGACCACCCACGAAGGCGCCCTCCCGCAAGGCGCCCCCACCAGCCCACGTCTCAGCAACCTCGTTAACCATGTCATGGACGCCCAGATCGAACGCCGGGTCCGTCGCTTCAAGGGGACCTACACCCGCTACGCCGACGACATCACCATCAGCTTCCCCAAGGACTATCCCAAGCGCATCCGCGGCGTGATCCAGCACGTCCGCCGGGTCGCCAAACGTCACGGTTACGTTATCCACACCCGCGGCAAGCTCCGCGTCGTCCGGCGGCATCAGCAGCAACGCGTCACCGGCCTGGTCGTGAACGATAAGGTCGCCCTCCCCCGCCAGACCCGGCGCTGGCTCCGCGCGGTCGAGCACCGCCTGGCGACCACCGGTGACGCGTCATTAACCGAACAACAACTCCAAGGCTGGCGCGCCTTGCAAGCCATGATCGAACAGCAGACCGATTAGAGAGCGGTAGCCGGCTTAGCCGGGCCGCTACGCGGCCCTGGACCCAGGCGGGCGTAGCCCGCCGGCTAAGATTTCATAGCGATGAATAAAAGATCGATCCGCTTTACGGCGTGCTCGACGTCCCCGCTTCCCGCACCGGGATGCTCAAGCGCTTCATTTCCTCAATGCCGTCCAGCTTCACCACGACCTTCAACGGGCCGGAAACGACCTTCGACCGCTTCCCCGATTCGCTCAACACCGTCAGGTTCATCTTGACGGCGTATTCGCCCTCCAATGTCATATCAAAATAGCGGTTGATCGGAAGCAGCCGCTCCATCTTCGCCCCGGGCTCGATGACATAAACATCCACATTGAATCCGGCGTCTCTGATTCTTTCCTCACGGCCGTCAAAAAACCGGCCAAACGCGGTCAGCGGCGCCTTGACGGGGCCGTCCTCCCCGCGCTGAACCGTGACCGCGAAACGGAAGGCGCCCCACGGGGTGTGCTCCATCAGGGACACGCGTTCCTGGCTATGGTTGGATATCCTCACCCGCAGCCAGACGGGGCCGTACGGCCGATCCGGGCCGTCGCCCTCTCTCGTCACCGTCAACTCAACCGCGGGTTTAGGCGCAATGTCGACGCCATCCGCGGCGGCCGCCGTCCCGAGCAACGCCATACACACAACACCCAGACAGACCCTGTTGCGAATCAGCGCCATGACCGTCCTTTCGCACCGCACGCCCCGTTGCCGCCCCGCCCCCCGTTTCTCAATAATCAGACGGGTCGTAAACCCACTCCTCAAGAGTCGACTTGAAGTCGATCAGGCCGCCGTCGCCAAACCACAACGCCAGTTCCCGCTCCGCGGACTCGGGGCTGTCTGAACCGTGGATCAGGTTGTACCCGCCGGACATGCCGAAGTCGCCCCGGATCGTCCCCGGCTCGGCCTTCTGGCCGTTGGTCGCGCCGATCAGCTTGCGGCAGACCGCGATCGCGTTGATCCCGCGGATCGCCATCACCAGAACGGGCGAGCTGGTCACGAAACCGATCAGCCCGTCGTAAAACGGCTTACCCGCGTGTTCCGCGTAGTGCTTCTCGGCCAAGCCCTTCGGGACCATCATGTACTTCATGCCGACGAACTGGAGCCCCTTGGCTTCGAACCGGCCGATGAGCCGGCCCATCAGGCCGCGTTGAACCGCGTCGGGCTTGAGAATGATCAGCGTCGTCTCCATCGTTTAACTCCTTCAAGCTTGGGGCCGCGTGTTATCCCGGATCGGAGCGGCGTTTGCAAACGCCGACCATTTCCACCTCAGCCGTATTTCGCCTTGAGCGCTTTACCCGCCTGCGCCGAACGGTTCGCCAGGTCAAGGATATGGATCGGCCTCCGCGCCCATTCCGGCGTGATGACCAGTTGATCCTTGCCCGTCAGGTAGTCGGCGACGTTCTGGTAATACAGATGGCCTTTGCTCGCGGGGTGCTTGCCGGTCTTCTCGACGAGCTCCTTCCCTCGCCCCGGCTTGCGGAGCGTCCAGCCTTGCGAGTAGTTGATCTCGTAAGCGCCGCCCGTCCCGTAGAACGCGATCTGGTAGGGACGCGGGGCGCTGCCCAGATGTGTGATCGAAAGGTTGATCATCGCGCCGTTCTTGAAGCGGACGATCGCGGTCGCCTCGTCTTCGTTGCAATCGTTTTTCCACGGGGCGTTCTTCGGCATCTTCGCCGCCCAATAGCCCGTCTTGGCGAAGCCGCTGACCTCGACGACCTCGGACCGGACAACCTGCAACGCATACTCCAGCAGGTGAACGCCCCAGTCGTAGAGGATCCCGCCGGAGATCGACTTGCTGGTCCGCCACCAGTCGCCCGGCATGCCGTAGCCCCCCATGCCGGCCTCGACCCGGAACACCTCGCCGATGACCTTCTTATTCACGATCTGATCGACCGCCCGCATGATCCAGCCGTCCCAGTGGCGGTTGTGATACGTGCTCACCATCACGTCGTGCTTGTTCGCCAGCGCGATCAGCTTGTCGGCCTCGGCCGTGGTCACCACAAACGGCTTTTCGGTCACCACGTGGCGGCCGGCCTTTACGCACTGGGCGGCCAGCGGGTAGTGGAGGTTGTGGGGCGTGATGTGGATGATCAGGTCGGCCTCGCTTTGAGCGAGCATGTCCTTGAGTGAGCCGTAGGTCTCGATGCCGGGGTAATCGCTCCGGGCGACCTCGAGGCGAGACGGGTCGATCTCGCAGACCGCAAAGGGGCTCATGCCGGCCTTCCGGCAGCCCTCCAGGTGTTGCTTGCCCATGTTGAACGCGCCGCCGTAACCGATGACGCCGACCTTGATGTCCGAGGCTTTCTTGTACCGCCGCATGTGCAATCGCTTTCCGCCGTAAAAAAAGAAAAAAGGTTATGAAACGGCAGAGATTAGCAGCGTCTGAAAGAGGTGCAAGTAGCCCCGGTTCAGCGGGGCCCGCCCCGCGTTCCGTTTCAACCGCGGTCCGCCCCCAACGCCGCCCGCGCATGCCTGGCCGCTTCGATCACGGAGACCGTCCAGACGGTGTCGCGGTGCGATCCCAGCCAACGCAACAGGGCGCTGTGGGCGTCGTCGCTGACAAAGTAGGGGTGGACGCCCTCCCCCACCCCATGAAACATGATGATCGCCCATCCGCCGGTCTCGATCGCCGGCTCGATCATCGCCCGGAGCGCCTCGAATGAACAGCGGTCCCCATTGAAGTGGCCCAACTGCATCCAGTTGGTGTCGGGGCCGGGCTGAGCGACGCGGTTGACGCACGGGCCGCGCGCGGCGGGGAAGAGTTCAGCCAGGATCGGGTCCATCGACTCGGGCGCGTCGTCAGGCCCGATCGCCGTGTTGCAGCACGTGTTGCCGTAGCTGCGCTCGGCGCGGCCGTCGACGGCGCGGAGCACGAAATTGGCGAGTTTCAGCTCGGTGCGGAGCCGGCCCGGCGTGTACCGCTTCAAGTCGAACGCGGCGTCGAGCCAGGACGCCATGTGCGGCTCCCGCCGGCAGGGGTGAAACACGCTGTGGTTGCCCAGTTCGTGGCCGGCGTCGGCGACGGCGCGCCAGCGGTCCGGCGCATCGAGGAGGTCCGTCCCCCCGTGGCCGACCGGGATGTAGAACGTCCCGGTCAGCCCGTGCGCACTCAACGCCGGGGCGACATGCTCACGATGGCTGATCAAACCGTCGTCATAGGTCAACGACACCGCACAACGACGCCCTTCAGGCCAGACCGGATCGCTCATGACGGCGATTATGCAACCCCGCCGCGGCCACGCAAACCGTCAGGCCTGGGCGAGGGGCTCCAGCTCCAGGCCGGCCTCCTGGGCGACCGTTTTCAGCTCCGCGATCTCGGCTTCGGTGAAGAGCAGGCCGCCCGCATCTTGGGATGCGACCGCGGCGTTGTGTTCGAGCTCGCCGGGGAGGATGCATCGGCCATCATCGCGGTTGCCGTGGCCGAGGATATCGTCGATGACGGCCTTGACGTTGTCCGCCTGCCCGCGGCCGTTGACAAAGCCGCGCCCGCTCAGGGCTTCGGGGTGGATGACCTGGAAGAAGAAGTTGGGCGTGGTCTTTTCGCCCTCCGGGGCGTTCTGCGGCCGGGACCGGAGGGTCGGCAGGCTGCCGCCGATGTAGGCCGCAGTCAGCTCGTTGATCAGCGAGAGCCCGTAGCCCTTGTGCCGGCCGAAGGGCAGGAGGGCGGCCACCTCGTTGGGGTCGGTCGTGGGGTTACCCTGCGCGTCCACCGCCGAGTCGGGCGGCAGCGGCTGCCCCTCGCGCTTGAACTGCTGGACCCGGCCCATGGCGACGGTCGACGTGGCCCAGTCGATCACGATCGGGAAGCCCACCGCGTCGGTCGTGGGGAAGCCCCAGGAGTGCGGGTTGGTGCCGAGGGTGGGGTGCTTGCCGCCGAACGGCACCACCTCGGCGAGGGCGGCGGTGCAGTTGGTGTAGGCGATGTAGCCGCGCTTGGCCGAGTCCATCACGTAGCCGCCGCCCCAGAGGTAGTGGAAGGCGTTGTCCACGCTCACCATGCCGACGCCGTACTGGTCGGCCAGCTTCTCGGCCTCGGCGATCGCCTCGAACGCCACGGCCTGCCCGAGCTTGCGGTTGGCGTTCCACTGCTGGGCGGCGGCGAACTTCGAGTCCAGCTTCTCCATGACCGCGCCGGGCACGCAGCCCTGCGCAGCCGCGTTGCCGGACCCGAACAGCTCGTCCAGGTGCAACGCTTTGATCGCGTTGTGCGTCTTGATGCCGTGCCAGGAGGCCAGTTCGCAGAACCGCGCGGCCTGGGCGGCCTCCTCGGGGGTGAAGCCGCGGTGCTCGTAGGCGGCCTGGACGATCCGGTTATGCAGCTCAACGGGGAGGACATAGTTGTTCATAGAGCCCCACAGGATACCGCACCGGCATACGCCGGGCGAACGTGATGAACCGTGTTAAAGCCAGCCTTGGCCGCGTGGTGGAGGCGCGGCTCACTCCGTGGCGACATGCCCGGGCGATCCCACGTCGGCGCCGTTGTAGACATCGGTGGGTTGGTTGCCCCTGGCGCCGCGCTCCCCGTCGACCGAGCGGGCCCAGGCTTCGCCGAGGTCGTTGCCGTCGGCGGAGAGGGAGGCCGGGATCACGTAGATGCTCGGCCCGTCGGGTTCGTCCGACGGCCAGGCGCCTTCGTCGTCATAGTTGACCTGGTCGATCACAAGGCCTTTGGCGTCCATCAAGACCACGATCTCGTTCGTGTCGCTGGGACGGTTGGCCAGGTTGCGCAGCCCCGTGCGGGTCCAGTCCTGAAGCGGGTAGACCTTGATCCCGTCGCCCCAGGCGGCCTGGAACTCCGCGGCCGTGGTGTCCCCCGGAATCAACACCACGGCTTCGCCGGCGCCGATCGTCGCGTCATCGGGCAGGGGGGCGGTCGCCCCGTCCTCGTCCTGGAGCACCCAGCCCGCCAGGCTCACCTCATCCTCGCCGAGGTTGTACAGCTCCACCCACTCGGTTTTGTTGGGCGTAGCGGGCTCCCCGTCCCGCGCGGGGCGCCCCTCGCTGGAGTCGGGGTTGTACATGATCTCGCTGATGATCACCTGGCCGTCCGCGGCCGGGCTGAGCCAGAGCAACATCAAAGCGGTCAGAATCGGGACGTTTTTCATTGGGAACTCCATCAAAGGTGAAAAAGACTAACGCATGCGGACAGATTCTATAACCCTAACACATACTTTACAACACCATTTGTCTATCGTTTTCCCTGATCAGGAGAAGAAACTTGAGCGGGGTCGGCCGTGTGACACCTCCGGTTGGGCAACAGTTGCTATAATTTGTCTTGATCCGCTCCCCGTGGCCTGACGCCGCGCGGGGCATGTCTGAACCCATCCTTTTCCTTTTCAGGAGTGACCGGCATGAAGGCCTATTCGATCAAGACACCTCTGTTGGCCGCCGCCCTGGCGGGCCTCTCCACAGCCGCGACCGCGGCGGAAAGTGACAAGCCCTTGCTGCGCGACTTCATGGGGATCAACGCCCATACCGTTCAGTTCATGCCCGAGCTTTACGCCCCGGTGTGCCGGCTGGTCCGCGATTACCACCCCTTGACCTGGGATGTCGACGGGGACACCTCGGCCGAGACGGTTTTTCCCAAGACGCGTCAATCCATCGGCTGGAAAGACAAGTCCGGCAAGTTCCGCGACTGGTCGGGGCCGGTGGACTGGAACGAGATCTACAGCAGCTGGAAGGCGGAAGGATTTGAGATCGACGCCTGTATCCAGTTCGGCAACCTGACGCTCGACAAGTGGGCCAACCCCGCGGAAGACGCCTATCGCTACGGCAAGGCCTTTGCGGAGTATTTCGGGCCGTCGGGGCCGAACAAGCTGGTCACGTCGGTGGAGATCGGCAACGAGCCCGCCGGCCGCAACCGCTACCCCGCGGCGGACTACCTCACGATCTTCGAGCCCATGGCGCGCGGCATCCGTGAGGGCGACCCGCAGCTCAAGATCCTCACCTGCACCGCCGCCGCCCCCGAGCCCGATCCTTACTCGCACAACCTGAATATTTTCCGTGAGCTGGGCGACCTGTACGACGTGATCAACATCCATCACTACACCATGCTCGAGGGCTGGCCCACCTGGGAGCGGACCTACCCCGAGGACACCGAGGTCGGGTATGGCTCCGTCATCGACAAGGCCGTCCGGTGGCGCGATCAATACGCGCCGGACAAGGAGATCTGGATCACCGAGTTCGGCTACGACGCGTCGACCCAGAAGCCCGATCCCGAAGGGGGCATGAAGGGCTGGATCGACTCCACCGACCTGCAGCAGGCCCAGTGGATCGTCCGCTCGTTCCTGTGCCTGTCGGCGATGGACGTCGAGCGGGCGTATCTCTACTGGTTCAACGACGGCGACACGCCGAGTTTCCACGCCTCGTCCGGCATCACCCGCTTCCTTGAGCCGAAGAAGAGCTATTGGGCGATGCGTCACCTGTACCAGAGCCTGGGCGACTACCGGTTCAACCGCGCGGTCCGCCAGGACGAGGGTGAGCTTTTCGTTTACGAGTACGTCCACGGCGAGAACCCGGACCAGGTGGTGTGGGTCGTGTGGTCCCCGACCGGGATCGACAAGTCCTCGACGCAGGAGCTGGAGCTGCCCGGCAAGCTGGTGAAGGCGGAGCGGATGCCGACCGCTGCGCAGGATCGGGTGGTGGTCGAGCTGACGCCATCGGCGGACGGCGTCGTGGCGGCGCCGGTGACGGAGTCGCCGCTGTACCTGTGGGTGGAGAAGTAAGCTGCGCGGCCCGGGCTTCAGGAACAGCTGACATGGAGCGGAGCCCCGCATGCGCATGCGGGGCTTCGGGCGCGGTCAGGCCAGCCCGGCGAGTTGGGCGGTTTCAGCGTAGTTCCGGGCGCCGCGCCACCCGCCGATGGCGGTGACGCAGCAGGCCCCGCACGCGGCGCCGAGCCTGCCCGCGTCCTCGAGGGTCAGCCCCTTGAGCAGGCCGGTGAGCAGGCCGGCGTAGAAGCTGTCGCCGGCGCCGGTTGTGTCGACGACGGCGCCCGGCGGCTCGATGGCGGGCAGTTCCACGTAGCCGCCCGGCCGATCGCTGAGCAGGACGCCGTCGGCGCCGAGCTTGACGCCCAGGACGCCCGGTGCGCCGCACGCGCGGTAGGCGTCGAGGATGCGACGGGGATCGGACAGGCCGGTCTGGCCCGACGCCTCGGCGAACGAGGGGACATAGACGTCGAGTTGCGGGAGGGACCGGCTCAGCGGCTCCATGGTCCCGCCGTCCCCCGCGGCGTCCAGCGCGGTCATGCACCCCCGCCGGCGCACGGCGGCGAGCACTTCGGGCAGATCGCCCTCCAGGTTGGGCATCAGGCTGTAGTACCCCAGGAGCAGGGCCCGGGCCTGGGAGAAGACGTCGATCCGGTCGAGGATGGCCGATCGGTTGAGTTGCTTGTGCGCCCCGCGGTGATGGAGGAATGAGCGTTGGCCGGACGGATCGACCGTCACGACCGTGGCGCTGGTGGCGGCGTCGGGGCGGGAGTCGATCATGGCGGTGTCGACGCCCTCCTGTTGCAACTGGTGTGTGAGCAACGGGCCCCAGGGGTCATCGCCGACCGCGGTCAGTACGGCGACGCGCATGCCCAGCCGGGACATGGTGACGCCGGCGTTGGCGGTGATGCCGCCCGCGGTGAGAACGATCGGCCCGGTGCGGTGCAGCGACTCGGCGCCGAGCGGCTCGTTGAGCGGGACGGGCCGGCAGAGGATGTCGGCCACGCACGATCCGAACAAGATGCAGTCGTAACGCATCGGTCTTCGACTCGCGGCAGGGGCTTGTCCGTCGGGGCGTGGGGAGCTTAACCTGAAGATGATGGTCAGGGTTGCTCGACCCACTTCACGGAGAAGCCGCCCTGGGCCTTGCCGGTGCCCGGGTCGAGGCCGTTGTAGACGTTTTTCGCCTGGAGGCCGTTGAAGGCCCGGTCCCACACGGCGACGCGGTAGAGCTTGCCGAGCCAGGGGCGGTCGTTGCTGTCTTCGTTGGCAAGCATGAACCGCATCGTGCTGACCCAGGTGCTCAGGTCGCCGGTGCGGGCGCTGGTTTTTTCGAGGACGCCGTCGCGGAACAGCCGGACCTCATCGCCGGCGAAGGCCAGCATGAGGTGGACGGATTTATCCTTGACGAGCACGGCGTCGGACTTGATCTCGGGCGTTCCGTTCGTGCTGGTGGCGCTGGTGCGGGTGCGGCCGACGTACTGGTCGTCGTCCTGGCCGAGCGTCATGTTGACGGCCGAGGCGCTAGAGGAGAGCGACGCGATGCGGGCGGGCCCGTCCTGGGTGAGGTTGGCGACGGCGACGACGGCTTCGATCGTGTACTCGCCGGTGGTGGTGATGGCGTTGTAGAGCTTGGACGCGGGGCCGGGCGAAACGATCTTGGTGCTGCTGGCGACGGTTAACCCGCCGCCGCTGATCCAGGAGGTGTTGGCGGGGTCCTGGATATAGAGGTCCAGCGGGTTGCCGGCGCCGGAGGTGTCGCGGACGACGGGCGGGGCGACGGAGGGCACGGTGCTGTTGTTGTACAGGGCGGTGACCTGGGTGCCGTCGAGTTGGGTGGTGTAGAACCTCACGTCGTCGAGCCGGCCGTCGAAATAGTCTTGGAGGGGAGTGGCGGAGGAGCTGCTGCTGGACCAGGTGTTGGCGCCGAGCACGATGGGCTCGGTGTTGCCGGCGCCGCCGGAGGTCTCGCCGAGGCCGCCGTTGTAGTTGTCGGAACCGACGAGGGAGCCGTCGAGGAAGAGATGGAACCCGCGTCCGCCCCAGGTGACGGCGACATGATGCCAGGTCGAGGTCGATAGGGCGGAGCTCTTCGACAGGCTGTAACTGGCGCTCGAACTCTGGTTCCTGGCCTTGAGCGCGCTGCCGTCGGCGTAGATGTGCAGGTGGCCGCCGTCGCCGTTGCCGTTGGCGTCCTTGGAGAACAGGCCCTGGTGGCCGGAGAGGCTGTCGGCGTACACCCAGAAGGAGACCGTGCCGTGATCGGCGAGAAAATCGCCATCGTGGGGGATTTCGATGTAGTCGTTGCTGCCGTCGAACTCCGCGGCGGTGACGTATTTCCCGGTGGCGGCGGGTTGAGCGCCGCTGCGGTAGCGGCCGTGGGTCCCGCCTTGGATGTCGACCGCCAGGGTCGGGGCGAACCCGGGCAGGTTGGAGGCGACGTGGATGCCGGCGGTGTTCTGGACGGTCAGGTCATCGCCCGCCGCCACGACGCCGTAGAGCTTGGCGTTGTTCTTCAGCTCGATGTCGTCTTCGACGAAGACGCGGCCGCTGAGCACCGAGTCGTTCTCCATCAGCAGGTCGCCGTGTGAACCGTAGAGAAAGACCTCGACGCGCTCGGGGCTGGTGGAATCGTTGTGGATGGACGCGGAGTTTTTCATGGTCATGTCGTCGGCGACATGGAGCTGCAGGGACGAACCGCTGGGCACAACGATGCTGGCGCTGTCCTCCAGGGTCAGGTCGTCGGTGATCTTGATGACGACATTGCCGCTGATGGTGATCTTGGTGCTGTTGGTCAGCTTCAGGTCGCGGTAGGTGCGGTTGCTGCTGATGGTGTAGCTCCCGCTTGAGACGGTGACATTTCCCAGTGTCGAAGGCATGCCGCTGGGGGCGGATCTGCCGGAGAGCGAGATGGTTTCCGTCATCGAGGTGATCTCGCCGGTGATTTCGGAGCTGCCTTCGGTCTTGACGACGTTGGGGAAGTAAGTCGACGGGCCGATGCGGACGTCGCCGTCGACCTTGGCGCTGTCTTTCAGTTCGACCGCCCCGTTGCTGGTCTTATCGGTGGACAGGACCACGCCGGCGGAGTTGTTCGACGAGCTGTAGACCCCCTGGGTGGGGTCGTAGCCGTCGATGACCGCGCTGTTCTGGAGGGCGATGTCGCCGGTCACCGGCACCCAGCCGACGGCGCCGCCGACGGATTCGTTCAGCGGCCAGTGAGAGGCGAGCAGGGGTGCGATGGCGGCGGGTTCATTGAACACATACATCGCGAGCAGCCGGGGCACATTGGCGTTGGGGTCGTAGCCGGCCTCGTCGAACAGGTTTTTGACCTCGTCACTGCTCAACACACGGCTAAACAAGCGCACGTCGTCCATCGACCCCACGAACGCCTGGCTCGAGGCGAATCCGCCGCCGACCGTGTCCTGCTCCTCGGCGAGAACGACCGACTGGACCTCGATGGCCGACAGGGTGACGCTTTTCGTTCCCAGGGACTTCCCGTCGAAATAAAGGATAAGTTTCCCGTCGGTCTGATTGCGGGTCAGCACGATATGGTGCCAGTACCCGTCAGAGATGTCGGGCATGGTCCATGAAGCGATCTCATCGGTCGATTCATAGAGCTCGAATTTTGTTGAGCTCTCCGCCCAATGCAGATGAGCGTTATTGTTCGAATTGGTGTCCGCCCCGCTGAGAAACGCCTGGTTGCCGCTCTTGGTGGTTCGGATCCAATAGGAGATCGTGCAGTTGGTCAGGCCGTCGAAGAGTGAGTGGGGGAGGGTCACGCGGTCGGTGTCGGTGTCGAACTCCGGGCTGTTGTCGAACAGCCCGGCGCCCCCGAGGGTGGGGGAGTTGACGTAGGAGCCGTTCTGGCTGTTGATGGTTTCGTTGGCGGTGGAGCCGCTTGTCTCATCGAGCTGCCAGTAAGCGAGGGGGACGGGGACTTTGGGTGAATTGGAGGTCCAGACGAGGGCTTTGCGCATCAGCTCCTTGGCGTCGTCGTTGAGCTGTTCGATGTCGAAGCTGTCGCCGCCCCAGGGCAGGGAGACGCGTCGGCCGGGGGAGGCGGTGCTGTCGTTACGGAGGTCATAGGCCTCCAAGGCGGTCAGGGCGGCGGTGGTCGACCCGGGTTTCCGGGCGAGCACGACCGCGTCCGAAGCGAGCGAACTGCCGACGTTGCCGAGGCTGGTGGAGGTGGCGCTCAGCGTCACGTTGCCGCTCGAGAGGTGGGAGGTGATGAAGTGGCTGTTGTCGATGACGTTGACCATCGTGTGCGAAAAAGTGGAGCCGGTGTTGGAGATGAGCAAGTCGTCCAGCAGGTAGGGCTCTTCATTGACAACGCCGAGGGTCACGTCGGTCAGGCGGGAGCCGACCGAGTTGGAAGAGACCTCTTCAGACACCCAGACCACGTCCGCGTCGGCGAGGGCAGTGGCGTATTCGGAGTCAGAGGCGTCGTCCGCGAGGGTGTTGACGGACCATCCCCACTCTTTCGCCCATGCGAGGCGGACCTCGTCCTGATCGGAGAGCGTTGACGAGCCGACGACGAGGAGCAGGACATCGCTGTCGTCTTCGCCGATGCCTGTGAGCTCGGCGCTGACGGTGTGGCTGACGCCGTCGAAATACCCGGTGACGGTGAGGGTGAGGGTGTCGGCGTCGTCATCGGTGAAGTCGCCGTCGGTTTCGACGCCCTTGACGCTGAAGGTCCCGCCGCCGAAGCTCTCGCCGGTGAGCCAGGAGCCGCTGGTTTGATCGGTGCGCCAGTCGCGGTCTTCGCGGACATACTGGATCGCGAGTTCGAGTCCGGATTCGGCGATGCTGCGCGCCTGGCTGTGGCGGTTCACGTTGTTGGCGATGGCGATCGACGTGCTGCTGGAGGCCATGAAGGTGGCCGCGAGGATCGAGCCGACGGTCAAGGCGATCAGCACGAGCAGCATCGCGGCGCCGCGTTGGCGTGGCTGAGGGCGGGATGGATCTGGTGGTGCGGCGATCATGGACTCAGGGCGTTCCGCAGTGACACGGTGTTGATGACGGTATCGGACATGTTGCCGGTGATCAGCGACAGCTGATAGCTGACGATCACGGCGTCCTGCGCGGTGGCGTCGTCCAGGAGCACGTCCCACCTGTCGACGCCCGTCGCCCAGAGCGTTCGCTCCATGTCATTGTTGGTGATGAGCGTCTGAGTGATCGTGTTGAAGTTGTCGGTCAGCGGGTGGGCGGTGTCGGTCGCGGAGTTGACGGCGACGTAAGACGCCAACTCGTCACCGGGCTCCTCCCGGGCGATCCGCTGGATTTCCTGGACGCTGGGGGCGCCGTTTTCGTCGGTGTCTTCTGTCCACAAGACGAGATAGTCGTTGCCTTGGGCGAGGACCATCACCGACCCGCGGATCGCGGCGCTCATCCGGGCGTTGACCGTTTTGTTGGAGGCCACGAGCGACCGCATGTCCTTGCTCGACGACGTGCCGTAGGACATCGCCACGAGCATGGACGCGACCGCGGCGCCGATCAGGCCCGTCGCCGCAAGGACGAGCAGCAGCTCGACGAGCGTCAAACCCTTTGCCCGGCCGACCCGCTTCATCAACCGCCCCCCTCGCGGACCCATCGGGTCAGCGTCCAAGTCCGCGTCCCGGGGTCGGACACCGTGACGGTGACCTTCAGGCCGGTGAGGTCGCCGCCCAGGCCGCTGATCGTGAGCGTGGTTTCGACGACGGTGACCGTCCGGCTGTAGGTCTGGAACGACGTCGGCAGCAACGTGCCTTTGATGTCGGACAGCCCATTAGCGGACTGCGTGAAGTTGTGGTAGTCGCCGATGCTCGTAAACGCCGTGCGGCGGTCGACGTTCGCAGCGGTTTCCCCCGTCCCGTAGGTGTAGCCCATGCTGGAGGTGTCGCTGGGGTAGTCACGCGCGACGACTTCATCGAGCAGCGACTCGGCCAGCGCCAGCGCCCGGGTGTCATGGATCGAGGCGTAGGTCTGCATCTGGCCGGCGACGATCGCCTGGGTCAGGGCGGCCACGACAAAGGCGAGCACCGCCGAGGCGAGCATCACCTCGACCAGCGTAAAGCCGCCGGCAGGTTGAGATAGGCGTTTACGACCGACCATAACTGCTTCCAAGCCCGCCGTTCGCACGACGTTTCCGTAGTCCAATCGTCGGCCATCGCAGAACGCCGGTTAAGCCGCGGCGCGGCGTTTGGCGGGTTATCGGCCCCGCCGCCGTCAAACTCACCCCGGTTTCACACCGATATCTGGAACTGTGCAGAACCGTCGCAGCGCCAACGCGTTCAGTCTCATCGAAATCATCATCGTGGTGCTCTTGTTGGCCATCCTCGGGGCGCTGGTTGTCCCTATGTTCGCCGACACAGCCCCAAACAAACTCCGATCCGCCGCCCAACTCCTTGCCGCCGACCTGAGCCACGCCCAGGTCGAATCCGTCACCAACGCCGAAGCGCCCCGCGTGGTGGTCTTCAACACCGCCACGGCGACCTACCACCTGGCCGACGCGTCCAACTCGTCCACCCCCCTGACCAACCCGGTCGATAAGCAGCCCTATCGGGTGACCTTCGGCCAAGGCCGGGCCTTCGCCCTGGACAACGTCACGATCAAGTCCCACACCGCGGGAAGCGACAACGAGCTTGAGTTCGGGCTCTACGGCAACACCGACCAGGCGACCGCCGCGGTGATCACCCTCGCCTGCAACGGCTATACGATCACGGTCAGCGTCCACCCCACCACCGGCGAAACGACGATCGGCAGCATCAACTGAAACGGCGTCAGGACGACGGGCTCGCGCCCGGCGGATCGACGACGGTGTACACAAACCAGCGCGACTTGGCGTTCCGGCGCTTGGCCTGCCGTTCGCAGTAAATGGTCATGACCTGGCCGGTGTCGACGCGGACCTTCCACCAGTGGCGCCGCAGGTACATCTCTCCGCTGCCGCCCTCGGGCGAGCTGGTTTTCCAGACCTCCTCCACGTCCACGACCCGGAGCGGCCGGTCACGCCAGACGAACCGCAACGGCATCCCCGGCTCACCGCGGGCGATGCCTGTGGGGTCAAACGAACCTTTGATCGGCGTCAACGACTCGCTGATGAATCGCTCACTCATGGCGCCGCCGCCACGGGATTCCGCAGGGCCCCGATCCCCTGGATTTCCACCGTCACCTCGTCGCCGGGCTGGAGAAAGACCTGGGGGTCCCGCGCCACGCCCACGCCCTGCGGCGTGCCGGTGAGGATCACCGTGTTCGGCAGCAGCGTGGTGTCCTGGCTGATAAACGAGATCAACTCGGCGACGCTGAACAGCATGTCCGCGGTGTTGCTGGATTGCCTGACCTCGCCGTTGACGGTGGTGGACAGATCAAGCGTCTGGGGGTCGGGCAGTTCGTCGGACGTCACGAGGACGGGGCCGAGCGGGCAGAACGTATCGAAGCTTTTGCCCCGGATGAATTGCCCGCCGCCGCCGTGCTTCTGCCACCGGCGGGCCGAGACGTCGTTGGCGGCGGTGTAGCCGGCCACGTGCTCGAGGGCGGTTTCGACCGGGATGTCGCGGCCCGCGGTCCCGATCACGACCGCCAACTCGCACTCGTAGTCCACCTCGTCGCCGCGGGTGCAGCAGGCGGGGATCACGATCGGCGCCCCGGGGTCGTTGACGGCCGAGGTCGGCTTCATGAAGAGAACCGGGTTCTTGGGGACCTGGGCCCCGGTCTCCTCGATATGGGCCCGGTAGTTGTGGCCGATGCAGAAGATATTGCTCGGGACCACCGGGGCGAGCCTTCTGGCGATCGGCATCACCCGGCCGGTGGGCTCGTCCGCCCCGTCAACGCAGATGTCGGCTGAGCCGTCGCCCAGATCGACGCCCCGGTGGAGGGTCCCCCGGTCATCAAGGAATCGCGTGATCCGCATGGTCCATCGCTCCTGAACAGGTGATCCGGGTATAATCGCCCATCACCCGCCCGCTCGCCAGCGGCCCCGTCCCGATCAGGAGACGAACGATTGGCTGATCCCCAGACCTCGACCAAGCCCGCTGCCGGGTTGACGTGGAACGACGTCCTCGACACCGGTAAGAAAAAAGATGTTGCTGAGGGCCTCTGGGTCCCTTGCCCCGGTTGTGAGGCCATGCTCTTCCGCAAGGCCCTGGCTGAGAGCCTGTACGTCTGCCCCCAATGCCAGCACCACGACCGCATCGGCGCCGACGAACGGGTCGAGCAACTCGTCGACCCCGGCAGCTTTGAGCCGATGTGGGACCAACTGGCGCCAAAGGATGCGCTGAAATTCGTCGATCGTGTGCCCTACCGCGAACGCCTGGGGAAAGAGCAGAAGAAAACCGGCCACCCCGACGCCCTGCTCTGCGGGCGGGCGTTTATCAAGGGCCGGGGCGTGGTGCTGGCGGTCATGGACACCCGGTTCATGATGGGGTCGATGGGCAGCGTGGTGGGCGAAAAGATCACCCGGTGCATCGAGCTGGCCATCACCGACGAACGCCCCTTCGTGCTCATCAACGCCTCCGGCGGCGCCCGGATGCAGGAGTCGGCCCTGTCGCTGGCGCAGATGGCCAAGACCTCCGCCGCCCTGGCCCGCCTCGACAACGCGGGGGGGTTGTTCATCTCGGTCCTGACCGACCCCACCACCGGCGGCGTCACCGCCTCCTTCGCCATGCTCGGCGACGTCATCTTCGCCGAGCCCAAGGCCCTGATCGGATTCGCCGGCCCGCGGGTCATCGCCAACACCGTGCGGGAAGAGCTGCCCGAGGGCTTCCAGCGATCCGAGTTCCTGTTGGAGAAGGGCTTCATCGACCGGGTGGTCCACCGTCACGACCTGCGGCGTGAGATCAGCCGGATGATCGACTACGCCGGGAAGTAACCGCCGAATGGGGGAGCATTTTCGTCCCCGGCGGTGTTTCAGTCGCCCGATCAAACCGCCGATAAATAAAATGTCTGAATGTCGCGTGGCCGGAGTTGGGGCCCGCCGCATGGCCGGCTGTTGACCTGGATTCACGCTACTCCGGATACCACGCCTGTGACCGTTCGCCGCCTGTATCTATTGGTGTGGTGCCTGTCGGCGCTTTCCGCCGCCCCGCTCTGGGCGGGGCCGCCCGACCTGACCCGTTACGCCAGTCGGCATTACCTCATCCATACCGATCTGACCAAAGACGAGGTGAAGGTCTTTGGCAGACATATGGACGCGATCTTCGAGCAGTACCGCCGACGGTTCGCCAGTTTTGAACGCCGCGGCGACGCCCGCATGCCGCTCTATCTCTTCCGGCAGCACCAGGACTACATCGACTTCCTGGACGATCACGGCATCAACGCCCGCAATTCGGGCGGCATGTTCTTCGTCCGCGAGCACCTTCAGGGTTTGGCGACCTGGACACAGGGACGCACCCGCTCACAAACCTTCATCGTGCTCCAGCACGAAGGGTTTCACCAGTTCGCCTGGCGCCACCTCGGCGAAAACCTGCCGGTCTGGGTCAACGAGGGGCTGGCCCAGTATTTCGAGGACGCCATCATCGTCGGCGACCGGATGAAAGTCGGCCTCGCCAACGCACGACGGATCGAACTGGTTCGGCATGCGATCCGGAACGGGCGATGCCTCGACCTGGACGAACTCGTCAGCGTGACCGAGGAGGACTGGGGCCGAACCCTGAATCATGACCCCGAGCGGGCCGCGGTGCTGTACGCCCAGTCGTGGTCGATCGTCTATTACCTGGTCCACGGCGAAAACGGCCAGCAGCAGGACAATTTCGAGCAGTATCTGGCGATGATCAGCGGCCGGTACGACAACCAGCGCGCTTTCAAGGCGGCGTTTGGCGTAAGGCAACTCATGGGGCTTGAGGATCAATGGCGCGGCTTTGCGTTGTCCCACCAGCCCGACCCGATCAACACAACCGCCTCCCGCCTGGAGTTCCTCGGCGTGGCCCTGCGCTTCCTCCAGGAACGGGGCGAACCGATGCCCGACAGCCTCGACCAGCTCCGGGAAAATCTCCAGGCCCGACGTTTCCGCGTCACGCGGTCTTCCCACGGCCTGACCCAGGAGGTTCACGCGTCTGACAATGACCTCTTCGGCTTCCCCCGCGGCAACGGCTCGACCGGGCGTTTCCTCCTGCTCGCCCCGATGCGGGACGACCTGCCGCCGCGCATCACCGCTCCGGGGCTCTCGCCCGAGCCGACGCTGGTCTGGTCGCGCGACCAGGAGGGGCAACTCGTCCAGGAAATCGCCTTCCGCTGAGCCCGCGTGCGTCGTCGGATAGAATCAAGTGAGAGCTCAACGCCATGACGATCTCACTCCACGAAGCGGCGATGCGTTCGGGGCGCGGCCGACGGACGACCCGGGAGCTGCGTATGAACACCGCGTCCGATCAAGGCGACCTCACCGCGGCCCTGCTCGACGCGGTTGAACTGTTTGAAGAGCTCCGCGTCCCGTACGCCCTGATCGGGGGCCTGGCCGCCATGGTCTACGGCCGGGCGCGGTACACCGAGGACGTCGACTTCGTCGCCGCCGAGCATCACGAGTCGGCGCTCAAGGCCAACCCCGACGCGATGCGGCGTCATCACTTCGACCCGGCGTGCACCTACAAGCTTTATCACGACCGCGGCGTCGAGATCGACCTCTGGAAAGATGCGCACGCGGACGCCATCGCCCGCCGCGCCGCCCGCCGCGAGATCGCGGGGCGGAAGGTCCGGGTCGCCCAGCTCCACGACCTGATCGCCATGAAGCTGCGGGCGCAACGCGTGCGCGACGACGGCGACATCGCCGAGATCGTCAAGCACCGCACGATCGATGAATCCAAGCTGGCCGAGCGCGTCACCAAGCAGCAGCTCAATCGGTTCCGCCAGATCAAACGCCGGGCGCTGCGCGAAGCGTCATAGCACCAACCCATCAAGACCGGCCAGCCCGACCGGCTCACGCGTGAAGAACGGCTCGGCGTAGTCCACACCGATGCGGCTGCCGATGTACCCGTTCATCTGCTTCAGCCAATCCACGACCCGGCGGTTCTTTTCAGGGATGACGAACTGGGTTTCATACGCGTTGATCGCATCGATCTTCCGGTCCATCTGATCGCTGATGTCGAGGCAGAACGTCGGCTGGGCGACGTGGCGCAGGTGGGTACAGTAATAGTAAATCAGCCACTTCGGGTAGATCGGGTCGCCGGGGAGATCGGTTTTCGTCAGTTTCGCGTCGAACCGGGCGTCCTCGACGATCCGCGTGGTTGCGACGTGGTCGGGATGGGCGTCCTCGAAATAGGGCAGGAAGACGATCTGCGCCTGGTGCTCGCGGATCACCCCGGCGACCAGATGCCGGGCGGCGAGGTTGTGCTCGACCTCGCGGTTCTTGAGGCCGAGCAGCCGGCGGTTCACGCCCATGATCCCGGCGGCGGCGGTCCATTCTTTCTCACGCTGCTGAGGCGACCCATGCGGCGTGGGCTCGCCGTTGGTCATGTCCAGCAACAACACGTCGTGCCCCTGCTCCGCGAGGCGGATGATCGCCCCGCCCATGCCGAGCTCCTGGTCATCCGGGTGCGGACCGACAACGAGAATGTTGGCCATGGCTTACCTTTTCGTTGAATCCTGAAGTAATCGGCGGTAAAGGGCTTCGATCTGATCGGTCATCTTACGCACGTCAAAGCGATCGCGCACGTGAGCTTGCCCCGCCTGAACCAAACGCTCACGCTCGCGCGGATGTTCCAGCATCCACACGATCGCATCGGCCAACGCCTGGGCGTTGCCGACCGGGGTGAGCTTGCCGGTTACGCCGTCGATACAGACCGAGGGGATGCCGCCGACGTCGTAAGCCACGATCCCGCAGCCACACATCAACGCTTCGATCAGCGTTCGGCTCTGCCCTTCCTGATAGGAAGGCAGCACTTTCACGTCCACGCCCGCCAGCACCTGCGCAACCTCGTCGTGCGGCACGAGCCCCAGCAGCTTCACCCGGCCTGTCAGGCTCATATCGCGGATGCGTGCTTCGAGGTGCGCCCGACGCCAGCCATCGCCGATGAAGAGCATCGTGATCCCGGGAAAACGTTCGGCAAGACGCGGGAAGATATCGAGCAGGTCATCGTGTCCTTTGAGCGGGTCGAGCCGGGCGAGGTTGGCGATCACCGGCGGGCCGTCTCGGCCAGGCCGGGCGATCTCGAAACGCGACAGGTCCACCCCGCTGGGGATCACGGTGAACCCGCCCGGCGGCCTGATCCGCTCGGCTTCGAACGCGTCGACCATCTCCGGCGTGATGGCGATGAGATGATGACAACGCCGGGCGGCCCAGCGTTCGAGGCGAACGTACAACGCATGGACGATGCGCGGCTGCCGATCGTGGAAGGGCAGGCCGTGGACGGTATGGACCACCGCCGGCACACGCTCTTTCCACGCGGCGGCTCGGCCGAGGATGCCGGCCTTGCTCGAATGCGTGTGCACGACGTCCGGTTCGATCTCACGGATCAACCGCCTCAAGGCGGCGCAGCACCGCCAGTCTTTCCATGGATGCACGGCCCGGACCAACTCGGGAACCTCGACCAGTTCGGCGCCGCTGGCCCTCGCTTCGTCGAGCAGCGAGCCCTCGGGGCCATAAATCGGTCCGTAGGCGAGGGTGACCTCGTGGCCGGCCTTCGATTGCGCGGCGCAGCTCATCACGGTGTTCTGCTGGGCCCCGCCGAGGATCAGGCGCGTGATGATATGGAGGATTCTCATCGGTGCCTGATCCATTCGAGGCAGAGGCCCTGCGGCTGAAGCGTGGGCCCGGCGAGCCGACGGTCCTGGGTGGCGAGGATCTGGTCGATGCACGACGGCTCGGACTTGCCGCGGCCGACCTCGACCAGCGTGCCGGCGATGATGCGGACCATGTTATACAGGAAGCCGTCGCCCTCGACGGCGATGGCGACGATCTCATCCTGCCGGGAGACGTCGCAGCGGTGGATGGTGCGTACGGTGTTGTCGCGCCCATGACTCGCGGCGGCCAGCCCGGCGACGTCGTGCCGGCCGACAAGGCGGGCCGCGGCGTCGTTCATCCGATCGAGGTCCAGGGGATGCCAGAAGTGATACGTGGTGCGGCGAAGCGCGAGCGGCTTGCGCTGCGCGTTGAAAACCAGGTAGCGGTACCGCTTGGTGACCGCATCGCCGATCGCGTCGAAATCCGGCCGGGTCGGCTCGATGTCGCGGACCTCCACGTCGTCCGGCAGCCGATCGTTGATCGCCTGGGGCCATCGCTCGAACGGGATTGCGGTGGGCTCGGCGTCGAAGTGACCGACCTGGCCCCGGGCGTGCACCCCCGCGTCCGTCCGGCTGGCGCCGACCAGGATGATCGGCTGGCGCAGGACACGCTGGAGAACATCTTCAACCACGCCCTGCACGGTGCGGAGCGGCTCGACCTGGGGCGGCTCCTGCTTCTGCCAGCCGTGGAAATCCGTGCCGTCGTACGCGATGGTCAGGCGGTGGCGTTGGGCTTCGGGGCGGCATTCAGGCATCGTCAGAGTGTAATACGTCTGGCCTCACCCGCATGATGTGCGGCGGCTCCCGGTTCATGCCCGCATGCTGTCGGGGTCGATCCCCTCCCGGTCACACCAGTCCCGATACGCCAGGGGGCTGATCTCGCTGGGCTTGATCTCGCTGCGGCCGCCCCAGAAAACGCTGGTGTAGTTGATCGGGACGCCGGCTTCTTCGAGGTGCCGGTCGATGGCGGCCTTGTGGTCCAGGACGAGCTGCTTGTCGCTGCCGTGGGCGACGCCCATGATGTTGACGTGGTTGAACGCGGGGCCGCCCTCGCGCCAGTAGGCGTGGGTCATGATCATATGGCGGCCGACCTCGAGGCCGGCGTCCATCTGTCGGCCGTCGGGCACCGCCCAATGGAAGAGCGCGTTGTAACGGGTCAAGACGGTGCCGTCTTTGTGCCTCTTGACGTGCTCGAGAAAGGTGGAGAAGCGGCCGATCACGTGGCGTTTGTTGAGGTTCTCGGCGGTGGCGCAGAAGTCATCGAGCCCGACGTTGATTTCAGCCGCTCGGTGGCGCCACAGGTCGGGCCCGAGCTCTTCCGGGGCGACGTCGCGTTTGAGGGCCATGAGCACGCGCCACTCATGATCGGTCAGGTCCACGACCGCGACATCGAGGACGCGCGCCGGCTCCGCGGTGCGGGCGCCGGGCTCCAGGCCACGCCGGCGGACGTGGCCGACGCCAAGGGCGAACAGCTTTTTGGCGGGAAGGAGGACGTACTCGACGGCGCCGGTCTGCTGGCACAGGTAATCGCAATGTTTGGTCATCGCGTAGCCGACCGGCGTCTTGAGCGTGGTCCAGAGGCGGTAGGCCGAGCCGGGCGTCTCGGCGTCGGTGGAGCGGATGACGACATGTCCGGAGAACGGGTCGCGCTCAAACATGAAATCGAACGCGTCGTTGAGCTTGTCGGCGGGGACGCGCCACGCCACGAGCGCCCCGGGGGCCAGATTGGTGGCCATCAACGTCTGGCGGACCCGCCGGATCGTGCCGCCTTCGAGCATGGCACGGATGCGTTCGATCACGGTCGCCAGATCAACGCCGGCCCGGTCGGCGATGGCCTGGACCGGGTCGCGATGGAAACCCTGGACTTTGTCTTCAGAAACCCCGAGGATCGAAGCGTTGATGGGGTCGTCGACTTCGATGGGCACGGTGGGGCTGGTCATCTTGTTCAAGGATAGGACGGCGCGGAGCGGCCGGCTCAGTATTCAAATCCATTTTCACGGATATGGATGCGGGGCGCCCCGGTCTGGCGCCCCCCGCCGCGCACGAGGCCGACAAACAGGTCGTGGTCGCCCTCGACATCCATGTGACAGGCGAGCTCGCACTCGGTGTAGGCGAGGCAGTTGGCGAGGATCGGCAGGTTCGGGAGTTGGCCCGGGGTGAGCTCGAAACCGAGGAACGGGTCTTCGCCCGGGTCGCTGGCTTCGGCGAATTTGCGGCTGAGCAGCTTGTCGTCATCCGCAAGCTGGCAGAGGGCAAACTGCCGGGACTCGCTGATCAACGGCATGATCGAGCGGCCCTTCGCCACCGCGACCACCACCATGGGCGGCTCGAAGCACGCCTGCTGCACCCAGCTGGCGAGCATGCCGCTGCGGCGGTCTTCGTGTTGTGCGGTCAGAACAAACACGCCCGACGGGATGGCGCCCAGGGCGGATCCGATTGATTGCTTAACGGCTTCATCCATGCGACGCGCGGACTCCAAACGACGACAGCCTCTTTCACCCGCCCCAAAGAGTACGAAGTTGCCGGACCCGACGCAATGCGTCGGCCCTTGGCCCACCCCGGCCGGCGCCCTACACTTCCCCTCCATGCGGCGTTCCGCGGTTGTTTTTGATCTCGACGGCACCCTGGCCGACACCCTGGCCGACATCGCGGCGGCGGGCAATCATGCCCTTAACGCCCTCGGGCGGCCTCCCCGGCCGGTCGAGGACTACCGTCTGCTCGCCGGACAGGGGCTCCGCTCGCTCGTGGTCGAAGCCCTCGGCGACCCCGCCCCCGACGACCTGGTCGAGCGCGGCATGAACACATTTCTGACCTATTACGCCCGGCACCGCTTCGATCACACCAGGGCCTACGACGGGGTAACCGACCTGCTGGACGCGTTGAACGCCCGCGGCCTGAGGCTCGGCGTGCTCAGCAACAAACCGCACCACGAGACCCTCGCGGTAACGCAGGCGCTGCTGCCGCGACATCGCTTCGACGCCGTGATCGGCCATCAGGACGACACCCCGCTCAAGCCCGACCCGACGTCCGCTCGTCAGCTCATGGCCTCACTCGGGGTGAGGCCGGAGGAATGCGTGTATGTGGGCGACACCAAGGTCGACATGCTGACCGGCCGATCGGCCGGGATGTTCACTATCGGCGTGACGTGGGGGTTCCGGGAGGAGCAGGAGCTGCGCCAGCACGGGGCCGAAGCGATCATCCACGAGCCGATGGACCTGCTTGAGCTGCTTCATTGAGCCCGACGATCCAGTCCATGTATCGGTACGGCAGGTGATGCGCGTCGTGAAGCCGACGCAACTCAGCGAGGTAGGTTTCGTAAAGGTCCTGCTGCCAGGCCTGGGTTCCTTGCTGGCAAAAAAAGATCCGGCAACCGGTCGGACGGATCGCGTGGGTCGAGCACAAGCCGTCGATCTGGTAAGGGCAGGCGCCTGGGGTCTGAGCGTAAATCGGCAAGCGCAAGCCGTCGGTCCTTTCTTCGGTCGGCGGCAGATTGGCGCAGAACCACGTGATCTCCAGGCCGGTGACGTAAAGCCGATGCCCGTACTCGTCGAACTTGCAGCACTTCCCGCTCGCCCAACACGTCGGCCCTTTGGCGCGGATGTCGGCGTCGAGCCGGGCGTAGATGCCCCTCAGCGCCGCGTCGATCATCGGCCGGCCGGCGGCCTCCCGCCACAGGGACCAGATGTCGGTATTGCCCCCAGGCATCAGAGCGTGTCCGGATTGGAATCAAGAATGATGCGCACCTGATCGGCCGGGTAAAAGTCGCCGCCGTTTTTCATGCCGGGGCACGTCTTGGCGGATTCGTCCCAGTCGCGTCGGGACCGCAGGTTCTCCGGCCAGAAGGGCCAGGTCCGGCATTGCTGCGGACGAACCGGGTAAACGCTGCACAACGCCTTGCCGTCGCGGTCCCGCCGTAGAAAAACGCAGTCGTACCGCCCTTCGCGTTTGATCTCCCCGAGGGTCCATCGCCCGAACTGAAACCGTGCAAACCGGCGTCGGAACTCGTTCACCTCCAGCTTGAGATACGCCGCCATGGCCTGGGCCTCTTCCTCATCGAACCACACAAAGCCCGGCGGCCCCGTGCAGCAATTGCCGCATTGCGTACAGCGGAAGCTCAGCCCGTCCCTGAACCATTCATCCCGTTCGGTGTCGCGTGACATCTCGGTATTGTATGCGGCTTAAAAGAAGCCCGACTTGACCGCCATCATGTCGTTCGATTCCGCCGGCTCCAGCAGCACGCCGGCGTGGAGCAGGACGGACTCGGCCAGGCAACGCAGGTCATACCCCCCCTCGATCACTGAGACCAGCCGGCCTTCGCACAGCGTCTGGGCCTGAGTCTTGAGAAAACGCGTCATCCATTCATAACCGCTGGGCGTGACGTTCATCTGCGCCAGCGGATCGTCCTTCGCCGCGTCGAACCCGGCGGACAACAGCAGGAATTGCGGCTGAAACGCCTTAAGCGCCGGCAACACCTTGAAGACCATCGCATGGCGATAGACATCATCGTCCGAACCGGGATCGAGCGGGAGGTTCAGCGTGAACCCCTCGCCCTCGCCTCGACCGGTTTCGTGGACGTAACCGGTTCCGGGATAGAGCGTGGCGGGGTGCTGGTGGAGGCTGATGAACAACACGTCGCGTCGGTGCTCGAAAAGATGCTGCGTGCCGTTGCCGTGGTGAACGTCAAAATCAAGCACGGCCACACGGTCGAGGCCATGCTGGACCGCCAGATACTCCGCGGCGATCGCGATGTTGTTGAAAAGACAGAACCCCATGGCCCGATCGGCTTCGGCGTGGTGGCCTGGCGGGCGGACCAGGCAGATCGCGTTGTTAACCCGTCCGGCCATCACCGCATCCACGGCGGCCAGCACGCCGCCGACGGCGAGTTGAGCGATCTCCGCACTCTCCGGGCCGATCACCGTGTCGGCCGAGTCGATCGTACGCTCTCCAGACTCACACGCGGCGAAGCACCTGGCAACGTAACTCGGCTCGTGCAGCCGTCGGATCCAGGACAGGTCGGCGGGTTCGAACCCCAAGTGGGTGAACCGTTCCCACATCCCCGTCTCCCGCAGCTTGGTGGTGATGGATTCCAGCCGTGCGGGGCGTTCGGGATGGTTGGGGCCCGTGTCGTGCCGCAGAAAGCGTTCAGCAAAAATCATCCCCGTTTCGTTCTTCATGCCGCGTCCGCGCCTCCAAGCTCGGCAAGCGTCTCCTTCAGATGGCCCTCCTGCATCCCCACAACCTTCGAACGGCTTGCCCCCAGGATCGCCTTGATGTGCAGGACCACACCTCTTTCGACCGCTTCACACACCGCCCGCGTATCGTCTATTCTCACGGTTTTCATTGCTAAGAACATATTTTAAACGATAGGCTTAACCCATGGCTCGACCCGGACGCAAACCCCACCTGATCTTCCTGATGGCTGATCAACTGCGTTCCGATGTTCTCGGCGCCTACGGCTCCAACGCCGTCCCCACTCCCGCGATCGATGCTCTTGCGAAACACGCCTCACTCTTTCGTCGCCACTTCACCCCCTGCCCGCTCTGTGTCCCGGCGCGATCGGCGTTGATGACCGGGCTCGAACCGCACCGCAACGGGGCGGTCATCAACGGCTGGTTCGAGCAGGAGCGGCGGTACGGCGCCGTGCGCGAGGGCGTCCCGCTTCTGCCCGAGGCGCTGGTCCAAGCGGGCTATCGGGTGGCTCACATCGGCGTCCAGCATGTCCGTACGTCCCCGCCGTTCGACCAGCGCCTGCCCGAAGTGGAGGTCATCGGGCCGACTTCTATGGGCGCCCACCTCCAAGACCTCGAACAGCGCGGCCTCATGCTCGGCGACCTGAAGGCGGTGTCCGACCCCGTGATCGATTATTGCGAGGGTCGGCCGGTGGTCGGCCGGGCGACCAGCCCCCGGACTTCCGTGTTTCCGTTGCGTGAAGATTTGTTCTTCGACAGCATCCTGGCCGATCGAATGGTGGAAACTATCCAGGGGCACGGCGGCGACGCCGACGATCGCCCACTCGCCATGTTCGGCATGTTCTGGCTCCCGCACCCCCCGCTGTGGGCCCCGCGCCGGTTCGCGGAGATGATCGACCCGGATGAAGTCCACCTCCGTAGCGACGTGGGGCGGTGGTTTAATGGGACGCCCGCCGCCGCGTTGGCCAATATCCCCGGCCAGCTGGGCGCTCATGTCAGCACGGAGCAATGGAAACTGGCGTGGGCCATGTATCTGGGCATGACCGCCCTGTTGGATGAGTGTGTCGGCCGCGTGCTGAAAGCCCTCGAAGCCAAGGGCATGCTGGACGATGCGCTGGTTGTCTTCACGTCAGACCACGGCGAGATGCTCGGTTCGCGCATGATGTTCCAGAAGATGTGCATGTATGAGCCCGCGGTCCGCGTCCCGATGATCATGAAACTCCCCGCGCAACGCTCCTCCCGGACGGTGTGGGACCTGACGACGCACCTGGACCTCACCGCCACGCTTACGGACCTGGCCGGCGCTGCGCCTCTGCCTCAGACGACCGGCCGGTCTCTGGTCTCCCCGGCCGAGGGGCTCACCGCCGATCCGCAGACGCCCTATGTCTTCGCGTCTTACGACGGCAACGCCGGGCGATCGTTTCATCAGCGGATGGTGCGGTCCCGCACCCACAAGCTTATCCATCACCAGGACGATCGAGCCGAGCTCTACGACCTGATCGAAGACCCGCGTGAAACCCAGAATCTCGCGGCCAGCCCGGATCACGAGCCGGTTTTCAACCAACTCGCGAAGGCGCTCAACACGTGGCTCGACCGAATGGAGGACCCGATCGCCCGTTTGTAACGGCGGTGGCGGTCAGAACGGTTGCGGGGAGGCGTTGACGGATTTTGTGGTCGCCTGCGCGTGCATCGCGTATGCTTGATCTTCACGCGTGCCGACTCGACTCATACGGCGCACGACCCGGTTGTTCAGGCCCTTTTTATGCGTAAGGCTCATCCTGTCGATCCATGGCGGCGTCCCTGGTGGACCCGCGCCGGCGTCTTCGCGGTGGCGTGGGGGGCCCTGGTCGTCTATGGAAGCCTGCTGCCGTTCCGGTTCGACGGGCCCGGGTTCGTCCGTGACGCCGGTGGCTTCGGCCCGGCGCTCATCACCTGGATCACCAGCCCACGCTGGGCTCTCGGCTCCAACCATGCATCATCCCTCGGGGTCCAGGCCTGGGTCAGCGACCTCGCCCTGAACCTCGTCCTCTACGTCCCGCTGGGTGTGCTGGTCCGTCTGGCTTTGCACCGGTCTGGCGGACGCGCGTGGGTCGAGGTCGCCGCCGCCTCCGCCATCGTCGCCGGCTTGTCGTGGACTCTCGAATGCACCCAGGCGGTGGCGCCGCTACGGTACGCCACCATCAATGACTTCCTCGCCAACGCTCTTCCCGGGATCGCCGCGGCGGTCCTTGCCTTGAGGATCAGTCGCGGCTTACGCAGGCTCGTCTTCGGCGTGTACAGGCTGGCGGCTCATCCGCTTCACCGCGTGTCGGACCTGGTCCGGGACGCCGCCCGCCGCAGGCCGGCGTTGTTGTTCTGCCTCGCGGCGGTGAACCTCGCGGCGCTGACCGCGGCATATGTCATCATGGCCCAGCCGCACGGCGGCTCCAGCGGAGAGGTCAACCTGCTGCCGTTCGACTGGCATTTCCATCGCTCTTATGACGTGGCGATGTGGGGGATCGCCCGCACGATGATGGTTTACGGCCTGATCGGTGGGGTGATCAGCCTGGCGCTGGTCCGCGTGGATGTCCGCCAGGTTTTTCTCTGGGTCCTGGGCGGGGTGACCTTGATCGCGGTGCTGGTTGAATGGGCCCGTTATGTCACTCCGGGATCGGCCCGAGCGGACGTTACCGAGCCGCTGCTGGCGGTCGCCGCCGCCGGCCTGCTGTTCGCCATCCTTTTTCTGCTGGTTCACGCGGTCCGCGGATCATGTCGGCGCAAGGCCGAACAGCCTTACCAGGGCCACGAGCGGCGGCGACGGCCCCATCGATACGTGGCCCCGCCGCGATCCGGGTGATCCGGTCAAGCTGACCGGTCGAGCCGGTCACTCCGCGGGGCCCGCGATCTCGACCTTCAGTTCCCCCGGGCCGCCTTCAGCCTCTTGCGCCTGCGCCTGGCGGATCGGCTCGGCCGCCACAGCCAGATCGAATCCCGCGCCGTCTTCCATGCCCGGCATCGGGATGTCTTTGAGCTGAAATGTCGCGTCGATCTCATCGGTTCCTTCGTAGAGCCGAATCCGCACCCCCCCATCGTCCGGCAGCGCCACCTCGTAGTAGCGGTAGACATCGACCCCGCTGCTGCCCCCGCCGGAGGAACGCTGCGGTTCGATCTTCACCCCGTCGCCATCCACGAAAACGACTTCCTTAACCAGCGGCGCCATGGACCGATCGTAGGTGATCCGCACCCTTCCCTCCCGTTGCGGTTCCCGCTTGATCACGATGCGGCTGTCGGGGATGTTGACCACGCGCACGCGTTGCCTGGCGTACTTGCTGAAGGGCGCCAGCGTCACCTGCTTTAACTCGCCCCGTGGGACGATCAGCGTGACCTTGCCCCTCAACTCACGCAGGGATCGGCACGGCCGCGAAGGCGCGGGCAGGTTGAAATACGCATTAAAATACGGCCGTTCATCGTTCCGCTGATTCAGACGCAGCCGGTGTTCGCTCCGCCGTTGATTGGGGTCGATCTTCAACGCTTCGCCGGATGATGTCACCGCGGATGTGACCGTCAGGTCGCGATACGCCCCGGGCGGTCGGTCCGCGTCAACGAAGAGGTAGAGGTTCAAGGAAAGATTGCCTTGCTCGTTCTGACGCTGGCCGTCCACATCGAAACGCACCGAACGCGAGACCTGCAAGGACGCCGGCCGGGCCTCCAGCACGATCGCACGGGGCGGCGCCTGGGCCTCGAACCGGAACGCATCGCGATCCGCCGGGATCTCGTTGCCCGCCGGGGCCCCATCCACATCCGCCGCAAGCAATAACCACGCAGCGAGCCACGCATAGAACAATCCTCTCATGCCGTCCGTCCTTTCCCGGGCGCAGTTGGATCACCGTGCACCGGTTCATGATAACCCAGACGCCCGGCTCTGCCGACGGCTAACGGAAATACCTCCGGGCTTTCACATCATCCGGCAAATTGCGCGAGGTGTACCAGTGAAAATGCTCGTAGTGTTCGCGGTAATGCTCGCCGTCGGCCGCATCGTTGTAAGTGAGAAAGACCTGTCGGCGGAAAGCGTCGGTCCGGTTCGGGCCCGCTTCATGAGGCGCAAAGCAATGAAATAGCAGCACATCGCCGGGCTTCGCGATATTTTTCAATCCCCGGTCAACGTCGACGGTTTCCCGGGGCGTGTACTGGAATTGCCCCGGCTCGGTCAGAAGGCCCTTCTTATAGCCCGGATAGACGCGGGTGCAGCCGTTTTCTTCCGTCGCGGCATCGATCGAAATCGAAACCGAGATCAGGCTCGTCGGATATCCCTGCCACCAGTTGTAGTCCTGATGGAGCCCGTTGCCGTGCGTGCCCGGCGGCTTGTAAATGAGCTTGTCCTTGAACAGCCGCGGCTCGCGTCCCCCGTAGATGCTCGCCAACGCGTCAAGCAGGCGTCGATCAGAAACCATGCCCGTGAAGAGGGGGGAAAGGTCATGAAAAGGATCGATCTTCCACAGCACGCTCGGTCCCTGGTTCGCCTCATCGGGCCGGGTGAAGTCGTAGCGTTGATTGTCTGGAGAAACGCGTGGATCGTTGTAGATCCGCCAGGCCTCATCCTGAAACCGCTTCGCCTCACTCGGCGTGAATAGCCCGGGCAAAGCGATGAAGCCGTGCTCCCAGAAGAAGCCCAGTTGATCTTCCGTCAACGGATGAGCCAAGGTGCGAGGGCGGGGCCGCGCGAACGCCGGGCCGCGGCGCTGTTGATCGGTCGGTTCGAAAGCGGGGAACGTTCGGGGCAGGGTTTGCGTATCCGACATGAGGGCTCCTGTTCGGTTGAGACAGTCGGCGGATCATTCCATCAGGAGCAAGAATAAGGTATAATTATCTCAAAAAAACGTAGAAAACTATAATATTTATGACTGATTTTGATATCAACGCCTCCGATCGGCTGATCCGCGAAGCGGTGTACGGCGGCCCCGCCCTCCCGCCGGGACACGCCGGCGAGCGGCTGAGGCGCGAAGGTGTCCGGCTGCCGGCGTGGGTCGTCGCGGCCCGGGGCCACCACGCCCCGCCTGCCGGGCGGGCCGCGGCGTGGGCGTGTCGAGTGCACCCCGGCCTGACCTACCTGACCTTCAACGGCTCGCTCGATTCTGTGAAGCGACGACTGAAACGACTCAGCACGCGGACGGGCGACATCAAAAAAGCCGCGGCTTCGGATGAGTGGCTGCGCGCCCTCCAGCAAGCCATCGTTTCATTACGACGGCAGGAATTGAAGGCGATCAGCGAACAGGACGGCGAACGCTACACATTCGCCGACGAAAACCAGACGCAGATGATCGCGGTCGAGAAGGTGCGCCGGGGCGACCCGGACTGGCCGGAAGCGATCCGGGTCTGGATCGAAATCGTGCTGCTCCGTCACCAGCAGCGACTCGACGACGTCCGTCGCAAAGTCATTGAATTGCTAACCAGGCTGACGCGCTCGATCGACCGGGCCCGGGGGCTTGGGTTCCCGTTTGGCCTCGGGATGAGGCGCGTTTACGAAACCTTCGCGTTTTCGGATATGCCTCAGGTGGTGGATAGCGTTGTGCAGGACTTGATGCCGCATCTCATCGGCCAGAGCGCCGACATCCCGGGCTGCTCGCCGCTCACCCGAGACGCGATGCGGTTCCTGCGACGGCACAAGCTCGAGCCCGTCAGCCTCGCCGATGTCGCCGCCGCGGCCCATGTGAGTGCGCCGCACCTCGCCCGGCGGTTCAAGCGCGAAACCGGCCGCACGGTCACCGACATGCTCCACGTCCTGCGCGTCGGGCACGCCAAACAGTTGCTGATTGAAACGGACCACACGGTATTGACCGTCGCCCTCGCTTCGGGGTTTGATTCGCCCGAACACTTCCACCGGATCTTCAAGCGGGTCACCGGCCTCACGCCGCGGCGGTATCGGCTCGCGTATGGGTGACGGTGACGGCCCTGCTATTCCCCAACCGTTTTTTTTCGACGCAGGATGTGGTGGTAGTGCTGTGCAAAGCGATGGGCCTCGTCACGGATCGCCTGGCACAGCTTCAATCCCAGGTTCTCACGTCCCAGCTTGATCGGCTCGGCTTTGGCCTGGGTGTAGATCAACTCCTCTTTCTTCGCCAGGGAGATCACCATCGGCGGCTTGACCTCAAGCTGGTCGAACGCCTCCTGTGCCGCGTGCAACTGCCCCAGGCCGCCGTCGATCAGGATCACGTCGGGGTAGAGCTCGTGGCCCTGCCCCGCTTCTCGGTATCGTCGGCTGACCACCTCCCGGATCGCCATGTAGTCGTCGTTGTCGACCGTCTGGATCTTGTACCGGCGATACTCGTTCTTAAGCGGCCGGCCGTCGACGAAACAGACCTTTGAGCCCACGGTCTCGTTGCCTTGAAGGTGCGCGATGTCGATCGCCTCCATACAACGGATCGGCTCCTCCAGGCCCAACGTCTTCTGAAGGGAGCGCAGCCCTTTCGTGGGGTCTTGATAAAACGTCTCGGTCTCGGGCTGCCAGCCGTCGCCGGTCTTGCCGCGTTCATCCAGCTTTTCGATCGCCCTGATCTGGTCGCGCAGCGCCGCCGCCCGCTCGAACTCAAGGCGTGAAGACGCCTCTTCCATCTCCTTACGCATCTCGCGCAGCATGACGGATCGCTTGCTCTCGAGGAACCGGATGAAGCGGTCGATGTCGGCGCGATACGCGGCTTGATCGATCTTGGCCGCGCAGGGCGCCGTGCATTGCTTGATCGGATACAGCAGGCACGGCCGGAAGTATCGGCGTGAATCGTCGTCTTCCCGGATATCGAGATGGCAGGTACGGAACCTGAACACACGCTGGAGCAGCTGCACCGATTCCCGCAGGGCGTACACGCTGGTGAACGGCCCGAAGACTTTAGCCCCCTTGAATTCGACTGCGTTCGGGTCGCGCGTGATGAACACCCCGGGAAAATCGTTGCGCACGGTGACCACGAGATACGGGAACGTCTTGTCGTCGGTGAGGCGGGCGTTGAACCGCGGGTGGATGTCTTTGATCAGTCGGTTTTCGGTGAGCAGCGCCTCCCACTCGCCCTCACACTCGATGACGTCGAAATCCTCGACCACTTCGAGCATCGGCTGCTTTTTCGGTCCCAGGTCCGCTGACGGCACGAAATAGGACGACACCCGGTCGGGCAGCCTCGAGGCCTTCCCGACATAGACCACCACGCCCGCGGCGTCCTTCATCAGGTAAACCCCCGGCGTCTTGGGCAACCCGCGGGCCTTGGCGAGCAGGCGGTCGAGTTTGTCACGCTGGTCCGTCATCCGCCCGGAATCATACGCGCCAAGATCGGCGGGCGATACGGCGGCCGCCCGGGTGACACGAGCCGGCGTGATTGATACCATCATCCCCAACATGAACCGGATGTCTCTCATTTCGGTATTCGGCCGCAACGCGCAGCTCCGGCACGGGCTGACGCGCACCAACCGCCCGAGCCCCCCTCTCCGCGGTTAAACCGGCCCCCGCCCCATCTTCACCGTCTCGCGCTTTGGCTGCGCGCTCATTCCACACACCGATACCGCCTCAACCCCGAATGTCCGGAGCCTCCTCATGGCCAAGAAGAAATCAACGTCACGTTCCAAGACCGTTCTCCTGATCGCCAACGGCGACCTGCGCCTGTCCGCCAACCAGAACTGCTGGAAAGCCCAGTCCGAGATGGAGGCGACGCTCACCCGTGCGGTCGCGGCCGCCGGGCACAAGCTCCAGCGGGCCCACCCCTATAAGCCGGATGAGAAGCACGGCTTCATCGGCTCGCAAAAAGAAGGCATGGCGGTGTTCGCCGACATCGACCCCAAGACGCCGCTCATCGTCGCCGAGGCGGTCTGGCAGTACTCCCACCACATCCTCCACGGCCTGATCACCCATCAGGGGCCCATCCTCACCGTCGCCAACTGGTCCGGCACCTGGCCCGGGCTGGTCGGCATGCTCAATCTCAACGGCTCGCTGACCAAGGCCGGCGTCCGGTATTCCACCCTCTGGAGCGAGGACTTCGCCGACCGCTATTTCACCACCAGGCTCGAAAAATGGCTTAAGACCGGCTCATGCACGCACCCCACCCCACATGTCAAACCGCTCGCGAAGGTCAAGGTCCCCGCCAAGGCCGCCCGGGTCGGCCAAGGACTCGCCGACGAACTGGCCCGGAAGAAAGCCATCATGGGCGTCTTCGACGAGGGCTGCATGGGCATGTTCAACGCGATCATCCCCGACCACCTGCTCAACCCCACCGGGGTCTACAAGGAGCGCCTCAGCCAGTCCGCGCTCTATTACGAGATGACGCAGGTGACCAATAAGGAAGCCAAGGCGGTTTACAACTGGTACGTCAAGAAGGGCTTCACGTTCCACATCCCCAAGGGCGCCAAGCACAAGAAGGACCTGACCAGGGAGCAGGTGCTCGATCAGTGCCGGATGTACGTCGCGGCGTTGCGGATCGCCGACGACTTCGGCTGCTCAACGATCGGCATCCAGTACCAGCAGGGGCTTAAAGACCTTGCCCCGGCGAGCGACCTGGTGGAAGGCACGCTGAACAACACCGACCGGCCGCCCGTTAAATCGCGCGACGGCAAACGGGTGCTGTTCAAGGGTCAACCGGTCCCGCACTTCAACGAGGTCGATGAATGCGCCGGGCTCGACGGATTGATGACCAAACATGTTCACGACGCGCTGGACCAGCCCGCCGAGAACACGCTGCATGACCTGCGCTGGGGCGACGCGGACCGATCGGGCACGGTGGACGACTACGTGTGGGTTTTCCTGATCAGCGGCAGTGCGCCGCCCGCCCATCACATCGGGGGCTGGAAGGGCAGCGACGGGATGCGTCAGCCGGCGATGTACTTCCCCAACGGCGGGTCGACCCTCCGCGGGATCGCCAAGCCGGGCGAGGTCGTCTGGTCGCGCGTGTTCATGGAAGGCGGCAAGCTGAAGATGGACCTCGGTCGGGCGGGCGTGGTCAAGCTGCCCAAAGCCGAGACCCAGCGGCGG
>JANQFR010000079.1 GCA_028277745.1 Phycisphaeraceae bacterium
GTTGGCATTTTCGCCCATCACATGGTTCTTCAAAGGAACGAACCGGTGCCGGTTTGGGGAACCGCTTCAGCCGGGGAGAAAGTCGTTGTCAGTATCGCCGGCAAGACTGCGGAAACGACGGCAGACAGCGATGGGCGCTGGCTGTTGACACTCGATCCGCTCGAAGCCGGGGGGCCGTTCGAACTCGTGGTTGCAGGCAATAACACCCTTACGTTCAAAGACGTCCTGATCGGGGAGGTTTGGGTGTGCAGCGGCCAGTCCAACATGGCCATGAAACTCGAAAAGGTTGATGGGGGTGCGGAAGCGGTGACCGCAGCCGATGACTCGGCTCTGCGTCAGTTCCGCGTTCGAGGCGCCATGCCCGCGACACCGACAAACAAAGTGAATGGGAAATGGGAGTCGGCGGATGGCAAGCACGTATCGAAATGGTCGGCTGCGGCCTACTTTTTTGGCATGCGGCTCCGGGATGAATTGGGCGTACCGGTCGCCATAGTGAACAGCACGGTGGGGTGGACTCCGGCCGAGGCCTGGATGAGTCGCCAAGCGCTGGAGGGAGACCCCAAGCTCAAACCGATCATGGAGAGGTGGGATGCAATAGCGGGTGAGTATCCGGCGGCGATGGAGGACTATGGGAAAAAGATTTTAGAATGGAAAGCCGCCACCAAAATGGCCTCGGCCGAAGGCAAGCCTTTGCCGCCTGAGCCGCAGAAACCTCGTGACCGGTCCCTTCACCAACATCACGCAACATTTCTCTACAACGGCATGGTTGCGCCGCTGATGCCTTACGCCATTCGTGGCGTCATCTGGTACCAGGGAGAGACCAATGCCTCCCGCGCAGATCAGTATCGGACGCTGTTTCCCGCTTTGATCCGTGATTGGCGCAGCAATTGGGGACAAGGAGATTTTCCGTTCCTGTACGTCCAAATCGCACCGCTTGATGCGGGAGCTGTAGACCGCGCGGAACTGCGCGATGCCCAGAGAGAAACGCTGGCACTGCCAAATACCGCAATGATTGTGACGCTTGACATTGGCGAGCAAAAGGATGAACACCCCGGCAACAAGAAAGAAGTGGGTCGCCGCTTGGCTTTGGCTGCCCTCAATCTTGCTTACGGAAAGGACCTCGTGTACTCAGGGCCGCTCTATAAGAACATGAAAATCGAAGGAGACTCGATTCGACTCGTTTTTGATCATGCAGAGGGAGGACTGGTCGCACGCGGAGGAGCGTTAAAAGGATTCACGATCGCTGGGGCCGACAAGAAGTTTGTGCCTGCCAAGGCCGAGATTGACGGTGGCACTGTAGTGGTATCCTCACCGAACGTCGAAAACCCTGTCGCGGTGCGTTACTGCTTCCGCAATTGGCCGGGGGAGGAAAACGTGACACTTTTCAACAAAGCCGGACTGCCCGCCAGTTCTTTTCGCACAGATGATTGGCCCCTGACAACCAAAGACGCAACGAAGATGATATTCTGACGGATAGACCCTACGCCATCAACGCGAAAAGAGAACAAAGCGGTCGAATCAAGGCGCGAGTGTGTTGGTTTTCGGAGTGAATCACAGCGCCATGAGAAGATCGTCTTCGTTGACCTATTCCATATCCAGCCCCGGCTGTACAGGGAATGTCTGTTGAATGAACGGAGCATTGAATGTCCGCTCTTATCGATTCATCGCCCATCACACACCCGCCTGGTTTTCACTGGTTTGGTTACTATGACAAGTTCCAGTTCGATCCCACGGATCGCTTTGCCTTGTCGATGCGCGTGGACTTCGAGCATCGTTTGCCGACGAGTGACGATTTGGTCCAGATCGGTATGATCGACCTCGAAAACGACAATCGCTGGATCGAACTGGGCGAATCGCGCGCTTGGTGCTGGCAACAGGGCTGCATGTTGCAGTGGCGCCCCGGATCGGACGATGAAGTTGTCTGGAACGATCGCGAGCGCGATCGGTTTGTGTGCCGCGTACTCAACGTTCGAACGAAGTCGATGCGCACCTTGCCGCGTGCGATTGGGACCATCAGCCCATGCGGTCGCTTGGCATTGTGCGAAGACTTCAGTCGCGTCTGCGACTTTCGTGCGGGTTACGGCTACGCGGGCATCGCGGATCCTCACGCATCTGAACCGGCGCCCGCGGAATCGGGCGTGTGGCGGATGGATATGGAGACGGGCCACGTCGAGCAGATCATCTCTCTCAAGGACATGACCGCCATTCCGTATCCGAGCCAAACGCCCAATGACCGGCATTACATCAACCATCTGTCATGGAACCCGACGGGCAAACGATTCCTCATGTTCAACCGCCGGTCCGGCAAGGGTGACACAACGCGCGTATTCACCGCGGACAAGAACGGGAGCGACCTGCGAATGCTCAGCGCGCAAGGCGCATCGCACTGGACCTGGCGCGATGCCGACCACGTCCTCATCTGGGGCGATGGCGAGTACAAGCTCTTTCGTGATGACGGCTCGGGCGAGCATGTAGAGGTTGTTTGGCGTCACACCAATGGTCACCAGACATTTCTTCCGGGCGCCGACCGCGCATGGATGCTCAGCGACACGTATCCCCACGGCGGCAAGCGAAGTCAGGAAGTCTTTCTGTTTCACATCCTCACGAAACGCAAAATCTTGCTCGACGTTCTTGAGTCACCGCCGGAGTACACCGGCGAGTGGCGCTGCGATCTGCACCCGCGCCTCAACCATAGTGCGACCCGCATCTTCGTCGACTCAGCGCACGCGGGCAATGGACGGCAGATTTATTCTTTGAAACTGGATCTGGCAGCGCTCGAGGCGATGGATACGTAACTGCGTTAGCAGGATTGGCGTCCGCTCGTTTGTACCAGGAGATTTTCTCATAAGCTGCGGACCGGTTTTCAGGGGGAAAGTCAGTACGCCGACACCATGTCTATCTGATCCAACCTCATTAGTTGCAGACAGTGTATCCTTCTTCGTACCAACAGGGCCAGCGGTGGATTTCGGCGATACTGCGTGGCGACGGCGACTGGATTCACTCAAGGGCCTCCACTGACGGACACGCAACCTCGTAGACGTTGGCGACGCCGTCAGCGGTGGATGAGAAGATGATCGATTTGCCCGTCGGGGTGATCAGCGGGTGCACGTGATCGTCCTGGGTCAGGTCCGTGCCGTAGACGTTCCCGTGGGCGCAGATCACTTGCCGCTTCGGGGCCTCGCCCCCAGCGCCGGGTGTGAACAGCGCGATGGTATCGCCGCCGTCGGTGATGAACCCGTTGGCCTGGACGATCGGGGTGGTATGACCGATCGGGTGATCGGGCAGGAGCCACTCAAACACGAGCTGGCCGTCCCAGCGTCGGGCCGCGATCAGCGGGATCCCGCTGCGATTACCGTGGTAGATGATCATCGAACCGTCGGGTGACCAGTTCTCGTGGGTGTTCCAGTCGCCGGCGGGCTCGTCATAGAGCGGGCGGAAGGACCCGTCGGTCTCTAGGCACCAGGTGCGGCTGTGGTGGTCGATCCGGTCGCCTTCCTGGTTGAAGATCACACGGCCGGTGCCCGCCGGGTCGAACTGCACGTGTGTGACCCAGAACGGCACCTCGGTCACGACCTCGGCTTGGCCGGTCCTTACGTCGATCATGTACACGCGGCTGCGCAGCGCCGACGCGTGCATGCGGCGCGGGCCGATCTGCATCTGCTGCCCTTGTGACCGCAGCGTGTCGGGAAACGATCGTGGATCGGCCAGCGGCATGCAGACGGTCCGGCCGTCGGGCGAGACGTGATTGAAGGCGTGCCACCAGCCTTGGGGTACGGTCCACACGCGTTGCGGCGTCATCCTTTCCATGTCCGTGAGCTCAACCACCCAGAGGCCGTCGCCCTGCACGTAGAACAGCCTGCTGTGCTCGGCGTCGAGGATCGGTGACGACTTGATCAGTCCGTGCCGGTTGCCGATGGGCCAGCAATAGGACCGCTGCGTGCCGTCGTTGTTGTCCGAGACCCGATGGATCTCACCGCCTGGCCGGTGTGCGGCAAAAAGATTAACCGAACCTAAACGCTCCGACAGGAACACCAACCATCGGTCGTCGGCAGTCACGCTGGGCGTGGTGAAGTAGAGATGGTTGCTGCGGGCCGGCGACACGGTCCACTGCGTGACGGGTGTGCCGGTGGCGGAATCTACGAACTCACGGCGCTCTGGCGGGAATCGCTGCTGCATCCTGTTCACCATGATCGTTACGTTGCTTAGGCCTCACGTGTCAAGCCGCGCCCTCGCGTGCTGATGCGGCCCATCGCGGGCCGGACCCGCGGCGGCGAAGTACCAGGCACTCCCACATTCCTGATTCCGAGCAATGAAGCGGCAGGCCATGATGGTACCACGGCGTCGTCACCCCGTGTGCAGCTCTGACGAACGTCTTGAAGCCGACACGGTGGTAGCGTCTCCGACCATAGCCCGCGTCATTTAAATGGTTTGGGTGTATTGGCGCATCTATGACAATCAATAATCTAGCTAATCCCTATGAGTTCGAACGTCGACGTATCAACGAACACATGCAGCGGTTGGTCTCACCTTTCAGGAACAGGGTTGACGGGCCGAGTACGATCCCTACAGCCACTGGATCACCGTGACCCAATCGAACACATACGACCAACCATTCATTCTTAAAGCCTCGATCAAGACGTTCTGCGATCCGTCGAGATACGGCGTCAACTAGGGAAGGATTTCTAAGCTGGATATCCGTTCGGGTGGTAAGTGGCTGTACAACTATGACCGAGTCTTGGACTTCGACAATCTAAGGAATCAGACTGGGGCTGAGGCGTTTCTTCAATCTATCTTGGCGATTGTAAACTGAATCAACTTGCATGAAGAGTGATCCGATTCATTCGGTTTCCGGTTCTCGTGCCCCATGCCGAAATCCGTCGATAACCATAACACCCTTCTCATCATTCACGAAATAGAACACTACGTAGTTGCCGATCCATGACGACGAACCTCGTGTCCGTTCAGCTCATCTGTGTGCCGGTCTATGTTCCCAAAAGCTCGGGATGTCCGGCAAGTCGTAAAGGTCAAGAACCTTGAGCGTCCTCTTGGTTAAAAATCGCCCTCCTGTAACACGGTGGCCGGTTGCACGCCAGGGATCAACCGTTTCGCGGCAGGCCGTCTGCCAATCCTCGACCCCGTAGAACATCGAAACACCGGATGGGCTCATTCGATTAGGTTGCGTGACGTGATGAATCGGTTGCGAGGCAAACTCGAAATCATTTCTTAGAATCTTGATGTTTGAATGAACACGTACCCGCCAGATCGGCATCGAGGTGGTGATTTCTTTAATCAGATTTGTTTGGCGAGCCATCTGACCAACCATGCCGAGCATCCCGCCAACGGGCATTCACCTCCAACCGATTCTCAATTCATCATGTTGAAGCATCCGAGTTGAATAGCCCGGGCTGATGCTGGTCTTCCATGCGTTCCACCGCCTGTTGCAGCGCCTCGAGGCGGGAGGGGCAGAACTGCAGGTCGTGCTCGCCGGTCTGGCTCAGCCGTTCGAGCCGGTCGCGTGTCTCACCGGGCCGGACACATACCAGCACGGGCACCCCGGCGGAGCGCGCCTCGCGCACCACGTTTTCCAGCGCGAGCGCAACCGTGGTCGAGAGCAGCGGCACGTCCAGCAGGTCGAGCACCAGGGCCTTGGCCTGGGTCAGCTGCTCGTGCTCGCGCGAGATCGCCTTGGCGACGCCGAAGATCATCGGGCCGCTCAGGTGCAGCAGCAGGACCCTTCCCTGGCCGCGCTTGAACCAGCTGCGCTCCTCCGGGGTGAGCGGCAGCTCGGCATCGCTGGTGTCGATCGTCCGGATGCCCGACGACTGCAGGCGCGAGAGCCTGTCGATCGTCAACACGTTGGCGATGAAGACGCCGACCCCCACCGCCACGATCAGGTCCAGGAAGATGGTGAGCCCCATGACGCTGTACATGATCAGCGTCGCGGAGCGTGAGACGTTGTGTGCCCGTTTCAGGAAGCTCCAGTCGAGGATGTCGACGCCGACCTTGAACGCGATCGCGGCGAGCACGGCCATCGGGATGCTCTGCAGCAACGGGGCGATGGCCAGGATGATCAGTAGCAGGATCAACGCGCGGATGATCGCCGCCACGGGGGAGCGGGCGCCGACCTGGATGTTCACCACCGTGCCCATCGTGGCGCCGGCGCCGGGCAGGCCGCCGAAGAGGCTAGCCACCATGTTGGCGATGCCCTGGCCGATCAACTCGCGGTCCGAGTCGTGCTGCTGCCTGGTCAGGCTGTCAGCGATCATCGCGGTCAGCAGCGTATCGATGCAGCCGAGCATGCCCAGGATCATCCCCTCGATCAGGATCAGGCTCAGCTGCTCGGGCGTAAACAGCGGGAAGCGGAACGTCGGCAGTCCCATGGGGATCTCACCGATCCGTCGCAGGTCGTCGGCGGCAAAAAACAGCACGCCCGCGGCCGTGCCCACGATCAGCGCCAGCAGGTGCGGCGGGCACCATTTGCGCCAGGCGCGTGGCATCAAAAACAAGATCGCGATCGCCAACGCCGCCAGCACACACTCCGCCCACTGCACGCCGCCGATCAGGTCCGGCAGCGCACGCACCACACCGATCGCACCTCCGCTGGGGGTGTCCTGCCCGGTGAGCGGGCCGAGCTGCAACAGCAACAGCAGCACCCCGATGCCGGACATGAACCCGGAGATCACGCTGTAGGGCATCAGCGTGACATAGCGCCCCAGCTTGAACAGGCCCAGCACCATCTGCGTGACGCCGGCAACCATCACCACCGCGAACGCCATCGCCAGGCCCTGCTCCGGGTCGGTTGCGATTAGTGTGGTGATCACCGCGGTCATCACCACGGTCATCGGGCCGGTCGGTTCGGAGATGAGCGTGCGCGATCCGCCGAACAGCGCCGCGAGCAGCCCCACGAGCACTGCGCCATATAGCCCCGCCTCGGCGCCCGCCCCCGAAGCCACGCCGAACGCCAACGCCAGCGGCAGCGAGATCACCGCCGTGGTCACGCCGCCGAACAGGTCGCCTTTGAGTGTGAAGTGTTGGAAGCGTTCCAAGCCAATCATGACCGCATTATTCACATATCGTCGCGGCGCACACGCAGCCCGTCGCGGCCGCCTGTCGACGTGGAAAACGCAAGCGTAAAAGTCTGTCGCCGCACGAGGGGCGTCCAAATGGTCTTGCAGAAGAAATCACAAACCATCAAGGCGCTGATATGCATTTTCAGGAAGTCGCCCCACGGCTGGAAGTCGGGACGATTCGAGTGGATCGCCCGGGGCCGTGGGTTGATGCCCTCCTGCAGGAGGATCCGCCGCACGCTAGTCTTGCCTAAGAGCGCCTTAGCTTGATAAGTTCACCGACGATCTGTAGATATCCCTAACCCCGGTTCTCCTTCGCCAGCCGGATTATCCGCTGGCGTACCGGCTGACTAATCTTCCGCGGGCGACCAACGCGGCTTGGCTTACGGCCCTCACGCTGCCCTTGGACCCAGCGCTTGTAGGTGTCCGCCAAAACCATCAGAGCTCGTTACATAGCTTCAGCTCACCGCCTGTGTCGCCCCAGCTATTCACATTGTTTGCGATGAGTCGCCGGTGCTTAATCGCCGAAAAGCAGAAGGGGATATGCCTCGCTCTCGCTTGAATTGTCGACTGAAATAGAAGACATCTCGATAGCCAAGGGCTTCGGCGATCTCGCTCACGGTGAGTTGTGATTCGCGGAGCAACGATTCGGCGGTCTCAAGGCGAGCGGCGATCACAAACGCGATCGGGGAAACCGAGAACATGGCCAAGAAGCCTTCGTGAAGAGCAGAACGGCTGACATGCGTTATGGCGCACATCTTCTCGATCGTCCAGGTCTGCTCGGGGCTGTGGTAGATCTCTGAAGCGAGCGCTCGGAACGCCGAGGCGTGACGCGGTTCGCCGAATCGCGACGGGTACCGCAAGAGGTCGAGTATTGCGCACGCTAACAAGTGCTCGCAGGTTGGCTGCCAATCCGCCTCAAACGCCGCTAAGGAAGTTGCATGGCTCAGCCAGGTCTCAAATAAGTTCGGCCAACTGGGGCGCACCGGCTTCAGTTCCTGCAAGGGCTCCAGCAGTGCGGGCGAGGGATAATCAAAGTGAATCGCTGTGACATCCAGCGGATTCTCCAAATCCTGCGTGCCCAGGATGCGGTGCCCGGGGAAAAACACGAGCGCGTCTCCTGGCCTCAGAGTGATGGTTTGGCCGGCACGCCGAACTTGACCGCGCCCGGCATGGATAAACCACAAATCGTAGTCCTCAAGCTCCAGATCGAGGGTCCACGACGGACCGCACCGGTATCGGCGGGGCGGCAGGCGGACGCGGGGTGCAACGTGAAGCGAGGCGTTCATGGACGTGATCGACTTCGGCAGATTGGACAAAAGTACAAATTAAATCGACATCTGTCCATTCCTTTATCTCGATCAGGCAGATTATAGTTTTAAGCATGACGAATTAAGACCCTCGCTGCTTCCGCAATATGTCCGCAACAGTGCGGTAATTTATTGTCCTTTGGATTGTTATGGATGACTAAAGTCCATTTTCCACCGTTGACGGACTTGCCTGTCTGATTCTCTTCTCCCTGTTTTCGTCTTAGGAGGTTGACTCAAATGAACCATCGTGCTTTTGTGACGCTTTCCGTATCTTTGCTGATCGGTGTATCGGCTCAGGCCGCCCAGCTCGGCTTCTACGTCGACGGCATCGACGTGGACGCCGCCGCCTTCGTCAACCAGGCCGCCCCGGTGGCCAATGTCTCGCTCACCGACCTGGATTACGTCGGGTTCAGCGCGGTTGCCTCCGAGGTGACCCGCGATTCGTTCCTTCTCGCCACCCCCGCCGGCCCGAGCGCAGGTTCCGCAGCAAGTTCTCAGTGGCTGTTCGGTCGCAACGGCCTCTCCACGGCCGGCCCCTCTTCGGCCGCTCAGTACGCCGGGTTCACGGTCACCGCCGACCCAGGCTTCACGCTCAACTTGACCAACCTGGTCTTCGACTACTACGCCGTGTCGGCCCTCGATGGTCTTGAGTTCTCGGGTCAGGCCGAGGCGTTCATTTCGATCGACGGCGGGGCATTCAACTCGTTCGGCCAGGTCGGCGCCAGCGTCACCGGCATCGCCAACTCGGCCGTGCAGACCGCGAACCTCGACCTGTCGTCGATCGCCGGCGCCGAAGAGGTCGAGATCCGGATCGCGTTTGGTCAGGCCGGTCTCGTAGCCCCAACATTCAGCGCAACCGGCTTCGCCCAAGGCATCACCTTGAACGGCGAAGTCGTCATCCCCGAGCCCGCCAGCCTCGCCCTGCTGGCTATCGGCGGTCTGGCTATGCTCCCGCATCGTCGCCGCTAAGGCTCCACGCCACATGTGTACAAATGGCTGTCCAAACTAAATCACAAAAAGGCCTCCGTTAATTTGGGGGCTTTTTTTACCTCAGTGACGCGTTCTAAGTAAACCGATACGTGCTCGACAGCGGATCCATAGCAGAGGTCTTCCGATGAATGCCGCTCAATCGAACCGTCTCGACTTTTGTTCCAAGATGAGGCATTAGGTCATGCAAGCCGTGAAGTCCACCGCCCTGTTCTTGACTCTTGTATTTCTGTCGATTGGCCACTCCGCCGCGCACGCTCAGGACACCGTCGCGGGCGACCTGATCCTGCTCAATGACAACGGGGCCTGGTCGTGGTTTGGCAATGAACGTTCCGTCGTGGATAAAGACCGCGGAATCTTGCTGGTCGGCTCAACATCCAGCCGGCAAGGCGCTCACGGGCGAAGCGGCGACGCAGACGTGGCGTCCCTGACGCTCGACACCGGGCGTCGCACCCGAGTTGCCTTGGCGACGCGTCCGCGCGGCAACGACGGCAACGGCGACGATCACAACAACCCAGCGCTATTAATCTTGGAGGACGGTCGCTATCTGGCGGGTTATTCAGAGCACTTCTACGACAACAAGTCACGTTTCCGGGCGACCACCAGCGCAAACGCCGACCCCGGGGACCCAAACAGCTGGACTCCCGAACTCAACGTGACCAATGGCTCTGGGGTGACCTACGAAAACCTTTATCAGTTGTCCGCTGAGAGAACCGGAGAGTTTGGTCGCATCTACAACTTCACCCGTACGGTTGGTGTCGATCCGAACTTCCTGTACTCGGATGACAACGGCGCTTCGTGGGTGTACGGCGGCAAGTTGCTCGAACAACCCGGAGCGCTGGGGCGCCCCTATGTGAACTACACCTCGAACGGCGTGGATGAGATCCACTACATCAACACCGAGGACCACCCCCGCGAAGGGCCCCGCAACAACAGCATCTATCACTCGACGATCAAGGGCGGTGAGGTTTTCGACAGCTTTGGCGCCAAGCTGGGAGATCGCGGCACGCCGCTTTCTCCCCAGTCAGGAACGCGGGTTTTCGCCGGAGACACGAGCAACGTCGCGTGGACCAGCGACATCCATTTAGACGACGGCGGCAACCCTTACATCGCGTTCTCTGTCAGGAGCGGAGCCAGCAACGCCGCCACCAACCCCGACGCGACCCTTCACTATCACTACGCGCGTTTCGACGGGCAGCAATGGCATGAGAATCGGATCGCATTCGCCGGATCGAATCTCTCGGTTCACCTGAATTACACAGGCAATATTTCTTTGGACCCGAATAACCCGAATCGGGTTTACATTTCGACCGACGTGGACCCGGCGACGGGCCAGCCGATTGCAGACGGAACAGGGCGCCACGAGATTTATCGCGGCACGACGGCCGACGGCGGAACAACCTGGTCTTGGGAAGCGATCACCCAGAACTCGACGGTTGACAACCTACGCCCGGTCGTGCCGGATTGGGACGAGGACAATACGGCCGTGGTTTGGTTCCGAGGCGCCTACAACAACTACATCGACTACGACTCGGCGATCGTCGGCGTGGTGGAGCAGAAAGACGTGCAACGAGGCCAGATCCAGTTCATAGACGCCACGCCCGAAAACACCACGCTCGCCGATGGGACCCCGCTTACCCTCGGCGCCAGCGGCAACCTGACCACCGGCGCGGCGCAAGGCGCCGCTGACGGCAAGTGGCACCTGCGAACAGGCTTTGCCAACGGCGATGGCGCGGGGACCGGCACCGTGCTGACCAGCAACGAAAACGCTTCGGAAACCGTCGAGACGTTGAAAACGACGGCGACCAACGACGGTGAAGCAGGCTACTTCGACGTGTTCGTCTACTACCTGTCGAACACCAACGAGGACTGGCAGATCCGTGCAGGCTTAAGCGAAGACGATCTGCTGTTCTTCCAGAAGCAGGGGGGTGACCTGGCGGAGTCCGGCGAGTTCGTCGATCCTTTACCGTTCACGTTCAACGGAACCAACCTCGGCGTGTACCAAGGCTATCTCGGCCGGGTCTACCTTGAGAGCGGGAGTGATTTGTCGATCTTCGTGGACGACGCGGTTGGCAACCAGTCCGGGGCGAGTCGAACGTGGTACGACGGCGTGGGATTGGCCCGGGTGTCCATCGTGCCCGAGCCTTCCACTCTCAACACCCTGGGGCCCGCTAGCGCGCTGCTTGCCTTATTCAGAAAGCGGCAAATCAAGAGAGCCTTTACTGATGAATAATTCCCTTGCGATCAAGCACACTCTTGCCCGTACGTGACACGATACATGGGAGATACTGTGCAAAAATCGCCCTGTGGCCTCGTCACACTCTCCGGCAACGATCCCATGTACGGTCGAACGCTACCGAAACAGCCAGCGGCGCTCTTCTTGATCGCTATTTTTAGAAAGTCTGACTGATGAGCACCACAGAATCGCCCGTCTCTGCTGCGACCCAGACCGCCTTCGCGCTTCCCGAGCTGCGGCGTTTTCGCCAACGCGTGCTCGAGCGTCGAGTCGAAGACACCAGCTGTGGCTGGGAAGACATCCTGATTCCCCAGGGCCTGGCGATCGGCGCCCGGGAACTCGGCGACACGGACATGCAGGCCTGGGTGGAGTCGTGGTTCGAGTATCACGCCGAGATCCCGGTGGCGGCGGAACGGAACGTGTACGGGCACGGCGGCCATCCTCGTGGGTTTGTTCTCAACGACTACTGCGGCAACTGGGGCGCGCCGCTCGCTCTCGCGCCGCTGCAGGAGATCGCCCCTCGCGACGCCTACCTGGAGATGATCCACAAAGCTTGCGCGTCGATCTTCAACGACGGCATCAAGCTCAAAGACGCCAAAGCGGATGGTGTCCTCGCCCATGGTGGGTTTGCGCCCAACACCGTCTGGGTCGACACGCTGTACTACAGCTCGGCGGCGCTGGCCGACGCGTGGCGTGTGACCGGTGAGAAACGCTACGCCGACGAGGCCACCCGGCAGTGCCTGCTCCACGCACGCGTGCTCCGTGACGCCCGCACCGGTCTGTTCTATCACGACTACCACCCCGACAGCGGCCAGCGCACCCCGGCCTTCTGGGCTCGCGGCAACGGCTGGATCGTCCTCGGTTTGGCCGACACCCTCCGCAACGTTCCACGAGAGACCCAGGGCTACGAGGAGATCCTCGAGATCTTCCGCACGCTGATCGAAGGCCTGATGCGGTGGCAGCACCCCAGTGGCCTCTGGCGGATCGTCCCCGAAGTGGAGCACGCCTATCTGGAAACCAGCGGCTCCACCATGATCGCCACCGGCCTGGCCATCGGGGTTTGCGAGGGTTGGCTCGAGATCTCCGTTCGCGACAACGTGCGCCAGATCCTCCACGAACTCACCACCTGGATTGGGGGAAGCGGCGCACTCATGGGGGCGCAGCGGCCCGCCGGGCGGGGCGGCTGGGAGACACACAAGAAATCGACCATTGGTGAATGCACCTACGCGACGGGGCTACTCCTGCGTCTTGTGGCCGAAACGTACCGCATGGAGCAGGCCCCATTAAAGGAACTGATATGAAAACGCTATACGGCAAACCCTACTTTGAAACCGTTTCGGCGGATCCGGGGCTGAACAAGCTTGCCCACAACACCTGCCGGGTCATTGACTTTGAACTGCTCGTGCTCAAGGCCGGGCAGAAATGGGTTTACGCTTCCGAGGGCCGAGAGTGCGGCTTCGATGTGCTGACCGGGACCGCCAGCTTCACGGTCGGCGATGAGCACTTCGAGAATCTCGGCGGGCGCGAGTCCGTATTCGACGGTCCGCCGTCGATGGTTTACGTCGGCCCCAACACCGAAGTCGCGATCGAGGCCATCACCGACGTCGAGATCGGCATCGGCTCCGCGGTCAGCCATCAGCCCGCCGAACCTTACGCTGTCACACCCGACGACGCGATCACCGGGGGTTGGGGCGAAGGCAACACCCAGCGACACTACCGCTACATGATCAACGCCGATCGCCCGAGCGAGAAGCTGTGGTTCACCGAGGTCTTCGTCAGCGACGGACGCTGGGCGACCTACCCCCCGCACAAACACGAGGACGTCCCCGACGAGATCTTCCAAGAGGAGATGTACTTCTACAGAACCGAGCCCGAGCACGGCTTCGGTTTTTGCGGGCAGTTCGAGGGCCAGGTCGGCGAAGACTTCGCCTTCCTGATCCGTAACAATACGATCCACAAGATGCCGCACGGCTACCACACCGTGACCGCGGCGCCGGGTTACCGAGTGTTCTACCTGGCGATCTATGCGGGCAACGACAAGCGGCATCAACCGGTGACGCACCCCGACCACGCCAACTTTCAGGATCACGCAATCCCCGAAAAACCGGTCTGATCCGCCCCGGTTCGATATTGTCAATACACTTTGCTCATCGGCCGGATCCTCGACCCTCATCGTGGCGGAGACCGGCGTCAAGCTCACCGATTCTTTGGATACCCAACGCGATGCCTCTATGGAATTCTGACGGCGAACTCTTCTCGCTTGCACGCCAAGAGCTGTTCACCGCGGTTGTGGGCGACTCTATGGACAAACTCGGGCTGCGTCATCAGTTCCTGCCGCCCAAGCTCCAGCCGCTGCGAGACGACATGGTGACAATCGGTCGCGCGATGCCGGTGCTCGAAGCCGACGTATTCGACGATGTCCACGCGAACCCAAACAACCCGTTCATGGCCGAGCCGTTTGGGTTGATGTTTGAAGCGCTCGACGACTTGAAGACCAATGAGGTGTATGTCTGCACCGGGGCGTCGCCCCGTTATGCGTTATGGGGGGAGATGATGAGCACACGCGCACTCAAGCTCGGCGGAGTCGGCGCGGTGGTCGACGGTTACGCCCGGGACACTCGCGGCGTGTTACGCCTGAGCTTTCCTACGTTTTCTCACGGTCGATACGCTCAAGACCAAGGGCCGCGGGGAAAGGTCGTGGACTTCCGCATCCCCATCGAGATCGGTGGGGTCAGTGTCCGCAACGGTGACGTCATTTTCGGCGATATCGATGGGGTCTGCGTGATCCCGCGGGACGCGGTCGACGAGGTGTTCCACGCCGCTGTCGAAAAAGCCCGCGGCGAAAACCTCGTCCGCAAAGCCTTGGAAGAGGGGATCTCGGCCCGGGAAGCCTGGGACACCTTCGGGATTATGTAATTCGGCTTAAAGAGTTCGGCGGATGCGAGCGAGATAGGGTATGCCTGACACGGAGCGGTGGGCCAGCAGATTGTGATGCAGCGGTGGCGATCTGTTCCATTATTTAGGCGCATGATGAATGTTGCTAGGGCCGACTTTGAATTGAGCCTACACATACCGGTTAGATGAGGCGCAACAGCGTGTAGAGACCGTGATTTAAAACATCCGGTAGGGCCGGGTCGTGGCCTGAGGGTCGAGAGCGGGAGTGGATCGGGTCATGACCACAATCGGTCAGGGTTTCGGGCGGAGCACGCGATAGATGCGGCAGGCCTTGCGGTCGAGGTCGAGGTCGAGGGTGACGCCGCGGTCGATGACCGGGTGGGTCGAGCCGTCGTCGAGGTCTTCGAGCGTGTCGATCGGGCCGACGTGGTCGCCGAACTCGAGGGCGAAGCGGACAGCCTCGATGTAAAGGTTGAGGACGAACAGCAGGTCGTCCCCGTCAGCATGGCGATGGAGGACAGCGACGCCAAGGTTGCGGGGCTGCTCGTGGCGTATGACCCCGGGCTGTTCGCCCCAGTCCTCCCAGACCACAGGGGACTCGGGGCGGATGCGGACGTGGAAGCCGCCGGCGTAGTCGTGGATGGCCCGGCGGACGCGGTTGATGGTGTTGAGGTCGTCGTGCTCGGGCTGGGCGTCGCCGACGGGGTCGGGCCAGTGGATGAGCCGGCCGCGGCCATGAGTAGTCTCGCCGTTGGCGGGTGGGGCGGGGAACCCGAGCGTTGCGCCGCGTGTCGAGCGTCGGGGCCACGCGCCGGTGACGATCAGCGTGCCGCCCGCGTCGACGAACGTTTTAAGCAAGGCCGCGGTGGCGTCGGTGATGACCGGCGAACCGGGCAGGAAGAGCAGGCAGAGGTGGTCGGGGAGATCGGGCCTGGCATCGGCGTCGACCGCGGCGGCCTGGAAACCGGCGTGTTCGATGAGGCGGTGCAGAGCCTCGTAATCGCGGCTGGCCAGGCCGGCGGGCACGCCGTCGAGCGTCGGCTTTCCGACGTGCAGATCGTCGCCGGAAGGCATCGGGTCGCCGGTGGCGGTGTGGGTATGCGAAGCGAGGTCGTAGACGACGCCGACGTCGGTCGCCGGCATCAACGTCTCCCAGCCGTCGCCGAACGACTTGATGAGGCCGGCGGTCTCGCGGAGCACGTCCAGGCTGGGGCGCGGATGGCCGTGGGAACTGACCGGACAGTCGCCGAAGACGCGTCGGTCGTGGAACATGAACCAGCCGATCGCCTTGCAGCCGTGGGCCAAGGCGCAGCGGGCCATGAAACGCATGTGGTCGTCGCTGACGCGAGACATACCGGCCATGTCCTTGTTCCACCAGCCGGCCATGAACTCGGCCGACCAGGTGTAGCCGAGGCTGGCGTTCATCAGCTTAAGCACACGGGCCATCGAGCTGTAGCCTGACCAACTCAGGAAAGGGTAGCGGTAGAAGTCGTAGCCGACCAAGCCTCGGGTGGCTTTCTCGAAGGCAGGAAAGCGGGTTGGCACACCCTCGGGGCGGTGGGGGTTGAGGTTCGTCATGAACGTCACGTCGCTCACGCCGTGGCGTTCGTGGATGGCCCGGACCTCGGCGATGTAGCGAGCCATCGTCCACTGCTTGAACTCGACCCAGTCCATCCGCCACGCCAGCTCGTCGGGCGGCATCGCCTCCGGGATGTCGCGCGGCGGCGTGACCTCTTCGATCGACCTGAAGCGATCGGGATATGGCAAGGTGTCGCCGGCGTACTTCTCTTCGAGGAAGCGGTGGTAGAACCCGCCGGGCGCGACGTTGATCGGGTTGTAGTCGCAGGCGAGGAAGCTGTCCTGCACGATGTAGCTGACCTCGTTGTCGAGGTTGAGCATCGTGATCGGCCCGCCGTGCTTGGCCAGCCGCGGCTCGATGATGCGGTCCATCTCGGCCAGCCACTTTTCGCACCACGCCAGGTACTCGGGGTGCAGGTACGACGGCTGCATGCCTTCGCGTTTGGCGATCCAGTAGCCCCGGGTCGGGCGGTTCTGGTAGTCCCAGACCATGAGGTTGGGGTCGCCCATCACCAGCCACGGAGGATAGCCGCCGTGCACCGCCTCATTGCAGCAGAACGGCCCGCAGCGGAAGTTGAGCGTCAGGCCGCGCTCGACGACGAGATCGAGAAAGCCCAGCAGGTTAAGCCGGGGGTCCGTGCGGCCCTCGAAGTCGAGCACGCCGGCGGGATAACGGGCGTTCGGCTCACCGACCATGTGCTCGTTCCAATGCACATAGGTCGTCACACACCGAAGGCTGGCGTCGGCGAAACGGTCGAGGATCGGCGCCCAGTACCGCGGCTCGAGCCGGAAATACTGCACCTCGGCCCCGGTGATGTCGTAGGAGCTTGGCCGGTTCAGCATAAAGCAAGGCTCACAGGTTGCGTGCATTGGGCGGGGAGAAGCGAGTTCATTGAGCCTGTCGGCCGCGAGCTGCTCGAACACACTCCGCGCGTCCCAGCAGTATGAACGCTCGGCCTCGGTAATACTCGGCTTCAGCGATCGAGACCGGATTGTCACCCCAAAACCACGTTCCGCTTGGATCAGGATCCGGTTTTAAGCGCATTGCCATACCCATCAGTCCGAAACGGCTCCGGCATCTTGTTGCTCAAACAAGGTGCTGGCCACGTTCAAAACGGCAGGTCCTCATCGGTCGGCTCGGAGCGGTCGTCCGGCACGGTACGGCGGGGGCGTGCATCGTCATTCAGCAGCAGTCGCGTCATGCGGTTGGGCGGGAAAGCGCCCCATGGGGCGTCGAGTCGGGGTGAGAGCACGTAGCGGTCGTCGCCCCGCTGGTGCTCGACCTGAACGAGCAAATGCTTGGGTAGGGGCTGCTCGTCATCCGCCGTCAGCAGGATCACCGTACCACGCCAGCCAGTCGCTGTGACGGACCAGGCGTCCCAGTGCGCGGCGGGATTATCGCCGCCGACCGGCAGGACAAGCTCCTCTGTTTTATCGCCTACCGCTCGCCGCGTAAGTACTGTGACGGTCTCACCCGGCACGGGGGCGTTTTCAACATCGATGTGCATCATTACGCGCTGCCCGTCGCGCACAAACCGCAGTTGCGTCGGAACATCCGCTGGAAAGCCGAGGTTTTCGAACGGCACGCGGGCGTCGATCCGGCCGCGCACCAGCGGAACCGCCTCCGCATCTTCAGTGGATGTGACGCGCAGGCTCGGCGGCGCGCCCACGTGTGGCGCCGCGACGCGGGCGGCGACGAAGAAGCCGTTGTTAGTCTGGTACATCGACCGCGTCGGGTGGAACACCTCAAACGCCTTGGCCATCCACGCCAACCGCTTGTGGTGGATTGAAAGTGATGTGGGAGCCGATACTGCGTCAGCCTCAAACAGCTCAACGCGCGTCATCGAACCCGCCCGTGGGGACTGGGCGTCCCACGCCAGCACCGCCGCGTCACCCGGGCCCAACTCGATCGGCGACCAGCGTAGCCGATCGGTGACATTGATCGGCGACATCGGCTCTACCTCGGGGCGGTACGGCGTGACCGACAGTTGGCTGTAGGTCACCTCGCCCTGTTTGTTGCCGCGGAACAGGTCGACCCACCGCAGCCGCGTCATGCCTTCGGGTATCGTCACCACCTGTTCGGCGGTGGTCATTTCGTCGCCACCCCGGAATCTGCCGTGCATGAACACTTTCTGTTTCTGGGCCGACTCGGTGAAAGCGATGAGCGAATCACCGCCGTCGGTCGCCATGCCGCGGACGCGGACGAGGTATTTTTCGCCGGGTTGCACCGGCCTGTCCAACCGAACGCGATGCACGAGATAGCGTTCGTTGCTGCGCACCGGCGTGTCGTCCGACAGGGCTCGGGCGGGGGGGATCAGTTCCTCGGCCGGCAGCGCGACGCGCTCAAGCGTCGCCTCCCCATCGACGGACACCGCCAGTCGATCGCCTTGCTGCAACGTGCCTTCGTACACGACCTCGCGCCCGCCCCAGCGCAGCCGCGGTCGCAGTGCTTGACCCTCATGCTGCGTCGCGGTGAAGGCGAAGCGCTTGGGCGCCTCGGTGCTGTTGCGGACCGACCAGTAAGCCAAACCGCGTACATCGGTGGTCCACCGCAGCGGCATCCCCAACGTCGCACGGGCCGCGTTAATGTGGTCCTGAAGCTCATCGATGACTGCCGGGGGATACGTCTGGCCGTAGATCAGCAGCGGCGAGGCGTAGCTTTGACTGATGGACTGCGGCCACGCGACGCCTTCCCAACGGTCGATCAGCAGCCGATAAAAGGCGTGCATCGGCTCGGCCGCGGGGCCGTAGAACCGCTCACAGTAGTCTGCGAGAAACGCCTCGACATTCATGTCGGGATCCCACAGCAGGCGGAGCCAGACGGCGTACATGAAGTGCTGATACGGGTCGGGGTGGCCCCCGCCGTTGATGAACACCCCGCCGACCCGGCCGCGCATCTGTTGCAACCACCGCTGCTGGGTCCGCGGTGACAGCGTCGGGGCAGAGGTCCAAAACCCTGGCCAGCACCAGTAGTCCCACAGGTAAAGCCGCGACGGATCGTCCCCCAGCTTCGCCGACCACTGCTCCACCAGATCCAGATTGTGGGCGAACGCCTCGGGCTCTTTGATCATTGTGGTCGAGAGCATCATGCACAGCATCACATCAACGTTTGGCGGCAAGTCGAATGTCGGCGGTAGCGTGTGCCACTGGTACGCCAGCGTCGAGACGCGCATGTGCGGCCAGCGTTGGTCCACCTCGGCGGCCAGCCGACGCACGTAATCAAACCAAAGGTCGGATTGTCGCCCCCAGCGGTGGCGGTCGTAGTCCAGCACCGCCTGCGCTGCGGCGCTGTGGCTGTCGGGATAGTTATCGTCCGGCTCGACCGCGATGTAACGGGCCGTCGGCGGACGAAGCATCCCGATGGGTTTGCCGGTCTCGAAGTACGTCGCCAGGTGTTCTAGCTCACGCTCCAGCACACCCGGCTCAGCGTAGTCCAGGAAACGGAAGTCGCGCGTACCGTCGGCCTTGAGCAGGAAATATTCCGGGTGCGTGCCGCCGTACAACCTGTCCCATCCGTGATGTGTGTGATTGGCCAGGAACGCTTCGGACTGCCCGGCCCGATAGCCGATCACCGAACCGCCGGGCGTACCATGCGCCACGCGGTAGCGGAACGCAGGGGCATCGCTGATATCCAGATCGTCGGGGAGGGTGAGCGCATCCAGTTCCGGAACCACCGTACCCAACTCGAACATCGCCTGGTCGCGGACGCTGCTGAAGTAGAACCGGTAGCCGACCACACGTTCGAGGAAAATTTCGACGGCGTGCATCGTGCCGCGGTCGACGGACGCGGCCCAGTTGTTTGTGCCAGCCGGGACGACCTCACCCAGCAGATATAGATCGCCATCTCGGACGACGATTCGCACGCCTTCTGGCTCGATGAGCGGCTCGACGCCCAGTTGCGCCACGTGCGGGCCGTCGCCCACGAAGATGCGCGGTGGCTCGGTCGGGGCGTCCGACAGGCTGACGACCTCAAACCCGGAACCCCCGGCCCGTTGCAGCAGGTCCGCCAGCCGCACGGCCGCATCACGCTGCGTCAGCCGCGGCCGGCCCGCGGCGTCGAGTAGCGCCAGCGGTTCGTCCGCCACTACGATCACCGCCCGCGCCGCGCCGTCATCCCATAGCGTCACCCCCTCGGCCCACGTCGACACGGTCATTGCTGCGAACCCGAACCACAGTGCAACGCATGTGATTGACGAAAACATACCCAAGGGTGTTGTACTCCCGATCTACCCGCCGCGCAGCTCAGTAACGCTTGTGATGTTGCCGCGCCAGCCATCGGCGTTTGCATCAGGCGCGTGGTTTTGCAGATTCAGCGGCCGGACACTGCCGTCCCCAGCCAGCAGGTTGGATGCATCGGAGTGCCGTCCGGCGTACCCACCGGAGGCGCTCGAGCCCCACAGGTGTGAGAAGATGCCGAAACCGGCGAGGTAGGCCGTCGAGGTCGTCACTCCGTTCTCAAAATCGTACGCGACCGGCTCCCGGGACGGCACGGTCATTCCCTCGCTGGTGTACGCCAGGTAGTACCTGTCAGGCCCGGGCTGGAGCGACTGCAATTGGCCCGCCGTCGTGTTGAATGCGTACCCCCGGTTGACGTTCTCCGTCCAGCCGTAGTTCTGATAGGCATGTGTCTGCCCGGGCTGCTGCGTCACATCTGACGGGCAGTCCCAGACCTCCGGTGAGTTGAGCGCCCTTTCGCGTTTGAGCAAAAACCACGGCGAGGTCGGGTAGCTCTCCGGCGCCGGGAATGTGCCGTGGTCCAACTCATACGTGTAGCAGGCCACCCCCACCTGCCGCAGGTTGGACGCGCACTGTGCCGCCCGCCCCGCCTCACGCGCCTTACGCAGCACCGGCAGCAGTAGCGTTATCATCAGAGTGATGACCGAAATCACAACTAACAGTTCGATGAGACTGAAGGCCCGATTTCGGTGGGTGGTTAGGCAAAACATGTGTCGCGTCCAGAATGGGAGGCTATCGCCGAAACCGCCCGCTGATCATCAGGCCGCCCAGGCCCAGCAGCGCCGCGGCGCCGGGCTCGGGGATGATCAGGTCGAAGCCGTTCAGCGCGATGTTCGGGTTGCCGCCCGCGACGTCGAGGAAATCGATGACCACGGCGTCAGTGGTCTGATCCAACTCGAACGAGAAGGTCACTGCCGTCACCGCGGACGTTGAGGTCCCGGTGCTGACCACGACATCGTTGGCCACGAACCGGTTGGTCTCGTTGGCGTCGGTCACGCGGATGTCGAAGTCCTGGGATTGACCGCCGCCGAACTGGCTATCGTGGTGGTAGGTGGTGATCTGATAGGTTCCTGCGGCCAGATTGCCGATCGTGAGCTTGAAGTTGGTGGTGAGCACATTGTCGCGGAGCAGGTTGCTGCGGTCGGTGAACGCACCGCTGGTTATCGCGTCGCGAGTGCGGAAGTCAAGCAGGTTATCACCGCCGGCGAAGCGGGCGATCGTCACGTGAACGTCGGTCCCGGTTCGGGCGAAATTGTTGACGTAGCTGCGGGTCTCGGTGATCCCATCCTGCTCGATCGTGCCGTCGGTGGTCGCGTTGTCGGCAGCGTTGTCACCACTCTCGGGACTGGCCACCTCCGTGAATGCCTCGTAGCCGGTTTGCACGAACGGGTCGTCGAGGGCATTGCCCGTGGTGTTGAAGTCGACGAGCAAACTAGCGAAAGCTGCTGGCGTGAAGGTGAAAACCACGACGATAGCCAGCGCAGATGTGGGGTTCAGGCGTGTCATAGTCTTTCTCCAGTTCGGTGTCAGAGCAGGTTCGGCGCCGATCCCTCGGTTTCCGGGTGCGGAGGTTCGGTGGTGGCTTCGATCACGGTCTCGGGAGGGGTGTCACGGCCGTGGCGGTTGGCGTCGAGCAGGTTGAGACAGGCCTTGAGGACGTGGGCGGTGTCGAAGCCGATGCGGACGGCAGGCAGCACGCTGGGCACCGGCCAAGGCCAGTTGCAGTGCTCGATCAGCAACAGGTCTTCAGGGACACGGGCCGCGGCGGCGGCGAGCCCGGCCTGGGCGTGTTCGACCAGCGAGTCGTCGGCGATGATCAGCGTGTCGGCGTCGCTGACGCGGACCAGCAGGCGCACCAGATCTTTGGTGGTGTGTGGGGCTTGAAGATTGGCCGCCTGCATCAAGTGTGGGTCAGCATCCAGCCCTGCCTCGCGGATGAGCCTCTTAGCCACGGGCAGTAGTTTGTGGAATGCGATGACCGCGGGCCTGCGTCGCCCTTCACGTCGCATCACCTCTAAAGCGCGGCGGTAGAACGAAGGGGCATCGGTATGAACGACCGGCACACGGCCGACTGGCTGGCCCAACAGCGCCACCGTCGGGACACGTGGGTCCTGGAACAGAGGCGAGGCTTGAATTTCGTCGGTCGGTGCGACAACGATCAGCCCTGCGAGCCGACCTCGGTCCAAATCGGTCAGCAACTCGCGGTAGCCCTCGGAGTCGGCGTGGCCGTCCACCCCTCGATAGTGGGCAAAGGTCAGGCCGCGGTCGACCATGATCTGCTGAGCCTGGCGGAGCAGAGCCTGCTCGAACCGTCCCGCCTCATCCCCGCGGAGCACGATCCCGAAGCGGCACAGCGAAGGAGGCCGATCCACCACATAGGTCCCTCCCCGCCGGACGGTTCGGACTATACCGGCGGCCTGAAGTTCCTCCATTACTCGCTTGACGGTGATGCGGCTGACGCGAAAGTTGGCCTCGATCCGATCCCACGACGGCAGCCGCTGGCCCGGCTGCAAAGCCCCGCGCGTGATCTGCTGGCGGAGATGCTCGGCGACCGCACGGTATTTCTCGGTGCCTTCAGGCGGCTTTGGGCCAGAACTTCTAGTAATATTACTTGTAGTTGTAGACATGTGTAGTATGAGTAAGATAATTTGTTGACTGGTAAATGTCAACTCTAAAACGTGATCAGTCTGAAATATCCACAAGGAGCCGATGTGAAGCTTCCGAACAGAATCCTGCCCACGTTACAGCCCAGCCAGCCTGCGGCGCCTCGCCCAGGTTGGGTGGATTACCGGTTCACACCGGTGCGGGTCGAGTGGCGGCCGGTGTACGGGCTACACAGCCGGGAGGAACTGTGCCGGGCCCTGGACGTACTGGAGGAAGCGGGGATTCGGGCATGGTGGTACGGGGCGGCGGCGAAGGGGGCGTACCCGCTGTTCGCCTCTCGCCAACTGCCGCACCGCGACGACGCGGACGACGACCTGCTGCGCTGGCTGACCGAAGAGTCGCATCGCCGGGGCATGACAGTCTTCAGTTGGGCGTATCTCGCCACGGCCCCGATGCTGCTGGCCGAGCACCCGGGCTGGCGCGTCCACCCGATCGGGGGCGGCGAGGTGGCCACGTCCGGCGAGCCACACCGCTACGCTTGCTACAACAGCCCCTATGGACAGCGGCTCAAAGGCTACTGCGTCGAGGTCGTCAACGACTTAGGCTTCGACGGCCTCTGGTTCGACGGCTCAGGCTTGCACCTGCCCGGCGGCCGGCTCGGTTGCGTCTGCCCGGCGTGCACTGCCAAGTATGAGGAGACGACCGGTGAACCCCCACCTGACAGAGCCCATCTCGAAGACCCCGCCTTCCGCCGCTTCGTCCGATGGCGATACGACGACTTCATGGACTACTGGCGGCAACTCACCGATTTCGTGCGCGAGCACGCCCCTGATGCGCTGCTGGTGTTCAACCACTTCAACCGGCTCAACAACCCCGGCTGGTCCAGCGGCTGTCCCCTGGCTCGCCACCGCGCCGACGCCATGGCCGCCACCGAATGCGACAGCCAGCGGTCCCAACTCGTGTTCCAGCACAAGCTGCTGCAGGCGGTCAACGGTGACGGACGCCCAACCGAGGTGTGGTCGGCCCTGCTCGATGGAGCCCACGTCAACTACCCAAACCGGCCCGAGCCAGACCCCACAGCCGCGCTCCACCACGTGCAGGCCTCTGCCGCCGCGGGCGGGTTCGCCAGTTTCGGCATCGGTGCGCACCCGGCCGACTACCGCTACGCTCTGGAACGTATCGCCCACGCCGCCGATGCCGTAACGCCCTACGTCGGCGGGCAGCACCTGGCGTGTGTTGGGTTGGTCGTCTCACAACAGACATTGGACTTCTCAAGCCGACCCGCTTTCGATACCTGGCGATCAATCCACGGCACGCACTGGCTGCTGCAGGCGCTGCACTGGCCCAGCGACCCGCTGCTCGATGACGACCTTGGCGCCGAGGATCTGGGGCGGTATGGCCTGGTCGTACTGCCGGCGACAGCCTGCCTCGGAGCAGAGCAGGTCGCCGCGATACGGAGCTATGTCGAGGCCGGCGGCACGCTGCTGGCCTTGGGCGATTGCGGAACCCGCGACGAGTCTGGCTACGTCGAGACCGGCGCCTCCGCGTTCGACCAACTCGCCGGCATTGCTCGGCGGCACGAGCGGTGCGGGCCGGTCATTGTGACGCAGGCCCCGCCAACGTGGCGGCAGGTCGGATTGCCCGAGCGGTTTATGCTGGCCGGCGAGGGCCGGCTCGTCGATCCCACCGACGACGCCGCGATGATGGCGGCGGCGTCGATGCCCCTGGACACATCCGCCCGGCGGTTTGACGCCCAGGGGATGATCCGCCAGGCGGTTGAAAGTTGCAGCGGCGCCGCGGTGTTCCAGCGCAGAGTCGGGCTCGGTCGGGTGGTGACGGTGGTCACCGACACCGGCCACGCCTACGCCCGTAACAACCACCACCGAAGCCGTGAGTTGGTCCGGCTGCTTGTTGGTGACGCGGTGCAGTCCGTCGTGCACATCGACGCCCCGCCGATGGTCCACGCCGAGCCCTGGCAACAGGGCGACCGCCTCGTGGTCCACCTGCTCAACACACCCTCGGTCATGACCCACCTACGGGTCACCAACGAGCATGAGGAAAGACCGTTCTGGCCCGAGGATGTAACGCCCACTGGCCCGGTCACCCTCACCGCCCCCGCCGGCTACCGCCGCGCTCACGCCCCGCAGCCCCAAGACACCAGCACAACAATCACCCATACTCGCGACCGCCTGTCGATTACACTTCCACATATGGACCGCCACGCTGTCGTGGTGTTCGAGTGATCGCTCTCGCGCAGTCATGCCAACGCGCGACGTCAGGAACAGCGCCTCGCAGCGATGCCAAGCGGCGGCTATAACAATAGGAGACGACTCTGAAGCTGCCAGGGCGGTTCGTCTCGGGCCAGCAATGCGCAAGGGCGCATATGGCCGGTCCCCCTGAGATTGGTAATGAAATGACTATAAACCTCTCAACTGGAATCGGCGCTCCCTTCATCAGCCACTCCGACGCAGACGTGCAGTTGCTGTACTTCACGTCACCCAGCCTGACTGCTGACGACCAGGGCATTGTGTTCCTCAGCAACGTCAATGGCCAACCCAACTTATTCTTCCGGGACCTGACCAACGGCGACGAACGCCAGCTTTCGCACAACCGCGACGGCGTGCTCCAGAGCTACGTCTACTTCGACGGCCGGCCTGGGGCGGGGCTAGGCAAGGCCAGCATTAGCCTCGATCCGCACCGCGGCTTGGTCTACTACCTCCAAGGCCAAGACCTGGTTGCGACCGATCTGCTAGGCAAGCTACGGGTGTTGGCAACGATCCCCGACGACCAGGTGACCGCGTTCACGCACGTGTCAAACGACGGATCACGGCTGTGCGTGCCGACGACCGATGCGGCGGTGCTGCGTGACGAACTGATCCGTCACCCGCAACGGCTGACCGAGATCGACCGGGCGGTGCAGCGGGATGGGTTGACATCCTGGCTGCGGGTGTACGACACGGCGACGGGCGAGATGGTGGGTTGCGAACCGGTGGCGCAGGCGTGGGTGACGCACGTGCAGTTCTCGCCGACCGATCGCGAGATGATCCTTTATAACCACGAATGGGCGAATGACTGCGGCATGCGACGGATGTGGCTGTGGGATGGGCGTCGGCACTTACGCCTGCGTCCCGAGGCGCCTGAAGCGGGAAGGTCGCGCCACGACTGGGTCTGTCACGAGATGTGGAGCCGTGACGGCCAATCCATCCTCTACCACGGCCGGTTCGCCGACGGGCCGTCATTCCTCGGCCGCGTCCGGCCCGACGCAACAGGGCACATCGAAATCCCCTTCGACCTGCAATGGCAACAGTACGGCCATTTCACTACCTCTGGCCGCGACGACCTGACCGTCAGCGATGGCTACTACCGTCCTCCGGCCCGGGAAACTCCCGACTCCCCGGATGCACTCGACGACGCAGACGACCCGCACGGGCAGTGGATTTCGCTGCAGCACATCGATTGGGACCGCTGCCGGATCGACTGGCAACCGCTATGCCGCCACGGATCAAGTTGGTCGTCGCAGGACGCCCACCCCCACCCGGTCTTCAACCATGCCGGTGACGCGGTGTACTTCACGTCGGACCGCGACGGCCGCCGCGCAATCTACAGGCTGCAAAATTTGTAGCAGCTACAAAGACGGTTGACTGATCTGTTCGCACTCCAATCGGCATTTCATTGAGTTTTTCGAGATTTCATTATCCGATGTACGTGGGATCGCCCTTTGCTCAGGACGCTTCTCTCGGTCAGGAAGGCGACACTCGGACGAATGCCTTGACCAACTCGCCCCGGTTGGCGGCGTCCAGGAGGTCGGTCACGTAATCAAACGGCACGATGCTGGAAATCAGGGTCGAAGGCCCCAGCCAGTTTCGCCGTATCAGGTCCACGACCCAGGCGTAGCTGAGGTGTTCGCGGACGTTCATGGCAACCCAACGGCAGCCGTAGGACTGGCCGTCAGGCGGGGCGCCGTAGGCCGCAGCGAAAGCGTTGGGTTTGAGCGCCGGCACGATCTGCTCGGCAAGGGCGACGTCGCCGACGGCCTCAATGGCCCCGTCCGCGGCGCCCGAGGTGTAGTGCACAAGCCGTGATCGCCAATCCGGGTCACGTGTGTCGATCACATGGTCGGCGCCGAATCGCTCAGCCAACGCCAGCCGCTCGGCGCGTCGACCGAGCGTTGCCACCCTGGCGCCGGCGAGCTTGGCCCATCGCGTGAACGTCAAACCCGCCACGCCGGTGCCGGCCACGACCACGGTCAACCCTCGGAGGTTGGGAAGATCGATCAGCCCGCTTGCGGTCTCGGCGAGACTGATCGCAAGCGCGGCATGGACCGGGTCGAGGTCCGTCGGCACGACGATTTGCCGCTGGGCGTTGTAGTCTTCGAGCAGCGAGGCGTCGCCGTCATCGGCCATGGCTTGCGCGTCGGTGACCACACCGAATTCCGCGAAACCGCCGAAGGCGCTGTTGAGTTGTGGTGTCGGGGGCACGATCGGCCGTGTCACGCGGTCGCCGACCTTGAACTTGCGGACCTTCGAGCCGATCTCGACAACCCGGCCGACGGACTCGTGTCCAAGGATCAAGGGAAACGGGCCGGCCCAAGGCATCTGACCACGGATGATCTTCCAGTCGGTGCTGCCACAAACGCCGCACACCTCGACCCGGACCAAAGCCTGGTAGTCGTTGATCGCCGGACGCGTGATGTCCTGCAGTTCCAGCCGCTCGACTTCTTTGACCACGAGCGCCTTCATGAGACGCCTCGCCAGTCGAAAACCACGCCGAGGACGTTCGGGTCGGCGTCGAGCATCCGCCGGTACATCGCCGGGGCCCGGTCGACCGGGACGACGTCGGTGATCAGCGGGCCGGCAGGCAGCCGGTCGAAGCGGAATAGTTCGAGGACGCGCTGCGTGTCACCGATGCCGCAGGATATATGGATCGTCGGGCGTTTGAGATGGGTCACGTGGAAGTCGAAGTTGACATGCTGCGGATAGAAGCCCTGCATCAGGAACTGACCCAACGGCCGCAAAAGATCGACGCAGGGGGCGAACATGTCGACGCGTCCGGTGGTGTCGATCACCACGTCGGCGCCCTTCGGCCGCAGGCCGCGGATGGCCTCGGCGAGTCCGCTTGCCCGTGCGTCAACGACGAGGTCGGCGCTATAGGCTTTCGCAAGATCAAGTCGAGTGGGGTGCAGGTCGCTGGCGACGACGATAGCTCCGCGGAGCCGAGCCAACTGCGCCGCGGCCTGTCCGATCAGGCCGAGTCCTGTCACCACCACCAGGTCGTTGGGCTTGAGCGTAAGCATGTCGACGCCGCGGAGCGACACAGCCCACATCGCCGCCAACGCCGCGGTCTTCGGGTCCACCCCCTCGGGCACCACCCGGGGGGGCGGATCGCCCGTGGTCGGGCTGATGGCGTGGCTGACATGTCCGCCCATCCACGTGTCGGTGGCGTCTTCGGGCAGACGCGAGGCATGGAAGAGCACGCGTTGACCGACCGCAAAGCCGGTGACGTTCGCGCCCACCGCCTCGACGATGCCGACACTCTGGTAGCCGGGGACTGTGGGAAACGTCAGCTCGCGGCGCCGGCCGGTCAGGGCCCAGACCTCGGTGCCCTGACTCACGCCGCTGTACTCGGTGCGGATCAGCAGTTCGTTATCCCCGAAGGCCGGGGGGTCAAAAGTCTGCACCTCGACCTGTTCGGGTCCGGTGAAAGCGATGAGTTGCGACATTCGGGGGTCTCAAAGGATTAACGGGGGAACGAGGGAGCTGAGGCCGAGGACGACGCGTTAGTTCCCGTCGTAACGATAGATCAGGTTGATATTGCCCTGGGTGGACTGGAGGGTGACGTGGAGCGTTCCGCCGGCGTCTTGCTTCCGCCACGTCACCTCGCTGAGATCGAACGCGTTCTCGCTGAGGTTGCTCCGGGTTGGCGGGCCGAGTTGCTTGGTGTGGGCAGCGACAAGGTCGACGATGGCTGGCGGGTTGCGGTAGGCCCCGCGCAGACCGACCAGCCGGCCGCCCGCCATCTCGACCCGCACCTCGGCCGAACCTAGCGAAGCAAGGTCGATCCCGAACAGCGTCAGCCGAGCGTCGACGCCGACGCGCTCGACCTTCCAGGATGCCTGGCGCGCGGCCCGGTCGAAGGCGGTCTGATCCATCCCCCACGCGAGCCCCGCCACCGGTGACCACAACCCGCTCACAGCGCCTGCCGCCACGGCGACATCGCCCCCGTCGGACCCACTCGACCTCGTCGCGGCTTGAGCGGCGGGCGTCAGCACGTCGTTGGCCGCGGGCGTGTCGGCCTCGTCGCCGCGGGCGTCAATCACGAGACGCCCAACGTAGAGCGGCCTGCCGTCGTGCTCAACGCTCGATCCGTTCACCGGTTGCTCGAACACCCGCCGCGTGGCGAAGTCGTACCCCTCGAACGCGCCCTCGACCTCAAACGGCAGCCAGAGCCGAAACGCCACCGGGTCTTCGATCACCGGGGCCCTGCCGTTGCTTTTGGTGCGCTCGATCAGCTCGCCGGGGTTGATGAAGCCGCCGCCCGACGCGACGCCCGAGATATCGACCTCGAGCCCTCTGTTACGCCCGTCGCGACGGGCGTTGATTAAGATTTTTTCCGCGGGGTCGTCGCCTAGGAATGGCTTACCGTCTGCGCTGACCATGGCGAACGTCACCCATTCGGTGTCGAACCCGCCGACGACGATGCCATCGCTGAATCGGTACCGCTCGACGGTCGGGCCGATGAAAGCCTTGTAGGTGGGCGTATCGATGATCAGACGCCCCTTGTCGGTCTCGAAACGGAATCTGGGATCGTACGGCGCACTCGATCCACCGGCCTTACGGACAGCGAAGTCACCTTCGGGCTCAAAGCGGAGCACGGCGCCGCGGTCGAACGCGTCGTCGGTCATCTCGGGGCCGGCGTAATGCTTGTAGCCGAAGATCGCCTCGCGGCCGAGTTCGTACACGACCGGATCGGTTACGGGTGGGATGCTGCCTTGCAGGAACGCCTGCCCGGCGAGCGCGATGCTCGACAGCATCACCGGATCGCGCTCGATCTGAACGGCCGACCAGTAGTGATCCCGCGACGCCATTGGGGTTGCCATCGCCAGATACTCCTCGCCGACCCCGCCGTAGCGGGTGTGATACCAATGAAAAAAGACCGCGTCCCAGTCGTGCCGGCTCGCGAATAGGGAGGCGAGGAACGGGTATTCGCTGCGGTATGGGTTGGGCCGAGCGCTCATCGTCTCATAAATCACCGTCGGCTTGTCGGCCAGAGTCGACGAGTCCATGACGTACAGCGAGGGATCACGCGTCAACGATGAGGTCAGCGTCCAGAAGTACATGCCGAAGTTAGCGACATCGGCGTGGCCCGCGGTGCTGTAGTGCCACGGGATGTTGGGGCGGAAGTAGGTGTCGTAGCTGAACGGGATGACCGCCACACCCTTGCCAGGCGTGCCTTGGGCGCGGGCGTGGACCTCGAGCTCCTGGTAGTACCCGCCGACCAGCTCGGCGATGAACTGCACGAAGTCGACCCCCCGCGCCTCGGGGTACTCCGAGCGTTGTCCCAGCGTCGGCGCAAGGCGGACACTCGAATCCCTCAGCGACTCGCCCTCACGCAACTCACCCCAGGCCCGGGTCAACGCCGCGTCGCTACGATAACGCTCGGACAGCCAAACGTTCCACCGCCCTCGCAGCTTGTCGCGGAAATAGGCCGGCCAGGTGTCGAAGCCCTGCTCCAGCGTGAGCTTGACCAACTGGAATTCGTTGTGGAACTCCCAGATAGCGACCGCTTCCTCGTCGGCCCACCGTCGGCCTGTGTAGGGGTTCACCATGTTCAAGAAGTTCGTGATGTGGCGCTTCTGCGCCTTGATGAGGCGTTCGTCAAACGCCAACCACAAACGCTCGGATTTGTGCCCGTCGCGGGCCGAGAGGACGGCCTGCCGCCACGCCGGCCAGTCGTCGCCGCCCGAGACGAACGAGCCTTCTTGCGCGAGCATCTCGTCGGACATCGAGCTCATCAGCGTGGGCGCCATGATGAAGATGCCGGCCTCCTTGAGCTCCGCGGCGAAACGGTTGTATTGGTCGACCCAGGCGGACTCTTGGCTGCCATCGGACAGATCGCGGAGCTCGCCACGAGGCCCGCTTTCGTCGCTGTAAAAGATCGGCGGCCGCCGGTAACCTTGGCCATGCATGTGCCACAGTCGCATGGCGTTGATGCCCAGCCGCGCCATCCGTCGGACCGAGGCCGCGTCGCCGTCGTCGGCGCCCGCGACGCCCCACAGCCGCAGTCGCTCGCCGCCGTACATCAACCGATTCCCCTCGGCCGTGACATACACCCCGTCGCGCGGGCGCGGCCCGAGATTGAACACGCCGTGCTTGGCGTGCTGTTTGAGTACGACGCGGTCGTCGCCCGCCGTACGGATCGTCGCCTGAGTCACCCCCGCCGCATCGCTCAACGCGATCTGCACATCGAGCGAATCGGCCTCCAGCGATGAGAGGTAGCGACGTATCGTCTCGACATCGAGGAACAGTTTGTCTGCGCCCGTCAGCGAAGACCGGGGGCTAAGACGGGAGCCATCGGCGGACCGCAACTCGATTTGAATCGGCGCCCCGGCGACTGGGCCTCGTCCCCCTGCCTGCCGAATGCCGATCAGGTACGACACGGTCTCGTTGCTGTTCGGGTCCACCGGCTGACCGCTTTCGATGGCCATGGCGCCGCGGAGCATGTATTGCCCCGGTTGCTCGGGGCGATACACCAACGCGGGCGCCCAGCCGTAGCTGGGTCCGAAGTCGGCCCGGCCGTTGGTTCGCAACGCCAGAGCGTCGCTGAGCTGTTGAAACCGGGTGCCGCTCGACTCCCGAATCTGCCACATGCTCGACCCGTTACGCACCGGCACGGCCTGCTTGTCGACCTCCGGCAGCTTGTCGCGATCGGAGAGTGAGACGAGGCTGAACGTGCCCGCCTCGGTGTCGACGCTCAGCTCGCCGCTGAAACGCGGCAACGCGACCGCTTGACCCGATGGGTTTTGCCGCTGCACCTCGAAGCCTCGCAGTACGGCCCCGCCGTGGTAGTGCCACTGGCTTCGCCAAGCCGCGATCACGAGCTCTTGCCCTTCGCCGAGCGTCACGCCGTCCCCGACGAGCTCGGCCAGGTCGAGCCGGTCCCCGCCCTTGGCCTTGCCTTGAGTCACCACTGTCAGCCCGTGAACGACCGGCTCGGCCTGGAGACTCAGCTCGATCACCCGGAGATCGTCCGGCTCCACCACGAGTCGCCGGAGCATGCGCAGGTCCAACACGCCCGACGCGGGGCGATCGGACGACACCAAGGCCTTGTCCCCTTCCAAGCGAAGAACACGGGTGTCGACGCTGACGGTGGCGTCATCAACTGGAGCCGCCGAGACGACCGCCGAGCTTCCGACCACGAAGGAAATGACCAGCGACACAAATCGCCTGCATTTCATTTGGTCAAGTCCCATCTTCAAGTCCTTTATCCGGTCGTGTTACGGCATCTCGAACATCGATTGCTGTTGCTCTGGACAGCCCCCGGACGATTTGCAATCTCTTTCAAACATCATTTCTGGCCGAAGTTCGCATGGCCCTCACTTGGCAAAGTCTGCTCGAGAGCATGCACTAGGCGAGGAACAAAAGAGGCTCAGGGACGGTGTGATCCCTGAGCTTCGTATGGACGAATGCGGGAGCGATTAGCCGCGACTCCTTTTCGCCAGCAGCAGGCCCCCCAGCCCCAGAAGCGCCAACGAGCCAGGCTCGGGGATGACGGCCGTCTCGCCGACCAGGCCGAGCACCGACACGAAACCGCCGCCGTCCTTGTCGACTTCCACTTCAACAAGCGTTCGGTTGGGGTCGGGCGTGAAGGAGTAGCCGAACAACCCGACGCCCCGGCTGTTGAAGGTGGTCCCGTCGTTGGAGGCCCGATCGAGACCACCGATCAGCAAAAAGTCCGCTCCGTTCCCCGGAAAGCCAGACGATCCATCGGGAATGTTGTTGAGCGCAAACTCATCGGCGGGGCCGCTGTCATACAACAAACGGATCACCGGGTCCGCACCTCCGACACCAAACATGATCAGGTGGATGGTCTTGTAAAACTCGTTGGTGGGCGGAGCCGGCATCGCCAAGTCCGCTTGGCCATTGCCACCCCCGGAGTTCCAGGCGTTGAAACCATCGTCTGAATTGTCATAGGCCAGCTCGATCAGCGGGTGGTCGGCGGTCGCGGCGAAAACGCCGTCGTCGGGCAGGTTGTCCGGAGCCAGCGCGGGGTTGAGCAGGGCCGCGGCGGACTGCGTGATCAGGTTGCCGTCGCTAGGGCTGCCGTTGTAGCTGTTCTGTGTCGCGTCGAGCGGACCGCTGGACGGGCCGTTTACGATGATGTCGGCGTTGAAGGCGCTGCTGATGTCGACCTGGATCGTGGCGGCCGACGCGGCATAAACGAGACCGAGGGAGACAATCGTGCCAGTTACGATTTTCACGGATAGGTTTTTCAACAGAGCCTCCTAGCAGAACCGAATGGTGAGTAGGGATGGCAGGCTCGCCAGTGAGCGTGCCTTCAGTGAAGACGGGCTAGCCACATAGTCCATCACAAAAAACTCTCAATCCTTACGAGGCATCTTCAGCACCATCCAGGTAGCAATGGGCTCGCCCTCGACGGCGGCCTGCCCGCCCTGGATATCGATGGACCCGGTCAGCTTGTAAACGCCCGATTCAGACGGTTGAAAAACCAACGCCGGAGCAAAACTGAAGGCGTCACTCCAGTCGGCCCGCCCATTGGTCCCCAACTGCAAGCCACCGTCGGTCGACCTGACCGCTCTGGCGTTCCTGCTGCCGATCACCTTCCAACTGGACGGCTCACTTCCGGGCTCGACTTCAACCACTTCCTCGACTTCAGGCAGGTCGTCGCGTTTCGCCAACCCCTTCAGGACAAACGTGCCGATACCGAGTTCGACCTCACTGCTTTCCGCGAATTCGGGAAGGTCCACCGACGCTCCACCCTCCAGGGCGATTTTCACCTCCCGAAGCGTACCGCTGGCCCACCAATGCCATTGGCTGCGCCAAACAGTGATGACGAGCCGTTCGCCTGCCTCGAGCTCAATCGTCTCCAACTCGGACCGGTCGTCGAATCGCACCGCGTCGCCGGCGTCGGCCTTCCCGGCGACGAGGGCCTGGGGCTCGGTGGCTTGGCCGAGGGCGACGGGGACGCCCCATAAGGCGAGAAGGAAGCTCGTTGGAATGACGGCGAGACGCACCATGACGGAGAACGGAGTCCGGACATACGGTGAATGAGATGTGAGGCGGACCATTCGAATCCTTTACGTAAAGATATTGACAGTATACCTCGGCATTTTCGAGATGCAAGGGCTTCCTGGTGGACGACCGCAGTTTCCTCGTGAATCAGCCTGAGCCCTTGGATTGGCCAACCACCTCATTGCAGTTTGAGCCTAGGCCCTACTGTGTAACAGAACGCCGCAGATCATGGGTGAATCGCTCTCGAGTCCATCACGATTCGACCCCGAACCCCGGATCAACCCTTACTGAGTGTCACCTGCTCCATTGGCTAGAAGTCCTTGTTGATTGAGAATGAAGGCTTGCCCCAGCTCAATATTTTACGTAAAGTATTATTACTCAGCCCAACTCCAACCCTGCCACTCTCAGTCTCTGGGCCTCATGTATCCAAGTGAATCCATCATGATCCACTTCCGCCCCTCCCGGCCTGTCTGTGCTGCCCGTCTCCCCCACGGCTTCACACTCATCGAACTGCTCGTTGTCATCAGCATCATCGCGATTCTCGTGGCCATCCTCTTGCCAACCCTTTCGAGCGCTCGTGAAACCGCCAGGCTTTTGACCTGCACGAGCCAAGTGCGGCAGTTCGCCGTGGCCACCCAACTGTACGTGAACGACCACGACGGCGCACTGCCTTTTGGGTTCGGCAACCCGTCCATCGGCGAGTGGACCTATTCCTTCCGTCAAGTGCTGCCGCCCTACATTCAGTCGCGGGACGGGGATAAGCCCGACTTCTGGTTCTGTCCCAATCACGACATCGAAGACCCAAGCCTTAGTGCGAGCGCCAAAGTCAACCTTCAACGGGGCGGCAGCTACGCGCGCGTTGGCGCCAGAGCCTGGGACTTCGTTAGCGGGCAGTGGGTTCTTGGCGCTTGGCCAAGCCTGGACGACGTGGAACTACCCTCCTCAACACTCGCGTATTACGACAAGGACTCCAGACTTTCGGGAAGAACCAGCGCGGGCAACAACGTGTCGTTCTGGTTTCCGGAAGCTATCCCCGGCAATGGGGTCGCGCTCACAAACCGCCATCAAGGCAACACGACCGGGGTCTTCTCGTTCCTCGACGGCCACGCCGAGTCGCTGTCTGAAAAGCCGCTAGAGACTGATTACGAAGCCCTGTTCGATATCGAGATCCAATGATGGACCAGGTCGGTGTTCTGTGCCGCGCGGCAGCGAGGCCCGACAAGAAACGCCATATCGCGGCTTAGAGCCTTGAGATGCCATGGACGGCGGAAAGTGGCGCGAGCAGGCCAGGGACCGCCAAAGACCGACGAAAACGTCGTCCCGAAGGAACGATCAGATCGCGTCAGTGTTTTGGCTCCGCTCGTAATGGAGCGGTGGTCTGCCCCGGCCTGAATTCGAAAGGCATCGCCCTGCAGGTTAGTGATTGAGCGGGGTCTTGGACGAGCTGCAGGATCATCTGACTCGCCGTCTCCCCGACCAGCGCCCAGCGGTGACGCATCGTGGTCATCTTCACGCCACAGTTGAGCTGGCACGAGTCGTGAAACCCGACGATCGAAAGATCCTCGGGCACACGAAGTCCGAGTTGGGCCGCCGCAAGGATCAATGCCTCGGCGCTGTGCGCCGAATAGGCGACGATGGCGGTGGACCTGTCCGGCTGGCCGAGCCATGCCCGGGCGACGGCGAGGACCTGGTCGTGGGGGATCCGGGCGCCCGTGTGAAGCGTTGGCGAGGTGAGCCCGGCGCCGCGGAGGGCGTCTTGGTGTCCCCGCAAACGGTCGACAATGCTGTAGTGCACGACGTCTCGCTCGGTGGCGTCGCGGGGGCGGGAGTTCTCGAAGTCGGCGTAAGCAATGCGGGTATGGCCGAGTTCGAGAAGGTGTTGCGCAGCTCGTCGTCCGCCGCCATAGTCGTCGAGGTAGACGGCGTTGTGTTTCTGTTTCGAGTTGATCCAAACCGCTGGTACGCGATAGAGATCGATCAACTCGACGAGTCGCTGGGGGATGTCTGAGAAGTAGTTAATGAGCAAGCCGTCGGCGGTGAACTCACGGAGAATCTTTGGGATGAAAGCCTCGCTGACTAACCGTTCGTCGGTCAGCTTTGAGACGGTGACGTGCACGTCTTCGAGGGCGAGGGCGTCATGGATCCCGTCGAGCAGCGCCCCGCCAAAGAAACTGGAGCGGTAATCGGCGGTCGACTCGACCACCGCGACGCATCCAGTATGGCCGTGTCGCATAGCCCGCGCGGAGGTGTTAAGCCGGTAGCCCATCTCGCGTGCCGCCTCCAGGATGCGCTGACGGGTCTGCGGCGCCACCACATTGCTGCCGCGCAACGCGGACGAGATGGTCATCTGACTGATGCCGAGCCGCTCGGCGAGTTGTTTCTGAGTGACAGGCATAGGGCGAGTCGCGTTGATCAACCGGCGTTTTATCGTAAAGATACCCAGCCAAACTGCAATTAGAAGTATTCTAGAGACTTTTGGGGCGATAATCGACCTTTACCAACCAAAAGCCCAGCATCGACGTGATCCAACGTGCATCGGTGCGGGATTGCACGATGCTGATGATGCCCATGACTTGGTGATTGAGCATGGCCCCAATCCGTAGAAGCCGAGATCCCTCTTCCGGCGAGAGGATCAGACTCTGCTGATCCACCCGAGTGTGTAGAATCCGGTTTCCCCGCGCAGGAACCGGACGTGGGCGTCCTGGCGACACGAAAAGAACTCGAACAGGAGGCGCAACGGGGCATAGGCCGACCGATTCATCCCGACTCCGTAACCGCAGCATTGGCCAGGCGCCAACAATATGGAACGCCTCTAACGAGGTCAACTCAGTTAGGCGGCCTCCCGGTAGTAGTGTTTCAGCACCCCACCGAACCGAGGCTTGCGTCCGATTCGCCCAAGCAGCTCAGTTTACTTAGTGAAGTGCAACTTCAGTTTTGGCTGCGGAGACAATGCGGTTACCGATCTATGCTAATCCGAACTACTTGTATTGGTCGATCCGGCATCTAATACAAAGCTGGCATAGGCGTCCTGCATTTTCCCGATAGGCCACGGTCGTTGTTCGCCCTGATAAAAAATGACATCGACCCAACAGGCATCGGCATCTTCATGACAAATAGATATTAACGGATGTAACAGTGGCTTGCCCTTGCCCATAACGACACAAGCGTAGGCGGTCTCGGTGGTCAGTCGAAACGATTGATCCCCGGCTTTGTTGGCCCGGGGCGTCGGCCCGGTGAGCCGGATACGAAAACGGATATCGCCGGCGTGGAAGATGCCGTCGGCCGGTTTGTCAAGAAATATATGGTAATTCCCCTGGTCAGCAAGAAAGCGAACCTCTCCGTCAACGCGGGGGCCACGCTGATGCAGCTTGACTTGCCCAGAGGCCCAGGCCCGATCATCTTTGAGTAGTTGTACCGTCAAGACGCTGAGGCGTTCGCCGGCGTCTCCGAAATAGCCGATTAGGGGTCGACGCTGCACCCAGGTCGTCTCGGCGTGTGCAGAAGCAAGACAGGCGTTGCCTTGCATCCACACGTGTTCACGGACGTCACTGCCCCCGCCGTCGCCCCTCACAAGCGTAGCCTCCCATTCGTCGTCGCGTCCTTGATGGAAATGATGCAGCAGGTCCGATGGGCATGCGATTGCCGGACCGAGAAAAAAACTACGAAGAGGCGGTTTTCTGACCGAGGGATGCGGCGAAACGTCTAGCTCGATACGTTGCGAAAGAAACTCCGCTTGCTCCGGCAAGAGCACATCGCTGTAAGCGCGCGAGTGCGGCCCGGCCCACTGCATCGTCGGTGCATGAAAGTGCTTAGCGGTCATCTCCCACAAACGGCGACGCACCGTGAGCCAATCAGTCCGCATCGCCTCATCATGCAGCAGATGCAACGCGCGCTCGCACACATCCAATGCGACAACGGCATACGCGGGGCTGTTGTACTCACTGAACTCGTTGTAGCTGACCATGTCCTGGATGCGCTTGCGTGCGTAACCCGAGAGCTCATCCTGCCCGAGTGTCTCCCCGGCGTAACCCGTGACGACAGCCCCCTTCAAGGCGATATTGGTGTACTCGGGGCCAACGTTACGACGAAAGATGCTCCATCCCGCCATCACGATCGCACGACGAATCTTCTGGCGCACCGTGTCAGGCAAAGCGTCGGTGTCGTTGTCGATCTCCGCAAGACGCAACCCGCAGAAGTCAGCCCAGTTCCAGTCGGCGGGCTTCATCTGATGCGGCGGCTCCTCGAGATACCAAGGCCAGATGCCGAAATGCGGGTCCGTCGGATCGGTGACTTGAAGCGGCAGCACCGCCTCGACAATGGCGATCGCCCGATCAAGCTCGCCGTCACGCGCCAGCATCAGCGCGTAGTCCAGCGAAGCCCGCGTATGATGGACCATCTGCCCGGCAGGAACGGCAGAGTGATAGCCGTTGTCTGCAGCGGGTAACCGGATCATCTGGCAAGTCGAATCAAACGCAGATTCAAGCTCCCGCTTCAGCGGATCAAGCTGTTCATTAGACGTTTGCGTTGTCGTCGCTGATCTCAAGCTTCGTTCTCATTCATGGTAAATAATTCGTCTTGCGCGCCATGGCATCTCGCGATCAACAGCACGCCTCAATTTCACGCAGGGCCGCTTCAGCTTCTTCCCGTTTTGCGAACGTTGGCAGCGCCAAGGAGAGCCCGTTCGGACCGAGCGCCCTGAGCACGGCGATCGCGTTATCGACCGTCTTGAGGTCCCAGCTATTGAAGTGGAGAGACAGGCCGTAGTCGCGGATCTTCTTGTATGCGGGGATCCAGTCCTGGATGTCCTGCCCAGGTTCGGGGTTCCACTGGATGCCGTTGAGCTGGGGCAGCTCGGCGAGCAAGTCCAGGAAACGCATCTGGCAGGTGCCGTCCAGGTGGTAGAGCGAATAGTCGTAGTACTCCGTCTGCCGGCGGAGGATCGGCATGGCGTATTCCTCGTACATCGATGGGGATATCATCGATCCGAAGTCGCACTGGACCGCTTCCATCGTGCCCGGTGCGATGATGTTGAGCCACGAGCGCGACGCGTACTGCCCTTTGGCGTTGAGGACCTTCACCAGATCACGGTGGAAACTGAAGGATAACGAGTCGAAGTCGTGTGCGTACGAATGGACGACGCCGTCGTCCTCCAACAAACGCATGCACAGTTCCTCGGCCGTGAGGAACTGGGAGAGCGTGGTCAGAGCCTCGATCCCCAGAGGGACCGGATTGATGAATGCAATGTCGCCTAATTCGTCTGCGGCCGCGACGGCGAAGTTGAAGATCGCCCTCACATCGGGGTGTTTGGGGTCGTAGGGGGTGACGCCAGCTTCGAGGACCCCGGGTTTTTCTTGGACCCAGGCATGGCCGCCGTCGTCGTAATCGTATTCGCCGCCCGCCAGCAATGGGAGCAGGCCGATGTTGTCTGAGTGTGAGAAAGTCACCGAAGGGGCGGCTTCAGCAAGGCACAACTCACTCAGGATGCTGCGACGAGACATCTCGATCTGTTGGTCGATGTCGCGGTCCAGCGCCTTTTTCTTCAACGTCGGGGCTGGGGAGACGGTATCGGATTGATCGGGGTTCCGGTATTTGAGATAGAGCAGCGGACGGTCCAATGCGTCTCCTCCCCAGAACGCCTCGATCCTGTCCACAGACTCGGATGACATCAGCGATTCGAGCTGCTGCCTCGCTGGTCTCGTTGTGATGGCTGACACGCGGCGCCTTTCTTCTTCTCAAAAAAACGTACTTACGACGAGGCTTTGGACAACGCTGCCGACCAGCACTCGCTTGCAAGGTCGCGCACCAGCGATGCTTCCTGCCAGCGATCCGATTCTTCGGTCATGCCCCCAGACCCTGACGGGAAGGTTCGGGCGTAGGAGATGCTGGCTCCTAACAGCTCGACGGCGAAGATAAACACGGATCCGGGCTCGCGTCGCTGGATGAAGTGCGTCATGGCCTTCGTCCACATCGTTCGGAAGAACGAGAAGCTTTTCTCGTTCACGTGCTCAAGCTTTACTTGGATCGAGCCCGGGGTGCCGATCCGGCCTTGCAGCATCCCGACGTTGCTAAGAACAGGGGTGACGAAATCAATCTTCTGGTCTACATCGCCGTAGCACCATTCAAGCCCGGTCCACCAGTGGGAAAAGTCACCGAGGTACTTCACTTCGGGGAAGAGCCTGGCCATCTCCACGGCTCGGAACATGTCCTGGGTGAGGGTTGCCCGATGCGTCTCGACAAAGATCGGCAGCTCTACGGATTCTGATGTTTGACACACACCCTCGTAGAGCCGGCATGCCTCGCGGACGTTCTCCATCCCCGTGCCGAGGTGAACGCCAATCGCGTCGTGCCCCAGCGCCCCGGCCTCGTCGGCCTGCTTTTTCAGCTCGTCGACGGTGTCAGCACGGAAACCGGTGGTTGTACGAAGCCCTCTCGGGTGACACAAAGCCGGGTCGCCCGTGTTGATGCCGTCGTATCCCGCCAAGAGCACGGCGTCGATTCTCGCCCCTGGATCGGTGTGGTCGCCGGGGAACGACGAACCCTCAACCAGTGAATCCATGTTCCACCAGTTGATCTCCATGCGGAGACGAGGCGGGTTCTTGCTGCCGTCGTTGTAGTACATCTTTATCCCGCGCCGTTCTTTACGATGTCCGCGACCCGGCCGGTGTCGATGCCGTCGCGGGTGGCCACGTCCGCTTGGCCGGCGACCATGTAGACGCGGGGCGTATCCACGACATACCGCCCTTCTCCGTCTTTGCAGTTCGCGTCAACGTAGCACATGAAGAAGCCGCGACGCGGGTGGTCGGTGTGGTTCAGCAGGGAGCGGTGGAGCGTGTAGCCGTGAAACGCGACGGCCTCGCCGGCCTTCAGCACGGCCGGGACGCCGTCGCCTTCGACCTCAACGTCCATAAACCAGTGGTCTTCGCTGATCTTCTTGTGGGGGATCGGCCCGCGCAGGTGGCTCTTGGGGTGGACGTACACACAGCCGTTTCTCTCGTCGACATCGTCGAGGGCGACCCAGACCGTCAGGCCGTTCGCGGGGTCGATTGGACCGTAGCCGAAGTCTTGATGCCAGGGAAACTCGCTCTTGCCCGTGTCCGCGTCGGGGAACTTGGTGATGAATTGCGTGTACATCCACACCACGTTCGGGCCGATCAACTGGGTCATGGCGTGAACATGCTCACCGTTCAAACCGAAATTTCGGATGGGTTGCGAATACGCGCTCATCTGACTACGGAAGATGCTGCGTGCTTTCGGCGCATCGCTGTCGTCGTACAACGGATAACGTCTGAAATTCTCCTCCTCGACGCGCAGCGCTTCGATCGTGTCTTGATTCATGATGCGGCCGAGGAAGACATAGCCTTCGTCTTTGTATTGCTGAAGTCGGTCGTCGGTCAGGGTGAGTGGCATATGGCAATTCCGTTCGATGAGGGGTAGCAGGTATTCGCCGATTTGGTCTATTGCGTGGACTGTGTTTACTGAATGGTGCGAGCATCGAGGGCAAATCGGTGGCCGGAGGTGGTTTTAATCCCCTCGGGCGTATCGGAGGACCATGCGTCCTTGCGTCTCCGTGAGCGTAACGCTCAGCGGGACGGGTTCACGGGTTTGCCAGGTGACGCGAGAGACCTCGAACGCGTTGTCGGAGACATCGCGGGTTTTCGGGTCGCCGTACTGCTCGGTCAGCCGTGCTTCGACTTCGGCAAATGGCAAAGGGTTGGTGAAGTCCGCCTCGACGGAACGCATGCGGTCGTTATTGAACTCGACCGTAACGTCGGCGAGTGAGTCGAGCACCGACTTGGTCCCCGACACGCGGAGGCTGGTGGTGGTGGAGCCGGGTCGTGGGCTGAGCGATCGGTAGCCGATGACACCGCCTTCGAGGCGGTCGAACGCCCGTTCCGCCGAGTCGGACCAATCGAGCCTGACGGGGTGGTCGGCGTTGCCGGCCTCGGCGGCGGCAAACGCCCCGGTCCCGCCCGCGACCGCCGAGGCGATGGGCAATGTGGTTCGTGGCGCCTTGACGAGCCCTCCGCGACGATCGACTTCGAGCACGCCCATAAATAGCGGCCTGCCGTCGTGGACCAAGCGGGCGGCGTCGGCCATGGTTTCTTTAAGGATTTCACGCTGCGCAAAATCGAAGCCGGTCCACGTGCCGGTCAACTGTCGATCAAACGCCAGCGAAAAGCCAACGGGTGTTTCGATGATCGGTGAGCGACCGCGGTCGCGGATGTGCTGGGCCTGGGTGACGGGGTTGACGAACCCGCCGTCGGGCTTGGCGATCGAGTCGTCCATGTCGAAGCCGGTGTTGCGGGCGTCGTAGCGAGCGTTGACGAACATCCGCTCGGCGGCGTCAGGCCCGGCAAGGGGCTTGCCGTCAGCGCTGACGACACCGAAGGCGACGAAGTCGGTGTCGAAGCCGCCGACCGCGAGCCCGTCGCTAAAGCGGTACCAGCCGCCATCGGGCGGGGTCTTACCGACATAGGCCTTGGCGGTGGGCGAGTCGATAATGAGCCGGCCGTTGGGCCAGTCCCAGATGATCTCGTCGCCGGCGCGAACGGGCCCGTTGGGCGGGCGGTTGTCGTCGGCGCTGGCGTTGACGGCCTCGACGGCGCTGGTGTGGTCGGGTTGGAAGTCGATGACGGCCCCGCGCTTGAACGTGGCGTGCCCGGTATCGACACCGTTCCACAACTCGTAGCCCATCGCACCGTCGCGGCCGACGACGTAGCGTACGGGGTCGGCCGCCGGGCGCAGCGCCTCACCGAGGAACACTTGCCCGGCAAGCGCGATCGCCGAGAGCATCGCCGGGTCGCGATCAATCTCGACAGCGGTCCAGAAGAAGTCCTCCGACATGTACAGCAACGGCTCGGTGAGGAACCGCTCGTCGGGCCAGTCACGCGAGATGTAAAAGTGCCAAAACATGGCGTCCCAGTCCTGCCAGCTGGCCAGCACCGAGTTGCGCATGGCGTGCTCGACACGGTACGCGCTCGGCCGGGCCGAGTTGGTCTCGTAAATCACCGTCGGCTTGCCGGCAACGGTCTTCGAATCCATGACATACATCTTCGGCGGAGCGGTCAGCGTAGGCGTCATGCTCCAGAAGTACATGCCGAAGTTAGCAACATCAGCGTGCGCCGCGGTGGAATAGAGCCAAGGTGTATTCGGGCGGTACTGAGTATCGAACGAAAATGGCGCGACGTTGACCCCGACGCCCTCGGGCGCTTGCTTGCGGGCGTGGGCCTCGAGGTCCAGCAGAAAGTCGCTGATCAGGCCGCTAATGAACGCGACGAAGTCGTTGCCGCGGGCTTTAGGGTAGTCGTTGCGTTGAGAGAGCGTCGGCGCCAGGCCGACGGTCGCATCGTCAAGCGACTCACCGGTTTCGAGCTGGCCCCAGGCCCGGAGGACGCCCGCGGTGCTGCCATAGCGATCCTTCAGCCAGGCGTTCCATTGGCGAAGCAACTTGTCCTGGAAATAATCAGGCATGTCGATCGGCCCGCCGCCAAGCATCTTGTTAATGATCCAATGCTCGTTGCCAAGCTCCCAGATAGCGATAGCCTCTTCCTCGGCGTAGGACCGGCCGGTATACGGGTTGACGCGGTTGAGAAACGCCGCGATGTGCCGGCGATAGGCATCCTGCAGACGCTCGTCAAAGATGGCGTAAACCATCACTGTAGTCTGCGGGTCCTTGCCCACGGCCGCCTTCCACTGCTCCCAGTCGTCGCCGCCGGCCACGAACGAGTCGTCGCGGGACAAGCCGTCGGTGCCCATCGGCCGCATCAGCATCGGGCACATCACGAAGATGCCATGCTCGCGGCACGCGGCGATATAGCGGTCGTACCGGTCGAGCCGGTCGGTCTCGCTGAGTCGACCTTGCGCGGCGTCGGCGTCGTCGGTGTAGAGGACACTCTGGTTGCCCGTCGGGCCGCCCCCGCCCCACACCCGCGCCGCGTTGAACCCGAGGCGGGCGAGCCGACGCGGCGCTTCATGCGTGAGGGCGGTCGTAGCCACGCCCCACAGCCGAAGCCGTCGGTCGCCATACATCAGCCGGTCTCCCTCGGCCCGGGCGTACACGCCGGGCGTGGGCGCGAGGGGGAAGTCGAAGACCTGGTGCTTCTCGCGCGGCGTGATCGCTACGTCCAGCCGGGGCCGGGCGTCGGCCTGTTCGTGGGCCAGCGTTGCCAGCGACATCGGCGAGGCCTGCGGGTCGCTGAGCGTCAGTACGAGATTCAGCGGCCCGTCCGAGACGAGCATCCGCTGAAGCTCGCTCTGGGGCAAAGTGATCTTCAAGTTATCTTTGTTCGTCAGGTCGCGGGCCGACTTCTCCACCAACGGCTCCGCTTCATAAGTCTCGCCCGGCCGGTGGGGGAAGCCGGATGCGCTCGGCGGCGGCATCGAACCGATCATGCGGTGCACCTGTACGGTTGCGGTCTTGGAGTCTGTCTTCTGGAACACCTTGAACCGAAGCGTCGCCGAGCGCAGGTCATCGGGCTCGACCAAGACGCGTTCGAGCAGCCCGCGGTTCAGTTCGATCGACACGGCTTGTTCGGGCCCCAGCAAAACCTCAGCCGGGCTGAGCTTCGCCGCCTCCGCCGCCTCATTACCCTCGGCTTGAGACCGAAGCGCCTCTTCCCGCGACTCCAGATTCAACTGCCCGCTTTTACCGAAGAACCGTAGGATCAACCCATGCGCCGACGCATCGTCCTTCAACCATTGCTTCACCACGGACTCTAATCCTTCCAACACAATTGGCCCTACCTTCACTTGCGGAACCTCCAGCCGGGCGATCGGCTCCGCGTCAAAATCGACGCCCGACCCGGTGCCGTTCCAGCTCCCCTCGTCATCCTCGCCGGGGCGTGGCTTGAACCACGTGGCCGACTCGTTCCAGGCGGTCCGCATGCGGTGTGCCCGGATCGACGCCGACCCTTCCCGCTCGCGCCAGCGGAGCTTCATGTGCAACGCCGCCGACTCGATGCGCTCTGGCTCAACGCCGGCCAACGGAGTCAGGTCCGGCCGGACGAGGCAGACCGCATAGCCGTTGTCCCGCAGTACGAAGTACGACACGTCACCGTTGTTCTTGTCCTGGCCCCGCATGACATACGTGTCGGCGACCATCGGCAGCGCGATCGTCTTCCCGTCTTTCAGCCCGACCACGATCGCGAGACTCGGCGCGACAGGCGCGCCCTGGCCGCGGATTGCGGTGACCGGCAACGCCAACTCGATCGGCGCAGCGACGAACGCCGATGGCGTAACGGCTAGCGCTGCCGCGACCCATCCGACGCACCACGCCAGCCGCCCCGCCAAGCGCCGCCTCAGGCGACAACCCACGGGGACAGGCATCTCAGAGTCAAAAAACGCGTGGCGGTGTCGGTGCATGAGAGGTGGTCCTTGTTCTCAAATACCCATCGATTTCGGTATGGATCGGAGCAGGGCATGCTGTCACCTCGCAGTGACGCCAGGCCCAATCCCGTGTCCGTCTACTGGGAGTCCCTGGGTCGGACGAAACCCCTCCCCGCCACGGCCTCGGCTACCGGTTACGACCCGCTCTCCCGCGAATCCAGATTCAGCTGCACGCTGTCGCCGAAAAAACGCAGGATCAACCCGTGCGCCGACGCATTGTTCGTCAACCATTCTTTCACCGCGGGCTCCAGCCCTTCGATCGCAATCGGACCTATTGGGGCTTCGGTCATCTCAAGGCGGGCGACCGGCTCCGGGTCGAAATCGGTGCCGGACTCGGGGCCCTTCCAAGCGCCTTCGTCGTCCTCTCCCGGACGTGGCCTAGACCACGTCGCCTTTTCATTCCAAGCCGTCCGCATGCGGTGCGCCCGGATCGACGCCGACCCCTCCCGTTCACGCCAGCCGACCCTCATGTGCAACGCCGCCGACTCGATGCGCTCCGCGTCGATATCGGCCAACGGCGCCAAGTCTGGTTTGATCAGGCAGACCGCGTAGTCGTTATCGCGGAGTACAAGCAGCCCCGCAGTGCCGTTGTTCTTGTCATGGCCTCTCGTGAGAAACGTGTCCGCGGCAATCGGAAGCGTGACGGTTTCACCGCCTTCGAGCCCGACGACCATCGAAACACCCCGCTCGTCGGCGAACGCCGGCGACGCCAGGGTGAGCGTAAAAGCAAAAAGCCCGACGCACCACCTGAGACGCGTCGCGGAACGGCGAGTCGGCCGAGAAAAGGCAAGGCGTGACGTCTCAAAATCAACGAGCGATCGGTTGGTGGCCATCGGGGGAATGATCCTGGGGGAAAGAATGGACGTAAACAACGGAACAAGGGCACGGAAACAATACGTTGGTGGCCTCATCGAGATGCGGGACGTGTTCACGGTATCGGTACAGGCGGGCCGCAGCTCTCTCCGCGCTCATGAGTGAACGGGACGCCGACGGCGGGCCTCTCCCGCTCCCCGGTATTGATCAGGTCAAGGAGCATCCGCGTTGCGCCCCGCCCGACTTCTGCTTCGGGCAGGATGTGCGTGTCGATCCACACGCCGAGGTAATTGTGGCATTCGACGTCGAACGTGGTAAGTGAGAGGTCACTGCCCAGCCGAAGCCCCCCGACCGCGGCGGCGCCGGCGACCGCGAGGGCCTCGCGGGGGATGTTGGCGATGATGGCTGTAGGGCGGTCGGGCGTCTCCAACGCAGCCGACACGAAGCGGTGCAAATCGTCGTTAGGGATCTTCGACTCACCACCGAAAAAAGTCGGAGCAAGACCGGCTGCCATCATCACCGAGGCGTAGCCCGCAAAGCGATCAGCGGCGCTGTAGTGCTTGGTGCCGTTCAACGAAGCAAAAGCAATCCGGCGGTGACCGAATTCAAGCAACCGGTTCGCGGCTTTGACGCCCTCGGTGTAGTCGTCGGGATAAACAGCGTTGGCGGGGAGCTTGCGGTTGATCCAGACGCTCGGGACGGACGCCCGCTCCATCTGCGCGTCGAGCTCGCGGGGCACGAAATCGAAGTAGTTGATCAGGAAGCCGTCGGCGGAGTATTCGCGGAGCAACAGCGGCGTCCGCTCCGCGTCGGTGAGTTGCGCATCGGAGAGGCGCGCGATGGTGAGACGCTGGTTCTCGCTGCTGGCGGCTTCGTCGATGCCTGAGAGCAGCCCCGGGGGGAGGTCGCTGCGGTGCTCGTGGGTGCTCAGAAGCAGCGCAATGTTGCCCAATCGTCCTTCCTTCACAGCGCGGGCGGCGGCGTTGGGGCGGTATCCCATTTCACGGGCCATCTCAATCACGCGGGCGCGGGTTTCGGGGGCGAAGTTCTCGGCCTTGCCGTTCAGCACCAGGCTGACCGTCGGGCGCGAGACCCCGCTGCGTTCGGCAATCTGTTTCATCGTGACCGGCATGGATTTCGATTAGACCTCGTAGCGTTAGAAGGCTCGTTCGACTCAATATTGTATTTATTAACTCGTGTTTATGCAATATCAACCGGGATGCTGAGCTGGGATTTTTCATAGCCGCGAGCCCTCCCTCAACCGACCGCAACGTTGCCGCTAGTCGATCCGGATGGACATGATCGCTTCATAGTCGGCTTGTGTCTCTTGCTCGGGCAGCGTCTCGGCGTGATTGTCCATGAACGCGAAAACGCCGCCGGCGTTCAAGGGGTGCCGGTTCTCCATCGAGGGGGTACGTCCCGGCGGCGCCGGGCGCCAGAACGGATTGAAAGACCATGCGAAAGGAAAACCAAAGTATTGGCGGTCGTAATAGGCCATCGTTCTGCTTGGGTTATCAACTTGATTCAGCGTTGGGAAGCCATGGATGAAGGGCGTTGGCACACCGACACGCGCATAGCTTCCGCCGACATTGAGTTGTGCCGCGAGGGCGCCATCGGGGTTGTGCGACGGGCAGAACCAGACGCCTTTTTTCTCGCTTCGCGTACCCTGAATGTAGGGCGGTAATAGCGTCGTCCATGAGGTATCCCATTGGTCCAACGCGGGCATGCCGGCCCCATGCCCCCAGGGCAGGACATCGTTGTAATCCATCGTGTAGAGATGCGTCGATGTCATGAGCTGCCGGACCTGACTCAGGCACTGGGCCGTGCGCGCCGCATCGCGTGCACTCGACAGGACCGGGAGCAGCAGCGTGATCAGCAGCGCGATGATCGAAATCACGACTAAGAGCTCAATCAGCGTGAAAGCTCGAGACTTGTGATTCATGATGCGTGTCACCTGGAAGAGAAGATGCGGGCGCTATGATCTGGCGCGCCGACGCTTATCGGGCGGCGATTAGCGGGAGGTCCGGCGTGACCGGGGCAGCACCTGCATCGCGCCAATCGCGAGGAGGCCGAGCGAAGCCGGTTCGGGCACGACGGTTCCGATGAAACGAACCTCGGCGATTCCGACAAAACGGTTATCGCTAATCCCCTCGATAAGGGTGAAACGCACCGCATTGACGTTGTTCGCGACGTAATTCAGATCAAATCCCGCATCGGTTGCGGCAGCGCTGGCCGCGGGAAGGTTGTCGAAACGCGTCTCCGCACCGAACGTCGTCCCGCCGTCAGACGAGAACGCGACGTCCAGCACTTCCACACCTCGACCTGGTAACGGACCCGAACCGCCGTTCTCATTGTAGTTCCACATGTGAATGCCGGTGATATTATAAGCTTGGTCAAGGGTAAATGTGATCGTTTGTCCGGGGGTCTGCACCAAATCAACGGACGTTTGAAACATGTCACCCGCATTGGTGTTATGGGTCGGGTAAGTCGCCGGCACCGCGTCGCCCGTGACCAGAGGGCTCGACAGCCCGTTACCATTGACGGCATCGACCGCAAGCCGATTGGCTGCCACCCACTCCGTCGGCGACGTCGCGCCGGTCGGCTGAATGATGATCGACGCCTGAGCCGTGCCGACCAAGCCAGCGACGACGATCGCACTCGCAAGAAACGCACTCTTCATATGGTTACCTCCTGATACAGGAAAAGAAAAAGGGTGAGACAACGGACGATGTGAACGGGCCGCCACGAACCGGCACGCCCGTCGGATCGTGGCCGAACACAAAGCCACCCATCGGCGACAGGCGTTCCGCTTTCGATGGTGTGAATCAAGGCTGCTGGCACGTAGAGTTCTCCGGCGTAACACCAATATATTAATTCACACGAGTAAATCAACGGTTTAATCGGAAAAACCGGGTTAACGCCGATGCCATTACGATAGCGGGAGTTCTATGCCGGCAAGGGGTATCTGGCGACCTCACCGGCCAGAATCAGCACGCTGCTGGATGCGCGATGTCGCGGAATGACATCGGAGCAACACGCATTAATTCATATAAATTATTTTAAAGTATTATTTTATAAATTAAATTCCGGGGTCATGCCGCGCCTACTCGTTGGAAGTCGCCCGTCCGGCTCGACGCCATTGATGGCCGATGATGTGGAAGACACCGGCCTAAGGCAACGCCGCCGGCGTCCTTGGGGCGCAATACGAAGAGAAACTCGTGTTAATATTCACCTATCTCGATCCCCCGATACCCGCCCCATGGCCACCCACACCCCGACACCTGCGGCACAGGCCACGCCCTACGCCGATCGATCCATGCCCGCCGTCACATCGCGTGGGCGACCTATTCATCCGTCGCGTGACGCCTGTTGGTGTGCCCCGAGAGGCCCGTCGAGACCCCGTCTCCCAATCTCAATGTTCGCACCAAGCCCTAGCACGGTCCACCGTGATCCAGTTTGGGGCTGTCGCGACGAAACGTTGGGATCGAAGCGCGACGGAACGAATGACTTCGAAGACCGACACATGACGCGGCTGCCTCGGGGAATGCGTGGGTTGCCCGTTGCCTCTTTCCTCGATGTATCGGACATTGACGATGAACACGCGTACATACTCTAACCCGATCCCCCTGAACTTCAACGGCATGCTGCATTACGAACCGCTCAACCGTGAGTAATGCCTAGACACGGTTTCTTCAGGCTGTGCTCCATCGAATTGCAATGGAAAGGTGCTTATGCAAAACGTGGCCTTCACCATGCAGATCAAGCCAGGTAGTGAGGCGGAATATAAACGCCGTCACGATGAAATCGACCCTGAACTGATGAAGCTGTTGCGTGATGTTGGTATCAGCGATTATTCGATCTTCTGGGATCCAACAACGAACATACTTTTCGCAGTCATGAAACTCCGCGAGGGGCACCGCGTTGAATCATTAAAAGAGAATCCGATCATGCGTAAATGGTGGAACTACATGGCCGACCTAATGGATGTTCATCCGGACAACGAGCCGATCTGTGGCGAACTGAAACCGATGTTCCATATGGCGTGAATTGACTATGAGAATTGGCAATGTAATGCATTGCATTGTGCGTTGTCTTTGGAAATAAAGTATGAATCTGCGGATCGGATTGTTCGGCATCGGGCTTGAGGCGTACTGGCCGCAGTTTTCCGGCCTTGAGCAACGCCTCAAGGGTTACATCGGCCAGGTCGAGGCCAAGCTCGCCCGCCCCTGCGTCGATGTCGTCAACCTCGGCATGATCGATACGCCCGAGAAGGCTATGGCCGCCGGGCACGGCTTCCGCAAAGCGGATGTCGACCTGATCTTCCTGCACGTGACCACGTACGCGCTGTCGCACACGGTGCTGCCCGTCGTGCAGCGCGCGAAGGCGCCGGTGATCATCCTGAACCTCTCGCCTGAAGCGGCGATTGATTACGCCACGTTCAATAAGCTGGGCGATCGCACGAAGATGACCGGCGAGTGGCTGGCCTACTGCGCCGCCTGCCCCGTGCCCGAGATCGCCAACGCGTTCAACCGCGCCCGCATCGACTTCCACCAGGTCACCGGCATGCTGCGCGACGACCCCGCCTGCTGGGAGCAGGTCGACGCGTGGATCGACGCCGCTCGCGTCGCCCACGTCATGAGCCACAACCGCATGGGCCTGCTGGGGCACTATTACAACGGCATGATGGACATCTACTCCGACCTGACCCAGCAGGTCGCCCATTTCGGCGGGCACATGCAGATCATGGAGGTCGAGGAATTGGCCGAGCTTCGCCGCGCCGTGACCGACGCCGAGGCCGCCGACCGTGTCGTGTACTTCCACGAGCAATTCGACGTCCAGCCCGACTGCGCCGCAGACGAACTCGACCGCGCCGCGCGCACCTCCATCGCGCTCGACCGCCTGGTCGAGAAACACGAACTGGGGTCGATGGCCTACTACTACGAGTCTACCCCCGACCACGAGCACGAGGATCTGATGGCCTCGGTCATCCTTGGCAATTCGCTGCTCACCGCACGCGGCGTCCCCGTCGCCGGCGAGTACGAGGTCAAGAACGCTCAGGCGATGAAGATCTTGGATACCTTCGGCGTCGGCGGTTCGTTCACCGAGTATTACGCCATGGATTACGCCGACGACATCGTCCTCATGGGGCACGACGGGCCCGGCCACATCCAGATCGCCCAGGGTAAGACAAAGGTCAGACCGCTGGAGGTCTACCACGGCAAGGTCGGCAAGGGGTTGTCGGTCGAGATGGCGGTGAAGCACGGCCCGGTCACGCTGCTGTCGGTCGTGCAGACCGTTGACGGCCGGGTCAAGCTGCTCGTTGCGGAGGGCCAATCCGAGGACGGCCCGATCCTCGAGATCGGCAATACCAACAGCCGCTACCGCTTCCCCATCGGCGCCCGCGCGTACATGGAGGGCTGGAACGTCCACGGCCCGGCCCACCACTGCGCCGTCGGCGTCGGACACATAGCCGATCGACTCCACAAGCTAGGCAGCCTGCTGGGCATGGAAGTGGCACAAGTATGTTGATTGATTCCGACTTTGTTTACAGATCTATTGCACTTTACTTGAATTTACTTTGTGCATGACTATCGTCGGAAGCTAAGAGCGTGTGTAGGAAGCCACGTCGCTCCGGCTTCAGTCGGCGAAGCATGCGGTTGATCATCGCCAGGCGGATCACCGATTCACTGCTGTCGGACAGGTCTTCGTAGCCCTCGCTCAGGAGCAGGTACTTGTAGAATGACGCGGGCCATTCCGGGGTGGGCCACAATGTAAGCACCCGCTCTTTCTTCCCCGTGATTTACGCGGCTCGCCGGACGTAATAGCAGCGCGTAGAACCCGGTTTTCTTCACGCAGGAACCGCACATGAGCGTCCCGGCGACACACGGAGTCTGTCTTTTCATAAAGCGGAGGATTTGGCCAGATCCCGATGAACGCCAACCAAGCCTGTTCTCCGCCGTGCTCACGCGCCAGCTAATCCAAGCCACCCGGTCGCGTTACTGAGATCCTTCGGGCTCAAGGAGCCCATACCGAGATCGATCAGTTGGCCGTCGCGGACATCAGTGTGGTTTTCGGAAATCAAATGATCCACCATTCGCTGACGAATCGGCCCGATCAGGTCTTCGGCCTCCGCAAGATCGTATTCGTCAAACGGGTCGCGGCTCTTATCAAAAAGCAATTCGCGGCCGTCTTCAACGAAATAGAGATACTTATAGCGGCCATCGTGAAACATATGCTGACGGCCGATCTGACCGTGCAGCGAATCTCTCACGGCCGACTGTTGGCCGGTGCAAAGCGGCAACAGGCTGACGCCATCAACCGTCTCGGCCGGTTGCGTTCCGGCCAATTCACAGAACGTAGGCAAAAGGTCCGCCCATTGGACCAGGCTGTCGCAAACATGCCCTCCGCCTAAGGCGTCACGCCACGGGCCGTAACGCATGATCAAGGGAATCCGGGCCGAGCCGTCCAGAAACGTGCTCTTGGAAAAATCGCCATAGTCACCGAGGTGGTCGCCGTGATCGGAGGAATAAACGATCACGGTGTTATCCCAGACGCCGGCGGCGATCAGCGCGCCGAGCAAACGCCCGATCTGATGATCGATATTTGTCACTTTGCCGTAGTAAACGCCGCGGGCCTTGCGCAGCGCATCTGATTTCATCCAGGTATGGCCATTACCCGCTCGATGAAAGCGCAACGCGTATGGAGCCGAGTCGCCTTCAGACCATTCGGGGAGGGCTGGATCGGGAACCGCCTCGCTGTCATACATGCTGTAGTACGGCTCATGAATGGTATTGGGAGGGTGAGGATCGATCATTGAAGCCCACAGGAAAAACGGCTGATCCCGCTCACGCTCCTGAATGAATTCCATGCTCCGGTCTACAATCCAATCCGTGCTGCATAACCTTGCGGGAAAGGCGCTGAGGGTGGGGGAAAACTCGTTAGCCCCGATGCCGGTCAGTCGCCCGGGCCTGCCTCCAGAGTAGACGGCCTGCAAGGTCTGGAGGCGACTCAACGGCACCCATGCCTCAAACCCGCCGCGGAAACTGGGTTCCGTATGCCAATGGGTCTTGCCGACCAGGCAGGTCTGATAGCCGGCCGCGGTCATCAAAGCGCCCAGAAACTGGTCGCGAGGGTGGTTGACCCGATAGCTCGGCGCATAATCCGGCTTGCCGTATCGATGAGCCTGGCGGCCGGTGACAAGTGTGGTGCGCGACGGGATGCATACCGGGCAATCGGTGTACGCCTGGTTGAAACGGACGCCTTCACTCGCAAGCATGTCGAGATGCGGCGTCCGTACGCAGGGGTGTCCCGTACACCCAAGCGTGTCCGCCCGGTGCTGGTCTGATGTGATTAATACGATGTTGGGGCGTCCCGCCATGATTGCTCCACGGTGTGATCTCGGTCAACTCATCTGTTGCCTAACTTACCGATCAAGCGAGAACCGACCAAGCGGCGGACGTCTTCACCCGCAGTGCATGAAAATTATATTTTGTTTTTTCAAAAATACTTATGGGCAATATTGACATTTCCCCAAAATGTGCAACACTGGGCAATAAATAGCCCTGCCGGGATGCGGATCAACAGCGGTCCGGATCAACGCGATTCAATCCACGAAGATTCGGGCTGGCAACCCGGTTTGTAAATCGAACTTTTATTGGAGTCATTGTGCCCGCGCGGAAAAGCCCCCGTACATCACACCAAGCCGACCAAAAAGCCTGCGGATCTATCTACGATCTTGCCCAGCAGACCGGCTTATCGACAAGCACCATCAGCCGCGCCCTGAATCAACGGGGCCGGATTAGTCAGAAGACGCGCTTGCGGGTGCTGGCAGCGGCGCGTGCCTCGGGCTTCAAGCCACGCGCTTCGGTCCGGCAACGCACTTTTGCTCTTGTGGTCGACCGCATGAGATACGCCACCTACGGCGGATTTGTCACATCCATGCTCGCCCACCTCATCTGCGAATTAGCGCGGTACGAAATCTCAGCGGAGGTGTACACCGAAGATAACGTCAATCAACTCGGCACCCGCTTTATCGATGGCGTTATCGCGCTGACTTGGGAGCCGTCTACGGTGGCCAAGCTTCAAGCCTTGGAAAACGTTCCGATTGTGGTGATCAATCGGCTCGGCCTGGAAGGGGCTTCCACCGTTATCACCGATCACTTTCAAGGCGGGAAACTGGTCGGCGCCTACTTCATCCGGCACGGCCATCAAAAGATCGCTTTCCTCGGAGAAGAACGCGATTGGGGCAGCAAGCAACGGGTCGAAGGCCTCCGGGCAGCAATGGAGGAGCACGGCATCGATCCCGCCAACCTTCAGACCGGCTTCACCGAGCATCAACCGGTGTACGGAGCGCTGCGTCGGCTTGTCAGCCAGGCTCCAACCGCGCTCTTCCTCGGTGGAGAAGACCTCACCATCGAAGCGATCTACGTGTTGGCCAGCATCCTGAACGTAAAAGCGCCCAAGGACATCTCGATCATCGGCCTGGAAAACGACCGGGTTTCACAGTTTGTCCAGCCTCCGCTCTCCTCACTGGCCCAGCCTCTTGACGCTTTGGCGGCGGAAACCCTTAAACTGCTGACGCAACTCGTCGATGGCAACGAGACCAAACCCCTGCATGTTGTGGTCCAGAACAAATTGATCGAACGGGAATCGGTCGCCGCCATTACGCCTGAAACCGCAATTTGATGCAACGCATCACCTCAACCATCGCTCAAGAAACCGTCAACCGCGCAGTGATTGAGCAGCAACCTTCATCTCATCAAGACACGCGGCCACCAACATAGCGCGCCCCCGATCTAATTCGTTCGCCGCTCCAATCACGCTGTTAATGCTCTCTGCGTTTATCCGATCGGCTGGGTCCGTCTCAGGATACGGCGAAGACGCATCGGCCGAACGGCAATTCATTCCCTCGGCAGATCGGCGTAACCCATCGGTCACCGCCTCAAACGAATCATCCAGAGCTTCAAACAAACGGGGTACAACTGACGGATCTTCGATGTGGCTGAGTTCGTATTGGAGGATCGCCATCGACCCCATCACCCCTTGCAGCTCCAGCACCTTCCTGTACAACATGTCACGATCCTCGGTTCGTCGGATCGAAGTGAAGCGCGATTCATGCAGGAGCTCGGAGAGACGCGGCGCTACTTCGGACAGTTCTTCTGAAGGCGCCTGCGCGATTGACTCGTTGCGCGATACGGCACGCCTGATCGCTTGCAGACGCTCTACGGCCGAGTGTAACACGCGGGCTATCGCACTACGTAATTGCCGTCGCGGGTGACTCGGCCAGAGCAGCCCATGCACCAGCATCGCCACGGCGGCTGTCGCGAGCAACGCGCTGAAACGCGTGGAGACGGTGCTGAGCGACCAAGACGGGCCGTTGTGCGACATGTATGAAAACCCCAGCGCCAACCCCGCCTGGAGGGCGAAATACGAATAACGCTTTGATGCGTGGACGACGTACATAAACATAAAGGCGCCGAGGAAAAGAAACGCCATGACGACCCCCAGATGAGGCGCCATGATGCTCACCGTGATCGCGATGGCGGAATAAGCCATGATCGTGAGAATGCCCGCGATCGCCAGCAGGTCACGCTCGTTCTGTTGTCCGATGTTGGCCGTCACGCCGAACAGGGTGCCGAAGAACGCGACCTGGCTGCTTCCGGGCAGATCGAAAAACATTTCGCCGACGAACAGCAAAAACAAAATGAGCATGATTTTGAGGCCGCGCAAGACCTCCTGACGACCGACATGAACCGGGACCAGAAACAGTTTTGTTTTTCGGGGACGCCCAACGTCGCGCCGATGTTCCGCAAGAGCCCGCCCGTACGTGTCGGCGATATGATTGAACTCGTCGAACAACCTTTCGAGGACACGCACCACGACTAAAGCCATGAGTTGTGCGGAGCCGCGGGTCTCGCTCTGTAACGCATGCTGCAAGACTTCGCAGCGCGATCGGATCTGCGGCGATACGCGCGGCGCCGGCTTCCTTTCGGCGACCGCATCTGACAACCTGCCGGTTAAAATCAGGATTTGGCTAAACAGATCCGCCATTAACTCACGCGTCTGAGGGTTCAATTGATCAAAGCGTCCGATCCCCACACATCGAAGCAATAACGACCGGCGAAGGATCAGCCGCCGGCATTGTTCGGCCAATGTGGAACGCGGATTGTCCCGAACCTGAAGCCGGGCCCCGTCGGATTCGATCAAACGCGACAACTCGGCGAGATTGGATACGACGATGGAGTCGTGTTGTTTCGGGAATTCCTGGCCGGTGCGCAGAGCTTCGATCACCCCGGAAGACCGGCCGGCCATGCTGGCGCAGAACGATGCAAACCGATCGAAAAAGGCCCGTTTGGCGGTGTTGGGCCAAAGCAGCCGATCCACGACAATCAGCACCGCCATGGACAAGGTCATGAGGACAATAAATTCGCGGTAAATCTCTTGCGCCGCTGCGATATCCACAAAGATGCAATCGAACATCATTACACCCGAGAGGATCGCGCCGATGATGGCGAACATCGGCGCGGCGTCGAGCAGCAGCGTGACGGCGCCGATCCAGATCAGCATCACCGCGAGGTACGTTAGCGGCTGATGGATCAACAAGCCGGATATCACCGCGGTGACCGCGCCACACACCACGGCGCCCGCTACGGCGTGCAGCGCCGTGCGGGGGATATCGCTGTAAAACAACCCCATCACCAGGAATATGAACACCGGCAGGAGCATGACGGTTTCGAGATGGAGCGCGATGGCGAGGATTGAACCGATGACCGTGGCGATCGCGGTCTTCAAGGCAAGCCTCACATGGAACCGCTCCACACTCTGATCGGCGGCCATTTGAGGTGTGATGGAGATCGAAGCGGTCATGCGATCAACATCATACGGCTTGCCGTCCAACCGCGGCGGAGGAAAACGGCCGCCTACAGCGTAAGCGGCGCGATCGCATAATCAACATGAAAGCCGGGGCGGCGCCCCGGAGACGTCAGGCTTCAGACATATGGGTCAGTGGCGCTGCCAAGAAAGGCAGGATCGCCGTTTCACAAATGGATCACACGCCCGTCAGCGGCGAGCGCGGCCTCCTTGACCGCCTCTGCGAGGGTGGGATGAGCGTGGCAGGTCCGGGCCAGGTCTTCCGCCGAGGCCCCGAATTCCATGGCCGCGGCGCATTCGGCGATCAGGTCGCCGGCGTGGGGGCCGATGATGTGAACACCCAGGATACGGTCGGTCTTCTTGTCGGCCAGGATCTTAACGCCGCCCTCGACGTACTCGATGGCCTTGGCCCGGCCGTTGGCCTGGAACGGGAACTTGCCCACGGTGTATTCGTGGTCTTCGTCTTTCAACTCGTCCTCGGTCTTGCCCACCGCCGCGATCTCGGGATGCGTGTACACGACGGCGGGGATAGCGTCATAATTGACGTGGCCGTAGCCGGTGACGATCTTTTCAATGCAGGCGATGCCTTCCTCTTCAGCAACGTGCGCCAGCATCGGGGTGGGGATCACGTCGCCGATCGCGAAGACCCCTTTCACCGTGGTCTGAAAATCGCTGTCGACGGGAATGCAGCCGCGGTCGTCGAGTTTGACGCCGATTTCACTGAGGCCAAGCTCCGTGGTGTTGGGCGCACGGCCCACGGCCACGAGCACGCGGTCGGCCTCGATCGGGTCGCCGCCGTTACGCTCGATGATGATGCCCTTATCATGAGAGGCGACCCCCATGACGCGGGACTTGAGCTCAAACTGAAGCCCCTGCTTCTTGAGGAGTTTGAAAGCATCCTTCGCGAGCCCGCTGTCCATGCCGGGGAGGATGCGGTCGAGATACTCGACGACGGTGACTTTGGCGCCGAGCCTGCGCCAGACGCTGCCGAGTTCGATGCCGATGTAACCCGCCCCGATGACGGCCAGATGGTCGGGCACGTTCTGATAATCGATCGCGTCGCTCGACGTGTCGACCTTATCGAGCGTCAGGTCGACGCCCTTGATGGTGGCGGGCTTGGAGCCGGTCGCGATGATGATGTGGTCCGCCTCAAGGACGTCGGCCTTGCCGTTTTTCTGGGAAACGATGACTTGACGGTCCGCGTTAAACCGGGCGTGGCCCTGATAGCGGGTGACTTTATTCTTTTTGAAGAGCCCGTCGATGCCCCGGGTCAGCGCGTTGACGATCTTGTCTTTGCGCCCGAGCATCGCGGGCAGGTCAAGCTGAACGCCGTCGACTTTCACGCCGTGAACTGACAGGTGATCCCTGGCTTCTTCGAAGCGTTCGGAGGACTCCAGCAGCGCCTTGGACGGGATGCAGCCGACGCGGAGGCAGGTCCCGCCGAGTTGCTTGTTTTCGTCGATGCATCCGACATCGAGGCCGAGCTGAGCGGCACGGATGGCGGCGACGTACCCGCCGGGGCCGGCGCCGATGATGATCAGGTCATGTTTGGTTGAAGACATATCTTAAATCGCAGGATAAACGTAGATAAACCCGTGCCGACGCAGAAAGTGTAACCCGATCTGCGTTGATCCGCGCCCTCTTCAGACGTCGGTCAAACCTCCATCACCAAGCGCGAAGGCTCTTCGATGTTCTGCTTGATGCGGACGAGGAAGGAAACCGCTTCGCGGCCATCAACCAGACGGTGGTCATAGGTCAGCGCGAGATACATCATCGGACGGATGACGATCTCATCGACGCCCCGGTCGTTTGTCACCACGACCGGCCGCTTGACGATATTGTGCATGCCCAGCACGCCGGACTGGGGGGGGTTGATGATCGGGGTCGAGAGCATCGATCCGTAGATGCCGCCGTTGGTGATGGTGAACGATCCGCCCTGGAGGTCTTCGAGCTTGATCTTGTTGTCCTTGGCGGCCTGGGCGTAGGCAGCGATCTTTTTCTCGATCTCGGCGAACCCCATGCGTTCGGCGTTGCGCAGGATCGGCACGACCAACCCCTTGCCCCCGCCGATCGCGATCCCGATGTCCTGATAGTTCTTGTAAATAATGTCTGTGCCCCGGACCTCGGCGTTGACGGCGGGGAACTCGCGCAGCGCGTCGACGGTCGCGCGGACGAAGAACGACATGAAGCCGAGCTTGATGTCGTACTTTTTGAGAAACGCGTCTTTATGCCTGGCGCGAAGCGAGATGACTTCGGTCATATCGACTTCGTTGAAGGTCGTAAGCAGGGCGCCGGTTTGCTGGGCCTGGACCAGGTTGGCGGCGATCTTTCGCCGCATCGGGGTCATGGGGACGAGTTCTTCCTCGCGTCCCGGCTCGGTCGAGAGCTCCCGCGGGGGTAGAGGTAGAGGCGCGGGGATGGTCTGGGCCGGCGCCGGCGCGGGCTGGGGAGCGGCGCGTGGCGACTCGGGGGCGTCGGTTGGATCGGGCCGACGCCAGGCGAGGTGCCGCTCGACGTCCTCCTTGAGCAGCCGGCCGCCGGGGCCCGTAGCCTCCACGTCCGCGGCGGCGACGCCGTGCTGATCGAGCAGGCGGGCGGCGGCGGGCATGACCCGGGGGTCGGGGCGGCCGGGGACCTGATCCGGCACGCCGCCGTCGAGCGGCGACGGCTCTGGCTCTTCCGTGGGAGCCGGTTCGGGTTGCGGCGGCGGCGCGTCCGCCGTCGCTGCGCCGGCGGCGCCCGAAGCGCCTTCCTCCATGTACCCGATGATGTCGCCCACCTTCGCCGAGGCGCCTTGCGGATGGGTAATCCTCGCGATGGCGCCGTCCGCGGGGGCGGGCAATTCGAGGGTGACTTTATCCGTCTCGATCTCGACGACCGGATCGTCTTTGCTGACGGCCTGGCCTTCTGTCTTGAGCCACTGGCCGATCTCAACTTCGGTGATGGATTCGCCGACTTCCGGGACGATGAGTTCGACGCTCATGCTGCTGGGTTCCAAACGGTGCGGTGGGGAGGTAGGGGGATCGGGTGGGGCATAGCTTAACCGCCGCCGAACGCTTCGCTGAGCAGTTGCTCCTGTTCGATCTGGTGCGCGGCGCGGGACCCGGTCGCCGGGCTCGCCGACGGCTTGCGGCAGGCCACATGCAGGTGCAGGCGATCGAAGAGACGGTAGCAGAATTTCGCTTTGATGAACGGCCACGCGCCCATGTTGGCCGGCTCTTCCTGGACCCAGAAAATGGGCGTCTCGTCGGGATAGCGTGTGCAGACTTGCCGCAGGGTTTGCGACGGGAACGGATAGAGCTGCTCGATCCGGATGATATCCACGTCGTCGCGGTGGAGTTCCTTGCGCCGTTTGGTCAATTCGTAGTAAATCTTGCCGGTGCAGAGGATGACGCGTGACACGTGCTCGCGCTTCTCGGACGCCGGATCGGGGATCACGCGTTGGAACGTGCCTGACTGCAGATCCGCGAGGTCGCAGACGCAGTCAGGACGGCGCAGCAGACTCTTGGGCGTCATCACGACCAAGGGCTTGCGCCAACGCCGCAGCACCTGCCGACGGAGCAGGTGAAACATCTGGGCGGGCGTGGTGGGCTGGGTGACCTGGATGTTGTCCTCGGCCGACATCGCCAGGAACCGCTCGAGCCGGGCGGAGGAGTGCTCCGGGCCCTGGCCCTCGAACCCGTGCGGCAGCAACAGGACCAACCCCGAAAGCCGTCGCCACTTGTCCTCGGCCGAAGCGATGAACTGGTCGATGATGACCTGGGCGGCGTTGGCGAAATCGCCGAACTGGGCCTCCCAGATCACCAGGGCCTCGGGGTAGTCGAGGCTGTACCCGTAATCGAAGCCCAGGACCCCCACTTCGGAAAGCGGGCTGTTCACGACCTCCACCGGCGCCTGATCTTCTGCGAGGTGTTGCAGGGGCGTGTAGGAGTACCCGTCTTTGTAATCGTGCAGGACGGCGTGACGGTGGGAAAACGTGCCGCGTTGCGAGTCCTGGCCGGAGAGGCGGACGCGGTGCCCTTCGACCGCCAGCGAGGCGTAGGCGGCGGTCTCGGCGGCCGACCAATCCAGCGGGCGCTGCCCCTCGGCCATCTCCACGCGATGCTCCAGCTGCCGCTTGAGTTTGGGATGCAGGTTGAAATCGTCGGGGAGGGCGGCGGTGGCCTTGAGGAGCTTGCTGAGTTTGGCGGCCCCGACGCCCGTGTGAACCTCGTCGACCTGGTCTTCCTTCCCGCCGTGGTAGCCGTCCCAGATGCCGTCGGGCTTGTGCTGCGGGGCCGGAACATAGCTGTCGCTGCGGGCGGCGGTCAGCTCCTTCTCAAGCAATTCATGGCGTCGCTGAGCGATACGGTCGGCGTCGTGGCTGTTGACGCCGCCGAGTTCGAGCAGGTGCTTGAGGTAGCGTTCACGCACCCCCTCGCGGGCGTTCACCAGCGCGTACATCTGCGGCTGGGTGTACGAAGGTTCGTCCGACTCGTTGTGCCCGCGCTTGCGATAGCAGTACATGTCGACCACCACGTCGCGCTTGAACTCGGCGCGAAACTCCATCGCGAGGCGGATCACCTGGGCCACGGCCTCGGGCTGCTCGCCGTTGACGTGGAAGATGGGGATCTGGAGCATCTTCGCCACGTCGGTCGCGTACCGGCAGGAGCGAGACTCCCGGGCGGAGGTCGTGAAGCCGATCTGGTTGTTGACGACGATATGAAGCGTGCCGCCGACGGTGTAGCCGTCCAGCGCGGAAAGATTCAAGGTTTCCTGCACGATGCCTTCGCCGGCGAACGCGGCGTCGCCGTGGATGAGCATGACCATGCCCTTGTCGCCGCGGGTGGCGAGGCCGGAACGGTCCTGCTTGGCGCGCATACGCCCGAGGGCGACGGTGTTCACGTACTCGAGGTGAGAAGGGTTGAAACACAGTGAAAGGTGGATGTTCTGGCCGTGGCGGGTGCGCCAGTCGCCGGAGTACCCCATGTGATACTTGACGTCTCCGCCGCCGAGGTAGCGCCGGGGATCGACGTCTTCGAATTCACGGAAGATCTTCTGCGGGCTCTTGCCGATGATGTTGGCGAGGATGTTGAGCCGGCCGCGGTGAGCCATGCCGATGATGACCTCACGGACGCCCTGGTCGCCTGCAGTTTCGAGCGCCAGGTCCATCAACGGGATCAGCGACTCGGCGCCCTCGAGGCTGAAGGACTTGGCGCCGATGAACTTGCGCTGGATGAACTGCTCGAAGATCACCGCATCCGTGAGGCGGGTCAGGATGCGGATCTGCTCCTTCCGGGTGAGCTGGGTGCGGTTCTCCGAGCGTTCAACCCGGCGTTGGAGCCACTCGCGGACCCGAAGGTCGTCGATGTGCATGAACTGCACGCCGATATTGCGGCAATAAATGTTGCGGAGTTGGGCGATGATCTCCCGGACCGTGGGGCCGCGGAGGTTGGAGGTGACCACCGGCCGATCGAGGTCGGCGTCACTGATGCCGTAATAGCGGGGGTTGAGTTCGGGCGGCTCCTCGTTACGTTGACCCAGCGGATCGAGGGCGGCGACGATGTGGCCCCGGACGCGATAATTGCGGATCAACTGGTCAACCCGGTGCTGCAGGGAGGCATCGAGATGGCCCGGAGGAGGCGACGTGGGAGCGAGCGGCGCCGGGACGGCGGCGCGGCCGTTGCCATTACCATTGCCGTTTGTGGGAACCGACTCGGGTTCAGCGGTGGGCGGATCAAACACGGAGCGACGGGTGAAGGAGGGGCCCACCCGCCCCACATATGGCGCCGACCGTTCGCCGGACCATTGGTCGAACTGTCTCCGCCAGACCGGTTCGACCGCGTTGGGGTCCTGCAGATAACGGGCGTAGAGGCCCTCCACGTAATCCAGGTTTGCACTATTGGGCCAGTCGTCCTGATCAGCCATCACACCAGCCATCCGTCTCGCGTTTCACTCGGCCGCGCTGCAAATCGGCATCGACGCCTCTCCGGCATTACAGGCCCTTTTGATCAAGGCCAACAGGTTACCACATCGGCTGCCGGTCAAAAGCTACATGATCGTAGGCGGATGGCCGCCGTGCGGTTCACCCGATAACCCGGGCCAAATCAACAAACCGTCTTTTTCCACTCTTGTCGTCGGACCCATTCCGGCAAACGCGGGGCGATAATCTATTCAAAATAGGGTGAAACACCGCAATTAGGGAAAACCGCCCATTTGCAGTAAGTTCTTCAAACAACGCTTGATAGAAACCCTTCAACTAACATAAACTAAGTGGCCGGCAGTGTCTGTAACGAACCATCCGTGTCGCTTAGTCCAAGCGGAGCCAACGCAATATCAGGCTATCGGATGCTGCTTTAATGCTGGCGCCGCAGCGTGCTGCCCCCGCGACGCCTCTGGGGGGAGGGTAGGACCCTCTCAATGCCGGTAACCATCAAGCAAATCGCCGAGGCCAGCGGTTTCTCGGTGCCCACCGTCAGCCAGGTGCTCAACAATAAAGGTCACCTTTACCGCGCCGAAACGCGGCAGCGCATCCTGGACATCGCACGGGAACTCGGCTATCGGCCCAATTCCTACCGATGGGCGCTGCGCACCGGCCGATTCAACAACATCGGCGTCCTGACTCTGCAGCGCGAGGAAGGCGACCCGCTGCTGACCGACGCCTGCGCCGGCATCCTCGACGTGCTCGCCCGGCGCGACATGCACCTGACCGTCGGTGCGTTGCTCAATGACCGCGAAGAGCCCCCGGCCGAAGCATCGACCGACCTGTCAACCCCCAAGATGTTGCGCGAATGGTCGGTCGACGGCCTGATCATTCACCGATGCCACCCGCTGCCTCGCTACATCTTGAACCTGATCACGGAGCACGCCATCCCCTGCGTCTGGCTCAACGATCGTCACCGCCGTAACAGCGTCTATGCCGATCGTCGGGGAGGAACGAAACAGGCGGTCCAATCGCTGGTTCAAATGGGGCACAAACATATCGGCTTCCTGACCTCCGGGGAGGGGCGCCCCGACGAGATGGGCGACTGCTGGCTGGGCTACCGTGACGCGATCGAGTCGGCTCAACTCAAGCCGATGGATCTTCGCGCCACGCAGCGCTTCACCGGCCCGCAACGCCGTGCGTTCTGTCTGGCGTTGCTTGAAGCCAACAATCGGCCGACCGCGTTAATCACCGCCGACTCGCGCTCTGCGGTCACGGCGCTCCACGCCGCCTGTGAGCTCCAACTCAGGGTGCCGGAGGACCTTTCGATCATCGGCGTCGGCTCGCGACGCATTGATTGTGCGGGCGTCAACGTGGACACGCTCCTCATCGACGCCGCCGCACTCGGCCGTGAAGCCGCGACGATGCTGCTGGCCCGGGTGGATCGGCCTAAAAAATCCCTGCCCTCCCAGGCGATCCCGCTTCAACTCCTCGACGGCGAAACCACCGCCCCGCCCTCCTGACGCCGGCCCGGACGCCGGGTTACACTACCCACCGCGTGCCAATCGAGCTCTACAGCCTCACCAACATCGCCATCCTCGCGGGCATCGGCTTCGTCGCGGGTGTGCTCGGCGGGCTGCTGGGCATCGGCGGCTCGATCATCATCATCCCCCTGCTGACCATCGCCTACGGCAATCCGTACCAGCATCTCTACCAGGCCGCCGCGATGATCGGCAACGTCGCGATCGCCATCCCCGCCGCCCTGCGGCACCGCAAGGCCCAGGCGATGGTCCCCAAAGTCCTCAAATGGATGTTGCCCGCGGCGATCGTCACGGTGCTCATCGGCTCTTTCTTTAGCAACTTCGTCCCTGGCGTCGTGCTCGGCCGCATCCTCGCCGCATTCATGATCTACGTCGCCGCGGCCAATGTCATGAAACTCATGCCCAAAGCGAAGGAAGAATCGCTGCATGACGCCCGCGTCACCCGGACGCGGAGCCTGACCGTGGGCGGCGCCCTCGGCTCCTTCGCCGGCCTGCTGGGCATCGGCGGCGGCGCGATCGCCACGCCCCTCCAGCAGACCCTCCTCAAGCTCCCGCTGAAAAACTGCATCGCCAACTCCACCGCCATCATCTGCCTTTCCTCCGCCGTCGGCGCCGCCTACAAAAACGCCACTCTCGCCTCGGTCGCAGGCCACGGCTACCACTGGTATGACGGCCTGCTTCTCGCCGCCTGCTTCATCCCCACCGCCATCATCGGCGGCCGACTCGGCGCCGCCCTGACCCACCGCCTGCCGATCCGGCAGATCCGCGTCGCTTTCATCCTCCTCATGGTCGCCGCCGCCTGGAAAATGGCAGCGATACCAACCTGATTTTTGACAATGATTTACAGCGTTTTGTCAAACCCGTGCGACGCCGCGAACCCCGGCATATGATTTGCGTATGGATAGACGAATACAAATTCCGGAAAGGATGAACGCTCCACAATGATCAGCTTTGTCAACAACCTGAAAACCGTCGGCCTGATGGGGCTGATGTTCGGCCTGATCCTCGCGGCGGGGTACATCCTCGGCGGGATGCAGGGCCTCACTCTCGCGCTGATCATCGGCGGCGTGATGAACTTCGGCGCGTACTTCTATTCCGATAAGATCGCCATCGCCGCCATGCGCGGGCAGGAGGTCAATGCCAAAACGGCGCCCGACCTCATCGAGATGGTGAGCCGGCTGGCCAAGAACGCCGACCTGCCCATGCCGCGGGTCTACGTCTGCCCCCAGCAGGCCCCCAACGCGTTCGCCACCGGACGTAACCCCAAGAACGCCGCGGTGGCCGTCACCCGCGGCGCCCTCGCCCTGCTCAACTACGATGAACTCGAGGGCGTCGTCGGCCATGAACTGGCCCACGTGAAGAACCGCGACACGCTCACCAGCACGATCGCGGCCACCATCGCGGGCGCCATCTCCTACATCGGCTGGATCTTCATGTTCGGCGGCGGCAACCGTGACATCCACCCGATCTTCGCCCTGCTGTTCATCATCCTCGCGCCCCTCGCGGCGGTGGTGGTGCAGATGGCGATCAGCCGCAGCCGCGAGTACGTCGCCGACGCCGACGGCGCCACGATCGCCGGATCGCCGAACGGCCTGATCAGCGCCCTGCAGAAGCTCGAAGCTTCGGCCAAACGCATCCCGATGGACCACGAGATGCCGTCTTCGAACCACATGTTCATCGTCCAGCCGCTGTCGGCCGGTGAGAGCATGGCCAAGCTCTTCTCCACCCACCCGGCGACCAAAGACCGCATCGCCAAACTCCGTCAGCACGACCTGGCGTAACGATACCTAGACAGCCCCCGGGACGCCGGGGGTTATCTTTTTTGAACCAGTGCCGTGAACGCGTTCCCCCGCTGTTCGTAGTTGTCGAACTGGTCCCACGACGCACACCCCGGCGACAGCAGCAGCACGTCGCCGCTCGCCGCCCGCCCCACCGCTTCCTTCACCGCGGCGTCCAGCGTCCCGCAACGCAGGGCCCCATCCGCCGCATCAGAGATCGCTTCGCCCGTCGCCCCGATCGTATACACGCCCCTGCACCGCTCGGCCGCTAAAACGGCCAGCGGCTTGAGGTCGACGCCTTTGTCGTACCCGCCCAGGATCACATGTACGGTTCCCGGCTCAAAGCTCTCGATCGCCAGCCGCGCCGCCTCCGGCGTCGTCGACTTCGAGTCGTTGTAGCATCTCACCCCCGCAAACTCGCCCACAAACTCCAGCCGGTGCGGCAGGCCGGGGAATGCCTTCAGAGCCGAGCACACGGCTCGGGATTCCTCGAACCCCACCACGAGCCCGATCACCGCCACGGCCAAGGCGGCGTTCCAGGCGTTATGCTCTCCAGGTATCGGGATCCGGTCAGGAAAGGGGGCGTTGACCAGATGAACGCGCGCCGCTGACTCGTTCTGCAACGCTTCTCCCAACTCACTGGTGGTGACCAACCAATCTTCATCGACGTTTGAACCGACGGACGACCAGGGGCGCTGGTATTCGAAGATCGCAAACTTGGCCCGGCGGTAGGCCGAAAAGCTCCCGTGCCAGTCGAGATGGTTCGGCGTGATGTTGGTGATGACCGCGATGTGCGGCGACCAGCGATCCTCCCGCAGCCCCTCCAGCATAAAACTCGACAATTCCAAGACCACCCAATCTTCCTGGCCGATCTGATCGACAACATCCAGCAGCGACCCGCCGATATTCCCACCCACCCAGACCTTTCCTGCTGTCCTGCTGTCCTGCTGTCCTGCCTTTTCCAGAAGATGCCCGATCATCGCGGTCACGGTGGACTTGCCCGCGGTGCCGGTGACGCCGATGGTGCGCCGCCGGTTTGGCAGGCGTGACACGAGCAGCCGGATCTCGCTCGTGACGGGGATCCCGGCCGCCCTGGCCGCCCGCAAGAATCGGTTATCGGGCTTGACGGCCGGGCTGGCGACGACCAGGTCGCAGGTGGTGAAGTCGCTGACGTTGTGCCCGCCCAGCCGGAAGTTAAGGTCGAGGCCGTCGAGAGCCGCGAGGCTGTCGGCCAACCGATCGGCGGGCTCGAGGTCGGTCACGAGCACGTCGGCGCCCTGCGCCGCCAGGTATTTCACGACGCCGACGCCCCCGCCGAAGCGGCCGAGCCCCATGACCGTGACGCGCTGGCCCGCCAGGTCCGGGGGAGGGGTTGGCCGGGGCGTTGGGGCCGGCATGGTCAGGGCACGCGGAGGTCGACAGCCTGGGTCGTCTTGCCGACGTGGTAGCTGGTGATGGTGAGGCCGCGATCGACAAGGAAGTAAAGGTAGAGCTTGTCGTTGCCGGTCATGGAGGAGATCGGCAGTTGCGAGGCCGAGCGGATGGGCGCGGCGGCGTCGACGGAGATTTCCTGATCGCCGTTGCCCTTGAGGACCACGTAAGCGGTGGGCTCCCACCTGTCGCCGCGGGTGTCTTCGAGCCAGACCCCACCGAGCCGGGCGGCCGAGGCGCGGGCGGCGCCGAGGAGGGACTGGGCCTTGTCGCGGGTGAGTTCGAGGCGGACCATGCCTTTGTGGCCGGGCTTGAAGATCTTGGTGGCGCGGGTCCGGCTGCTGAGCGATCCGACGCCTTTTTTAACCGTGTCGCTCCCGGACATGATGGCGTCGTTCTGGTACTGAAGGCCTTGGGCGTTGTTCTTACTGATATGGGCGGGGAGCGCATCGGTCAGCACGATCTCCCTCGCGACGCTGCCGGTCCGGGGGCCGTCGCGGTCGTCGACCGTTCCGGTAGCGGGCGGGGAAGACGCGGCGGCGCCTGTCGCGGCGGCTTCGCTCTCGACGGAGCCAACGACCGCGACGAGGTTCTCGGTGTCGCGGTCCCAGATCACCTGGTTGCCTTGAAGCGAGAGACGCAGATTCCGGACCATGATGTACTGCGGCTCTTCATCCGCGGGCACGAGGAACACCCAGCCGATCTCATCCCGGGAGGTGGAGAAGGCGAAGACCCGGTCGTTGTCGAATGGGCGGAAGATGCGCGGGCCTTCGCGTGTGCCTTTGGCCTCGGCGACCGGGGGATACTCCGTGATCACGGTGCGTCCGCCGCTGCGTTTGCGGGTGACCAGTCGGACCTGGGTCGCGGGGATGCGGGCGGTGGCGTCGGCGTCGTACGTGCCGACCCGTCCCAGCTTGTTTTCCCAGACGGTGTCGACGATCACGACCTTCCGGTCGGCCCGCTTGAAGTCTTCACCCAACGCGTCGGCGACCAGCAGCGGCAGTTCGGGGATGGGGGCCTGGTGTTCATACACCTTGGACAACTCCACATCGCCGGGCACCGCGACGATCGACGCGTTCTCGTCATAACGCAGACGGACCAAGGCGGCCTTCATCGCCAGTTCAGGCCGATACTCGGCCAACGGGGTGGACGTGCCGAAGGGACCGGCCGACAGTTTCTCGAAGATGCCGACTGTGAAAGTATCAACGGGCAGCCATAAGCCGGAGTCGGACGGCTGGACCCGCCCGTCGGCGGTCACCACCAGCGGCTGATACCCCGCGAAACTCGGCCCGAGCGGGAGGAACCCCAGGCCGACGATCACGAGCCCGGCGGTCAGCACGCCCGAGATGAGGCCGCACGCCGCGCCGCCGACGTTATCGATGATCGGGACAAAATGCATGTTCATCGGCACCAGCTTGTCCATGGCGACCCGCAGGACAAACAGGATCAGGATAAACGGGCCGATGAGGCCGATGGTCCACGCAGCGGCGGGGAAACGGTAGATGATGAACGAGAGGACCAGCGGCTCCCAGAACGACAGCGCTATGGCGCCGGCGACGATGGTGAGGCAAAGGTGCAGGAAGCCGGAAAAGAAACCCTGCTTGGCCCACCAGCCGGTCATGCCGAGCAGGAAGACGATGATGATGATGTTCAACAGCATGGCGTGTATCGCGTAATAAGGTTCTAGGTTCAGGCGGGGCTGGGCGCCGCGGCTTTTTTCCGCCCCTCGCCGAGGGCGCGGGTGATTTCCTTGATGTCGGTGACGCCTTCAACGACCTTGGCGAGCCCGGCCTCCTGGAGGTAGAGCATCTTGTTGCGGCGCAAATGAGTGCGGAGCCCGTCAAGGTCGCCGGCGGCGATGAACTTGCGGGCTTCGTCATCAAGCACCATGATCTCGAACACCGCGACACGGCCACGGTAGCCGATGCCCTGGCAGAGCGGGCAGGTGGTCGGCTTGTCCTTGACCAGCACCTGCCCCGAGGCGCGGAAGAGTTGGCCGACCTTGTCGACCGGCAGATTCATCTTCTTGAGCACCGCCGGGTCGGGTCGGTACGGTGCGCGGCAGGTCGGGCAGAGCTTGCGGACGAGGCGCTGGGTGACGACGCCCCCGAGACTGGCGGCGGCGAGCTTGGGGTCGTTGATCGCCTTGACCCAGGTGCGGACGGCTTTGAAGGTGTTGTCGATCGGCAGGCCGACGTAGAAGCGGATTTCATCCTTGGCGTAAGGCGCAATGATCCGGGCGGTCTGAGCGTCGGGCAGCCGGTTGAGGCCGACCACCGACGGGTCGGTGCGGAGCACGGCGGCGAGCTTCTCGTTGAACTGGCCGGCCGCGATGCCGGGGGGGAGCCGGTTGTGGCTGACGCCCTCGATCTCGAAGACCTCCTCGTCCTCGAGGGTGACCACCGATTGGGTGTAGGGATCGTGCTCCTGGAGGAAGGAGTAAAGAGTGGTGGTGAGGCCCGTGCCCGGCGCGGCGGCAATGATGATCGTCTTGCCTTCCTGACGGATGAGTTTTTCGACCTGTTCGGACTGGGCGTCGAGCAGGCCGATCTCGTGCATCCCCATCTGCTGTTTGGCGGCGACGTCGACGGCCATGGACATGGTCAGGCCGCGGGTCGATCCGGCGGTGGTGATAGTCAGCTCATGTTTGCCATGCTCCGCGGCGTCGAAACGTATCGTGCCGATCTGCTTCTTGCGACGGTCGTCGATGTCGAGCTCGGCGGTCTTTTTCAGATAGTCGATCACCTCCAGGGCTTCGCGGGGGCCCAACTCGGGCTGGGGGTATTTGACGCCGTCGACCACGGCGACGAGAGCGGCGCGGTCGGAGGTGACGACCATGTCGATCTGCTCGGCGCCGCGGGGGAGGGCGAAATCGACGACCGCGCTGAAGACCTCGTGGGCGCGGGCCTCGGGCGTATCGCCGCTGGGCACCTCGATGACGCCGTCGTCGCGCGTCATGAGGGTGATCGTCGCCCGCTTCTGGGCCAGGGCGTGCTGCCGCTGCTCGTGTTTCTGCTTGATCGAATCGAGCGACAGCGTCCACCGGGCCTGCTCGGGCACCTGGGTGTTGCGGTAATAGGCGTAGGCGAGGATGCCCCCGACCAGCGGCAGCAGGCCGACGATGAGCCCGAGGATGAAGTAGGGGATGAGCAGCATCAGCCCGAAGCCGACGATCCCCGTGGCCATCAGGGCGAGGTTCGTCCACGGCCGGGGCAGGTAGTAATACTCGGCGTCTTTGTCGATGTGCGAGACGACCCACGCCCAACCGCCGACAAGCACGGCGAAAAACAACGGCGTGAACCAGTTCATCAGGAAAGCGGATTGAGCAAGAACGTTCATATCGGATCGTTGAGGACTGATGGATGATGGAGATCAATGACGGAAAAAAACGTTGCGGAGCGAAGCGTCAAACCGTCGAAGCCGTTTGTCTGCTTCACCGGCCGCATCGCACATCCGTTCATTTAAGTCGATATACCGCGGAGGCGCATCTTGACCTCCTCGGGAGACGTCGCGTTCTGTTGAGCGACCTTGGGGTGAATAAACTGCCTCTCAACCAGTTCGACGAGGCTGTCGGTGAATGTCTGCATGCCGGCCTCCCTGTGCTCCTTCATGACTTTGGGCAGTTCGTCCTCGCGGTTTTCGATGATGAACTTGCGGGTCGGCGGGGACTGGAGCAGGACCTCGACGGCGGGGACGCGCTGGATCTCGGGCTTGAGGGTCGGCAACAGCTTCTGATAGATGAAACCCTGCATCTGATAAGCGAGCAGGTTGCGGATCGCTTCACGCTCCTCCTGAGGGAACAGGTCGTAGATGCGGGCGAAGGCCTGGGACGCCGACGAGGCGTGGATCGTGCCGAAGACCAGGTGCCCGGTCTCGGAGGCCTGCAGCGCGGCTTCAAAGGTTTCCTTGTCGCGCATCTCGCCGATGAGGACGACATCGGGGTTCTCGCGGACCAGGGCGCGGAGGGCGGTGGGGAAGTCGGGCACGTCCATGCCGACCTCGCGCTGGTTGATCATCGCCTTCTTGTCTTCGAACAGGTACTCGATCGGGTCTTCGATGGTGACGATGTGGCAGGCGCGGTCATGGTTGATCTTGTCGAGCATGGCCGCGATGGTGGTGGACTTGCCCGACCCGGTGACGCCGCAGAGCAGGATCAGGCCCTGCCGACATTCACAGAGCTGGTTCATGATCGGCGGGAGGTAGAGCTCCTCGAAGTTGAGGATCTCCGCCGAAACGCGGCGGGCGGCGATGGAGGAGCGGCCGCGGGTTCGGAACAGGTTGATGCGGAAGCGGTGCGTACCGCCTTGGATCTGAAAATCGACCCCGAGGTCAAGCGATCCCATGTCGGCGTAATGCTGCCACTGCGCCTCGCTCAAGGACGATTCGATCCAACGCTCGAAGTCGGTCGAGTCGATCGGAGGGACATCGATGTTCTTGAGGGCGCCTTTGAGCCGGAGCTTGGGGATCTGACCGCCGCGGAGCAGGAGGTCGGACGATTCAAAACGAACGGCCGCCTCGAAGAACTTGAACAGCGGCGTGTCCGCGATGGACTTGCGTTCGTCGATGTGGTCCACCGGGGCGGCGGCGACCGCGGCGTCGGGGGAATGAAGGGGTTCCAGGGACGAAGCGTCACTCACAGGCGGGTCCTTAAAGAATCACGGCATGATGTCAAGTCGGCTCATCCTCATCGCCGCGTCGCGACGATGCCCCGGCCCCACTTTCGCGAGGGATTCCAACAGTGTAACACAGGATCACTAACATCATATCTCGGTCAGGACCCGCACCGGCAGGCCGGCCCCCGCCAGCGCTTGTTTCGCCTCGGCGATGCTGTACTGGCCGTAGTGGAAAATGCTCGCCGCCAGCACCGCGTCCGCCCGGGTCTGTTGGAGCACCTCGACCATATGACCGGGCCCGCCGCACCCCCCCGACGCCACCACCGGCACATCCACCGCGTCCGACACCCGCCGGGTGATCTCGATGTCGTACCCGTCTTGTGTGCCGTCCGCATCCATGCTGGTCAGCACGATCTCACCGGCCCCTAACGCCACCACCTGTCTGGCGTATGCAACCGCCTCCAGCCCCGTCGGCTTGCGGCCGCCGTGGGTGTGGACCTCGAAGATGACGCCGGAGGGCGGATCGGTGAGGTCAGGTGAACGGTCTAGGGCATCCACGCTCAACCACCCGCCGTCCGCGGTCCGCCATCCGCCATCCGCCGGGAGGGTTTGCCCGCTGGCTTCGAAATGTTCGAGGAACTCGGCGGCGCTGACCCGCTTCGGGTCGATGTTGACCACCGTGGCGCAGGTCCCGAACCGGCGCGCGGTCTGCTGGACGATCTGCGGGTCCAGCACGGCGGCGGTGTTGATGCTGACCTTCTCGGCGCCCGCCTGGATCAAGGCCGTGACGTCGTCGATCGTGCGGATGCCGCCCCCGACCGTGAATGGCATGAAGCACTGCTCGGCGACGCGGGTCACCATGTCGTACATGATGTCGCGGTTCTCGTGGCTGGCGTTGATGTCCAGGAAGACCAGCTCATCGGCGCCGGCCTGGTCGTACTGCCGGGCGATCTCCACGGGGTCGCCTGCGTCGCGCAGCTCCACGAAATTGACGCCCTTCACGACGCGGCCCGCCTTGACGTCGAGACACGGGATGATGCGGTGGGTCAGCATAACATTATTCAGTGTATGCGGACGCCGCCCCGACGGCATCCGGACGACCGAGCCCGGCACGGACTCCGCCGCTCAGCCATCCTCCCGACGGCCGGGCGGGGCTGAGCGTGAGGCCCTCACGAAAGATACACTATTCCGCTTATGACTCGACGCGTTGTGATTACTGGATTGGGCCCCGTGACCGGGCTGGGGCTGGGCATCGAAGCGACCTGGACGAAGGCGACGGCCGGGGAATCCGGGATCGGGCCGATCCAGGCGTTCGACCCCGCGGGGTTCGACTGCCGCATCGCCGCCGAGGCGCCCCCGTTCAAGATCCGCGACCATGTGCCCAAGACCTACCGCAAGGCGACCAAGGTCATGGCCCGCGATATCGAGCTCGCGGTCGTGGCCGCGGACCTGGCGGCCCGCGACGCCGGCCTCCAGACCCCCGGCACCACCAACGGCGACGAACGCTCCTACGCCCCCGATCGGGTGGGCTGCCACATCGGCGCCGGGCTGATCGCCGGCGAGATCGACGAGCTCACCGCCGCCCTGGCCGAGGCGCGGACGGCCGAGGGCGCCAGCGGGGGCGACTTCGACATGCACAAGTGGGGCGAGTCCGGCATGAGCCACCTCACGCCGCTGTGGCTCCTCAAGTATCTGCCGAACATGCTCGCCTGCCACGTCACGATCGTGCACGACGCTCAGGGCCCGTCCAACACCATCACCTGCGGCGAGTCGTCCTCGGGCCTGTCCATCGGCGAATCGCTCCGCGTCATCCAGCGCGGCGCGGCCGACCTGTGCTTCTGCGGCGGGACCGAATCCAAGCTCAACCCGATGGCCTTCCTCCGCCAGGTGCTCACCGGGCGTCTCAACACGACGAGCAACGACCGGCCGGCCGACGCAGTGCGCCCCTTCGATAAGCGGGCGACCGGCATGGCCATCGGCGAGGGCGGCGGCATCGTTGTCCTGGAGGCCGCCGACACGTTCGACGGCCGCGACGGCGCCCAGGCCTACGCCGAGGTGCTCGGCTTCGCCGCGTCGCAGACCGTCAACCGGCAAACCAAGAACCGCACGCCTGACCCCGAGGGCCGGGCGATCGGCGCGGCCATCCAGAACGCCATCGCCGACGCGGGAGTGAGCCCGGCCGACATCGACCTGATCGTCCCCTTCGGCATCGGCTGCCCCGAGTGGGACCGGGCCGAGGCGGCCGCGCTGCGGCGCGTCTTCGGCGACCGGCTCGCCCAGGTCCCCGTGCTGTCCAGCAAGGCCCAGGTCGGCAACTGCGGCGCCGGCTCGGGCGGCGTCGACCTGGCGTTCGCCGCCAAGGCCCTGCAGGCCCAGACCGTCCCGCCGATCCTTAATCGCGACGCGCCCCTCGACGGCCTGGGCCCGGCCGTGAACGAGCCAACCGCCGCCGACCTCCGGCACGCCGTCGTGTACTCCACCGGCTACGGCGGCCAGAACACGGCAATCGTGTTGGGGCGGCTGGAGCAGTAAGCCATGGCTGACCCTGCCGTCCACACCGAAGGCCTGGGGATCGACCCCGCGGTGGATCAGGTCAGGCCGCTTGTCCGCAGTCACCTGCGCCGGCTCGAACAGGAGCGTGACCTCCGGGTTGTCTTTGCCTGCGAGAGCGGAAGCCGTGCGTGGGGGTTTGCGTCCTCGAACAGCGACTTCGATGTCCGTTTCATCTTCGTGCGGCCGGCCGCGCAATACCTCAGGCTCCGCCCGCCCGCCGATGCATTCGATATCCACGGCGAAAACGACCTCGACCTGGCGGGCTGGGATATCCGCAAAGCGGCCGAGCTGATGCGAAAGAGCAATTCGCCGCTTCTGGAATGGCTCGATTCCCCCATTGTCTACGAAGCCGACGGCGTCGTCTCTGGGCGTCTGGTCAAGCTGCGACAGCGGTATTTCGACGCCAAAAAATCCGTCTATCATTATCTGAGCCTTGCAGGCAACGTCTGGGATAAATACATCAGCGGCCACCCGGAGCCGGTTCGGAAAAAATACCTGTACGCCCTACGGCCGCTCGCGTGCGTCCGTTACATCAACATCCATCAGCGGCAACCGCCGACGCCGTTCGCGGCCGTGCTCGAAGGCATCACCCTGCCGGTCGACGTCCGCGACGCGATGTCTACACTTATTACGGATAAGAAAGCAGACCGCGAATTGGGCGCCGCCCCCGCCAGCGGGGTCCTCAATCAATGGATCGAGCAGATGATCGACGACGGGCGGAAGCTGGCTGAAACATTGCCGACCAGCGAGGTCTCCAACCAGGAATTGGACTCACTGATCGCGGACGCGATCATCAATCCCGGAATGTAAAGGGAGTCGGATCATGAGCGAACGCATCGTCATCACCGGCATGGGCTGGATCACGCCGCTGGGCCACGACATTGAGAGCGTCTGGTCCAACTTGCTGGCGGGCGTGTCCGGCATCACGCCGATCGCGCATTTCGACGCGTCGACCTTCCCCACAACGTTCGCCGCGCAGGTGAAAGACTACGATTGGCGGCCCTATGTCGACGACCCATCGCTGCACGAGGGCGTCGGGCACAACACCGGCTTCGCGCTCGGCGCCGCGGCCCAGGCTTGGAAGCACGCCGGGCTCGACGCCTTCGCCGACCTGGACCCGACCCGCCTGGGCATTTACCTCGGCTCAGGGGAGGGCTCCATCGACTTCGACAATTACGTCGCCTCCTGCCTCGCGTCGTGGAGCGCCGACGACCGGGCGTCCGACAGCGTGGCCTGGGCCAGGACCGCGGCCCAACGCATGACCGCCGACCGCGAGATCGAGCAGGAGCCCAACATGCCGCTGACCCATCTCGCGCTGGAATTCAACGCCATGGGGCCGACCTACAACTGCCTCACCGCGTGCGCCGCATCGACCCAGGCCATCGGCGAAGCCACCGAGATCCTCAAACGCGGCCACGCCGACGTGATGGTCACGGGCGGCGCCCACACCATGATCCACCCCTTCGGGGTCACCGGCTTCAACCGGCTCACCGCCCTGTCCAACCGCAATGACGACCCGACCACCGCGTCCCGGCCGTTCTCCCGCGACCGCGACGGCTTCGTCCTGGGCGAGGGGGCGGGCATGCTCGTGCTTGAAACCCTCGAACACGCCAGGCAACGCGGGGCGACGCCCCTCGCCGAGATCGCCGGCTACGGCTCCACCGCCGACGCCTACCGGATCACCGACATCCACCCCGACGGCCGCGGCGCAGCCAAAGCCATGCGCGACGCCATGCAGCACGCGGGCGTCGGCCCCGAAGAGGTGGACTGGGTCGCCGCCCACGGCACCGGCACCAAGGAAAACGATTCGATCGAGACCAAGGCCATCAAATCCGTCTTCGGCGAACGCGGCGACGCCCCGCCCGTCTCCTCCATCAAGTCCATGATGGGCCACCTCATCGCCGCGGCGGGCGTCGTCCAGGCCATCACCGCCGTGCTCGCCATCCGTGACGGCAAGCTCCCCCCCACCGCCAACCTTCACGACCCCGCCCCCGATTGCGACCTCGACTACATCCCGCTCCAGGCCCGCGACGCGGCCGTCAACACCTGCCTGTCCAATTCATTCGGCTTCGGCGGCCAGAACGACACCCTGATCCTCCGCCGCATCTGACGGGTTGCTTCACGCCAAGAACGGCGTTTCTTCTGAAAAGTACCGAACGAATAATTCTTGCCGTTGGGACTTTCGCAGCCGTCCAGTTCAGCGTTCCAGAATCAGTTGAACCACAGAGGCGCAAAGGACACAGAGCTTTCTACTCTTTTCCGCGCCCTCTGCGCCTCTGTGGTTCATATCGTCTCCAAATAAAAGACGGCGGCGCGGGCTTTAAGAAGCGCCGCGCCGCCGCGAGTCGGATGAAGTCGTTTTCAGAGACGAGGGTCAGTCGTACAGCGGGCTCACCGTCGTCGGCTCGACCTCGACCAGCGTCAGCGTGGTTTCGATGCGGAAGTTGGACTCGCTGGTGTGGCGCTCGGCGAAGAACAGGTCCAGGCTGTAAGTGCCGCCGGCTTCGAGGCCGAGATCGGCAGCCTTCTCATCCAGATTCACCGAAGCGCTCTGCTGGCTGTGCACGCCGCCGAGGTCGACCGCGAGCTTGCCGTTAATGAAGACCCACACGTCGTCATCGCCCGTAAACTCGAACATCAAGGCCTGATCGCGCTCATTGGGATCGGTGTAGGTGAACTCGGTCTTCAGCTCATAGGTGAAGTGGAAGTTGTGCACCCCGCCGGACTCCCACTTGAGCGGGTGACCGGGCATCGGGTAGGTCAGGCCCCAGCCCATCTCGTCGATCGGGAAGAAGTAGTTGTTCGGGGCTGGCATCTGTTTCTCACGGGCGAACCAGTACACGCCCGGCTTGGTGGGATGCTCCGCCAGCTCGATCGAGTGCGGGATCGCGATGTTCACGTCAGGGACGTCGCGATACCACTGGGCGAACGATTCGGGGGAATGAACCGACTGCTTGTCCGTCCCCTTCTGTTTGTTGTAGTGCTTCATGTCGAGCACGGGCTTGCCGTCCGCGTCGAGCGTTGTGGCGACCTTGTTATAGGTGTTGGGGTATGTCTCGAAGTCGGGGTGATCGACCTTGAAGTCGCGGATAACGCCGGTGAGCGCGATCGGCTCGGCGCCCGCGACCGCGGCGCCGGCGATCACCGCCCCACCTGCCAGGATGGTCGGAAGCTTGCGCAACATGAACTGCCCTTTCCATAATCTGCCTCCAACCGGCCGCTCCCCACGCCCGAACACCGGACGCGGCAACGAAACGGCCAACCGTTATCGAACCTTACGATTCCCCGGAAAGCTGGTCCAGTAAAGCAAGGAAGGTTAGGCGATCCGTGGTTTACCTGATCGTTACCACCGGCAAAACCTCACGCCCGATCCGCAACAGAACGCCGATTGAAGCCGGCGTCCCGTGTCAAACTTTTGATGTCAGGCGGCCGCTGGGCGGCTCAGTTCAACCGGCGCGGCATGGTCGACGCCACCACCCGCGAAGCGGGCGTGTTGGCCGATTCGATCGCCAGCGTGGCGTCCGTGTCGGGCTGGACCGTGATATCGACCGACGCCCGCTCCAGAACCCACACCCCGCTGCTGTCCTGTCGCCGCAACGCATGGAAGGTGGCGGCCGTCACCCCGCTCAAGAGGGGCTGGGTCACCGTGGCGCCCCCTCCAAAAGGCTTTTTGATCAGCCACAATTCGTCATTGGCCGGGCGGTATTCGATGCGCAGTTCATTGCCGCGGTTGTCGATCAGCGTAAGATGTCGGCTCTCCAGCGTGTCGCCGGTCAGCGTCACCGGCCAGGTCGCGTCGACCGAGGGTTCGAGCGGTCCGTGGGCCGTCGAGGTCCGCACCAGCGTCAACAATCGGTGGGTGACCATGCGCGTGGCGGTCTGGGTGCTCGCCGACTCGGCCGCCGAAGCGTAGGCCCGGAAGCTCGCGTCGATGGCGACCATCGTCGCGCTGAGCAGCAACGCGACGATCGCCAGCGACACCAGCAATTCGACCAACGACAGGCCCGCCGCGCGGCGCCGGGCGGACGGCTTGGGGGGAGTGATGCGTGATGCCTGATGAGCGTTCATGGCGCTTCCTCGGGCCGAACGCGCGCGTTGCGGCCGCCTGTCTCTGAAGACCTCAACTACGGCGTGCCTTCGTAATACGTCTGATAAATCGGCCGGAACTCGATCGGCCCGTTAATCACATCGGGCATCGGGAGGGTCGGGTCAAGGCGGACCTGGATCACGCCCAGGCCGGTCGTCGGGACCTCGGCTTCCAGGTCGCCCTGGCTCTTGGAGAAGTAACCCAGCGTGGTGTTGAACTGCGGCGAGGTGTCGCCGAGCACCGGGCCGGTGTTGCTCTGAGGCTCGAACGTGGTGATGATCGACCCGTTGACGGTCACCTGGCCGCGCATGTCCAGCACGCCCGCCACGATCGTCCCCGACAGGTCGACCGTTTCATTGTTGTCGTGCGGGGCGATGAAGGTGCCCATCTCCACCGAGACGTGCGGCGTCAGGATCGTGCTCCGCTTGTAAAGCTGCTTTTCTTCGTCCGTGAGGTAGGCCGAGTTATCGATCTCGAACTGCGTCCTGCCGGTAAAGGCGACTTTGTTGCGGACGTGCGCGAATTCGTTGGGCGCATCCGAAACCACCGTCCCTTCGAAGCGGCAGCCGTCAAAACGGATGTTGTTGGCGATCGTCTTGGTGTCGTAGACGTCCTGCCCGTCGATGCTCACGAAACGGTCCGGGTGTTTCTGCTCCCCGTCGGCCTCCTGCATCCCCGCGTAGTTGAAGTCGGCCTGACCCGCGATATTGGTCTCGGTCTCGACGAACGTGACGCCGATGAAGGTGCAATTCTTGAACAGCGCATTGGTGCCCTTGGGGATCCTCACGTTGGTGAAGGTCATGTTCTCGTAGACCGGGCGCGTGTAGTAATCGTAAGGATGGGCGGCGCCGAACGGGACCGATTCGGTCACCTCGTTGCCCAGCGGCTGCGGGCCGTCGGGGTCGACGCCGCCGGGGTTGGCGGCGACCTGAGGCAACGCCTGCGCATCCAGCTCGTTGTTCGGGTCCGAGACGAGGTTCCGGTAGTAGTCGACGTTGAAGTCGCTGGGGCCGAACTGATACTTGTCGACCTCGCCGGACTGGAAATTCATAGCGTTTTCGTTGAATTCCGGCTGGATCGGGCCCTGGACATAGGACTCGTACGCGCCGCCCGCGGCGCCGGCGTTCCAGCTGGCTTCATCGGACTTGAGGTGGATCTCGCCCCGCAGCTTCGAGTAGCGGTCCAGGCTGTCGATGACGCCGTCGTTGTAGCCGTCGCGGGTCGGATCGCCGAAGGTGTCGATCAACTTCACGAGCTGCGACGCCTGGACGGCGCCGACGCCCCCCGTCTCCAGGGCGGTCGTCGTGACGCGGTACCGCCCGGTGGTGGCGTCAAGCGTTCCGAACTGGCCGAGGAAGAGGTCGAGCTCGTCGATGTAGCCGTCATTGTCGAAGTCGAAATCGTTCGCCTCGTCGTAGTCTGGCGTGGAAGGGTCGTCGAGGTTGCCGGTTTCGACGAAGTTGCCGATCCGGAGACGGTTGTCGCCGTCGGTGTCTTGATGGTCCACCCCGGTGACGGGGTCGACCGTGCCGCCGATGATGGAGCCGAGCAACAGGTCGAGCTTCGCGTCGAGATCGGGGTGCAGCCCGCGGAAGTCGGACTCGATCTGGACCGGGTGGCCGTTGTTCAGGTTCGTCTCGGTGAACCGGGAGCCGATCGGGCCTTCGATAATGACGTTCTTGCCGATCATCACCCGGCTTTTGGAGAGGATGGCGAACCGGTTACGCTTGTCGATCTTGAAGTCCATCGACAGCGTGCGTTCGATCCGGTTGCCCGTGGGGCCGTCATACGCGGTCACGGAGACGCGGACCCAGGTCGCATCGAGCGGATTGGCGGAGCTGACGCCCATGCTCTTGTAGGGCTCGCGCTTATAGAAATCCGCGTTGTACTGAAGGTTGCCGTTGGGATGAGCCAGCGGGTGCGGCTCGAGGGTGGCCATGAACGTCGGGCCGCCCGGCGAGACCTCGATCTCGGGGATGGTCAGCTTGCCGTTGACCGTCTGAAAGGACTTGGTCTGGTACTGGAAATCGGTGGAAAGCGAATCGATCAGGCCCTGCCGCAATTGGGCCCAGAGCTGAGTCACGTCTCCATCGGGGTGCACCGACCCGGAGCTGTAGCTGGATCTGGCGGGGTCGTAGATCAGGCCGGCTTTGGTGGTGACGCCGGCGGCGACGGTGTCGACCCGGAACATGATGAAATCCATGCCGGTCTCGGCCGCGGCCATGGCGCGATTGATCTTCAGGTGTGAATCCGCCGTGGCGAGATTCCCCTGCGACACGATCGCCATCGCGGCCGCCAGCGACGAAAAAATCACCAGGAACATCATCGCCAGGATCGCGGCGGCGCCGGCGTCATGATGTCGATTCATTCGAACCATCGTGCAGTCCTCGGCCTCCGGTTTTACTGGGTCACGATCCATGACAGCGACGTCACCTGTTTCTGGCCGTTGACCGGGTCGTTATAAAGGATGTCAACGGTCATGCGGACAACCGTCCGTTTCCCCAAACCCGCGTCGATCAGCGTGTCCAGCGCGGGCAGGGTCGGGCCGCTCGGGGCGTTGATGTAGTCTTCCCACACCCGTTCAACCATGATCCGTTGAGACCAACGGGCCATATCCGCCACCGGCTGGCGTAACGCATTGATCGGGGGGCTGATGGTCATGCCGGTTCCCTTGCCGGTCGCGTCGACCGTGCCCGCGAAGTCGTCCAGGTCATCGAACAACGACACATCCGGGCTGCCCGCGACGATCTCATTGGATTCGGGCCCGAGGTTCGTCGATCCGGTGATCGGGTCGTGGACCGGCATCGACAGGCTCAGCTCGCGGATCTCGTTGGCCAGCAACATCGCCGTGCCGGTGCGCTGGGCCCAGTCATTCTTGCGGTGGTACGCCTGCTGGGCGGCGACGATCGACAGGACGCCCGTGCCGATGATCACGGTCGCCAGCGCCGCTTCGATCAGCGTAAAGCCGCCGGCCCGACGCGACAGACGATGATGGGGCTGTGAGAAGCAATGCGGGTTCATGGCTCGTGAATCTCTCGCGGGTCAATCCATACGATCCAATCCTGGCGATGCGCACCGGGACGGGATGTTTACCGGACGATTTCCATCTTGCCCGCCCGTTAAGACCGTCATCATCCGCGCAGCCTCACTCTCGTGGGAGGTCACTTGACCAGAGTCGAAAGCTTGAAGATGGGCAGGATGATCGCCATCGCGATGAAGCCGACGACCGAGCCCATGACGATGATCATGATCGGCTCGATCATGCTGGTCACCATCTTGATGGCTTCTTTGAGCTGGCGGGTGTAAAACCCGGAAACCTCGTCGAGCACCTCGCCGAGTTTGCCGGATTCCTCGCCGGCGCCGATCATCTGGACCACCGCCGTCGGCAGCAGCTTGGTTTTTGTCAGCGGCTGAGCGATCTTCTTGCCCTGCTTGACCGAGTTGTAAACGCTCGCCCACAGGCGTTTGAACAGGCGGTTGCCGCTGATCTCGCCGGTGATCGCGATCGTGTCGAGCATCGGCACGCCCGCGTTGACCAGCTCGCCCATGGTCTGCAACGACCGGCTGATGTACAGAGCGCGGAACATCTTCTTAAAGATCGGGAACCGCAGCTTCGTCGCGTCAAACCACCACCCGCCGGGCTCGGTCTTGACAAACATCACAAACCCGACGAGCGCGACGATCAGGCCGCCGATGACCGCCCAGTACCACTGCACCATGAACCCCGAGAGGTTCATCAGGAAAATCGTCGGCCAGGGCATCGCGGCTTCCTTGCCTTCAAACACCGCGGCGAACCGGGGCAGGACGAAGGTCAAAAGGAAGATCGTCACCGCGACGGCCAGCCCGCCGATCACGCTCGGGTAGATCATCGCGCCGATGACCATCGCGCGGGTCTCGATCTGTTGCGCGAGGTAAGCGGCGATGCGCTCGAGCATCTGGCTGAAGCTGCCCGACATCTCCGACGCCCGGACCATGTTGATGTACAGCGGGCCGAACAGCTTGGGGTGTTTTGCGAGCGCCTCGCTGAACTGCTTGCCGGACTCGACGTCCTGCTTGATCTGCAACAGGATGTCACGGAATTTCGCGTTCTCCTGCTGCTCAGCGATGCCCTCGAGCGCAGCTCGGATGCTGATGCCCGCCCGGATCATGACCGCGAGCTGCGTCGTGAAATTCAGGATGTCGCGCTGCGACGGCCCGGACGTGTAGTTCAACGCCTTGAACCACTCGGCGGCCGTCTTCTTACGCCGCTGATTCACCGGCGTCAGTTGAAGAACCGTGTGCCCCTGCGAACGCAGCTGTTGAGCAGCGGACAACGCGTTGTCCGCGCTGAGCATGCCGACCGATGTGTCTCCTCCCGTCGTGCGCGTCTGGTAGCGATAGGTAGGCATATGGATTTCTCGTCCCTGATCGGCAGCAAGCCCTGCGGTGAACTAATACCGGCGGTCCATTACGCAACGAGCGCACGCTCGAGTTTCTCGGGGTAAGCCGCCTGAGCGATCGCGTCTTCGCGGCTGACCATGCCGTTGAAGTACAGCTCGGCGATCGCGTTATCCAGGCTGTTCATGCCCAACGCACGGTTGGTCTCGATCACGTTGGGGATCTCGAACGCCCGGTTCTCGCGGATCAGGTTACGCACCGCGGGGGTGCAGAGCATGATCTCCACCGCGGGCACCATGCCTTTCTTGTCGATCCGCTTGAACAGCGTCTGCGAGATCACCGCCTGGAGCGTGTTGGCCAGCATGGACCGGATCTGGTTCTGCTGGTCGGCGGGGTACATGTCGATGATACGCTCGATCGTCTGCGAAGCGTTGACGGTGTGCAGCGTCGAGAGCACCAGGTGGCCCGTTTCCGCCGCGGTGATGGCGGCGGCGGTGGTCTCGAGGTCGCGCATCTCGCCGACGAGGATGATGTCGGGGTCTTGACGGAGCACGTGGCGCAGGCCGGACGCGAAGGTAGGCGTGTCCGCCCCGAGCTCCCGCTGCTCGATCATGCACTTCCTGCTGTGCAACGCGTACTCGACGGGGTCTTCGAGGGTGATGATGTGCTTGTGGTACCGCTGGTTCATCGCGTCGATCATCGCGGCGAGGGTGGTGGATTTACCCGAGCCGGTGTCGCCGGTGACGAGGATGAGGCCGCGCGGGAGGTAGGTCAGCCGGCTGATCACTTCCGGCAGGTTCAGCTCTTTGAGCGGGGGGATCTCGGTCTTGATGGCCCTCAGCGCGATGCCGACGGTCCGCCGCTGCAGGTGGGCGTTGACGCGGAAACGGCCGAGGTCTTCGACCTCGTACGAAAAGTCCGCGTCCTTGATTTTTTCGAAGACTTTCATGGAGTCTTCGCCGGCCATGTGCTTGAGCATGGCCATGACGTCCTCAGGCGCGAGTTCAGGGAAATCCATCGGCGTCATGACCGTATGAACCCGCGCCATCGGGCGGTGGTCGGAAACAAGATGGATGTCTGAAGCGCCGTGCTCAACGGCGGTTTTGAGGATGGTGTCGAGTTGCATTCAACCCTCGCATGCAAGAAGCCGCTTCGACGAGGCCGGGGACGCACCGGAGCCTCGGAGAAGTCATCGACGCGACAGCGCGGCGTCATGAGCAGGGAGGCAGAGTCCGATCATTGGCCTGCTTCACCGATCGTCATCATCGTCATGACCGTTACAGGCCGAACCGTCTCGCTATGGGTGCGACGGCGCAAACCGTATGCAGGCAACGGTTTCAGCAGATTCATGCCGGCTCGGCGATGAGCCGACGCACGTCGATGGGATGGTCGAACTCGACGCCGGTGTCGTAGAGTTCTTCGTCGAGTCGCCTCCGCCAGACGACGCGGCCGACGGCGATGACGCCGCACCCGCCGCGCCCCTCGATGGCCAACGCACAGCGAACGCCCGGCTCGAGCTGAGCGGTGTGGACAAAACCGATGCCTCTTTCGCCCAGATTACGCGAGCGGACGCCGAAGATGCCGATGTGGTCTCCCCCGTCGTCGATACGGAGCATACAGCGGAGGTCCGCGAAGAAACGGTCCGCCCGCCGGTCCGGGGCGTCGCGCCGCGCGGCGCGACGGTCTTGACCGGTGGCCGACACCCGCTCCAGCAGCTCCAGCCACTGATCGTTGCTCATCCAGACCCGGATGGTGTCCGCCCCGGCGGGCCGAAGGTCATCGTCGCGGCCGAATTTGCGTAAGCGCATCGCCACAATGCGACTATCGACCCTCCCATTCGCTCGCTTGAGTCTGATTCCGGGTTACACTGATATTGAACGCGGTTCGCGACGGGATCCGACCATGCTGGTGTCCACATTCATCCAGGGCTTGGGATCGACCGGTTTTTTCGGCTCACGCGCGTTTCTGCCCGCCTTCATCACCGCCGCAGCGATGCGTTACGGCCATCATGTGCCGCTGTTGAAAGACAGCGGCATGATTCAGGGCCTCGAGGGCGCGCCGACCTGGTTCACCAGCGAATGGTGCGTGCTCATCCTCGGGCTGTTGGCCGGGCTCGAGATCGCCGCCACGAAGGTCCCCGAGGCGCGGCAACTGTTGGCGGAGGTGGATAAATACAGCAAGTCGGTCATGGCGCTGGTGACATACATGGGCGTGGCGACCGCATCGGACGCCCGCTTCATCCAGGACAACCTCATGCCCCAGGCCGCGGGGCTGCTCGACTTTTTCCCGGCGTTCCTGATCGCAGCGGCGGTGTTCTGGATCGCGTCGGTCCGCGGGGCCGTGATGGGCTTCCTCAGCGACGCGGATGAGGATGACGACGCCGGCGTGCAGGGCCTCTTCAGCTGGGCGGAAGACGTCTGGGCGTTGGCGGGGCCGCTGTTGTTGATCCTCTTCCCCCTGCTGATGATCGCATTGATCGCGGCGGCGATCGGCATCATCGCCCTGATCCGCTGGCGGCTGGCGGTGCGTGAAGAAAAGACCAAAACGCCCTGCCCTTCGTGCGGGACGATGCGCTATCAGGCGGCGATGGCGTGCCCCTCGTGCGGGCTCAAGAACACCGCACCGCACGCGATCGGCGCCCTGGGTCAGGGCAAGCCGTACCCGACCACGGATATCGATCGGCACCCGTTAAGGCTGGCGTCGAAAAAACGCTGCCCGGTGTGCGCGACCCGCTTCGATCGGCGTGATCCTCACCAGACATGCGCCGCCTGCGGGCATGTGTTGTTCAATGATCCCGATTTCGTGAAACGCTATCTGGGATACATCGACAGGCGCGTGCCGCTGGTGGTTCTGGTCAGCCTGCTGTTCTCGCTCGTGCCGGTGGTGGGACTGATCCCGGGGGTGATTTATTACCGCATGACGATCGTCGCGCCGTTCCGGCAATACGTACCGCTGCACCGCAGCTTCCTCATCAAGTGGGCGATCCGGCTCCTGTTCTTCGTCTTGATCGCTTTCCAGTGGGTCCCGGGGCTGGGTGGGTTTGTCGTGCCGGTGATGGCGATCGTCAGCTACGTGTCCTATCGCACGACCTTCCGCAACTCGCTCAACCCCGGCGAACCCAGCGCCGCCGCCGCGGCGTAAGAACTTTCCTCTCATGACACGGCGGAGGTTGGCTTAGCCGGGCCGCTACGCGGCCCGGCCCAGGCGGGCGTAGCCCGCCGGCTAAAAGGGAAAGCGATCGACTGGTTGATCGGCTCTAACGGCGGGGATTACGCGGCGTCCGCGGCGTCGGCCGGCGCCTCTTCGCCCGCGATGACGGGCAGGTACTGCTCGTCTTCAGCAATGACATGACCTGCGGTGGTGCGGATCTCGGGCACCGGGTTCTCTTTCTTCCACCGGGCCCAGGCGTCTTCAAGCTCCTTCTGCTTGGCCTCTTCGAGCTTGGAAAAGCCCAGCCGCCCGCGGCACTTGGGGAACCGTGAGCAGGCCAGCCACAGCCCGTTCTTGGACTCACGCAGCACGAGCGTGGCCTGGGTTTCCTCCCCGCATTTGGGGCAAAGCACATCGGTGGGCATCGGCGGGGTCTTGGGCAGAACCACCGCGCCGGTCTTCGGGTCCAATTTGATGATGTATTGCACCTCGGGGTAGTTCGACGAGGCGAGGAACGGCCCGAAACGTCCGGTGCGTTTGATCATGGGCTGGCCGTCCTCGGGGCAGAGGATGTCGGTCAGCTCGGGTTGCAGCGGGTTGCCGTCCCGATCGATCGGGGCGGCGTACTTGCAATCGGGATACCGGGAGCAGGACAGGAACTTGCCGTTCTTGCCGAAGCGGTAAACCGTCGGGGCGCCGCAGGTCGCACACGCGTGCGGCGCCGGCTCCGTCTCGGCCTTCGCGTGGGTCATGGACTCGTGGGCGTTGTCCAGCTGCTCCTTGAACGGGCTGTAGAACGCGTGGAGCATCTTGACCCAGTCGAGGTTATCCGTCTCGATTTCGTCGAGGTGCAGCTCCATCTCGCGGGTGTAGCCGACGTCCATAATCTTGGGGAAGGCTTCGATGAGCTTGTCGTTGACGACCATGCCCAGATCGGTGGCCCGCAGGCGCTTGTCGCGGGGGGTCAGCGTTTCGACGTATTTGCGGTCCTGGATGGTGCCGATGATGGCGGCGTACGTCGAAGGCCGGCCGATGCCCTCCTCTTCGAGCTTCTTCTGAAGCGAAGCCTCGGTGTAACGCGGCGGCGGCGAGCTGAAGTGCTGGGTCGGGTCGAGATCAATCGGGGCGACCGGCTGCTTCTGCTCGAGCTTCGGCAGCATCAGCTCATCGGCCCGGGGCAGCCCCATGATCTTGAGGAAGCCGTCGAACACCAGCACGCGGCCCGAAGCGCGGAACGTCGCGTCGACCCGGTCGGGCTTAATCGTCACGGCCGTCGCGTCCCACTCCGCGGGCGTCATCTGACAGGCAACGAAGCGGCGCCAGATCAGATCGTACAGCTTGAACTGCTCGTCGGTCAGACGCGACTTGATCGAATCGGGCGTGATCGTCACGTCGGTCGGCCGGATGGCTTCGTGGGCCTCCTGGGCGTCCTTGTTCGACGACTTGTAGAAGTTGGGCTTCGGCGGCAGGTAGGCGTCGCCCAGTTGCGCGATGTATCCGCGGGCCATGTCCAGGGCCTCATCGGTGAGGTGGGTGGAGTCGGTCCGCATGTAGGTGATCAGGCCGGTCTGGCCGCGGGCGCCCTTGAGGTCGACGCCTTCGTAGAGCTGCTGGGCGATGCGCATGGTCCGCTTGAGGTTGAAGCCCAGGCGGTTGGCGGCGGCCTGCTGCATCGTCGAGGTGATGAACGGCGGCGACGGACGCGACTTGGTGCGCTTGGTCTCGATCGCGTCGATCACGTAATCGGGGGCGTCGGCGATCGAGCCGAGGTAACGGCAACGGAAACGGGCCGGGCCCTTCGCGGACTCATCCTGCCACTCGCGCGCGTCCTCGAGCTCGAAGCCCAGCTTCTGTGCGGCGGCCAGGGCGGCGTCACGGTTGTCGGGGCTGAATTTGCCGCCTTCGTACTCCACCAACTCGGCCTTGATCACGCCCCGTTCGCCGAGCCAGGCGTTCTGCTCCTTAACGGTGCGGTCGTTTTCGTCTTCGCCGGTGTGGTAGAAGGCCCGCCAAGCGTCGCCGAGCTGGGCCGCCTGGTCCGGCGTCGGGGTGAACAGCCCGGTGACCTTCCAGTGTTCATCCGGGATGAAGGCGTCGATCTCGCGCTCCCGCTCCACCACAAGGCGGGTCGCCACGGACTGCACCCGGCCGGCGCTGAGCCCGCCGGCGACCTTTTTCCACAGCAACGGGCTGACCTGATACCCGACGATGCGGTCCAGGATCCGCCGGGCCTGCTGCGCGTTCACACGGTTTTCTTCGATGCCCCGGGGCTGAGCGAAGGCGTGCTCGATCTCGGATTTGGTGATCGCGTTGAACACCACCCGCTTGGCTTGTTCGACCGGCACGCTCAACGCGTGAGCCAGGTGCCAGGCGATGGCTTCGCCCTCACGGTCGAGGTCGGTGGCGAACCAGACGTCGGCGGCCGTCTTGGCGACCTTCTTCAGCTCGGTCACCGTCTTCCTGCTGTCGGGCATCACCTCATAGGTCGGCCGGAAGTCGTGCTCGAGGTCGACGCCCGGGACCGGGTGGTCTTTGCGTTTGGCGCCTTTGGGAGGCGACTTGGGCAGGTCGCGGACATGGCCGACGCTGGCCATGACGACGTAGTCGGGCCCCAGGTACTTGTTGATGGTCTTGGCCTTGGTGGGCGACTCGACAATCACCAGGTGCTTGCCCTCGGCATTGGCGGGCGTGACCCGCGCACGGCCGGCGGTCCCTTTGCGGGATCGGGTGGAGGGCGTCTTCTTTCTGGTCGATTTCTTGGCCATCTTACCGGTCGGTACGCCGTCTTCCGGACGTCGGTTCAGGGCTTCTCATCGGCCCAAAGACGGTGGGACACTTGAGCAGGGAGAAGGCGGAATGTCAAGCTCACTATATAAGACTATATTTAACAGTATTTTAGGGTTTTTCAGCACATGCTGAGAAACCCCCTGCCCCTCCCGCCGATAGAAGAAACCGGCTCTGAGGCGCGAGCCAAAGCGACGCGGGGAACGTACCGATATATAGTTTAGATGTCGGCGGCGCCCCCGCCGATATGTCTGGCCCTCTCCGCGCATCGGTGTTTTTTCATATGGCGGCCCCTCGGTGAAATTGACCTGCCCCAAATGCGGAACGAAGCTCCACCTCGACCCCGGATTTGCCGGCGGCGTATGCCGTTGCTCGGGCTGCGGGACCATGATGAAAGTGCCGCGCGACCGCAAGACCGACAAGCCCCAGCGTCCCAAGCCACGCCCGGACATGCCCTTATCGCCCCAAGTCAACCGGCCTCGACCCACCCCGCAGCCCAACGCGTCCTCGTCCAGCGGATCATCTTCCAGCGCCCGTAGCGGCAGCGGCAGCGGGTGGCTGTCGGAAGCCGTAGCCGGGGGCGGCGTCTCAGCCCCCGAGCCCGAGCCCATGCCGGCCGCCGCCCCGGAGCCCACCGAGCGGCCGTTCGAGTGGCAGCCCGCGCTGATCGGCGCGACCCTGACCCTGTCATCGGTCGCCATCCTGCTCGTGCTGGTCATGCTGCTGGTGAACTGGCGCGGCAGCGGCGGCGGCCCCAGCACAGCCGTGGCGGATCAATCGCCGCGGAACACCGCCGACATGACGCCCGTCGCCGCCGATCCCCGCCCCGCCGCCACGCCCACGCCCACCCCCACGCCTCGACCCGCGGCGACGCCGGCGCCCCGACCCGCCGCTCAACCCCAGCTCGCGCCACGGGCGGCCGCGCCGAACGATCCGGACAACCCTTTCACCATGAACCGTCCCAACGTGATCGGCCTGCCGGCTCGCGCCCGGACCGCGGTCGTGGTGGACGCGATCGCCAAGTCCAAGCCCTGGCTCAATGACGTCAACGCCGCCCTGCGGGCCGGCCTGGCGCGGCCCGGCGGGGGCGCCACCGTGCGGGTGTTTTATCTCAGCGATCGGAAAGTCCACACCACTAGCGATCAATTCACCGCCACCGGCCGGGCCTTTTCCGACACGCTCACCGAGACCCAGCAGAAAATCAAGCCCGCCGGCACAAGCGGCTTCTGGACCAGCTTCGACGCCGCCCTCGCCAGCGGCGCCGACCGCGTCATCCTCATCACCGGCCGCACCAAGTGGGCGCCCGTGCTCGAGATGATGCGCAACAAGATCAACGGCAGCCCGCGCAAACCTTCCCTCAGCGTGGTCAACCTCGACGCCTCCGTCCCCGATCTGAAGAAGTTCGTGTCGGAGATGCGCGGCGACTACGAATCCATCTCGACCCAGCAACTCGAACGCTGGCGTCAGCAAGCCAACCGGTAACTCTTAGAGCGTTTCATCTTGGCCTGCATCGTTGGGCTCCCATTTAGCCGCGGGGCTTGCCTCGCGTTCACCCGCCGCAAGCGGCGGGGCTAAATCATCAAAGCGATAGACTTGTCCGTCTCAACGAGGCGCAACGCGGCCGGCGATATCATCCAACGCCCGGCTAACCACATCCTCACACGGCATCTCGATCCAGCGCACGCCCCGGAAGCGCCGCATCCAGGTGCGTTGCTGTTTGGCGAAACGGCGGGTCAGGATCTTCGTCCGCTCGAAGGCCTCGTCCGGGTCGGGGAGGGTCAACACCTGCTTATACCCCAATGCTTCGCGGGCTTGTTCACCCAGCAGCCCCGCGGCGTCGAGCCGGCGCGCCTCGTCCGGCAGCGACTCGCCGTTGGGGCAGACCTCGGCCGCCAGTTCCGGCTCGACCTTGCCGGGCTCAAACATCGCCTTGACCCGGAGATTGATGCGGCGGTTGATCGCGTCCGTCGGCCACTGCAGGCCCAGGAGGATCGGATCGAAGCGGTAATCGGCCGACGCCGCGTCGGCCCACTGGGTCTGATGCTCGCTCAACGGGCGGCCGGTGACGTGATGCACCTCCAGCGCACGGACCAGTCGCTTGCGGTCATTGGGCGCGATCCGCGCGGCGGCCTCGGGGTCGAGCGGCCCCAGGCGTTCGTGCAACTGCGGCGCGGCGACGCCGTCGAGGGAAGCGCGGAACGCGGGGTCGGCCCGCGGGCCGTCGAACAGGCCTTCGAGCAACGCCTTCAGGTAAAGATTGGTTCCCCCGACGACGATCGGCCGCTTGCCGCGCGACCGGATGGCGGCGATGGCGGCCTCGGCGCGGACGAGCCAGTCGTGGACGGAGAACGGATCGATGGGTTCGACCACATCGATCAGGTGGTGCGGAACGCGTTGGCGTTGAGCCGCCGTGGGTTTGGCGGTGCCCGCATCCATGCGGCGGTAGACCTGCATCGAGTCGGCGCCGATGACCTCCCCCCCGCTCGCCAGTCGCTCCGCCAGCGCAACCGCCAGTTCGGACTTGCCCCCGGCGGTGTTGCCGAGGATGACGAGGGGACGCAAGACCGGATCAACGGGCGGAGCCATGGCGCGATTGTAAATGGTCGCGTATGGACCGTGGCGATAGACTGACCTGGATGTCTGAAGAAACGGCGGAGATCCTGGAATGGTCGTCGATGGACGCGGCTGACGTATCACAGATCGCGGCGGTACGGGTCGTGGCGTTCGAGGTAAAGGAGGAAGACGCCGTTTCCAACTATGCGGAGCGGCTGCATTCGATCCGTTCGGGCCACACCGGTTCCCCGGAGACCTCGACACGGTGTGCGGTGGTCCGCATCGACGGGAAGATCATCGCCACCGCGGACAGTTTTCTGCGCCGGATCGCCACGCCCGCGGGCCCCCTTCGCGTACTGGCCCTGGCGGGGGTGGCGTGCCTGCCGCAGCACCGCGGGAACGGGTACGGACGTCGCGTGGCCCGGACGATGCTCCAGCGCGTTGACCAGCGTGCGTTTGACCTTTCTCTGTTCCAGACCGGCGTCGCCCCGTTCTACGAAAAGCTCGGCTGCCGGCTGGTGAGCAACCGCTTCGTGAATTCACTGGCCGACGACCCGGCCGCCAACCCGTGGTGGAATCCGCAGGTGATGATCTACCCGGCCGCGGCGGGCTGGCCCGACGGCACGATCGACCTGCTCGGCCCGGGTTATTAATCGGCCCGGCGAAAAAACGAGGCCTAGGATAACGCTCTCGGCTTGACGACTTTCAGGAGCGCGTCACGATGTCGATAGCGTCGATCGCATTCGATGCAGCGGCGTGGGCATTGCGGACCTACGCCCGGATCACGCCGACCGGGCGGGGCGGATACCGGTTGGTTCGGGCGGTGCGCCGGCTCGCTCCACGATCGACCCTGGTCCGCCAATACCGTACGCCGCACGGGATGAGGCTCAAGCTCGACCTGTCCACGTATCCCGACTGCACCATGGCGTTCGGCCTGTACGAACTGACGACCGCGCGGTTGATCCAGCGGCTGCTACGGCCGAATGATCACATGGTCGACGGCGGCGCCAACCTCGGCTACTTCACCATGCTCGCCGCACAATGCGTCGGACCGACCGGCCGCGTCGACGCGTTCGAGCCCCAGCCCGACAACCGCGCGAGGCTGGTCGAGCATCTCCGCCTCAACGGCCTGACCGACCGCGTCCGCGTGCACGACGCCGCCCTCTCCGACCGCGCGGGGACCGCCACGATCCACTACTTCGGCAACACCGACCGGTACAACCACGGCAGTTCGTCGTTGTTCGACGACCCCGACGACCCGGCCGTGAAAAAGACAACCGTCCCGACCGTGCGCATGGATGAGCACCTTGCCGGCGCCTCACCCCGCTTGATCAAGCTCGACCTCGAGGGCGCCGAGGCGATGGCGGCGGCGGGGATGACCGGCCTCCTGCAGGGCGACCCCCCGCCCGCCGTCGTGACCGAGTTCGACGCAAACAACGCGCGGGCCGCCGGTGTCGAGCCGACGACGTACATCGAACGGTTGCTCGCCGCCCAGCCCGCCTACGGCGTGTGGGTCATCGGCGCCCGGCTCAAACGGATCGACCCCACACCCCGCATCATGGCCCGGCTCGGACAGGTCAATCTTCTGTTCCGCCAGGCATAGAACGCGTGCGCTAAGCCGGACCTGAGCGCAGCGAAGGTCCGGATCGAGTCGGGGAAATCCATCCGGACCTTCGCTACGCTCAGGTCCGGCTTGATCACACGGTCACTTGAATCACTTCTCACGCACTTTCTCAAGGAAAACCGCCGCCAACGCCCCGCGGTTTTGCCCACCCGCAACGCGGCTGGTACGATGATAAGCCCGCAGCATCACCCGCCTTGCGACGCCGACCGCCCTTCCCGGCCGGCGGCGCTCTCTTCCCGAAGAGGATCTTATGCCCACGATCGACCCGTTCAAGGCCAGCACCACCCTCGCCGCCCCCGTCGGCGAACGCACCATCCACGAACTCAACGCCGTCCGCGGCGTCGGTGAGGTCGACCGCCTGCCCTACTCCATCAAGGTCCTCCTCGAAGCCTGCCTCCGCACCCTCGACAACTACGTCGTCACCGAGGACCACGTCAAGGCCCTCGCCGGATATGACGCCAAGAACGTCGGCGACGTCGAGATCCCCTTTAACCCCGGCCGCGTCGTCCTCCAGGACTTCACCGGCGTCCCCGCCGTCGTCGACCTTGCCGCCATGCGGGCCGCCATCGTCCGCATGACCGGCGACCCCCAAAACGCCGCCAAGGTCAACCCCCTCGTTCCCTGCGACCTCGTCATCGACCACTCCGTCCAGGTCGACGCCTTCGCCAGCGGCATGGCCCTCACCATCAACTCCGAAAAAGAGTTCGAACGCAACAACGAACGCTACACCTTCCTCAAGTGGGGGCAGCAGGCCTTCGACAACTTCCGCGTCGTCCCCCCCGCCACCGGCATCGTCCACCAGGTCAACCTCGAATACCTCGCCAAGGGCGTCTGGGACAACGGCCAAACCCTCTACCCCGACTCCCTCGTCGGCACCGACTCCCACACCACCATGATCAACGGCCTCGGCGTCGTCGGCTGGGGCGTCGGCGGGATCGAGGCCGAGGCCGTCATGCTCGGCCAGCCCATCTACATGCTCATCCCCGAGGTCGTCGGGTTCAAGCTCACCGGCAAGCTCCGCGAAGGCGTCACCGCCACCGACCTCGTCCTCACCGTCACCCAGATGCTCCGCGAGCACGGCGTCGTCGGCAAGTTCGTCGAGTTCCACGGCCCCGGCCTCGCCGACATGCCCCTCGCCAACCGCGCCACCATCGCCAACATGGCCCCCGAGTACGGCGCCACCATGGGCTTCTTCCCCATCGACGAACAGACCACCAAATACATGAAGCTCACCGGCCGGCCCGACCCGCTCATCGCCACCGTCGAGCAGTACTGCAAGCACCAGGGCCTCTGGCGCAACGACGACCTGCCCATCGTCTACACCGACGAGCTGCACCTCGACATGGGCGACGTCGAGCCCTCCCTCGCCGGCCCCAAACGCCCCCAGGACCGCATCGCCCTCTCCGCCATGCAGCCCCAGTGGCGCCAGGACCTTTCCGCCACCTTCGGCAAGAACAGCCTCACCAACGACTCCACCCCCCAAACAATGGCCAACGAGGGAGGCTCGGCCGCTTCAGCCGCCGTGGCCGCCTCCCCCCCCGCCAACACCGCCGCCGCCGTCACCTACGACGGCCACACCTTCAACCTCACCCACGGCCACGTCGCCATCGCCGCCATCACCTCCTGCACCAACACCTCCAACCCCGACGTCATGATCGCCGCCGGCCTCGTCGCCCGAAAAGCCCACGCCCGCGGCCTCACCCGCAAGCCCTGGGTCAAGACCTCACTCGCCCCCGGCTCAAAAGTCGTCACCGAGTACTACGACAAGGCCGGCCTCACCGCCGACCTCGACGCCCTCGGCTTCAACCTCGTCGGCTACGGATGCACCACCTGCATCGGCAACTCCGGCCCGCTCCCCGAGCCCATCAGCAAAGCCGTCAACGAGCACGACCTCGTCGTCTGCTCCGTCCTCTCCGGCAACCGCAACTTCGAGGGACGCATCGGCCCCGACATCAAGGCCAACTACCTCGCCAGCCCCCCCCTCGTCGTCGCCTACGCCATCGCCGGCACCGTCGATATCGATTTACAAAACGACCCCATCGCCACCGACCCCGACGGCAAAGACGTCTTCCTCAAGGACATCTGGCCCAGCCAGCAGGAGGTCGACGACCTCGTCGCCCAGTGCGTCACCCGCGACCAGTTCATCGAGCAGTACGCCGACGTCTTCACCGGCTCCGACGAGTGGCGCCAGATCGACGCCCCCAGCGGCGCCCTCTACGAATGGGACGAGAAGTCGACCTACGTCCAGGAGCCGCCCTTCTTCACCGACCTCACCCCCGACGTCAGGCCCATCGTCCCCATCGCCGGCGCCCGCTGCCTCGCCAAGCTCGGCGACTCGGTCACCACCGACCACATCTCCCCCGCCGGCGCCATCAAGACCGGCACCCCCGCCGCCGACTACCTCGACCAGCACGGCGTCCCCAAAACCCTCTACAACTCCTTCGGCTCCCGCCGCGGCAACGACCGCGTCATGACCCGAGGCACCTTCGCCAACATCCGCGTCAAAAACCAGCTCGCCCCCGGCACCGAAGGCGGCTACACCAAGGACTTCACCACCGGCGAAATCGACTTCATCTACAACGCCGTCCAAAACTACAAAGCCGCCGATGCCATCGGCGGTTCCCCCTCGGCCGTATCCCCTCCCGGCGTCGGCACCCCCCTCGTCGTCCTCGCCGGCATCGACTACGGCATGGGCTCCAGCCGCGACTGGGCCGCCAAGGGCACGTTCCTCCTCAACGTCAAGGCCGTCATCGCCCGCTCCTTCGAACGCATCCACCGCTCCAACCTCGTCGGCATGGGCGTCCTCCCCCTCACCTTCAAAGACGGCGATTCCCACGAATCCCTCGGCCTCACCGGCGAAGAAACCTTCGACATCCCCCTCACCGACGACATCCAGCCCAAGCAAACCATCACCGTCACCGCGACCAAGCCCGACGGCAGCAGACTAACCTTCGACACCACCTGCCGGATCGACACGCCGGTGGAGGTGGACTATTACCGCAACGGGGGGATTCTGCACACGGTGTTGCGGAACATGGCGAAGAGTTGAGAAAAAATAGAGTGCTGCTAATGGCTCACTCGATTGTTACATTCCGAGGCAGACGTTTCGATGTCCATGACGACACGCTCGAGCTATTGAGTTACGTCCTCGAATCCGTCTGGAAACAGGAACCGGATAAACACTCCAAAGCTTTCGCGCAAAACATGACCAATCTGCTTTCGGATTGGGAGGATCAACGCAACTGGGCTTTTGGCGCCGGCTGTGCTGATCTGCATCTGGATCACCACCTCAACGACGATCCGTCAAGCCAGGGATTCTTGAGAATCGCCAAACACGCCTTGAAAGTCATTCAGAGTTGGCCCGATCCCGTTAGTTTGGCGGTGCGCTTGCGCTACGAACCCCCGTCGACTAAAGATGTAGAGAAGGACATCCCAAGAAAGTACTACGTTCGGGCTTGCGAATGCCTTATCGCAATTCTCGAAGGCAGCGACCATCCCGACGCGATGTATGAGGTCAGCCGTCTTCGGCGGCGATGAGGTCGAGGGCGGCGTAGAGACGAAAGAAGACGTCGAGGGTGGAGAGTAACGGTCGTTTTCGAGCAAGCTCACGTCGTGACGCACGATGGCGACGCGGCGGGCGCGACGGCGGAGCCCCGCAAGCGCTTGCGGGGCTTCGGGGCGTACGTACCTATGGGGTGACGAAACGACGAAATCAGTCGCCCGACTCTTCCGTCAACTCCGCGTTGGCCGCGGCGGCGGCGCGGATGAACGTGGGCAACAGTTCGACGAGGCTCACGTCGTAGACCTCGCGGCAGGCCGCCTCTCCGCGGTCTTCCCGCGACGCCATTTCGAGCAATCGCGTGAACCGCGACCGGTCCGCATTCATGAGCGTGCCCACCACCGAGTGCGCCAGCAGGTAGGTCAACCCGTACGCGTCGTCGGACCCGCAGAAGCCTTCGCCGCTGAAGAACGCGTCGATCCGGCCCGGCGTCCAGTAGCTGCGGTGCAACTCGATCATCTGCGGGTGCGGGTCGTAAGCCCCGTTCGGCGCCACGGCGTTTTCGAGATGCGTGACCAGCCCCTCCTCGAGCCACACCGGCAGGTCCAGCTCCGTCAGCCGGCCGTGCGCGAGCTCGTGCGCCAGCACGGGCTCGAGGTTCGCCGCGCTGGCCCCGTGCGCCGCGATGTGAACCGAGATCTGGCGGATGCACATCCCGCCGCTCACCGCGCCGGCGTGCTGCTCGTCGTCGACGTCGCAGATGAAATCGAGGTAGTCCTCCACCCGCCGACACACCACCGTCACGTCCAGGCCCGACACGCCGTCCGAATACTTCGCCAAACCCAGCTTGGTGAGGCAACGCATGATCGTACTCAGCGCCGAGTTGATAAACCGCAGCACCCGCTGCGCCTCGGCGTCGGGCAGGTCGGTGGTCAGCAGGCTCTCGCCCTGTTCCAGCAGCCGAAAATCATCACCCCACGCCTCGGCCAGCGCGCGCTGCCACGCCCGTTCCACCGCCGACCACGCCGCGGGCCGCTCATCGTCCGGCAACGCCAGCCACCGCGCCCGCACCTTGCCCCAGTCCGGCCGGGGCAGGCCCTCACGCTCGTCCATCAACCCCAGCAACGACTGGCCCAGGTTATCCTCCGCTTCACCCATCACGCCAGCATACCCCAACACTTCCAGCGGAGCCCCGCAAGCGCTTGCGGGGCTTCGGGGGACGTTCAACCGATGTAGCGCGTGTCATCAATCCGCACGAGGCCGCCCTCGGCGGTGTGGGCGGGGAGGTAGTCGGTCATCAGGTGCGACAGGTGCTGCGGTGTCCGCACCGGGGTGAGGTCCCAGCCGCGGGAAAACCAGCGGCGGCCGACCGCTGGAGCCGACGACGACAACGCCATGCCGGCGTTTTTCTTGAAACGCCCGGCGGCCTTCTCGGCGGACGTCCTCGCCGGGCACCCGCGTTGGCAGTAGTCGGGCGGAGCCCCGCAAGCGCTTGCGGGGCTTCGGCACGTGCAGAGGGGGTGGTGGTACGAGAGGATCAGATGCGCGTGCGTCGCGGTGACGGCGGCGGCGTGCAGCCGTATATCTCGCCGTTTCATCGTCGCCAACGCGGCCTCGTGGATCAACGCCTGCTGCGTCGCGTCAAACCGCACCGCGGGCTGTTTCTGCAGCGCCCGCCGCGCCCGGTGCAGCCGCTCGTTGGGCGGCTTCAACCCCTCGCTGCGCTGCACATAGCCCCTCGGATGGTTCTCCGTCCACGAGCCGAACGCGTGGACGGTCAGGTGATACACCGGCATGATGCGACCGTAATCCATTTCCGCGTTCCATGTCAATGTCACCGGAGCCCCGCAAGCGCTTGCGGGGCTTCGCTCCCGTGGTATCGTCAAGTCATCATGCCGCCCACTCCCGCTCAACCCGGACCGTACGACGCCACGTGGACCTCGCTCCGCCGGCACCGGACCCCGCCGTGGTTGATTGACGCGAAGTTCGGCGTCTATTGCCACTGGGGCCTCGGCTCGATCACGCAGCAGCCGGGCCGCGGACACCTGACCCATGAGCAGGCGCTCGAGCACTTCACCGCGGACGGGTTCGACCCCGAAGCGTGGGCCGAGTTGTTCGAACGCGCCGGCGCGAAGTTCGCCGGGCCCGTCGCCTGGCATGGCGGCCCGCTGCTGCACTGGGACAGCCGGATCGACCCGTTCAACACGGTGAAGCGGAACCCACATCGCGACATCCTCGGCGAGCTCGCGCCCGCCATCCGCGCCCGGGGACTGAAGTTCTTCGCCTCCTTCCACGCCATCGGCGACGACGGCTGGGTCGAACGCGCGACCGAGGCCGTCGACCAATACCACCCCGACGTCTTCTGGGTCGACGCCAGCTTCGGCGGGACCAAGCAGGCACACCACCTCAAGCTCGTCCATCAGTCGCACTACCTCGGCGGCGACGCCGCGCCCGCCGACCCTGATGCGCCCAACCCCGGGCATCACCCGGCCGACGTCCTGCAGCAGCTCTCCGACCATCACCAGCGCGCTTTCCTCGCGCACCTGTTCAACGACGCGCAGCGACGCGGGCAGGAGGTCGAGTTCGTCTACAAGTCTCACGACATCCCGCCCGGCATCGGCATGCGCGACCTGGAGAACGGCCTGCTCGACCAGACCGCCTACGACACGTGGATGACCGACCTGGACATGAACCTCGTGCCCGGCTGGAACGTGCACGGCTGGTTCCACCGGGAAGGCCTGCCCCTGCGTTCCGCGGCCAGCATCATCCACCGCCTGATGGACGTGGTGAGTAAGAACGGCGTGCTCCTGCTCAACGCCCCGCCGCTGCCGGACGGCGGCTTCTCCGACGAGGTGCGCGACACGCTCGAGACGATCGGCCGGTGGCTGGGCGTCAACGGCGAGGCGGTTTATGGCGCGTCGCCCTGGTCGCTGTTCGGCGAGGGGCCGACCGAGGTCTCGCCCAACGCCGCCGGCTCGTTCCACCACAACGACCACTTCGGGAAGCTGGCCTTCACGCCCGAGGACGTCCGCTTCACGGCCAACGGCCCGTCGCTGTACGCCGCCTGCCTCGGCCGGCCGCGCGACCCGTTCACGATCCGCGCCCTGTCCGCCGCGTTCAAGATCAAGCCCGGCCGCATCGCCGCGGTCCGCCTGCTCGGGCATGACGCCCCCCTCACCGGCTGGACGCACGACGAGCGGGGGCTGACCCTCCCGCTCCCCCCCGGCCACGCGCTCGACGACGCGGCGAACGTCTTCAAGATCGATTTCACCTGAACCGCCGCACCGGAGCCCCGCAAGCGCTTGCGGGGCTTCGGCCGACGGGTGCGCGGTTTCCGGGCGCAGAACAGGGAAATCGGCATTGGGGGACGCCCGGGCGCGCGTTAGGCTGAGGGGGCTGGCGGGAGACCCGACCCCACCGAGAAAGGAGCGTGAGCCATGTCGATGCAGGCAACGAGAGAGGCGATCTGGGTCGCCACGGTCGAAGACAAGCCCGGGGGGCTGGCGGCGAAGCTGACGCCGCTGGCCGAGGCGGGGGCGAACCTGCGGTTCGTGGTCGCCCGGCGGGGGGACGCGGGGCTTGGCGGCGAAGCGCCGGACCCGGGGGTGGTGTTCGTCACGCCGCTGGAGGGCGACCGCCAGCAGAACGCGGCCCGCGTCGCGGGGTTCCACGTCAGCACGTCGATGCACGGCGTGCGGGCCGAGGCCCCCGACCGCTCGGGGCTGGGCGAGGTGGTGACCACGACCCTCGCCGAGGCGGGCATCAACCTGCGGGGCCTGTCCGCCGCGGCGATCGACGGCCGGTGCGCGATCCATCTTGCGCTGGACTCCGACGACGACGCCGACCGCGCGGTCGAGCTGTTGAAGCAGCTCCACTGAGCCCCGCAAGGGCTTGCGGAGCTTCGGAGCGCTTGATGACGCGCGATACGCCGGTTGCCCCCCGTAGCCCCGCAAGCGTTTGCGGGGCTCCCCCCACGCGGCGTCACCCGTCCGCCTTGGCTTTGGCCTGGGCCCGCTGGACCAGGGCCATGCCGACGAAAGCGAGGGGGACGCCGAGCAAGAGGGTCCAGACGATGGGGGTGTGGAAGTAGTAGTAGCCGATCGCGATGCCGATGAGGGGCATGATGTAGCCGTAGAGGCTGACGAAGACGCCGCCGGCGCGTTTAGCCAGGACGTAGAGGATGAGGTTGGGGATCGCGGTGGAGATCAGGCTCAGGATGAGGAGGTTGATCCAATCATCGGCGTTGGGGCGGGCGTCGAGGGGGGACTCGAGCGCAAACGCCAGCACCCACAAGGCGATGCCGGCGTAGAGGATGGAGACGCCGGCGGCGGGGGCGGGGGCGAGGCCTTTGGTCAGTCTTTCGGCCAGGACGCAGTAGACGCCGAAGCAGAAGTAACCGCCGGCGCCCCAGGCGAAGCCGGTGAGGGTGGCTTCGCTGTTCAGCAGCCGCTCGGGGCCGATGGCGAGCACGAGGCCGGCCGCGCCGAGGATAAGGCCGACCCAGCCGGTCCAGCGGACGCGGGCGGAGATGGGCGGCAGCGCGGTGACGATCAGCGCGGCGCTGGGGACCATGACGACCAGGAGCGTGGCCATGGCCGAGTCGATGGTCTGCTCGGCGATCGGCATCATGGACCAGAGGGTCGCGATGCCGACGACGCCCAGTAGGGCCATCGACCCGGAGCGTTTGAAGGCCGGGGCGAGTTTCTGCCGGGAGATCAGGCAGAAGAGGAGGATGGCGACCGAGCCGATGATGGCCCGGGCCGCGCCGATGAAGATCGGCGGGAACGCCTGATCGAGCACCTTGATGATCGCCAGGCCGACGGCCCAGGGCGTGGCGATCGACAGGAGCAGAGCGACGTTGACGAGGAGACGCATCGGAACATGCTAGCTCAGGCCGGCCGTGGCCGCCGGGACGGGAGCGGCCGTGCGCGCACAATCCGGCGCCGTCCCGCAACAAAATCGGCGGCCGTCAAAAAAATTTCACCCCCCCTCACGCGCCGCCAGGCACGATTTTGGCGGGTTTCAGCCGTTTGGCGCACCGGGTTGTGCGCACGTTCGTTGCGCCGCGGCCAAGGGTGAGGGGATTTGCGAACCGGGCGCGAATCAGCCAAGTATGGCTCATCAAACCCCGTAAACAGGAGTCCCGTTATGAAATGGATTCTCACATATATAGCAGCACTGAGCGTGGCGTGGCCCGCGTTGGCGGACACGCTGATCGTTTGCAACAAATACGAAGGCACGGTCAGCTTCATCGACCTGGAGCGCGGCGTCGAGGCGGCGCGTGAACGGACCGGCCTGTCGCCGCACGAGGTCGCGCTGTCGCCCGACGGGACGCGGGCGGTGGTGGTCTCCTACCTCGAAGACGGCTACGTGGGCCAGGAGCTCAACGTCTTCGACGTCGCGACGGCCGAGCTGGTCAAGACGATCCCGATCGACCCGCACCTCGCGCCGCACGGGATCGCGTGGATCGGTGACAGCCCGAACGTGCTGGTGACGACCGAGGAGACGCGCGACGTGATCAAGGTCGACACCCAATCCGGACAAGTCGTCGGCTCGGTGGCGACGGACCAGGACGGCTCGCACCTGCTGGCGCTGTCGCCCGACGCGAAGCGCGCCTACATCACCAACCGCGGCTCGGACACGGTCAGCTTCATCGACGTGGACCAGATGCGGCTGCTCGACACGGTCAAGGCGGACCGCGGGCCGGAGGCGGCGGATGTCAGCCCCGACGGCGCCGAGCTGTGGGTCGGGAACAACCAGTCGGAGAACATCATCGTGTTCGATCCGCAGAGCATGGAGCGGCTCGGGTCGATCGAGGTCGGCTTCCTGCCGATCCGCGTGAAGTTCCACCCCGACGGCCAGACCGTGGCGGTCGCGGACCTGCGGGGCGACCGGGTCGTCGCGTACGACGCGGAGACACACGAGCAGCTGGCCGCGGTGGACCTGGCGCCGGTCGGCGCCAAGGGCCCGGCGTCGCTGCTGTTCTCGCCCGACGGGGCCTTCCTCTACACGGGCGCCCAGGACGGCTCTCAGGTCGTGGAGATCGACGCGCGGACGTGGACATTGGCGCGCGTGTTCGACGCGGGCGAGGGCGCCGACGGCCTGGCCATCAGCCCGGTCCAGGTGAAGCCTTGAAGGTTAAGTCCGCCGGCGCTTCAAGAGGCGGACGCCCGAAGCGCCGGCGGAGTTTGTTGAGCAGGCCGAGCAGCCGGGGGGAACGGAGCAGACGTTGCTCGAGCCGGCGTTTGCCGGGCAGGTCGAGCAACAGCAGGGCCATGGCGAGGGTGAGCAGGCCCTGGCCGGGGAGGATGAGCATGGCCAGCCCCGCGATCGCGAGCAGGGCGCCGGCGGTGTTCTTCAGGACACGCAGCGTCCAGCGGATCACGGGATGCCGACGGCGCCAGTCGTCGGGCGGCAGCGCCGCGGGGGACGCGGCGCGCACGAGGAAGTCCGCCGGCAACAGCACCGCGATCACCGGCAGCGTGAGCAGACTCACCACCAGCATCCCCGCCGAGCCCCAGACGACCCAGGCGACGAGCGTGTCGTGTTCTTCAATCAATGCGCGGATCGTGTCGAACATGTCGGCCGAAGTATAGTGTCGCCTCTGGCGAGGGGCCTGAAACACGGAAGCCGGGCGGTGGGGTTTTCTCCGCAGCGGCGGTGGAGGATAATCCACAAGCTGCGGCAGCGCGTCAACAATAACCACGATGGCCAAAGGAACTCATCCGATGAAAACACGACTCACCGCCTTGTGCTGGATGCTCGCCCTGTTGACGATCACCGCGTCGGCCCCGGCTCAGCAGACGGCATCGCCGGTCTACCTGCCCGCGGGGAGCGTCGATATCGAGAAGCTGATCGGGCCGCCGCCCGCGGCCGACTCGCCCGCCATGCAGACGCAGCTGGCGATCGTGCTGTGGCTGCAGAAGACGCGGACGCCCGAGCAGGTGGCGTTCGTGAGAACGAAGCTGGACCTCGAACGTTTCGCGCCGCTTCTGGGAGACGGGTTGCTGAGCGTCGACGGGATCGACCTCAAGCAAACGATCGACGAGGCCATCGTCCAGGTCCGCGCGGATTACGATGCGGTGAAGGACAAGTTCGGCGTGTCCCGGCCGTTTCAGACTTACGAAGAGGTCGAGCCGGTCATGAGAGCGAGGCCCGTCGGGTCCTACCCCAGCGGCCACGCGATCCGGGCGATCGTGTACGCCCGGCTGCTGAGCGAGTTCTTTCCCGAACGCCGCGACGCGCTGATGGAGCTTGCCCGGCAGGTCGGCTACGGCCGGGTGATCGCGGGGGTGCACTACCCCATGGACATCGTCGCCGGGCAGAAAGCCGGCCACGCCTACGCCGACGCCATCATCGAGCAGGCGTCCTTCAAGGAAGCGGTCGAGCGGATCGGCGGCGTACAGGCGCCGGCCATAGGCGACTAGGATGATCCGGACCTTCGGCCGCCTTCGGCGTCCTCAGAACCGGCTTCGCTCCGCCGTTACGTGTTGGTCCACTTGATCTGGAACTCGATCTCCTCGTCCGCCCCTTCGCGTTCGTGCTCGATGTTGAACTCGGCGCGCACCGGCACGTAGACCCGCTCGCCGGCGATCTGGATCTCGAATTTCTCGCCGCTTTCCAGCGCGTCGGCCAGGCGGCGGAGCTTGGCGACGAAGTCGGCGGTGGGGTAGGTCTTCTCGATGTCGCGTTCGGCTTTGTCGTTCATGAGGTTTCCTCCGGGTTCTGGATGAACCGGCATCCTAGCAAAGCCGTTTGTATGCATTTTGTGTTCAGCCTGGTTCAACCCGGCAGCAGGAAGCGGGCAAACAGCCCTCGCCGGGGGAGGACGGTCAACGCGTGTAGCAGCGGGGGCTTGAGCCGCAGGGTGAGGTGGAAGTGAGAGGACAGCGGGGTCACCGTGGGTCGGAGAGCCGGCCACGACCGCCGCATCGCCCGCATCGAGGCGAACGCGGTCAGTTCAACTGTGACGGTGTCCTCACGGGCGAACACGCGGATCGGCCGGCCGTCAAGCGTGCCCTCCAAGCGGCCGGCCAGGCTCAGTTTGGGGAGCCGTCCCGGTCGCGGGTGTGGATCTTGAGCGATCCATTGAGGACCCACTCGGCGTGCTCGGCCTGCGGGCCGGCCCCGCTGGGGACCTTGATGTGCATGTCGGCGAAGTCGTAGGTGATCTCGGCGTTCCGGCCGGTCAGCCGGTCGTACAGGCCGATCGCCAACTCGGGCCAGGTCTTGGTGTGGGGCGCGTCAGACATGGTGTTCAGCTCCGTTGGTTTATCCCTGAATATCAAAACACAATAGCGCTGGCGACAGGAAGAGTCCAAGCAAAGGCTGGAATCTTGCCTGACGCGGTGCTGGGCATCGCCGTCAACTCGAAGGAAAAGCTCGGTCCCGTTGCGTGTTCGCAAGCCATGGAAGGCTGATGCGTTACTTGCCGGCTTCTTTCGCGAGCTGCTTGAGCGTCTTGATCTGGGCGCCGTGCCAGGCGGGGCGTTTGGCCGTTGGGTTCAGGGAGAGCAAGGCGTTGCGGATGCGTGGATCGCTGGGGGCCATGGGCGCGTTCTCCGGCCGCCGATGACATCGGCGGCTCTGTACGACGACACGCAGTATAAAGCCGCGGATGGCATCCGCGGCCGCTCCCGCCCGCATTATCATTTCGGGATGGACCGTCGCACATCGGGAGCCGGTTGATGGGACAGGCGCCGCATCAGGACCAGGAGCGGGCGCGGGTGTGGTGGCTGATCGCCCCACTGCTGCTGACGGGCGCGGCGGTCACGGGGGTGATCGTGCTGTCGATGTTGGGTCGACCCCCGGCGCAGGTTCCGGTCCCGGCGCCGGCGGCCGACCGTCTGTTCGAGTACGCGGAGTTCCGCGTCAGCGAAGCGCTGCACGACATGGGCGAGCCTGTGCCGACGTGGGCGTTGACCCGGCCGCCGACGCGCGAAGCGGTCGCGCTGGGCCGGTCGCTGATCCACACCGGCAAAGCGCCCGGCGCGGCGGCCGACGCGCCACGCCAGTCGCCCTACTTCACCTGCATCGACTGCCACAACGTGACGCGCGAAGACCCGGTCCTCGCCGAATCCAACCCCGCCGCCCGGCTCAGCTACCTCGCCCGCCGCAACGGCGCCCTGCTCCAGGGCTCCACGTTCTACGGCATGTACAACAAGACCGGTTGGTACAACGGCTACTGGAAAAAGAAGTACGGCTCACTGGTGGACCAGGCGCAACACGACCTGCGGGCCGCGGTCCAGGTGTGCGCCCAGTATTGCTCGCAAGGCCGGCGGTTCACGGACGACGAGCTCGACGGAGTCATCGCGTACCTATGGCACAGGCAATACCGCGTGGGTGAGCTGTCGTTGAATGAAGACGGGTTCCGGCAGCTCGCCGCTGCGTTTGACCGGGCCGCGCCCGACCCGGCCGCGGCGGCGGTGATCCGGTCGGGCTACCTGCAGGTCACGCCGCAGACCAAGGGCGAGCCGCCGGCCGATCTTGAGAAGGGGTACGGGCTCGACGGCGACCCGAAGCGCGGCCGGCTCGTGTTCGACCTCTCGTGCCTGCACTGCCACAGCGGGGCGCCTGATGCCCCTGCTCCGTCGTTCGCGGACGCGCGCGCCGCGGCCAAGCGCATCATCGGCGACATCGGACAACGCAACGAAGACAACCTGTACATGATCCTCCGCAACGGCACGGCGCAGCACCGGGCGTACATGCCCGAGTTCATGACGGAACGGCTGAGCGATCAACAGATCGCGGACCTGCGCCGCTACCTGGCGGAGTTGGCGGCCGGCGGCGGAACCCACGGGGATGACGCGCCCGGGACCGGGCCCGCGTTCACGCCGACGAACCCGCTGGACCGGGCGGTGACCGCGGTGTTCGAGAGCAAGTGCGTGATGTGCCACGACCACGCGCCCCGGGGCCCCGCTGCGGGGATCGGCTACCTGACCGACCTGCCGCGCCTGGCCCGCTCGCCGCTGGTCGAGCCGACGGGCGGCGCGTCCACGCTGGCGTCGGTGATTCAAAATAAAACGATGCCGCTACAACGCTGGAGCGGCATCGCGGGTCCGACCGGCATGAGCGAGGCCGATCGTCGCACGATTCTCGACTGGATCGCGCAGCGGGCGCCGGAGCTGGCCAAGCCCTCGCCTTGAAGGGGCCGGGCGTAAAGAGAAAGCACAGGGGACCGGCTCGACGGCGTACCTTCAATGACCGTCGTCTCGGCGCCCCCTGTGCTCCCTGTGGTGAATCCCGGGGGGTTCTCGTCGGGCGGTTATCCGAACAACATCCCGGGTCCAAGGCCTTTGCGGCGGCGGTGGGCGGCGGCGCGGCCACGGCCGGAACGCAAAACAGATGCAGCACCAATCTTGTTCTTCCTGAGAGTCAGGCCGACCCGAACCGCGGTGTCGGCTAACCCGTCACGCCATATGACGGATTACCGACCGATACGGCAAAACCGGCGGGTTGTTACAGCCGGCTCCGAGTCATTCGAAGAGGCCGGGCGGTGGTGTTTGCAAGATGTCCGCAGGGAAAATGCCGACTGGCGGCCACGCGGCGGCGGCGTAAGATGATAAGAACCCAGACGAAAAAGAAAGCCGCCCGACCAGAGGTGAGCACGTCGTCTGGGCATCCAGGCCCGCGCCGTACGCCCCGTCGAAATGATGGGAAACCACGACGCGGGCTGCTTTGTGCGCAGGCCGGACAGTGCCTAAGATGTGTTGCCGTTTGGCCAGGGATGAGCAGCTGCTTATCGGTTAGGACGGAGCGTTCCGAGGGGCCGGGGGCCGGGGTTGAACGGACCCTCCCCCACCCCCTTGTTGAAGCCCGCTATGACCGAAACCCGTCGTCTCGCCCGTAAGCTTGGAGTCACCGAGTCCACCATCCGAGCCCGCCGCTGCCGCGGCCAGCGCCTGGACGCCCCGCCGCAGATCCGGCTCACCCCCCGTCAGCAATACAACATCGCCCGGGCTGCCGGGACGACCGCCGAGGTGGCCGGGCGTTACGGGGTTTCGGTTTCGACCGTCAAACGCCTGCGTCGCCTCTACGGCTTGAGCCGCGCCGCGTCGTAGTCGGCCAGCTCCCCCAAACCACTTTAAACCAGCTTTTTTCCTCCGATGGGCCCTTCCCCTCTTGACCTGAGGCCCGGCTTGGCTATCTTGGCACCGCTGAAGGCCAGCGGTTGGCCGACGCACGGAGTCATGCACTCTCATGCAGCACCCGATGATCCACAACCTGATCCAGGCATCGCCGCTCATGCTCAAAGTCCGTTGGACCCGCGTCTGCGGCGCCCCCTATGAGCCTCCGAGGTAAGTGTTGCATCCACCCGATGGACCCACCGAACCCCGAAGGCTCGCTCCTTCGGGGTTTTTTTAATGGGTCGATGGGGAAGGAATCGAAAGAGCATCACCGTGAACACACAACGCCTGATCAAGCCGTTTCAACAGATCGACGCCCGCGTCCGGGTGAGCCCGATGGCGGTGGGCCACGGCGCCCAGCCCGATGAGCCGGGCGTGCGGGTCACAGTCGCCCAGGACGCCCGGGGCTCGTTCATTGATATCCGTGCGGACTACCAGCGGGTCATGGACATCCACGTGCTCGATGTCGATGTGTCCGCCAGGCAACTGCTGCTGCGGGTGGAGGACTGGGGCATGAGGTTAACCGACTCGGGTGACGACCAGTCCCCGCTGTTCCTGGTCGGCCACGACGCGCTGTCGCTTTATGTCATGGCGTTGCCGCCGGCGTGCGGCGTCCAGACCGTCGAACAGGCCGGCGTGCTGCTCCAGCCCCACGCCGCCCGCGACGCCCAACGCAACTGAAGCTCTCGCTGGACCTTCGGGAGCCGTCGCCCCACTTCCGGATGCGGGGCGGCGGCTTCATGGAGTCTAAATCCCCGCAAACCCACCCCGTGACCGGCATGATCTGTAAAAACCCGGCAGCCGCCCCGGGCATTTTGGGGGGAAGACCTTAAACTGGAGTAGGGGGGCGGTGAATCTGAACGGCCGGGCGTGCGACACCTTCCCCTGTCTATCCCACGCACCCATGGGGAATCTGAGCATGACCAACCCTTCCATCGCTGTCGACGACGGGCACCCCCTTCTTGAACGCCTGACACCGCGGGAACGCGAAGTGCTCGAACTGGTCGGGCGCGGGCTAACCCTGCCCGAGATCGCCGAGCGGTTGTGCCGGAGTTTGAAAACCATCGAGAGCCACCGGCTCTCCCTCGGGCGGAAGCTTGAAGCGGGTAACCGCGTCGAACTCGCCCGGATCGCCATCGCCGCCGGTCTCGCGCCGCTCCAGGACCCCGACGCCGCCCCGCCCGACCCCGACGCCGGGGGCCGGCTCCGCGATCAGCTCGCGTCCGCCGACCCCGCCTGGCAGGCGCTGCAGCAACTTGAAGCCCTCACCCGCCATACCGCCGGCCCCGCCTATTTCCGCCAATTCGTCCAGCACGCCTGCCCCCTGCTCCAGGCCGACCTCGCCCTCGTCTGCGAGATCCTCGACGACGGCTTCCGGATCCTCGCCGCCTCGACCCCGCAATCCCTCATCGACTCCGGCCGCCTGCCCGCCTCGGTCGAGCCTTGCCGACACGTCGCCGAAGACGGCTTCCTCCGCGTCGACCAAGGCTTCCAGGAGCGGTTCCCCGACCACCCGGCCCTGCGGTTCATCGACGCCCAGGGCTACGTCGGCATCTGCCTCCACCGCGCCGACGGTCAGCCCACCGGGCTGATCAACCTGTTGTTCGAACGCCCTATCAACAGCGACGTGCAGCTCGAAGCCATCCTCCGCTTCATCGCCCCCCGCGCCGCGGCCGAGCTGGAACGCATCAATATCGCCGAGCAACTCCGTGAGACCCAGGAATCTCTCGAAGACACCGTCGCTCAGCGCACCCAGGAGCTTCAAGACGCCCTGCGCGAAGTCCGGGCCCGCGAGACCAAGTACCGCACCCTCGTCGAAACCATGTCCGACGGCCTGTGCGCGTTCGACCAGGACTACCGCATCACCTACGTCAATCAGCGCCTTTGCGACATGCTCCACACCCTCCCCGATCACATGATCGGCCGGCTGCCGACCGACTTCATGCCCGAGGAGGACGCCGCCGAGTTCCTCGCCGCCGACGACCAACGCCAGCAGGGCACCCTTGGCCAATACCGCCTCCGCCTCAAACGCACCGACGGCTCCACGTTCCCGGTCATCATCTCGCCCCGCACCCTTTTCGACGAGCAAAGACGCTTCCGGGGCTCGTTCGGCGTCGTCACCGACCTCTCCCCACATCTCTGAAACCTGTTCATCCACCATCGGAGAAGCCCGGGCCTCTACGGCATCAGCACGTTGGCCGCGGATCATGTAAGGTCGTGCGTCATGGCCCGCGAAGCCGTCAGGCAACCCCTGAGCCCTTCGGTCCTGCAACGCATCGACGCGTGGCGGTCGGCGCCGGTCCTGGAAGACTGGCCCGCGGAGCCGCCCTATCGGCGGACCTTCACCCTGCTGGCTCAGCACGGCTGGGTGGACGGCAGCTTTCCGGTCGGCGTCCTCGAGCTGCAGCGCAGCGAAACCGACCGCCGGACCGGGCTGTTCGAGCTGTCCGTCCGGCAGAAACGGGCCGGGAATACCTTGCGGGAGCACCTGATTGACGCCACGCTGACCTGCCGGGAGGACGCGCTGGCGACGCCGGTCCGTTGGGAACTGGAGAGCCGGTTCACCGTCGCCCGGCAGCGTGAACTGCCCCGGCTGACCTACCGGGAAAGCGGCTGCCTGACGGACGGACGCCTGGAGGTGCGGATCGACGGGCGGCCCGCCCGGCGCGACGTCGGGCCCGCCTACACCTGCGACTGGAGTCTGCTGGACGCGGTCGGCCGCCTGCGCCAGGCGGCGATGACGCCGGTGTCGTTCGATGTCCTGCAGGACATGACGCTGGTCAAGCGCGGCCAGACGCTCACGTTCCGTGAAGACCGCAACGATCGCCTCGGGGACGCCAGCCCGCCGCTACGGTGTTTTGTTCAGCAGGGCCCGGGCAACCTCCCTTACGAGTACTGGGTCGATGACGAGGGCCGGCCGGCCTGCGTGGTCAACGCGTTCCACGCCTGGCTGCTCGACGATGAAGCGCCGCGCCGCTTCGACGACCAACTCATCCGGCTCGGCGCTCGTTGAGCAACTCCCGCCTCCCACCGCCATGACCGAACAACCCAACATCCTCTTCATCTACACGGATCAGCAGCACATCGATACGATCGCCGCCCTGGGCTGCCCGTATCTCCAAACGCCGGGCATGGATCGGCTGGTGCGGCAGGGGACGAGCTTCAGCCAGTCCTACTGCCCCAGCCCGCTCTGCGGGCCGTGCCGCGCCGCGGTGTACACCGGCCGCATGGCCAGCGAAGTCGGCGTGACGGACAACGGCGCCCGCCCCGAGCCGGGCGTCCCGTTCATGGGCGAATGGCTACGCAAGCAAGCCGGGTACGAGACGGTCTACATGGGCAAGTGGCACGTGCCGCAATACTTCACGTCGAACGTGCCGGGCTTCGACGTGCTGTTTGGCGGCCGCGGTGGGCCCGGCGCCCTGTCTGACAACTCCTACACGTTCGCCGCCGACGCCTTCCTCCGCCAGTATGACGGGTCCAAGCCCTTCCTCATGGCCCTCAACTACATGCAGCCGCACGACATCTGCGAGTGGATGCGGCTCAACCAGGATCGCTTCGAGCGGCTGCCCTTTCCCGATCTGGAACACGAACTGCCCCCGTTGCCGGACAATTTCGACATCCCCGACCCCGAGCCCGCCCTGGTCCGGAAAGTGCGGGCCGGCAGCCCGAGCGTACAGGGCGGCTGGGACGAGCGACACTGGCGTTACTATCGATGGGCCTACCACCGCCACGTGGAGATGGTGGACGCCGAGATCGGCCGCGTGCTCGACGCGCTGGACGCCTCGCCGCACCGTGAGAACACCCTGATCCTCTTCTCGTCCGACCACGGCGAAGGCTTGGCGCATCACCAGATGACCCGCAAGTCGTTCCTGTATGAGGAAGCCGCGAAGGTCCCGTTGATCGTCAGCTGGCCGGGGCGCCTGCCGCAGGACGTCCGAGACGACCATACGCTGGTGACCGGCGTCGACCTGGTTCCGACCATGTGCGATTTCGCGGGCATCGACCCGCCGCCCAAGGCCCGGGGCCTGAGCCTGCGCCCCTTGCTCGAAAACGGCCAGGCCCTCGCCCGGACATTCGTGACATCCGAGATCGCGGACAACCGCGGCCAGATGCTCAGGTCGTCGAGATACAAATACATCGCTTACCTCGACGACCCGACCGAACAGCTCTTCGACCTGAAGGATGACCCCGGCGAAACCCGCAACCTGGCCGGGGACGCCGCCTGCGCGTCTGTTCTACAGGACCACCGGGACATGCATCGGCAGTGGGTCGGCTCCCTGGAAGTCTCCCCGCGCGTCGCCCACCGCTGGTACGAGAGCCGCGCCCAGGCTGTCGGATAAACCGCTCAGCAACAGCGCGTTCACGCCCGGGCGGCGTCTTCCATCTTGAGCACCTGGTCGTCGGCGTGGTACGACGAACGCACCAGCGGGCCCGACTCGCAGTGGCGGAAGCCGATCGCCTCGGCCTGCTGCTTGTACTCCACGAACTGCGCGGGGGTGACCCAGTGCGAGATCGGCAGGTGGTTGCGCGTCGGCTGGAGGTACTGGCCGATGGTGAGGATGTCGCACGTCTCGTGGACGCCCGGGTACGTCGCGTTGGGGTGGGACCGCTCTGCGATCCGCGGCGCGGCGTCCGGGGCGGCGGCGGGTTGCTGGTAGGTCAGCGGGGACGCGGGATCGGGGTGAGCGAACGGGTCGCGATTGGTCGCGGGGTCGTCGCGGGACACGCCGTCGACGCGCACGCCGTCGGCGACGTCGCGCATCAACTCGATGACTTCTTCCTCGCGCTCGCCGATGCCGACCATGATGCCGGTCTTGACGGTCAGGCCCTGGGCCTTGGCGCGTCGGAGCAATTCGATGCTGCGGTCGTACTTGGCCTGCGGGCGCACCGCGGGGTAGAGCCGCTTGACGGTTTCCATGTTGTGGTTGAGGATCTCGGGGCGTTCATCGAGGACGAGCTGCAGCGCGTCCCAGTCGCCCTCGAAGTCGGGGATGAGGACCTCGATGTTCGTGCCGGGCGACTGGCGGCGGATCTGCCGGATGGTCTGGGCCCAGATGGCGGCCCCGCCGTCGGGCAGCTCGTCACGGTTGACGGAGGTGATGACGATGTGCTTGAGCCGCATGATGGCGGCGGCCTCGCCGACGCGGCGGGGCTCATCGGCGTCGTACTCGGGGGGTCGGCCGGTCTTGATGTGGCAGAAGCCGCAGGAGCGGGTGCAGACGTCGCCGAGGATCATCATCGTCGCGGTGCCGCGCTCCCAGCACTCGCCCATGTTCGGGCACATGGCCGACTCGCAGACGGTGTGCAGGCGGTGCTTGTCGACCAGGGCCCGGGTGTCGCGGAACCCCGGGCCAGCGGGCAGTTTGGCGCGCAGCCAGTCCGGCTTGCGGCGGCGGATGAAGGCCCCGCCGTCGACCGCGTTGTCCAGCACCATGTCAGAGAGATTAATCGGCTTCACGCTGGAAGTTTATCGGCGACGCGGCCCGGGTCCAGTCTGACAGCGCGGGGCGTGGCCCGCCGCGGATCAGGCCCCGTCACCCGGAGGTCATTCGATCTCTTCCTCGCCGCTGCCGCCGTCGAGGAAGCCCACCAGCTTGCGGCTGCGGACCGGGTGCTGGAGCTTGCGGATCGCCTTGGCCTCGACCTGGCGGACGCGCTCGCGGGTGACCTTGAAGATCCGGCCGACCTCCTCGAGGGTGTAGGTGTACCCGTCGCCGATGCCGTAGCGGAGCTTGATGATCTCGCGCTCGCGGTAGGTGAGGGTCTTGAGCACCTGCTCGATGCGGGAGCGGAGCATGTCGCTGGTCGCCGACTCGGACGGGTTGCTCGCGCCCTCGTCCTCGATGAAGTCGCCGAAGTACGAGTCCTCGCTCTCGCCGACGGGCCGGTCCAGCGAGATCGGGTGCCGGCTGATCTTCATCACGCGGCGGGCTTCGCTCACCGGCATCTTGGCGGCCTCGGCGACCTCCTCGATGGTCGGCTCGCGGCCCAGGTCCTGGAGCAGGTTCTTCTGGATGTTCCGCAGCTTGCTCATCGTCTCGATCATGTGCACCGGGATGCGGATCGTCCGGGCGTGATCGGCGATGGCGCGGGTGATCGCCTGACGGATCCACCACGTCGCGTAGGTCGAGAACTTGTAGCCACGCTTGTACTCGTACTTGTCCACCGCGCGCATCAGGCCGGTGTTGCCTTCCTGGATGATGTCGAGGAACGACAGCCCGCGGTTGCGGTACTTCTTGGCGATGGAGACGACGAGGCGGAGGTTGCCCCCCGACAGGTCGCGCTTGGCCGACTCGTACTCGTCGAAAACACAGGTGATGTCCTTGACGCGACCGATCAGCTCCTCGGGCTCCTCGAGCACGAGGCTGCGCAGGCCCGCCAGCTCCTCGCGCATGACCATCACGTCTTCGGGGTCGTAGCGGTCGGGGTATTGCTCCGATTTGGCGACCGTGGTCTGCAGCTCGGTCATCTTCTTGGCGATGGAGCGGAGCTTCTTGAGCAGGGGCTGGACCTTGCTGGTGCGCAGGCTCAGCTCCTCGATGAGGGTCGCCATCTTCCGGCGCCGGGTGGCGATGGCGGTCTTGAGGCGCAGGGTCTCGGTCTTGCTCATCCGGCCGGGGGCCTCGAGGGCCTCCCAGTCCATGCGGTTGAGCTCGATCAGCCTCTTGATCGTCTTGAGGTTGTTGGGGATCCGCGCCGCGATCTTGCCCTTGGCGTCTTCCTCGGCGGTGCTGATCTTCATGGTGCGGTCGAAGGGCAGGTCGCCCTCGTCGACCATCTCGAGGGTCTCGACCGCCTGGGCGATCGAGTAGTCGTTCTCGAGCACCTTGCGGCGGAAGATCATCCGGGTGGTCTCGATCTTCTTAGCCAGGCGGATCTCCTCGTCGCGGGTGAGGAGGCTGATCTCGCCCATCTGGGTGAGGTACATGCGCACCGGGTCGTCGATCCGCTTGTGGCCGGCCTCAGAGAGGGCCTCGGCGATCTGCTCCTTGGCCTGCTCCTCGGTCAGCAGTTCACCGTCTTCGAGGGCCGGGGCCTCGTCGTCATGCTCCGAGACGGGCGCGGCCTCCACCTCGGCCGACTCGGACTCGTCCTCGATCTCGACGGTCTGGCCCACCGTCTGCTTCAGGACGGTCAGCGCGTGCCGGGGCGGGGTGAACTCCGTGGGGATCTGCCGGTTGTCGACCAGCAGGATCTCCAGGCGACGCATGCGCGCCAGCAGCTGGTCGATCTTGTCCGGGTCGACATATTCATCGGGCAGCAACGCGTTGAGCATGTCGAACGTGATGTAACCGGTCTGCCGGCCGCGTTCGATCAATTCCACCATTGCAGGATGCAGCACTTCTAACATCATGACCATGTCTAAGCCTCGCTTCCAAACCTGTCCGCAGCCACCGGGGGGCCGATTTGAAGGCCGCCGGACCACGGATCTTTTCCCTATAGGCCGCGTTTTCCGTCCCGCGGCCGTCTGTGTCGTCTCTGCTCCCGCCGATCCCCGGCGGGCGCCCGCGTCGGACGGGCTCATCTTCTCCTGCCTCGGGCTCTCGCCCTACTCATTTATGGCCCAAACCGTGCGATCCTGACAGGCGACGGGTTCGAGCGCCGGTGCTCGACCAGCCGCCGCAGGAGCTGCGATCGGTCAGCCGTGTCTTCATGAAGCGACCGTCTGTCCTGCTGATACTGGCGCTCCCGGTGATAAGTTCGGACCGCCTCGGCCGCGGTAAGCAGGACCGCCTCGACCCGCTGCGGGTCGCCGCCGATGAGCTGCTCCAACTCGGCGTCGCACTGCGTCGCCAGGTCGGCCAGGCTCTCCAGCCGCTCGGCCGCGAGGTCGGCCAGCAACGACGCGAGGGTCAGCTCGGCGCCGTCGCACAACCGGTCATGCACCCGGCCGAAAAGGTCGCGGTTCATCGGCGTGGTAAAGTCGCCGGGGGCGACCGCTTCGTCCAGGTGCCGGCCGTCGGGCAGCTCCATGCCGAACAGGTCGCCGCGTGCGATCAATCCCGCGATCACCTGCCGCTCCGCCTGGGCCATGGCCTGAAGTCTACGCCGGGTTTCGGCGTCGGCCAGCGACGGGTCCGGGAAATCTGCGTCGCCTTCAGGCGTCGGGGCGTCGGCCTCGGGCGGCAACGGGGCGGGCGCCCGCGACGGCCGCGGAGAACGGGCGTTGAGCAGTGTCTGGATCGCCTGTTCGCTCAAGTGCAGCATCCCCGATAAACGCTGGATCACCAATGATCGGCGGATCGACCCGGCTCGCGCCAATCCCAGCTCGGCCAGCTTCGTCACATACCCCTCGGCGGCCCGCTGCCGGCCGGTGAGGGTGTCGGCCGCGTCGAGCTGCTGGCGGACCCGGTCGAACTGATGATCCAGCGCGTCCGTGGCGCCGGCGACCAGGCCGCGCCACCGCTCGATGCCGCCTTCCTCCTTCAGCAGCGAGTCGGGGTCATGCCCGTCGGGGAGGATGGCCAGGGCGACGTCGAGGTCTTCGGTGAGGAACACCTCGACCGCGCGGTCGGCGGCTTTCTGGCCCGCGTCGTCGCCGTCCATGACCAGGACGACTTTTTCGCAGTACCGCCGCAGTTCCCGGACGTGCTCGGCGGTCAACGCCGTGCCCAGGGCGGCCACCACGTTGTCCGCGCCGTGCTGGTGGCAGGCGATCACGTCCGTATAACCCTCGACGAGCACGGCGGTCTTGGCGTCGATGATCGGCTTCTTGGCGCGGTGCAGGCCGTAGAGGGTGGCGGACTTGTTGAACAGCCGGGTCTCGGGGGAGTTGAGGTACTTGGGCTCATCCTCCTCGCGGAGCTTGCGTCCGCCGAAGGCGATCGGCCGGCCGATGCCGTCGTAGATCGGGAAGACCAGGCGGCAGCGCAGGGCGTCGTAGCGGCTGCCGTCGCCGCGGGCTTTGACAAGGCCGGCCAGGTCGAAGCCGGCCTGGTCCCAGCCGCGGTGGGCGATCGTCTCGGCCAAGCCGTCCCAGCGGTCCGGCGCCGCGCCGAGGCCGAAGGCCTCGACCATCTCGTCGCTGATGCCCCGCTGGGCGAGGTAGTCCCGCGCGACCCGGCCGTGCTCGGGGTGGCGGAGGATGCTCTGGAAGAAACCGACGGCCGATTCATTGGCGGCGGCGATCCGTTGACGCTCGCTGGGGCCCTGCTCGCCCTGCTCATCGCCCCCGCCGCCGTAACGCCGGAGGGTGATGCCGGACCGGTCGGCCAGGTGCTGCAGGGCTTCGGGGAAGGTCATCTTGTGGTACTTCATGACGAACGAAAACGCGTCGCCGCCGGCCCCGCATACGAAGCACTTGAAGATCTGCTTCTGGGGGCTGACATACATCGACGGGTTCTTGTCGTCGTGGAACGGGCACAGGCAGGCGAACTCCTTGCCCTTGGGCTTGAGGGCGACGTGCTCCCCGATCAGCCGGACGATATCGGTCGCCGCTTGCACCTCGTTTTTCTGATCGTCACGGTGATGCATACAAGTCGTGGTCGACACCCCAGGGCGGGACCGGATCGCTACGACACAGCAAGGCCTCAGCGAGACCGAGCGCTGTTGAACCGTGGATAGCCGGATCGAAGAGAGTCGTCGCTGCCTGGATCGTGAATGCGCGGTTGGGAGCCGTATTCCGAATCGAGCCTGCCTGTGCGTGGAGGCGGCTTCTCCGATTGTTGTCCCAACGAAAGCTAAAACCCGCTTTAATAGAAGACTAACACACAAGTCGCCCGAGTCAAGAAAACCGACCGGGCGGTCTGCATATCGGACCCGACCTCGGGAAAACCCTTAGTCGGGCCGCATGTTCTTTATGCCTCGGCCGTTTCCGGCTTGTAGGCGTATTTACGTTTCAGGGGTTTGACCACGAGGCCGCAGCGGATCGCCTTGGCGGAGGCCTTGACCCGTCGGACCGAGCCGTCCTCCATGACCGCGGTCACGGTGCGGATATTGGGCTTGAACGTCCGCTTGGTCTTGCCGGTCACCTTGGTGCCGACGCCGCCGAGGTATTTGGCCTTGCCGCGGAGGGTGTAGGTGTGGCCGGTGGTGGTCCGGCGGCCGGTGAATTCGCAAACGCGTGGCATCGCCTCGGCTCCCTGGGAGGTTCGGAGGGTCAAAGTCGAGCCCAGCAACATAGCAGATTGAGATGGGGGCTGCAACCCCCCACCGCGGTGGTGGGGCGGGCAGCAAGTCCAGCGGCTCGTCTTGGCAGCCCTGGGCAAGGCTCGGGTATCCGCCGGCGGTGGGGCCGAAATAGCACAGGAGCATTCTCGTTGAGAATGCTATCCGAATCCAACCATCAAGGGCGTTCCTTATCCGTTGGCTGAGGCGGGATTAACGCACAGATCGGGCTTCCTGGTCATCACTCAGCACAGTACACTCACGTCAGTGGATCGCTGGTTGGTGTCCGCATTTGCGGGCGACCGGCAAATGAACCTAATACGTCATAGGGCAATGCAGATACGGTCCTTCCATCCCGATGACACCGCAGCGGTCGTTCATCTCTGGCAGGCATGCCAGTTAACACGTCCGTGGAACGATCCGATCAAGGACATCCAGCGGAAACTGCAGGTTCAACCCAAGATGTTTCTCGTCGCCGTCGCCGACGGATTGATCGTGGGGTCGGTCATGGCAGGCTACGAAGGCCACCGCGGCTGGATCAACTACCTTGCCGTTGCTCCGGACCGCCAGCGGGAGGGCATTGGCCGTTCGCTGATGGAGCACGCCGAGCGTCTCCTATTTGAGGCCGGCTGTCCTAAGATCAATCTGCAGGTTCGTGCCGCAAACGGCGCGGCCGCTGCGTTTTACCGGGCCCTCGGCTACAAGATCGACGAAGTCGTGGGTATGGGTAAACGTCTCATCTCCGACGATCTGCCGCGAACCAAACGCTGCAGTTGACCGACAACGCCCGTGATGGATAATCCAGTGGCCAGTTGAACGTCTGCTCCCGCGGGCGACCCGTAGCTGAGCTAATTACGTGAGGCATTTTTGGAGGTCCACCGTATGCTCAAACGTCGAATATTGGTTGTCTCGATGCTCGTAGTTATGTTGTGCGTGGGCTTTGCGGGCGGTTTGCTGATGAGGCTCTCGCAACCCAATGTCAAATCCGTCGATCAAGGCATTGTCACCACGCGGCTGTTGCCATGGCAGGCCAACGAAGCGGCCAACGCGTTCATCGCGGAAAAGGGCTGGACGCTTGTCACTTCAGAATCTCATCCATTTAAGACTTACTGGATCGCAACTCGGGCGGATGGCAGCGAAATCAAGTTGGAGGTGCTTCAAGAACGCACAAATGACAATGAAGTTGTCATTTTCATCACGCCAGTGGGCGGGGATGAAGCGACGGCCATTGCTCATGACCTTGCATCGTCTATTTCTACTCGGTTCGGCTCTCGCAATTGGCGCCTGTAAGTGCGTCCCTGGCCAGCACGATGTAAGCCGGGTTGTCAAGGGTGGATGATCGTCGACAGGCGTTAAAAGAAAGAGCAGATACGTCCGGCGTCGTCCAAAGCGAATCGTGGCTTGACATTTGAGGCAGCTAACCGCCAGTTGCAGTTGACCGCAGACGCCCATCATGCATAATCCAGTAGCCGGTCGGGAGCCTGTTTCCGCGGGCGGCCGGCGGTTGAGCTTTTTGCGCCAGGCGATGGAGGCATGATGCGATATTGGGCCGTGAGTGCGATCCTGTTAAGCGCGGCAGGCTGCGCGATGCATCCCCAATCCCCGGTGAGGGTTGACCGCAGCTACCAGATCCGGCTTACCGATTCGCCAAACGTATCGCAGGTGCGCGTCATGGAAACCACGGGCGACTGGATTCGCCTCCAATACCACGAGAACTCACCGCGTGTGGATCCTGGCCTTGATGATGTATGGGTCAACGCCAGTCACATTGTTTGGCTTGCGCCCTATGAGTGAAACTGACGCCTGACCACTGGCTGCAGTTGACCGGCGACGCCCGCGATGGATAATTGGGTTGTCGGTTGGAAGCCTTTTTCCGTGGGCGGCCGACAATTGAACCTGTTACGTCAGGCGGATGATATGAAACATTCCCTCCTCGCAATTCTTCTCTTGGCTTTGGTCGGATGTGCATCATCCTCCACGGTCGTCGGTTATGGTCAAGGTGAAACGCCTGCAGAAGCGACCCTGGCAGCCTGGGAAAACGCCCGCGCCAAGATGAACGCAGGCGGCTGGAGGAACTACAAACTTGAAAAAGATCAATTGTTGATTCATCAATCGTCAGAAGCAGGCGACTCATGGAAAACGAACATCCGTTTTCGCGTCATCGAAAGATGAACGTCTAACTACGGTCTTCAGCGGCCGGTTGGACGTTTGCTCCCGCGGGCGGCCGGCCACTGAGCCGAGAGGTGATAGGCATCATCATGCATCACAGTCCCCAACTCACAGTCGTCCTGGCGATATTAATCCTCACTGTGTTATCGGGTTGCGGCACTAAACAGATCGTCACCGGCGTTGGCGAGGGCCCTACGGAGGAAGCCGCCACGAAAGCAATGCTCAGCAACGCGCGAGAGGTCATTAATCGGCTCAATCCTACGTTTGAGCTTTACCCTCTCGGAAAGCTGCAGAAGGGCACTGTGCAGAAGCGCAACGATGCCGACCCATCCCAACCTCCTGAAACGGTTTGGCGTGTTGTGGGTAAGTTTGAGGCGAGGCCGCCACGGTGATGATGCCGAATCACCACAGACACCCGCCAAACTCGATACTCGATCCTTTCTGTGCCGTTGATGTCATCGATCCTGGAAAAGGTCGCCGCAGTCAAACCGGGGGCGGTGAGGTAGACTCCACGCTCCGATGAACCGCTCCGCCGCCGATGCCGCCGCCTCGCCCGCTTGTGAACTGTGCCGCCGCCGCGGGCTGCGTCTGACGCGTCATCACCTGATCCCGCGTTCGCGTCACCGCAAGCCGCGCACCCGCCGGCGGTTCACCCGGGAGCAGATGAACGGCCGCATCGCCATGGTCTGTTTCGCGTGCCACGGCATGATCCACGCCACGCTGACCGAACGACAACTCGCCGACGATTACCCCACGCTCGACGCCTTGCGCGCCCATCCCGACCTGGCCCGCTTTTTCGCCTGGGTCGCCGATCAGCCGACCCACCGCCGCGTCACGGTCCGCCGGGCCGCGGCCTACGCGCAGGGCGGGGCGCGCCGCGGCTGACGACAGATCATCCAACACATGTCCTCCGCCTCCACGCGACAGCCCGGCCCTGCGGGCCGGCGCTCAACGGCGGGTCACCCGCCATCCATGTCATGCGCCTTGGCGGAGCATCCCGAGCGGGGTATACTTTTTGTCTGAGTAGGAGCCGTCCGATGAAGCTGAGCTGATCAACCATTCGTTTTGTCGCCGTGTTGCACCCCGTACCGCGCGGCCGGTCTGATCATCCTATTGCTTCACCAAGGACGACCCTCTCTTGGAACAACTCACCCGCGAACAACTCTCGGTCGACCGCGAAAAAGCGGTCCTGGTCGGCTGCCTCCTGCCCGACACCAAAACCAACCCTCACGACCCGCTCGACGAACTGCGGTCCCTCGCCGACACCGCGAGCGCGGTGGTGGTGGACGAGCTGCTGCAGAAGAAGCACAAGCCCGAGGCGAAGACCTTCATCGGCAAAGGCAAGGTCGAGGAGCTGGCCGCGATGGTCAAAGCCCACGACGCCTCGGTCGTCATCTTCGAGAACGACCTGACGCCGTCGCAGATCGGCAACATCGAGCAGGTCATCGAGGTCAAGGTTCTTGACCGCTCGGAGCTGATCCTGGACATCTTCGCGTCCCGGGCCTCGACCCACGAGGCCCGGCTGCAGGTCGAGCTGGCGCAGCTCGAATACACCTACCCGCGGCTGCGGGCGATGTGGTCGCACCTGGAGCGGATCGTCGGCGGCGCGCCGGCGGGCATCGGCACCCGCGGCCCGGGCGAGCAGCAGCTCGAGATCGACCGCCGGATCGTCCAGCGCAAGAAGGCGCAGCTCAAACGCGAGATCGCCGACATCCAGTCCCGCAAGACCCGCGAGGTCGCGGCCCGTAACCAGGACCACTTCACCGTCGGCCTGGTGGGCTACACCAACGCGGGCAAGTCGACGCTGTTCAACACCCTCACCGACGGCCGGGCCTATGCCGACGACAAGCTGTTCGCGACCCTCTCGACCCGCACCCGCAAGTGGAGCCTCGGGGGCGGGGACGCGGTGATGCTCTCGGACACGGTCGGGTTCGTACGCGACTTGCCCCACAACCTCGTCGCGTCGTTCAAGGCGACGCTGGAGGAGGCGGTGCACTCGGACCTGCTGCTGATCGTGCTCGACGTCGCCGACCCCCGGGCCGAGCAGGAGTACGAGACGGTGGTGCAGGTGCTCGACGAGATCGGCGCCGACGAGCCGCAGCGGCTGCTGGTGCTCAACAAGATCGACAGGCTGCAACACAACGCGGAGCTGCTGCTGTTCACCGAGCAGCACCCCGACGCCGTGCCGATCAGCGCACGCACGGGGCGCGGGGTGGACGTGCTGGTCGAGCGGGTCCGCGAGGCCGCCCACGGGCGGATGCAGGAGCTGCCGATCACGCTCGACGCGGCCGACGGCAAGGCGATCGGCTTCCTCGAAAACCGGGCCCAGGTGCTCGACCGCCAGTACAACGATCGACACGTCACGCTCACGGTGCGGATCGGTTCGCGCCAGCTCGATCGGCTCCGCGCCATGGGCAGCTCGGCCCGACTCCCCGGCGAGCAGGAGGCCGGCAAGGGGTGGGGACGCTGAGCGCCCCCCGGCTCATCAACGCGGACCACGACCGATGGATGCCGACCCGGGCCGCCGGTCGACGTTGTCCCCGCGCCGCCCTCCGGTTTTAACTCAAACCAAACAGTTACGTCTCACTATTCGGCTGGGTTCCCCCGACAATCCTGTCTGATCGCTTCTGTCCCCAAGGAACCCTCCCCATGGTCGCTTTCCAAGGCAGTCACAGCGATGATGGAAGCAAGCCTGTGGATGGCATTGATCATTTCGATAACGAGCTGCTGCCGAACAAGCGGGACGAAATGAGCATGGGCGTAGGCCCAATCCGCGTCTATCCCGGCTGCTACCAGGCGGAGATTCATGGGAACCGCATCGACCTCTGGCCGAGCGAGCTGACGCTTCTGGTTCTGTTGATGCAGTATCGAGGCCGAATCGTAAGCCGCAGGTCGATTCTGACGCACACGGTGGGGCACGTGGATGCGGCCGGGTTGCGGACGGTCGACCGCCGCGTGAGCCGGCTCAGGGCGAAGCTGGGGCCCGCGGCCGCTTGGATCCGAACCGTGCGCGCCGGGGGCTATGTGCTGTGCCCGCCGGATGAACCCACCCCTCGACGGCTGCTGAGCGTCATCGGCCTCCTGTTGTACGCCGCGATGGATCGGTCCTCACTATGGCTGACGGCCCGCCATCGCACGACATGGTTCGCGGGGCTTGCGGCGGGGGTTGTGGCGGTCGTCATCGGCCTGGCCTACGTCGTCCCGATGATTGTTCGGCACCACGCCCTGAGAGGACCGCATCAGGCGTTAAGCTACCTTGGATCGGTGACGACGCCCGGACCGCGCACGGATGGTTTCGGCACCTTCGGCGACGCGATGGCTTCGTTGGGACAGCCCAACCGGTTTGTCACCCTGATTCAACCGATGGCCTTGAACAAGAGACCGGCCCGGCTGCGGACCTTTGACCTGTACAGCCCGGCCGAGCCCTATGGGCCGGAAGACGCGACCTACCTCGTCGTCCGCGCCACCGATCGCCTCCGGGACCACTCGCACCCGGTCGCAGACGCCGCGTCGTGGTCGTTAGGCCGCGGACAGGCGTTTCGGATTGGTCCTGGAGGAACGCTGTTGGTGGTCGATCATGAGGGGACGCGGATCATCGAGTTCGACAATACCGGGCGCTGGCTGCGGGACCACCCGCTGCGCTCCGATGGTTGGGCTTCTCAGGCGGGTGGCGTGGAGGCGTTGGCGGTGGCGCGGGACCAGATCGCGATCGTGGCCTCAAGATTGCCGGGCGGCGCGTCTTTCGGCTCCGCCGTCCCGGTGGTGGCTCTCGATCTGGAGACGGGCCAGACCGTCGCGGGCCGGTACAGCCTGGACGATCCTGCCGGGGAACTGCGCGATATGACCGCGATTGACGAGCGTTGGCTGCTGGTCGCCGAGAGCATCGGCCCCGCATCGGACCCGTCGAGTCGGGTCTATCTCATCGAGCGGGACGCGGTCCTTCGCGCGGCCCCATCCCACGCATCCCCAGCGCCGCCGTCGGCCGTAGACAAGCGCCTGGTGCTGGACACGTCCGCCCTTGACGCCGACATCGCGCGAAAACTCAATCGACTGCCGCTGCTCAGCATGGCGCTGGATACCCCGTCCGCCGATGGCGCGCGCCGTCTCGTCCTGGTCGCCTCCGGCCCCGCCGAACCCACGTTCCTCGTGGTGTTCAGGGTCGATATGCGATCCCTCCTGCCGTCCAACGCGTTGATCGGCGAACCGCCGGCCTCGATGGATCGATAAGCGGGGCCACGCGCCTTGCGCATCTCCGCGGCAGGGGACATCCGCTTTCAATCATCCTCTTGAGCGGCGGACTCCGCCTTGCGTCGCCGAAACATACGCTCCTTGCGCACAAATAACCGCTTCTTAACCGACACGTCCAGCAATCCCCCGCGATCGCGGGATCATAAACACCTCAGTTAAGCAGTCGAACATCGCCGGGAAAACCACGTTGTAAGGGAGCATGGAGAATGGCACGCCAGATCACGCCAAACGCCAGCAAGACCGCCCGTCGCCACGGCCGCACCGCAACGCTGAGGAGGAGGGGATTCACCCTCATTGAACTCCTAGTTGTTGTATCGATCGTAATACTATTGATTTCAATTTTGCTCCCCGTTCTCGGCAACGCCCGCGAGGCGGCGCGTCAGGTCGCCTGCGCCGCTCACCAACGAGGCGCCGCGCAGGCCTTGGCCGTGTACGCCACCGACGAGAACGGCTGGTTCGCCGGCCCGCACACCAGCGGCTTCGGATGGAATCACTCGCCGAACCTGGGCGGCAACAGCTACGGCTTGGATTCGATCGACCCCGGCGAGACAAGCCCCCGCACCCAGCCGCTTCAGAACATGGACTGGATCTCACCGACCCTTGGACAAAGCTTCGGCCTGCCGAACAACGACCTGCGACGCGCGATGGAGATCTACGACATCGAGCTGCGCTGCCCCAGCAACGACCAGTTCTACAACGACACGTTCTCCGGCCAATGGCCGCTGCACACGTACCGCCAGATCCACTTCTCCAGCTATACGGCCGCCATCACGTTTCATGGTTTCCCCAACGCCCAAGACCCCCAATACCCCGACGAGCATCCGCCGGTGTCGTCGTATTTCTCAGGCGTCACGATCCCATCCGATTACGCCCCACGCATGGATCAGATCGGATCGCCCGCGGCCAAGGCGTATCTCCAAGAAGGAGCGCGCTACGTCAGCAACGGAAGCGATGCGTACTTCATCTCGCTGAACCTCGCGCGTTACCAGAAACAAGGCGGCGGGTTCATGGCTTTGTCGCCCTACACCGCCGGTCCGGACACGCCGTTCGTGTTGCCCGGCGGGCTCTCGGGGTGGGACGGGTCGAGCCTGAGCCAGTTCAACCGGGACCTGGCCTTCCGACACAGCGGCGGCATGAACCTGGCCTTCTTCGACGGACACGTCGAGCACCAGAACGTGAAGCAGGCGGTCATACCCGACAAGTTCCTGCCGAGAGGCTCGATCATCGACAACGCCAGTCAGACCTATTCCAAGGATGACGCGAACGGCGACGTGATCCGCTAGGCGCCGGCGACGGTCAGGCGTGTATGGGCCGGAGCGATGAGGAATTAAGGAGGTCAGGGGCGGCGTTCGCCTCACACCCGTCTCGAGAACACGCCGGGACGACCGGCGTCACCAGATTTGGAAGGAGTAAGAAGCAATGTTGTGGGTTAACAAGCGTAAGGCACTCATCGCAGCGTTTGCGGCGGGCGCCCTGATGAGCCCGGCCGCCAGCTATGGCGCGTTCACGACGGTGGCGTTGAGCGGAGAAGACATCGACGGCGCGCCCGGCGGGCTGCGTTTCGGCGACACGTTCGGCCAGTCGCCTCTGCTTAATAACGCCGGGCAGGTCCTGATCAACGGCGGTGTGACGGGCGATGGCGTGGACGACACCAACGGGTGGGCCCTGTTCACCGGCTCCGTCGGCGGCGGGCTGGAGCTCACCCTCCGCCAAGGCGACGCCGCCGGGGTCCCAGCCGGGCAGATCGGGGCCTTCGCCAGCACCCTCAAGCTCAACCAGAACGGCGACTGGGCGGTGCTCGGCCGCCAGCAGTCCGACACGAATCTGTCCCCATTCAATTTCAGCGCGATCTATGCGTCCGATGGCCAGGGCGGCTTCCGCGTCGTGGCCGCGGGCGACGCCGTTTCTCCGCAGGACGGCAGGGCCTACGAGGGCCGCACCCGGGTGTTCCTCGACGCGTTGAGCGGACAGAACGACATCGGCTACCGCGACCGACTCGACCAGCCCGGCGGCAACCCCGGTGGCTTTCAGGATGAATTCAGCTTCGGCGGCGACCCGTCGTCGCCCACGGTGATCAGCGGTCCGGGCATGCCCTCGCCCATCACCGGCAAACAGTACACCCAGCTCGGCGTGCTCAGCGTCATCAACGAGAACGGGTTGAGCGCTTTCGCGGCCGACGTCGCCAACCCCGACTTCAGCGGCAACCAGCGATCGCTTTTCCTGCGGCAACTCGGCAGCGGCTCGACCACGGTCGTCGCGAGCACCGACGAGACCGCCCCGGGCCTGCCCGACGCCATCTTCAGCCGGTTGGACCAGGCGGCCATCAACAACGCCGGGTATCTGCTCTTCCATGCCCAGCTCGAAGACTCCGACCCTTTCGAAGACCGATACAACCGTTTCGACGACAACGACCAGGCGCTGTATCTGCGCAACCCCAACGGCGACCTCATCCTGGTCGCCCATGAAAGCGGGGAGGTCCCCGGAGGCCTGGGCACGTTCCAGAATGACGGGGGGATTTTCAACGCCTTCGGCTCGACGGTGCTCAACGGCCGAGGCGACCTGGCCTTCACCGCGTCGCTTGACTTTGAGCGCAACGACGCCATCTTCATCCGCCGCGCCGACGGCGAATATGTCGTCCTCGCCCAGGACGGCGTGACGCTGACCGACGGCACGGTCATCACCGGCGTGCCCCGGGTCCGCGACAACCACGCCCTTGCCCTCAATGACCTGGGCCAGATCGTGTTTGAGGCCTTCGCCGACGGCAACGAGTCTCTGATCGCCGGCGACGTTTTCGGCGACCTGAGCGTGCTGGTCAGCGTCGGCGATGAGATGCTCCTCTCCGACGGCAGCACCGGCATCATCTCCGGGCTCGACTTCGCCGGCGCCAACGGCGGCCACGAGTCGGGGAACCTCACCGGCCTCAACGATCTGGGCCAGGTGCTCTTCGAGGCCCGGTTCGAAGACGGGCGGTCGGGGATCTTCCTGGTCACCATCCCAGAACCCGCCAGCCTCACGATCGCCCTGCTGGGCGGCGTGCTGATCGTCGCACGTCGGCGACGCGGCTGAACCCGAGGGCCCCCTTTTGATTTGGGGCCGGACGCTGAGAGATCGGCGTCCGGCCCATTTCCTGCCATCACGTCGGCGCGGGGCGCGGCGCCGATATGAAGACCAAACGCTTTCATCGATGCGGCTCCCCCTCACCAAGGCGGGTCACGGCGTCAGCATCGCCCAGATCGTGATCGTCAGGAAGCCGATGGCGAAAGTGGGGAGGAAGTACAGGATCAGGTAAAGCACGATTGTCTCGAGCACCTCGGTTTCGAGGATGGCGATGCACATCACGAAAAACACGCCGATCTGGGCGGCCCACAGGAAGATGCCGCCGATCATCGCGCCGAACCCGCCGGTGATGATGTCGAGGCCGAAGGTGAGGAAGTCGTCCGCCCCGCCGGTGACGAGCACGACCGCGGTGAGCTTGAGCAGGGCCGTGCCGATGGGCCCGAAGCTGCTGCCGAAGATCCGGGCGACGACGACGATGCCGATCAGCATGATCGGCAACTGGACGAAGAAGCGGATGAGCGCCAGGACGAGACGGAAAACGCCGTAGATCATGGCGCCGCCCCCGGTGCCAGCGAAGGGCGAGGCGCTGTAGGCGGCGGGGGCCATGACGGCCGTGTTGAAGATCAGCAGCAGCAGCCCGACACCGACGAGGATCAACGGGAGCTTGAATTCCTTCCAGTGGTGCTGGGCCTCCATATCCTCGGCCAGGGCGGCGGCGTCGACGCCGCGGTGCACGCCGATCCCGGCCAGCGCGGAGTTGAGCACCTCCGGCTTGGGCGTCGCGGCCGCGGCGGGGAGGGGGGCGGCCGCGCCGTCCGCGGCGGGCTGGTGCACCGCGGTCGCGATCCGTTTGCCGTCGGCGAGGTTGAAGCCGCAGTTGATGCAGATCACGGCGTTGGGCTTCACCGGCGAATTGCAGGCCGGGCACTTGCCCTGATGGGACGTCGCCGCGGGCGAGGCGGCGGCGGCCGGCTGATCGCCGGGCAGGTCCAGCTCGTAGCCTTCGTCTTCGGCCTTGGGCGGCGGCTCGACCGGCTCGCCCGCCGCGCCCGACCCGGCCGGCACGCGCATCTTGCCGCTGCAGGCGGCGCACACGACCTTGCGGCCGGCCAACTCCGGCTTCCACCGGAACTTCTTCCCGCAAAACGGACACGTGAAATAGGGTGTGGACGCTCCCGCCATCGGCCGTGCAAGGTCGCGGCTCACGCCGGTTTTGTCAAGGCCCCCGCCGACGGGCAGCCGCCCGGGCGATGCGGTATGCTCACCGCTTCGTCCCCACCCCCTCGGTAGAGCACAACCATGGCCGTTCCCCTGCTCGATCTCACCCCCCAGCACGATGTGATCATGCCCGAACTCACACGGGCGTTGGAAGAGGTCACCCGTTCGGGCAAGTTCATCCTTGGCCCCTACGTCGAAGCCTTTGAGCAGCAACTCGCCGCCTACTGCGGGGTGAAGCACGCCATCGGCGTCACCAGCGGCACCGACGCCCTGCTCGTGGCCATGATGGCCATGGGCATCGGCCCGGGCGACGAGGTCATCACCACGCCCTTCACCTTCTTCTGCACCGCCGGCTGCGTGACGCGTCTGGGCGCCAAGCCGGTCTTCGTGGACATCAACCCCCGCACTTACAACATCGAGGTGGAGGACATCCCCGGCGCGGTCACCCGGGCGACCAAGGCCATCATCCCCGTCCATCTCTTCGGGCTCTCGGCCAACATGGGCCCGATCATGAACATCGCGCAAGAGCACGGCCTCAAGGTCATCGAGGACGCCGCCCAGGCCATCGGCGCCCGCTACGAGGGCCAGCACGTCGGCTCGATCGGCGACTGCGGCACGCTCAGCTTCTACCCCTCCAAGAACCTCGCGGGCCTCGGCGACGCCGGCGCGGTGGTGACCAACGACGACGACCTGGCCGACCGCATCCGACGGCTGCGCAACCACGGCACCAAGGACGGCTGGCACTACGAAGACGTCGGCGGCAACTTCCGCCTCTCCGCCCTGCAGGCCGCCGCCCTGTCCGTCAAGCTACCCCACCTGGCCGGCTACATCGAGAAACGCCGGGCCCACGCCGAACGCTACGGCCGACACCTCGAAGAACTGCCCGTCGGCACGCCCTTCGAGGCGCCCCACCGCCACCACGTCTTCAACCAGTACACCATCCGTTGTCACGGCAAGAGCCGCGAGCCGCTGCGCAGCCACCTCAACGCCCGCCAGATCGGCAACCGGATCTATTATCCCGTGCCGCTGCACCGCCAGCCCTGCTACGCCGACCTACAGTATGCCAAAGGCAGCCTCCCCCTCGCGGAAGAGGCCGCCGACCTGGTGCTGAGCCTGCCGGTCTTCCCCGAGATGACCCGCGAGCAGCAGGACGAGGTGATCGCGGCGATCCGGGAATTCTTTGCGGCCGACTAGACCGCAAACCGGGCGCCCGACCCGATCGCCAAGCCCGCCGCCCGCATTCCTGAACATGGACCGCTGACCTTTGACCGCTGCCTCTTACATCGCGTCGCTGAAAAACGTCAGCAAGTCCTTCGGGACACTGCGGGTGCTGCGCGACCTGAACATCGACTTCGAGCGCGGCCAGACCACGGTGATCCTCGGCCCGTCGGGCACGGGAAAGAGCGTGCTGCTCAAACACATCGTCGGCCTGCTCCGGCCGGACGCCGGCGAGGTGTACTTCGACGACATCCGCGTCGACGACGCCGACGAGGAGCACCTGGTCGAGCTGCGCAGACGCATCGGGTTCCTCTTCCAGATGGGCGCCCTGTTCGACTCGATGAGCGTCGGCGAGAACGTGGGGTTCCCCCTCGTCGAACACACCCGCCTCAACCGCGCCGAGCGCCGCGAACGCATCGATGAGGCGCTGCGCGTGGTCGGCCTGGCGGGAACCGAGCCGAAGATGCCCGCCGAGCTCTCCGGCGGGCAGCGCAAACGCATCGCCCTGGCCCGCGCGGTCGTCCTCCACCCCGACCTCGTGCTCTACGACGAGCCAACCACCGGCCTCGACCCCATCCGCGCCGACGTCATCAACGAGCTGATCATCCGCCTCAACGACGAACTGGGCAATAGCAGCATCGTCGTCACCCACGACATGGCCAGCGCTAAGAAGATTGCCGACCGCATGGTGTTGCTCTACGATGGCCGGATCGTGTGTGACGCGACGCCCGAGGAATTTCTCAACAGCGAGGACCCGCTCGTGCAGCGTTTTGTTCAGGGCCGAGCCGACGACGGCGACCTCCAGGCGATCCGCGGCCTCGACCGCCGCGAAACCGCCGTGCAAAACGGCGGAGGCGTCTGATGCCGATCCGTGAACGCTCACGCAACATCGCCGTCGGCTTCACCGCCATCACCGGCGTCGTCATCCTCTGCACCCTGCTGATCCTCTTCGGCTATGTGCCCGCCTGGGTCGAAAGCGGCTACCCCGTCACCGTCAAACTCCCCTCCTCCGGCGGGGTTAACGTCGGCGGCAGCGTCCGCCTCAACGGGATCGACATCGGACGCATCGAATCCGTCCGGCTCGAAGACGACCCCGCCGCCGGCGTCGTGGTCATCGCCAAGGTCCGCGACGACATCACCCTCCCCGACAACGTCCGCGTCCGCATCCAGGGCGCCCTGCTCGGCGGGGGCACCAGCTTCTCCTTCGTCCTCAATGGCCAACCCGCCAGCCCCACCCCGCTGTCCAAGGACGGCTCGGCCGTCGTCGACGGGTTCGTCGCCAGCCCGTTCGACGGCATGACCGGCCAGTTCCAGTCCATGATCGCCGGCCCGCTCGAACGGTTCGACAGCCTCTCCGACCGCGTCGACCAGCTCGCCGCCGAGTGGACCCTGGTCGGACAGAACATCAACCAGCTGGTCGCCCCCCGCACCGTCGAGCAGGTCGACGCCGGCGACGCGGTCGGCAACGTCGCCACCGTCATCGCCCGCGCCGACGCCCGACTCGCCGAGATGCGCGTCACCCTCGAGGGCGTCAACCGCGTCGTCAACGATGAGCAGTTCGTCAACGACATCAAGGCCACCGCCCGCGAGGCGCGCTCCGCGGTCGGCAAGGTCAACGCCAATATCGAGGCCCTCAAGACCCGCTACGTCGCCGTCGCCGACGACCTGTCCAAGGCCATCACGTCCATGCAGGCCCTCCTCGACGAGGCCCGCGGCGGCAAAGGCACGGTCGGCCAGCTCATGACCAACCCCGCCCTCTACAACAACCTCAACGACGCCGCCCAGCGTCTCAACACCGCCTTCGGCCAGCTCCAACGCCTCCTCGAACGCTGGAAGGCCGAGGGCGTCGAGTTGTCGTTGTAACACGCCGCCGAAACCCGGTCCTAAGCCCCGCATGCGGGGCTCCGGCGCTCGTGACGCCCGCGTTTTCCTTGTGACGCGTCTCGGGATCGCTGCGCCGTCCATCAACAACATCCAGCGACTTCACGCTTCAAGATCGCCCCTCCGCACGCTTCCTGGCATCGATAATCGGGCCGGCGTCAACAAACCAGCAATCTCCGATCTTAACCACCTCCAGCGGGATGGGGCTGGCGGAGCACCGGAGCAAGACTTGGTTTTGTTGTTCGCCAATACGTTCGATCGCCATCGTGCGGTACTGCTGTTCCAGCAGCGTGGCGACATTCTCCGGGTAGTCGCCTTGCCAAAGAATATCGGCTTCCGGATGGTTCACAATCAACCGCCGAATCCTGACCTCGTCGGGCCGGAGGTTTGCGATTAAGAATTCGCGAAGCACATCTTCAGGCGCTCGGCCCTGTCTCATAATCATCGATCGGCACTCCATGCGGCGTGATGGGAAACGATCCCGACAACGCCGGCAACTGCAACAACTCGTTAAACCGGACGGCGCTCCATGCCGATCCTCGTCGCACACGGTTTCCTCGGGCGCATCCTTCCGGTTCTCGAAATGAATCCGGCAGCCGTCGGGGTCCGACAGCGGGGCGCCCCATATCGAAACCCCGCTCGGCGCGCCGTAATCCGCTCAGCCGCATACCACTGTAAAACCCCGGACACACCCATCTCTCCCGTTTCAGGGCGCCTTTCGTCCGTGCAGGGCCCTGATCAAATCTACACATATATTAGGATATTGTTTGGATAAAGTCAAGCCGGTCGTCGTATGGCGTCGCCGACGTGGTTTTTGAGATTTCATTTTTTTAATTGTGATTTTGGCTGGATTTTTCTTTGAGGCAATAGCAACTCTTTGTTAACCTTTAATTCAATCAGGCGGGGGGGGAGGGGCGACACTTTTTTTGGACCCGCCGAGACGGAACAAAGACCGCTCCGCAAGGACGCGGCGACATGTCTTTGTGATTTGTTGCGTCAGGGTAGCTATCTCATCATCCGGATCAAGGGGAAAGCATGCAACGCCAAGCCTCCTCCTTCCGCACGCCCGACCGAGCGCTGCACTTGACCATCGCCGACCTCTTGGCCGACCCGGCGCTGGACCAAGACGCCTGTTTCTCTATGGGGGGTGGCGGCAACGACGATTTAAAAGCTTTCCCGGCAACGGCTGAAGACCACATGATTCTTATCGCATCGAGCTAGGTCTTTCGATCGATCAGTGCCGCGGCCCAGGTGGGAACTGAATTCTGGGGTCGCGTAAACAAACCAGGTTTGTTTGTGAAACGGAATGGCCGCGTCCGGTGCGCGGTCGCTGCGCCCTCACCCTTGCAATGAGAGACAGGTCCATGGCGACACTCCCGACAAACGTGACAACCGTCCACACCCGCGCCCGCACACTCGCCCCGTGGGTCGCCGCCTCGCTCATCGCCGCCGGCGACGCCCTGGGCCAGGACGCCTACTTCTCCCTGGAGGGCGACTTCAACGCCGTCGGCGACCAGCACGACTTCTTCTTCAACCTGTCGCGCAGCGTCGACAGCCGCGAGACGCTGCGGTTCCAGACGTTCGCCCACCAAGGCGGGACCAACGCCGCCGGCGACGCCATCGCCGCCGGCGGGATCGACTCGATCCTCGCGCTGCATGACAGCGGCGACAACCCGCACGGGATCAACGACGATTTTGACACCGTCAACCACGGCAGGGACTCCCTGCTCTCCTGGCCGGGCTTCGCCCCCAACCCGGGGGGCAACGACACCCCGTTGAACCCCGACCCGCTCCCGGCCGCCAGCTACCGCCTCGAGCTGGCCGCGTTCGCCGGCGACACCGGCCCGTGGGCGGTGGACCTGGTAGGCCCGGCCAACGCGCTGACCTTCACCGGCGCCGCGGCCGTGGGCTCAAGCACGATCGACACCCTCAAGTTCGGCACAACCGGCGGGGGGACCGACGCCGCGGCCTTCAACCTCGTCAGCGGCACGCTGGCCCTGCAGGGAAACCTGATCGTCGCCAACACCGGACACGCCGCGATGACCCTCAGCGCCGGCGCCCGGATGTCCAACACCAACGGCGCCATCGGTTACGACGCCCGCTCGACGGGCACGGTCACGGTGACCGGCCCCGAATCGCTCTGGACCAACACCGGCGCCCTGATCGTCGGCAACGCAGGAATCGCGACGCTCAACATCCTCAGCGGCGGACAGGTCACCGTCGGCGGGACCACGGCCATCGGCGCCCACGGCGCGGTCAACCTCAACGGCGGGACCTTCGACTTCGGCCAGACCACCCTCGACACGTTCAGGCGTTTCAACTACGTCAGCGGCGCACTCGTTGGCGACGTCACCAGCAACGAGGTCGTCACCGCCAGCGGCCTCCCATCGTTCCCGTCGGCCGTCGACTTCTCCCGGGCCCACCTGGTCAACTCGGGCACGATCCTGGGCTCCACCACCTTCAGCCCCATCGCGCTGAACCTCCGCAACACCGCCGCCGGCGAGGTCAACGCCCTCACCGGCGAACGTGTGTTCTTCCAGGGCCCGAACAACATCAACGACGGCCGGATCAACCTGGCCGGCGGGGAGGTCCGCTTCACCCAGAAGCTCACCAATAACGCCGGCGGGGTCGTCACCGGCAACGGCGCGCTGCGCGCCGACGGCGGGACGACCAACAACGGGACCATGGCCTTCAGCGCCACCGCCAACGTTTTCGGCGACGTGACCAACAACGCCTCGGGCCTGATCGTCTCCGCCGGCGGGACGACCACCTTCTTCGACGACGTGACCAACAGCGGTGAGATCCGCACCGCGGTCAACAGCTTCACCGTCTACTTCGGCTCCCTCAGCGGCAACGGCGACACCGGCCCCGGCACGGTCATCATCGAGAGCGACCTCACCCCCGGCTTCAGCCCAGGCCTCGCCGCCTTCGGCGGGGACCTGCAGTTCGGCGACGCCGCCTCGCTCCAGATCGAACTCGCCGGCCTGAGCCCCGGCGCCGAGCACGACCGGATCACCGTCGCCGGCGACGCCGACCTCAAGGGCCTGCTCGACGTGGCGCTGCTCGGCGGCTTCACCCTCGACCTCAACCAACAGTTCGACATCATCGATGTGGAAGGCGCCCGCGCCGGAACATTCGACGGCCTCAACGAAGGCGGCCTCGTCGGCAACTTCGGCGGGACCGACCTGTTCATCACCTACGCGGCCGGAGACGGCAACGACGTGGCGCTGTTCACCATCCCCGAGCCGGCCACGCTCGTGCTGCTGGGACTGGGGATAATGGCGGCTTGGCCCCGAACCGGCGCCCAAGCACACGAGGGGTGAACGATGCGCCGCGTCCGGTGCGCGGTCGCTGCGCCCTCACCCTTGAAAGGAGAGACAGGTCCATGCAGGCCCTGCTCGACGAGGCCTGCGGCGGCAAAAGCGTCTTCGGCCAGCTCCAACGCCTCCTCGAACGCTGGAAGGCCGAGGGCGTCGAGTTGTCACTGTAAAACGCTGCCTGAAACCCGGCTCTAAGCCCCGCATGCGGGGCTCCGGCGCTGTCGACGCCTGCGCTTTTCTTGTGATGCTTCTCACGGTTTAGCCGCGGGGCTTGCCCCACGTAGCCTCGCCGCAAACAGCAACAGCAAAACAGCAACGAGGGCGGCCAACACGCTGGAAGTGATATAGGCAGACTGTTTGATAGTAAGGATTGTCGGATCTGAGTCGCCAAAAATCTTCACGTAGGCCGGGTCATAGAAAACCGCAATGACTACAAAGTGGCCGAAATACGCGAGGGTCCAGGCCAGACCAATCAGACCGACAACCATGATCGTATGAAGAACATAATCCAGAGAACGTGGTGTGCGAATATGCATCTGCCGACCAGTGTGAATCCGATGAGTTGCGATCAACAGTGAAACGAGATGAACAAGTTTTGTCTACAACTCGATTGTATCTCGCGGACGCCGCCGGTCAACTGTAGCGGCAGTTAGATCCTAAGCCCCGCATGCGCATGCGGGGCTCCGGCGATATCGACGCACGCCACGCGCATCGGGGAGCAAGCTTGTTGCAGTTGCGCCATGCCGCTAAAGATCTCTCGGCTCAGGCAGAGGGTTGCGGCTGATCAAGCCCCATAAGGGCTTGCCGTCTTCAGACGCACGAGCGCCGATTTCGATCAACAGACGCTTGGTGGTCTCTTCATCCGCACCGATGACGTGCTGAAGCGTGTCGAATCGACGCCAGGTGTAATCCTCCGCCTTCAACATGTCGCGCAGCAGCCGCTTCCTGGGCTCATCTTTCCTGGCCGCGTCGCGCTGCTTGAGCCAATGGAGAAAAAAGTTGCCCGCAACCGTGATGACTGAGCCGATCACGACCCCGGAAAGGCCGACGAGAGCGATGGCGATTTTTTCACTCATGGGGACGACCTCACCTCAACGGGTCAACACGTTGTCCAACGCATACGCCGCCGGTCAACCGCAACCGACGGTCAGGAACCGTACGCCGCCAGGAACCGCTTGAGTTCACGGGGCGACCGGATGTGATACACGTGGCGGCCCGAACGGTATGACTCGATGACCCGCAGCAGTTTGGGACGCGCGTCACGATGGATCCGCCAGATCATCTTCAAGAGCTTGCCGGTCATGGGCAGCATGGGGCAGCCGTCCACGAAGTCGGGCCTTGGACGGAAAAGGCACATGAACTGACGCTTGATCGCCCACCAGTAGTGAACCCAGAGCGGGTGATCAACCCAGACGATGGTGTCCGCGGCCTCGAATCGGCGATGGATCGACTCCCAGGACGCAAAGCCATCGATGATCCAGCGATCGGACGCGATCAACGCGTCGTGCCGCCGATCAAACTCCGCCTTCCCGGTCGGCTTCCAGCCCGGATTCCATTGCAACCGGTCAAGCTGGTGGAGCGGCAGCCCCTTGGCCCGGCTTAGCCGTTTGGACGCGGTGGACTTGCCGCCCGCGGCGTTTCCGATGATCGCGATACGCTTGCCCAACTTGATGCTCCCGACGCGAAACACCCCCCGGAACATCCCCGGAACACCCTCCTCACCGACCGCCCAAGAGTACGAACGGCCAAACCGACAAAGCTATTGTCCATCGCCAGCCGGTCCGGTCAACCGTGACCGGCGGCCGTGCGCCAACTGGTCAAGTTCCTTTCTCGTTGCAAACGCCGTCCGAATAAACGCGTTGCCAATCACCAAACCCGGCAGGAAAACCACGAAAGCCAACACGGCCAGGAAGAACATGATGAGCCCAGAGCCGCGCACGGCGGGGAAGAGATACGTGATGCCCCAGACGATCACGACGGCGAGCGCGGTGAATACCGCGCAGAACGCAACACCTGTAATCAATAGAACTATCCTGTCGAGTCGGGGCACTTGTCGGTCACCTGCCGATCATCGGAATCGTCGCCGGGCGGGCATCCAAGTTCAAAACAGCCCCATTGTCCATCACCGACGTCGCGGATCAAGAAACCGCGAAGAAGCCCGAGGGTAACGCTGCCCCAGTCCCGTCCAGCGAGTCCGTTGCACGTGTTGGGGAGGCTTGACAAATTGCTATCAAAAACCTAACATATAGAGCGTTGCGTGACGCTTGCTCTTTGACAACTTGATCATTCATCGATGGCTCCGGCTGGGATGAGCGGAGAGCCGGGAAGGACAGAAAGACAGACATCAAACCGATGTCTTTCCGGGCTTATGCTCCTTCTGACTTTCCGCTCATCCCGCCGGGGCCGTGCGCAGATCGAGGGAGGGGGAGGGGGAGGGCGCTGCGGCCATGAAAAAACCCACCTCGCGGTGGGCCAATGCCCGTGACAGGACTCGAACCTGTACCCGATTGCTCGGACCGCCACCTGAAGACGGCGCGTCTGCCAATTCCGCCACACGGGCTGCGTGGAGCGAGGTAGTGTAACACACGCGGCCTACAACTCAATCGCGGTCACATTCGTGTTGGAGTAGATGCACAACTCGCCGGCGATCGCCATGGCGTTCTCGCAGATGTCCAGCGGCGCCTGCTCGGTGTGCTCGAGCAGGGCCCGGGCGGCGGACGTGGCGTAGACCCCGCCCGACCCGATGCCGAGGATGCCGTCGGACGGCTCGATCACGTCGCCGGTGCCCGACACCAGCAGGCTCACCTGCCGGTCGGCGACCACCAGCAGGCTCTCGAGCCGCCGCAGGATCCGGTCGGTCCGCCACTGCTTGGCCAGCTCGACCGCGGCCCGGGTCACGTTGGCGGGCGAGTCCTTGAGGTGGCCCTCGAACTTCTCCAGCAGCGCGAACGCGTCCGCCGCGGCGCCGGCGAAGCCCACCAGCACGCCCGAGCCGTCGGCGCCGAAGCCCTCCAGCTTGCGGACCTTCTTCGCGTCCGCCTTGGCGACCGTGTTCTGCATCGTCACCTGGCCGTCCCCGGCGATCGCGACCTCGCCGCCCCGGCGGACCGACAGCACGGTCGTCGAACGGATGTCTGACTTCTTCATGGCGGGCATTGTAGTGATATAACCCTGCGGTGAACGAGACCGGCCACATCCCCGTCCTGCCCCGGGCGGTCCTCGACGCGCTCGACCCGAAGCCGGGCCAGTCCGTCCTGGACGCCACCCTCGGCCGGGGGGGGCACGCGGCCCTGATCCTCCCCCGGATCGCCAACGGCGGGCGGTACATCGGCCTGGACCTCGACCCGGCCAACGCGGCGTTCAGCCAACAGCGCCTGGCGCCCCTGGCCGAGCAGCACGGCGTCGTGCTGGAGGTGATCCGGTCGAACTTCGCCGCCGCCCCCGCGGCCCTGGGGGGCGAGCGGGTCGACCTGCTGCTGGCGGACCTGGGGTTCGCCTCCAACCAGATGGACGACCCGGCCCGGGGGCTGGCGTTCAGCCAGGAGGGCCCGCTGGACATGCGGCTGGACCCCGACGCCCCCGACTCGGCGGCGGACCTGGTCAATTCGTTGCCCGAGCAGGAGTTGGCCGACCTGATTTACGGGCTGGGCGAGGAGCGGCTGAGCCGGCGGATCGCGCGAAAAATTGTCGAGCAACGCCGCCGGTCGCCGATCCAAACCACAGTAGAGCTTGCCCGGATCGTGCGCCAGGCGTACGGGCCTCGGGCCGGCCGGTCGCGGATCGACCCCGCCACGCGGACCTTCATGGCGCTGCGGATCGCGGTGAACGGCGAACTGGACGCCCTCGATCAGCTGCTGGCCGACCTGCCCGCGTTGCTGGCGCCGTCGGGGCGCGTCGGGATCATCAGCTTCCACTCGTTGGAGGACCGCCGGGTGAAACGGGCCTTCCTCGAGATGGAGCAAGAAGGCGGATTCGAGCGGCTGACCCGCAAGCCGATCACCGCCGAGCCGGATGAAGCCGCCGCCAACCCCCGCAGCCGGTCCGCCAAGCTCCGCGTCGCCCGGCGGCTGCCGTAACGCCGCCGGTTTGTTTCACCGCTTCAAGGGCCGTTCTGATACACTCGACACCCACGCCGGCAAAGGATGATCGGCGACCCCGAGTGTGAGAACCCAGACACGGACGATTGGGTCATGACACGCGAAACCAAAGTCGGCCTGCTCATCGGACTCGGCGTGATCCTGCTGATCGGGATCATCATCAGCGACTCGCTGTCGATCGCCAACCAGCAGGAGGGCGCCGACCTCGCCGGGTTCGGCCCCCGGGCCCAGGACTCGGTCGACCCGGACGCCAACCCCCGCCCCGCCGCGGCGCCGGCGCACCGCGTCGGGCCCGCGGCTCCCCCGCCGTCGGAGATCCCCACGATCGCCACGCCCGAGGAGCTCGACGCCGAGCCGGCCGCGCCCGAGCCGATCCGCGAGCCGCCGCCGATCATGCCCCTGCAGACCGCCCTCGCGGTGGACCACGAGCCCGCGCACCGGCCGATCGGCTTCCCGCTCGGCCAGCCGGCGGCCCAAGCCCCCCAGGACCCCCGGGACCCCGAGCCCCAGGCCGATCCGGCCCCCCTTGAACCGCCCGCCCGGCTGACCCCGCCCCCAATCCGCACGACCGCCGGCCCGACCTACCACATGGTGCAGCCCGGCCAGACCCTCTTCGAGATCGCCGAGGAGTACTACGGCGACGGCGAGCTGTGGCGCCACATCGCCGCCAACAACCCCGGCCGCGTCCGATCCAACGGCCACGTGAACCAGCACGTGCGCCTGCTCATCCCGCAACGCCCCGACGCTCCCGCCGTCTCCGCCGGCAGCCCCGCCGAGCCCCGACGCACGGTCCAGACCTCCCGCGTGACCGTCAACGCCGGCGACACCCTCTCGGCCATCGCCCGGCGCCATCTCGGCGACGCGTCACGCTGGGACGAGCTGCTCGACGCCAACCGCGACCAGCTCGACCGGCCCGAGGACCTGCGCTCGGGCATGACCCTCCGGCTGCCCTCCGGCGAGTCCTTCACCGTCCCCAGCGTCCGCCCCGAGCGCGCCCCGGCCCGGGCCGCGCGGACCTACACCGTGCGAGCCGGCGAAAGCCTCTACGCCATCGCGGAACGCACCCTCGGCGACGGCGAGCGCTGGAGAGATATCCAAGCCGCCAACCGCGACACCGTGCCCGACCCCGACGACGTCCAGGCGGGCCAGGTGCTCAAGATCCCCAGCCGGGACTGAGCGCCGCCGCAGGCCGCCGCCGCCTCCCTCGTTCCCGCGGAGACCGCTGTGTGATGTTCTCCAAGCTCGTGGTCATCCTGGTCGCCGCGGTTGCGATCGGCGCCGCCCAGCTCGACCTCCGCCACCAGCGGCTTGAGGCGATGCACGACATGGCCCAGCTTCATGTCGGCATGGACGCCGCCCGCCGGCAGATGTGGGACCTGCAGGTCCGCATCGCGTCGCACACCCAGCCCGACACCTTGCGCGAAGCGATCGCCCGGGCCCGGCTCGACCTGCAGCCGATCGACCCCACGCCCGTGCCCAGCCCGCCCGCGGTGGCCCATCGGGATTCACGATGACGCGCCTGCCCCTCCCCGCCCTGCGCGACCGGCTCCGTGACCCGGATGAATCGCTCAATAGGCGCCCGGTCTGGGTCGCGCGGATCGCGTTCGCCGCCCTGACCCTGCTGATGCTCGGCCTGCTGGGACGCGTCGTTCAGCTCCAGGTGTGGCCCGATGCGCAGGTCGCCGCCCTGACCGACACCCAGACCTCCAGGATGGCGTTGATGGGCCGGCCCGGCGCCATCCTCGACCGGCGCAACCGCCCGCTCGCGGTCACCCGGGTCGCCCGGCGGCTGTTCATCGACCCGCAGCTCATCATCGACCGCAACACCTTCTCCGAACGGGTGGGCTACTCGCTGGACTACGACCCGGTCATGATCGAAAAGACCCTCGCGGCGCGCGACCATTCGCGCTACATCGTGATCGACGCCCGCCTGTCGGACGAGCGCGTCGACCGGCTCGCCGAGGTCGACCTGCCGGGCCTGGCCACCGAGCCGGTGCTGGTGCGCGACTACCCGCAGGGCGCGCTGGCGGGCCAGCTGGTCGGATTCGTCGGCGTCGACGGGCACGGGCTCGACGGGCTCGAGCTTGCCCTCAACTCCCGCCTCGCCGCTGCGCCCGGCGCGCTGCGCTACCTGCGCGACCACCGGCGCAACCCCCTCTGGGTCGACGCCCACGGCTACACGCCGCACACCGACGGGTACAAGGTCCGGCTGTCGATCGACCTGACCCTGCAGGCTATGGCCGAGCAGCGGCTGGCCGCCGCGGTCGAGCAATACAACGCCGAGGCCGGCCAGATGATCATCATGGACCCGACCACCGGCGAAGTGCTCGCCATGGCCAACACGCCCACCTTCGACCCCAACCGCTTCCAGGACGCCGACCCGCAGTTCCGCCGCAACCGCTGCGTCACCGACGCGTTCGAGCCCGGGTCGATCTTCAAGCCCCTGGTCTGGGCCGCGCTGACCGACCTGGGCCTCGCCCGGCCGACCGAGAAGATCGACTGCACCGACGCCGGGTACTGGCGGACCCCCTACCGCCGCACGCTCCGTGACGCTCGCGGCATCGGGACCGTCGACTGGGACACCGTCCTGATCAAGTCCTCCAACATCGGCATGGCCAAGGTCGCCCACCGCACGAGCCTGGCCAACCTCCACCGCGTCGTCCGCGCCTATGGCTTCGGGCAGACCACAGGCTCGCAGCTGCCCGGGGAAATCGATGGCCTCGTCCAGCCCCTGCGGGCATGGACCCAGTACTCCCAGTCGTCCATCCCGATGGGGCAGGAAATCGCGGTCACGGCCCTGCAGATCACCCGGGCGTTCTGCGTGCTGGCGAACGACGGCCTGCTGGTGACGCCCACGATCGAATACGTCGACCGCTCCGACCCCCACCTCGCGCTGATCCAGGAGCGCGTGATCTCCTCCGCCACCGCCGCCCACACCCGGGCCGTGCTCCGCCGCGTGGTCACCGAGGGCACGGGGCGCAAGGCCAACTCCGACCGGTACGCCCTGTTCGGCAAGAGCGGCACCGCGCAGCTGCCCGATTTTGAGAACGGCGGCTACCACCAGGACCGCTACGTCTCCTCCTTCATCGCCGGCGCCCCGCTGGACGCCCCGCGGCTGGTGACGCTCTGCGTCCTGCACGACCCGGACCGGTCGATCGGCCATTACGGCGGGACCGTCGCCGCCCCGGCGGTGCGCGACGTGATGGAGCAGGCCCTGGCGTATCTCGGGATCCCGCCGAGCGGGGACGAATGAGAAGTCGGGAGCCAGGGGGTTGCAATCCCCGGGCTTCGGCAAATCTGAGGGGAACGACCCAATCAGATTGCAATCCAAGGGCTTTCCAGTAGCCTACGGCTCTTTTCGTCCCTACCCGAGGCCGCATCTTTGAAACGCACCCCGTTCTACCAGTACGCCGCCGATCATGGCGCCAAGTTCGTGGACTTCGCCGGCTGGGAGATGCCGATCTCCTACGGCTCGATCCTGGAGGAACACGCCCAGACCCGCGACTCCGGCTCGCTCTTCGACGTCTCACACATGGGACGGATCAAGTTCACCGGCCGCCACGCCCGCAAGTTCCTCGAACACGTCCTCACGCGGCGCGTCTCCGATATGAAGGAGAACACCTGCCGCTACGCGCTGGTCTGCAACGAACGCGGCGGGGTCAAGGACGACGTGCTCGTCTACCGCTTCGATGACTACTGGCAGCTCGTCGTGAATGCGTCCAACCGCGCCAAGCTGATGGACCACTTCGCCGCGGTCAAGGGCGATTACGTGGTCAAGATCGACGACCAGACCGAATCGACCGCGATGCTCGCGATCCAGGGGCCGAAGGTGATGGAGGTGGTCGGCAAGTTCTCCAAGGAGATCCCGACGCTCAAGCGTTACGCCTTCTGCGTCAAGAACCTGTTGATCCTCAAGCTGATCGTCAGCCGGACGGGCTATACGGGCGAAGACGGGATCGAGATCATGCTCGGCGCGGGGATGGCGAACATGGCGATGAAGCTGCTGCTGAAAGACGCGGGCTCGGAGAAGGCGACGATCAAGCCGGCGGGCCTCGGGGCGCGCGACACGCTGCGCCTGGAGGCGGGCATGCCGCTCTACGGCCACGAGCTGGACGAAGACACCGACCCGCTGGCGGCGGGGCTGGGGTTCGCGGTGTCGTTGGACAAGGACGAGCACCCCAACACCCCGGGCTTCATCGGGCAGGAGGCGTTGAAGGCCATCAAGGCCGCGGGGCCGAGTAAAAAGCTGATCGGGCTGACGTTTGAAGGCAAGCGCTCGCCCCGGCAGGGGATGGAGGTGTTCGACGGCGAGCAGCAGGTCGGCGTGGTGACGTCGGGCTGCCTGTCGGCGACGCTGGGCCACCCGATCGCGATGGCGTATGTGGCCCCGGAGGCGGCGGGCCAGGCGACCCTGGCGATCGACTTGGGGGGATCGCGGGTCGAGGGCGCGGTGACGCCGCTGCCGTTTTACAAACGTGAAAAGGCGAACGGATAGGGGCGGAGCGTGGGGTGAGCCCCGCGCTTAAACGGATGTGTGCGTACTGGCCCGTTGCGGATACGATCGCCCGGAACCTATGTCCACGTTGCTTGCCATCACGAACGGCGACCCCGCGGCGGCCCTGATCGGGTGGGCCGGCCGGTTCGCCGCGTCGCGGGAAGAGGCCCTGGTCGTCCTCTGGGTGAACCGCGAGCCGGATCGGGCGCTGGGGCATGGCCACGAGAGCGTCACCCTCCGGGACAGCGACCCGGCCGGGGCCATCCTGGCGGAGACGGAGCGGCGGCGGGCGGGGCTGCTGATCGTCAATGCGGGCGACACGACCCTCGTGCTGGACGAACGCACGCCGTTGTGTGAGGGGCTGCTGAAACAGGCGACGTGCGAGGTGATGGTGATCGACCCGGGGCGGACCGACGGGTCGCGGTGCAAGCGGATCCTGGTCCCGATGGGGATGCCCCTGTCGTCGGAGGCGGTGAGGTCGGCCGAGCGCCTGGTGGAGGAAGACGGGCGGATCACGCCGCTGCTGGTGGGCGGAGAGTTGGGGGAAGACGCGCGAAAAATCGCCCAGCACGAGTTGGATTACGAGCTGGCCGAAGCGGGGATCCAGGCGTCGGGGTCGATCCGGGCGACGGTGGTGCTGGCGGATCGGTATGAAGAAGGCGTGATGCAGCGGGCGGATGAGTACGACCTGATCCTCGCCGGCTCATCGACGATGCTGCGTCTGCGTCAGCTCCAGCCGTATCTGCATCAGCCCCGCGAATCGCCGATCGCGGGGGCGATCGTCCGCCCGGCCCGGTCGGAGCGGGAGACGCCGTGGGGCGGCCTGACCGGCCGTTTCAAACGGTGGTGGCCGCAACTGGAATCGACGGACCGGATGGACCTGTTCAGCCGGCTGCAATCCGGCTCGCGGTGGACGGCGGACTTCGCGCTGATGATGGCGTTGTCGGCGGCGCTGGCGACGCTGGGGCTGCTGCAGGGCTCGACCGCGGTGGTGATCGGGGCGATGGTGGTGGCGCCGCTGATGACGCCGCTGATCGGGGCGGGCCTGGCGATGGTGCAGGGGAACCTCCGTCTGTTTCGGCATTCGGTGCGGACCACACTGTTCGGGCTGGGGTTGGGGCTGGCGGTGTCGGTGGGGCTGACCGAGGTCACGCCGATGGAGGAGCTGTCGCTGGAGGTGTTGATGCGGGGCCAGCCGACGCTGCTGGACCTGGGGGTGGCGTTTCTGTCGGGGGCGGCGGCGGCGTACGCGATGGCGCGGCCGAACGTGCTGGCGGCGCTGGGGGGGGTGGCGACCGCCGCGGCGCTGGTGCCCCCGCTGGCGTCGGCGGGCATCGCGCTGGCGACCGGCCACCCGATCGTCGCGCGGGGGGCGGCGATCCTGCTGATCACCAACCTGGTCGCGATCATCCTCGGCGCGGCGGGGGTGTTCCGCCTGGTCGGCGTGCAGGGCGCCCGCGGCGGCGTGGGGCCGAGGCTCTGGGTGCGCCGGTCGGTGCTCGCGCTGATCCTGGTCTCGGTGCTGCTGGTCGCCCCGCTGGGCATGTGGACCGCGCAGATGTTGGCCGCGGGTCAGATCCGCCCGATGGCGTATCCGCTTTCGCCGACGGTCGGCCGGGCGATCCTGGCCCGGTTGAGCCGGGAAAAAGGGATCGACCTCCTGCTCGCCGGCCGATCCGGCGCCGACTGGGACGACACCGATGTGACCATCGTCCTGACCGCCAACCGGCCGGTCCCCCCGATGCTGATCACCGACCTGGAGCGGATCGTCGAACAGGTCCGCGGTTATGATGTCAACGTCAAGGTTCGCGTCGTCAGCGAAGCCCCTTTCGCGTCGGCGTCCCCCCGCCCCGCCGACGGGTCGCAGACGCCCGCCAGCCGTCCTTCAGAATGAGGAAACCACCCATGATCCGGACGTGGATGATCGCGGCGTGCGTGGCCCTGAGCGGTTGCCAACCGGCCGCCCAACGGGACAGCCTTTACCAGGTATCGCTGAACGACGCCCTGCTGGCCGGTGAGTACGACGGCGTCAAAACCATCGGCGACGTCAGGCGACACGGCGACCTGGGCCTCGGCACGTTCGACCGGCTCGACGGCGAGATGATCGTGCTTGACGGCGTGGTCTATCAGGCCAAGGCGGACGGGCGCGTCTTGGTCGCGCGGGACGACCAGACCACGCCTTTCGCCGCGGTGGCGTGGTTCAAACCCGAGTTTCGGGTATCGATCCGGCAGGCCGACACGATGGAATCGCTGGGCCGGCAGATCGACGCCGCCCTGCCCGGGGTCAACTGGTTCTACGCGCTGCGCATCGACGGGACGTTCGATCGGATCACGATCCGCAGCATCCCGCCGCAGCGGCCGCCTTACCCGCCGGTGACGGAGTTGGCTGAGCAGTTTGTGGTGTGGGAGCTGCGCGACGTTGCGGGCACGCTCGTGGGGCTGCGCAGCCCGGCGTACAGCAAAGGAATCAACATGCCCGGCCACCACTGGCACTTCATCAGCGACGACCGCAGCGCGGGGGGACACGTCGAGGCGCTGCGGCTGAAGGACGTGGAGGTGCAGGTCGATCGGTTGACCCGATGGATCGTGGACCTGCCGGACGACGAGGGGTTCGCCCGGGTTAACCTCAGCGTCGACCGGTCGGCGGACCTGGAAAAGATCAAAAAATAGCGACGCGCCCCCGGCCGGCCGGTATTATTTTTGGTATGGCGGATAGCCGCAATCACGCCGCGTACCTGATCGCGCTGGGCTTGCTTGCAGGCATGGCGGCGGGCTGCTCCGACCAGTTGATCCCGACGCCGGTGGTGTATCACGACCGCCATATCGATCTCGACGTCCTGACCGACGACGACAAGCAGCGTACGACCGTCGACGTCTTCTACGTGACCGACCGGGTCGCCCAGGGGCCTATGGACGACCGCCGATACACGAACGGGCGCACCGATATGCTCAAGCTGGGCGAAGCGACCGTTCGGTTCGGGGACGACCGCCTCACGTGGGAACAGCTCAGCGAGGCGTCTCACGAGGCGAAGCGTTCTCGCTCGATCTCGATCCGGCTCGAAAACGCGCGGGAGCTGGGCGAGCTGGACCCGGCCGACCCCGGCCAGGATCGGACGCGGCCCTTTGCCGACGCGGTCGAACAGGCGCTGCGGGGCTCACGCAACCGTGACGTGATCATCTACGTCCACGGCTTCAAGGTCGACTTCGCCCACGCCTGCAAAGTGGCGGCCGAGCTGCACCACTTCCTGGCCCGGCAGGGGGCGATCATCGCGTACGCCTGGCCGTCGCGGCAGAGCCTGGCGCTGTACGGCGGGGACGTGAAACGCGCCAAGCAATCGGTCCCGCAGCTGGTCGCGTTGGTCGAGATGCTCGGCCGGGAGACGAGCGTCAACCGGATCCACCTGATCGCCTACAGCGCCGGCGCCCCGCTGGTGAGCAGCGCGCTCAAGCAGTTGCGCGAAGCCCACGCCGATCTGGACCCACCCCAGCTCGGCGAGAAGCTCAAGATCGGGCGGGTGGTTTTCGCCGCGTCCGACATCGACACCCGCCTGTTCGCCACCGAGGACCTGCCGGCCTATCACGACCTGCCCGACCACGTCCTGGTGACGCTCTCCAAGGGGGACAGCGCGTTAGGCCTCTCCCGGATGATGCACGCGGGCAGCTCGCGGCTGGGCTCGGCGGACATCGGCGAGCTCTCGGAAGAAGAGCTCGAGGTGCTGCGCACCTACGACAACCTCGACGCCATCGACGTGAACTACACCGACGGGCGGCGCAGCTACGTCGTCGGCGACGACCACGGCTACTGGTACCTCAACCCCCTGGTGTGCAGCGACATCCTCGCCTCGCTGCGGTTCGACGCCAAGCCCGAGCGTCGCGGCCTGAAGCGCATCCCCGGCCGGCAGATCTACTACTTCCCCGTCGACTACCGGGAGCGGATCATCGCGGTGTTGACGCCGGCGTATGAGCGGATCAAGGCGCGGCAAGGCGCTGACTAAGCCCCGCATGCGCATGCGGGGCTCCGGCCATAACGCGTATGACATTGATCAGGCCTGGGGCTGGGGCAGGTCGTCGCAGAAGTCGGCGAGCTCGGCGAGGCTGGGGCTGTGGGCGTTGCGGACGTAGAAGCCCGAGGTGGCGGTGCCGGTGCAGAGGCACTGCTCCAGGGACAGGCCGGCCAGGAGTCCGAGGCAGAAGCCGGCGTTGAAGTTGTCGCCGGCGCCGGTCGACAGCTTGGGCTTCTCGACAAACGGCCCGGCGAACTCGGCGGAGACGGCGCCGGCGTCGGTCATGATCGCCCCGGCCGCGCCGCGGCGCGGGTGGACCACGACCGCGTGCACGCCCAGCGCGGCCCGCAGGTCGACCGCGGTGGACTGGATCGCATCCTCCGGCTCGCCGTGGATGGCGACGCCCATCACCGCCGCCACCTGCGACGCCTCCGACAGGTTGAAGCCCATCACCACGCGGGCGTGCCGGGCCAGCTTGGATGCGAGGTCCATCGCCTGCTTGATATCGTCGCGCGACCGCTTGGCGGGGTCGGCCAGGTCGATGAACACGTAAGCGTCCTTGTTGTGTGCGGCGGGCAACACCTCTTCGATCATCGCCTGCCAGATCGAGTTGAGCCGGGTCAGCATCGTCCAGTTCACCATGCCGATCAGCCGGGAGCGTTTCACGATCTGGACATAGGCGTCGCGGCCGAGTTGCTCGTCGATGCTCTGCTGGTTGACGTGGCGGAGCGAGGCGTGCTTGCCGAGCATGAGCTTGCCGTCGTCAAACTCGAGGGCGTCGGTGTAGCCCGGCTCGGCGATGGAGTGAACCTCGGCGCGGCCGGCGAATTCCTGGAACACCGGGTGAACGCTCGGCGACCCGAGGTTGCCGATGTAGGTCACGGGCAGCCCGGCGGCGGCGAAGGCGTTGGCCATGATCGGGCCGTTGCCGCCGAGCTTTTCGAGCGTGGTGACCAGCTCGAAGTTGGACGAGTGGCCGGCGGCGGCGACGATCTTGTGGCCGAACCGGTCGATCGTGGGGATCGGGTCGTAATGGTCGGCGTCGTGGCGTTTGTCGACGACCTGGATGATCGAATCGACAAAGCCGTCGAACCCGACGAGGACCGGGGCGGCGGCGATGTGGTCGGCGAAATCGCGGAGGCCGGCGGCGGCGGCCTGGGCGGTCTGGGCGCGGTGGGACATCAAAACTGCTCCTTGCTCCGGGTCGGCACTTGGGAAAAAAGCCCGGCAAGGTTAGCAGATTTTCAGGCCTCCGCCCCGGCGGCGCGTCGATCCGCGATCTGCTCGTGAAGACGCTGTTGCGCCGGCTTGACGTCGGCGACGAAATCCAGCTCGTGCGGGAGCCGGCCCGAGCCCGCCGCGACCGCCGCGGCGACGCCCGCCGCCTCGCCCATGGCGACCGAGTTGCCCGTCACGCGGTAGGACGAGTGGGCCAGGAAATCGCCGCTGATGCACCGACCGGCCAGCAGCAGGCCATCGACGTCCGCCGCGACCAGCGCGGGGTAGGGGATGTCGTAGGGCTGGGTCTTTTTCTTGAGCTGGTGCGAGTGGTCGATGCCGGTGCCGGTGGCCTTGTTGGTCGAGTGGACGTCGATGCCGAACGTCACGCGGCAGACCGCGTCGTCGTGGCGGGCGCCGGCCAACATGTCGTCGATCGTCACGACATACCGGCCGCGGATGCGCCGCCCCTCGCGCACGCCGATCTGCGCCCCGGTCGCGACGATGGCGATGCCCGACCACGGCCCGCCCAGCAACCGCAGCGCGTCGATGTTGCGGTGGACCTCGGCCCGGGCGTGCAGGGTGGCGTCGGTGATCTGCTGGGCGTCGAGCGCGGACGGGCCGTACTCATGGTTGATCATCCATGCATAGAGCGTGGGCGTGATCTGGAAGATCGTCGGCCGGCCGTAGGAGGGGACGACGCCGGCGCGTTGGAACTCGGCCAGCAGCGCATCCTTGGGCTCGGCCCACGCGCGGCCGGTCCGCTCGAAACAATCCTGGACGGTGGGGTCGTCGGCGTCGATGCCGGTGATCAGCGCCATGAGCGTCATGGGCTGGGTCTCGCCGACGCGGTCGGGGCCGGACGCCCCGGGCCCGTCGGCGGGCCGGCCGACATCGAAGCCGCAGCCCGCCAGCGCCGCGAGGTCGCCGTCGCCGGTGCAGTCGATGAAGACCCCGGCGGCAAACGCCTCACGGCCGGACTTGCTCTCGGTGATGCAGACGGCCAGGCGGTTGTCTGCGTCGCGCGCCGCGGCCACGACACGGGTGTGCAGGCGCACCTTCACGCCCGCCTCGACGCAGGCGTCTTCGAGCACGCGCTTCATCTGCTCGGTGTCGTAAGCGATCCCGCCCTGATCCAGCGGCCCGTGCCCGTCGACCGCATTGAGGCGGTCGAGGATCTCCTGCATGACGCCGTCCTTGTCGCCCGCGTCGAGCACCCACGACAGGAGGCCGGTGGTCCAGACGCCGCCGAGTTGGCCGTGCGTCTCGATCAGCCGGACCGACGCGCCCGCCCGCGCCGCCGCGACCGCCGCCGCCACCCCGGCCGGGCCCGCGCCCGCCACCACCACGTCGACGTGCTCCACGACCGGCGTTTGCCGGGCGGGCTCCGCATGCATTTCATGACCGTCTGCTTGATCGTTCATCAAAGCATCTTACCACGGTCACCCCGGAAGCCCGGGGCTTGAGCCGGGGCTCGGTTGTCAGGGGGGGTACACTGTCGCCCATGCCCGGGCAACGAAAATGGCCGATCTGGTGGGCGCCGTTCGCCGTGATGGTGCGGCCGATCGCAACCGTCCGCTACACGGAACACGCCAGGCTCTGGCAGGCGTGGCTGGTCCACGCCGCGGGCATCGTGCTGTGGCTGGCGAGCCTCGCGGTCAGCGCGGTGGTCGCTGACTACTGGCATCGCGCAAACGCCTTGCCGTATATGTTTGAAGAGCTGCGCGAAATCGTTGAGGAGGCGGTCGGCTTCGCGCTCACGCCGCTGGGCGCGGCCATGGTCATCACCTGGGCGATCTGCATCGAGGCGGCGACGGTGATCACGGCGTGGGCCTGCATGGCCTGGACGGCACGGAACGAGCGGGTCAAGGACACCTTCGCCCGGTCGCTCAAGCGCGTGTGGCTGCTGACCGGCTTCAACGTCACGGCCGTTGTCGCCGGCTTCATCATCGGCGAAGCGGGCGACGAATCACCCTCTTTCGGGGTCTTTCTGGCGGTCGTGTTCACCGCGATCACGCTGACCCTGCTTCTGCGGGCGATGGCCGTGGGACGCACGCAGCGCTGCAGCCGGTGGCCGGCGTCGTGCGAGGGCTGCGGCTACGCGCTGGTCGGGGTCAGGATGGACCAGGCGTGCCCGGAGTGCGGCCGGCCGGTGAGCGCCTCACTCGACGACGACGTGCGGCCCGGTTCCGCCTGGGACCGCGCAAGCAGAGGCGGGTGGCTGAAAACCACGGCGGACGCCCTGCTGCGCCCCACCGCCCTGGGCCAAACGCTGCGCGTCATGACCCTCACGAAGCGGCGGAACCAGGCGCTGGCCATCAACCTGGCGCTGATCTGGCTCGTGGGGCCGATTGGGATGATCACCATCATGATCGCGGGGAGCATCATTTTCGACGGCTCGATCGATGACGATCTCGATATGTTCATGTTCGCCATCGGCGGGTCCTATGGCCTCGTGTATATGGGCCTGTGCCTGGCGGGCGTGCTGCTGGGCGGCTCGGTGGTCGGCTCCCTGGTCAGCTACCGTGCGGGCCGCAACCTGCTCCCGGCCGCCGGCCAGGCCGCGGTGTACGCCGCGCCGTGGTTCATCATCGGCGCCGCTGGCGTCATCGTGATGATCATCGCCATCATGTGGCTGGTGAAGGCGGGTGCGCTGGATTTTCTCGAAACTTCGCCATATCTCGGCATAGTGATGAGTGTGATTGGTTTCGGCCCGCCGCTGGCCATCGGCGGGGTGTACCTCTGGCTGGTCGGCCGCATCACCTGGGCCGCGCGATTCGCCAGCCGGTGATGGCGGGTGAACACACGCCAAGCCGCGCATGCGCGGCTCTGGTCACTGATCCGGTCGGTCAGGCGTTCAAGGTCGTCTCGGGCTGCGTCAGCATGGTGTAGGGGCCTTCAGGGATGACCGCAACGCGGCGGTCCGGGTGGTCGGCGACGTAGCGGTCAATGAAGGCCTGAACGCGGCGCTCGACCGGTCCGTCCCCCGGGCAGGGTGTGACCGCGATGCGTTGCTGGGTCGCCCGATCGAGCCCGTCGTTGGCGAAGACCAGCCCCTCGATGCCGATGCGCTCGAGCACGCGGGTCTGCATCTGGTATTCCCACTGGTCCTTCTCGGTGACGCCGCTCTGGGCGATGTGGTCCAGGAACGCTTTCCAGTCGGAGCCGAAGCGGTCGAACAGCTTGACGTAGTCCGGCTCGCCGATCTCTTCACACGCCGAGAGCATCAGGAGCGTGGACCGGTCGTGCAGCGCGGGCAACGCCGTGCACATGCCCTTGACGGTCTGGTAGAAATTCTTGTCGAGGGGAAAACCGCCGGCGCAGGTGACGACCAGGTCGAACGGCTCGGTCACGTCGGCGCTGGTCCACTTCGCGACATCGCGGCAGCCGGCCAGGAACGCTTCCTCCATGTCGCCGGCGTAGATCCCGGCGGGCCGACGGTCGTGGGTGATGGCGACGTTCACCAGGAAATCGACCCCGACAATCCGGGCGACGCGCAGCGCCTCTTCGTGGCACGGGTTGCCCTCCAGCAGCCCCTCGACCGACCGCGGGTCGCCCATCGTCTTGTAGCCGTGGAACCGCTGGACGGTGTTGAGGTCCACCAGCCCGGGACACACCCCCTTGCGCCCGCCGGAGTAGCCGGCCATAAAGTGCGGCTCGATCAGGCCGGTCACGATCTTGAGGTCGGCCTCCAGGAAACGCGTATTCACCGATACGGGCGGGTCCTCGCTGACCGGCGTGACGCTGTCGAGGTCTTTGGCCTGGTGGTCGATCACCTCGACGCGCTGCTGGAGCGATCGCCCGAGCATGATGTCGCGCTCTTCCGCGGTGGACGGGCGGTGCATGCCGGTGGCGATGATGATGACGCATGCCGCGTCGGGGACGCCGGCGGCGTTGAGCTCCTTCAGGATCGCGGTGACCAGCAACTCGTTGGGCACCGGCCGGGTGATGTCGCTGATCGTGATCGCCACGGTCTGCGGCCTCTTCCGCTGGGCGACCGCGCGCAGGCCGTCCCTGGCGATCGGCCGGGCCAGCATCCCGGCGCAGGCGGATTCGGGGTCGGGCAGGGCCGGGATCTCCGGGCCGATCAGCACGGCCGCGTCCGCGGGCATTTGGAGCCGAATCTTACCCTTGCCGTATCGAAGAGAGACCGTCTGCGTTTCACTCATGAGAGTGATTTTACCCGATCGCCGGCGCCGGCAGCCCGAGGAAATTGGCCAGCATGATCGGCCCCTCGGTGGTCAGGAAGCTCTCGGGATGGAACTGCAGGCCCTCCAGCGGAGCGTCGCCGAACACGCCCCGCTTGGCGCGCAGCCCCATGATCTCGTCCTCATCGGTCCAGGCGGACACCTCGAAACGCTCGGCGTCAAAAGAATCCCTGCGCACCACGAGGCTGTGATAACGCGTCGCGATGAACGGGTTGGAAACCCCGGCGAACAGCCCTTGCCCGTCATGATGGATCGGACTGGTTTTGCCGTGCATGATGCGGGTGTTGCGTTCGACGATCATCCCGAAGCGATGGCCGATCGACTGATGCCCGAGGCAGACGCCCAGCAGGGGGACCTTGCCGGCAAACGCCTCGATCACGTCGCAGGACACCCCCGCCTCGCGCGGCGTGCACGGCCCGGGCGAGATGATGACCCGGTCCGGCTTCATCGCCTCCGCCTCTGCCGCGGTGATCTTGTCGTTGCGCACCACCCGGATGTCCAGCGCGTCCGGGTCGTCGCCGCTGGCGACCAGCAACTCGCCGATCCGCTGGACGAGGTTGTACGTGAAGCTGTCGTAGTTGTCGATGAGGAGGACCATCAGAGTCGACCTATGGTTGTCCGGGGTTACATCACGGATTTCATGAGGATAATCATCGGTAGGAAAAGCGCGACAATGACCACCGCGGCCGTGACGATGAGTAGTAGGGTTATACAGAAATCAATGATGATCCGAACCGCCGGGCTGGGGATCAAACACTCCTTGGCGATCAGGATCGCCGCGAAGGCGGCGCCCGCCGCGATGGACAGCCAGAACGGCGTCTGAACCACCATCACCGTTAAGACCGGCAACTCGGCGTCAAAGTCTTCGAAGACGGTCACGATGTAAGGGACCACAAACGCGTGAAACCCAGCCAGGACAATGACGCCCGCGATCGTTCCGCAGGTCAGGATCACAGACACCACGTTAAGGATCAAACGTCCGGGGTCCGCCTGCGAGGATGCCGCCTGTTGCGTCATTGGAGCAAAACCTCAAACCGTCGTGACACCCGTTCAAAGAACCCGGTATTACTATAGCTCGTTCCGGCCGGATCGGCCCCGAAAAAAGGGCTTGGCGTTCAGAGCGTAATCAGCCGTGGTTGAGCGGCCGCATCGATGGCGGCGCTGTCGCGCAGAGGCCGCACCGTCCCGTTTTCGCGGCTGTCGCGCAGCATCTCGAAATCGAGGTCGCCGCAGACCATCATCTCGAGGCCCGGCTCCCCCTCGGCCAGCACGCCGTCGCGCGCAAACGGGAAGTCGCTCGGCGTCAGCAGCGACGCGACGCCGTAGTTCGGCGCCATTGCCAGGACCGGCGGCGGCGCCCCCATCGTGCAGGCGTGCGCCACGTAAAGCGTGTTTTCGACCGCACGGGCCTGGGCGCAATACCGCACCCGATAGAAGCCCTGGCGGTCGTTGGTGAAGCTGGGCACGAGCAGCAGCTCGCACCCCGCCCGCGCCGCGGCCCGCATCAGCTCGGGGAATTCCACGTCGTAACAGACCGCCACGGCGAACCGGCCGAAATCCGCCTCGAACACGTGGAGCCCCTGCCGCGGGCGCATCCCCCAGTGCTCGGCCTCCCAACGCGTCAGGCACAGCTTGCCCTGGACGGCGTGTCCGCCGGTTGGGCCGAACACATGAGCGTCGTTGAACAGCCCGCCGTCGCCGGGGGCGACGGCGGGGATCGACCCGGCAGCGATATACAGGCCGTGCCGCGTGGCCAGATCGGTCATCAGCTCGACAAACCGCGGGGTCAACTCGGCCACCCCCCGCAGCAGGTCGGCGACGGGCCGCGACGGGTCGCCCAGCGCTATCAGTTGAAGGGTGAAATACTCCGGGAACACCAGCACCCGGCAGCCGTTCTCCGCGGCCGCACGGGCCTGGTCGGCCGTCTGGCGGGCGAATTGCTCCCATCGCTCGATCGGATGCAGCATGTACTGCAGCACGGCGACGCGGACACGTTGGGGAGGCGTCGGCATGGCGGGGCTCAGCTGGCCACGATGTTGACCAGGCGTTTGGGGATCACGATGACCTTGCGGACGGTTTTGCCGTCCAGCTGGACCGCGACGTTGGGGTCGGCCCTGGCCGCGGCCTCGATCGCACTGTCGTCGGCGTCCGCGGCGACCGTGACCTTGCCGCGCAGCTTGCCGTTGACCTGCACCGGCAGCTCGATCGTGTCCTCGACCAGCAGGGCCGGGTCGTAAGCCGGCCAGTCCCGGTGAGCCACCGACGGCGCCTGCCCCAACACCGCCCACAGCTCCTCGGCGACGTGCGGCGCAAAGGGAGCCAGCATCTTGACGAAACTCTCCGCCACGACCCGCGGCAGCTTATCGAGTTTCACCAAGGCGTTATTCAACTCAATCAACGCGGCGATCGCCACGTTGAAGCCCATCGACTCCATGGCGTCGGTGACCCGCTGGATGGTCTTGTGCAGCAGGCGGAGCGTCGCCTCATCGGGCGCTTGCTCGTCGATCAGCAGGCCGCCGTTGTCGGCGTCGTAGAAGTTCCGCCAGACCCGTTGCAGGAACCGGTGAACACCCACAATATCCTGCGTGTTCCAGGTCTTCGAGGCTTCGAGGGGGCCGAGGTACATCTCATAAAGCCGGAGCGTGTCACAGCCGTAACGGTCCATCACCTCGACGGGGTCGATCGCATTCTTCAGGCTTTTGCCCATCTTGCCGTACTGACGCTTGACCGGCCGGCCTTCATAGACGAGCTCAAGTTCTTTCTCGTCCTTATCCTGAAGCTCCATGGCGGGCTGATTGGACTTTTGATCAATCACGTCCGCCGCGGGGACGCGGACGCCCTTGGCGTCTTCGTAGTAGAACGCCTGGATATAACCCTGGGCGAAGTACCGGCCGGCCGGCTCGGGGGTCGAAACGTGGCCGAGGTCGTAGAGGACCTGATGCCAGAATCGGAAGTACAGCAGGTGCAGCACCGCGTGCTCGGGCCCACCGATGTACAGATCGATCCCGCCCGCGTGGTGGGAGCCGTCCTTCTTTTTGGAGAGCATCCAGTACCGCTCGGCCTCGCGGCCCACCAATGCGTCCTTGTTTTGAGGATCGAGGTACCGCAGGTAGTACCAGCAAGAGCCGGCCCAGTTGGGCATCGTGTTGAGCTCGCGGGTGTACTCGACCCCGTCGATCGTGACCTTTTTCCATTCATCCCCCGCCCGGCCCAGCGGCGGCTGGGGCGGCGCGTCGGGGTCGTCGGTCCCGTGGGGCTTGAAGTCGTCCATCTCCGGCAGCTCGACCGGCAGGTCCGCCTCATCGACCGGCCGGATCTCGCCGTGGGGCCCGTGGAGGATCGGGAACGGCTCGCCCCAATATCGCTGGCGTGAAAACAGCCAGTCGCGCAGCCGGTACTGGGTCTGGCTCCATCCCAGTTGTCTGGCTTCGAGCCAGCCGGTGATGCGTTGCTTGGCTTCATCGACGGGCAGGCCGTTGAGCGAGACCTCGTCGTTGGCGGAGTGGATCAGCGGCCCGTTGCCGGTGTAGGCTTCCTTGGAGACGTCGCCGCCGCTGACCACCTCGACAATCGGCAGATCGAAGGTCCTGGCGAACGCGTAGTCGCGTTCGTCGTGGGCGGGCACCGCCATGATCGCCCCGGTGCCGTAGCCCATCATGACATAGTCCGCGATCCAGATCGGGATGGCCTGATCGTTGACCGGGTTGACCGCGTAAGCGCCGGTGAAGACGCCGGTCTTCTCTTTGGCGTCGGCCTGCCGGTCGACGGAGGACCGGCTCTCGGCCCGCCGTTGGTAAGCCTCCACCGCGTCGAGCTGGGCGTCGGTGGTGATCTCGCCGACGAGTGGGTGCTCGGGCGCGAGCACCATGTACGTGGCGCCGAACAGCGTGTCGGGGCGGGTGGTGAAGACGGTGATGGACGCATCGTCGGTCCCGTCGACCGCGAAATCGACGCGTGCGCCCAGCGACTTGCCGATCCAGTTGCGCTGGAGCAGCTTGATCGACTCGGGCCAGTCGATGTCGTCGAGGCCGTCGATAAGCCGGTCGCAGTACGCGGTGATGCGCAGCATCCACTGTTTGAGCGGCCGTTTGTAGACCGGGAAGTTGCCGCGTTCGGATCGGCCGTCGTTGGTGACCTCCTCGTTGGCGAGGACGGTGCCCAGCCGCGGGCACCAGTTGACCTCGACGTCGTCCATGTAGGCGAGGCGGTACTCGTCGAGCAGCCGGGCCTGCTGGCCGGGGTCGAGCTCGTGCCACTTGTGGACATTGGGGTCGCCGATGCCGCTGAGGGCTTCAAGGTTCTCGGTGTCGGCGGAGTTGATCAACTCGCCATCGATGCCCACGTAGTAGTTCTGCTGCTCCAGTTGGTGGATCAGGTGGGCGATGGGCATCGCCTTGTTTTCGATCGGGTCGAAATAGCTGTGGTAGAGCTGGAGGAAGATCCACTGGGTCCACTTGACGTAGCCGGGGTCGGTGGTGGCGAAGCAGCGCGACCAGTCGTAGCCCATGCCCAGGCGTTTGAGTTGGGCGGTCATGTTGGCGATGTTCTTCTCGGTCGTGATCCGGGGGTGGACGTTGTGCTCGACCGCGTACTGCTCGGCGGGGAGGCCGAACGCGTCGTACCCCATGGGGTGCAGGACGTTGAAGCCCCGCATGAGCTTGTACCGGCCGAGGATGTCGGTGGCGATATAACCCAGCGGATGCCCGACATGAAGCCCGACGCCCGAGGGGTAGGGGAACATATCGAGGACGTAGAACTTGGGCTTATCGGGGTCGAACCCCGCGTCCGGCGGATCGCCCGGGTTGGGGGTGCGGAAGGTCTGCTCCCGGTCCCAGTAGTCCCGCCACTTTTGCTCGATGGAGGCGAAATCGTATTTCATGGAGCCGGGCAGTTTACCCGGTCTCTGGGGCGCCTGGCGAGGCGGCGGGTCAGTGGGCGATGACGACCTTGCCCACGTGCTTCTGGCTGGCGAAATAGCGATAAGCCTCGACGGCGTCGTCGTAGGGGAAGACACGGTCGACCACGGGTTCGAGCCGGCGGGCTGCGATCGCACGGTTCATGGTGTTGAACATAGCGACGCTGCCCACGTAGATGCCCAGGACTCGCTGGGCGTTCAGGAGCGCGGGCAGGATCGACGGCGGGTCGGCCTGGGCGAGCAGCCCGATCAGCGCGATCGCGCCGCCGGGCCGCACCGCTTGCAGCGACCGCTCGAGCGTGCCGTTGCCGCCCACTTCGAGCACCACGTCGGCCCCCACGCCGCCGGTCGCTTCGAGCACCGCCTCGTGCCACTCGGGCCGGTCGGCGTAGTTGATCGTGTGGTCGGCGCCGAGCCCGCGCGCCTTGTCGAGCTTCTCATCCCGGCTGGAGGTGACGACGGCCGTCGCGCCAAAGAGCTTGGCGAATTGCAGGCCGAAAATGCTCACGCCCCCTGTGCCCAGCAGCAGGACGGTCTGGCCCGGCTTCACGTCGGCGGCGGTCAGGGCGTTCCACGCGGTCACCGCGGCGCAGGGCAGCGTCGCCGCCTGCTCAAAGCTCAGGTGGTCGGGGATACGCACCAGCGCGTGCTCGGGCAGGACGACATACGGCGCCAGCATCCCGTCGACGCCCCCGCCCAGGCTGGAGCGTAACGCCGTCTCGTCGATCGGCCCGGCGACCCAGTCGCGCATGAAATTGGCCGCCACGCGGTCGCCCGCCTTCCACCGCGTCACGCCCTCCCCGACCGCCGCCACCTCGCCCGCCCCGTCGGAGAGCGGGATCACCGGCAGGGTGTCGTTGCGCGGGTAGCCGCCCATCGTGACCAGCGTGTCGCGGTAGTTGAGCGAATTCGCCCGGATGCCAACGATCACCTCGCCCGGCCCGGGCTGAGGATCGGGCAGGTCGACCCGTTGGAGGGCCTGGTCGAGTCCGTCATGGGAAGTGATCTGGTAAGCCTTCATGGCAAGCTCCGGGTGGGAAGGGAGGAAGGTTTGTTTATTCGATTATTATCGAACAATAGGACGAGTCAAGCCGCCGCGTCTAAAATACCACCGATGCCCCGGCAGCTGAGCCATCCCGAACTCGCCGACATCTCCCTCGCGGCTGTGCTGCACGCCCTGAGCGACCCGGTGCGCCTGGAGATCGTCCGTCTCGCCGCCGCTCATACCGACCTGCCCTGCAACGCGTTTTTCGACCAGATCCCCAAGAGCACCCTGTCGCACCACTGGCGTGTGCTCCGCGAGGCCGGGCTGATCCGCCAGCGGCACGAGGGCACGCAGAAGCTCAACGCCCTGCGGCGTGACGAGGTGGATGCACGGTTCCCGGGGCTGCTCGACGCGGTGCTCGCCGCGCCGGCGTCGTGAGGACGCAAACCTGGCTTACACACCATTTTTATGACGAAAATCCAGCGGTTTTGCATATCGTAAACGTTTCTGATAATGTTCGTACCTGCATCGTCTGAAATCTGTGCATCCGGCACGCGGCGGCTCCATTCGGGAGAGCTTCATGTCACCCCAACGCGACGCTTTTACGCTCATCACTTCCGTGATCGCCCTGCTGATCACAGTCCTGCCGCCAACGCTGTCCGCGGCGTCTGAAAAACCGACCGACGCCAGGCCGTCGACGCTCGACCTGCAGGCGACGATCGAACAGGCCTACGAACGCGGCGATCGGCGGATCGTCATCCCCCCGGGCGTTCACACCGTGACGCCTTCGGGACGACACCACAGCACACACCTTTACTTCGAAGGCATGCGCGATGTCGAGATCGACGGCCAAGGCGCCACACTCGTCTTCAGCGACCCCGCCAAGGTCGGGCTGATCTTCAAGCACTGCGTGAACGTGACGCTGCGCGGCTTCACCATCGACTACGACCCGCTGCCCTTCACGCAGGGGCGCATCACGGCCATCAACCCGGAAGACGGCACGATCGATCTGGCGATCGACGCCGGCTACCGCACCGATGTCGCGTACTTCAGCCGCGGCCTGGCGGCGTACACGTTCGATCCGCGGACACGCTGGATCAAGCCCGGTTCGTGGGACCTGTATCCGTCGCGCCTCGAGAAGCTGGATGACGCCACGGTGCGTGTGCATATCCGCAACGCCGCGTCCGTCGGCCGCAACAACGCGGCGGTGGGGGACCGGATGCTGGTCTCGCGTCGCGCGGCAAGCGGGATGCGGCTGATCGAGTGCGGCGACATGCGTGTCGAAGACCTGACCGTCTGGTCCGCCGCCGGGATCGCCATCCAGGAAGCGCACGGCCCGGGCGGCAGCTACTACCGCTACGCCGTCACCCGCGGCCCGGCCCCGGCGGGCGCCGTCGAGCCACGGCTCCAGAGCGCCAACGCCGACGCGTTTCACAGCGCTTACGTCCATCGCGGCCCGCATGTCGAAGGGTGCCGATTCGCGCATCAGGGGGACGACGCGATCGCGATTCACGGCACCTACAGCATCATCGCCTCCGCCGGCGCGAGCCGACAGGTTCTGTTGACCCCCAAGTTCGAGTTGCCCCTTGAAGTTGGCGACACCCTCGACATCTATGACCCGCTCACGTATGCGATCAAGGCCAGCGCCAAGGTCGAATCGATCGAGCCGTCCGAGCTGCCCGAGGGCCCGCAGCGGCAGGCGATCGAAGAACTCTGGCGGCATTACCGCTCCACCGCCGCGTCGAAACGCTACTACCGGGTGACCCTCGACCGGGAAGTCGACACGACGGTCGGCGACCTCGCCTCCTCCCCCGACCGCAACGGCAGCGGCTTTGTCATCCGTCACAACATCATCCGCGATCACCGCGCCCGCGGGTTGCTGATCAAGACCACCCACGGCGTGATCGAACACAACCTGATCGAAGGATCGAGCTTTGCCGGCATCGCGCTCGGCCCCGAACTGGCGTACTGGCTCGGCGGCGACTTCGCCCAAGATGTGGTCGTCCGGCACAACATCGTCCGCGGGACCGGGTATCAGGCCAACGCGCACACCAACCCCAATAACCTGATCGGCGCCGGCGTCGTGGTGCACGCCGTCACGGTCGACCGCAGGTTCTCCCCGTCGCAACTCAACCGCCGCCTCGTGATCGAAGACAACCTGATCGAGGATACGGCATCGCTGGCCTTGCTGATCACCTCCGCCCGTGATGTGGTGGTCCGTGATAACCGGATCGTCAACCCGCATCGGCTTCCCTCGGCGATGACCGGCGCGGGTTTCGGCGTCGACCCCGCCGCCGCCGTCTTTATCAGTCAGGCCAGCGACATCGTCTTGGAAAACAACACCCTCGTGCTGAGTGAGAGCCACGCCGTCACGCCGCTTGTGGTCGGGCCCGACGTCGAGCATCTGCATGATCAGGACAACGGCATCATGGTCGTGGATGACCCGACGTCGGAAGCCGCGGCCGATCGCTGAACCCGGATCGCCGGGCGTGTTCAGGCCGAGCGCCGGGGGGGCACTCATCAGCCTCGGTCGTGGGTAGGTTAAGGCCTCGTTATGACCTCGTTCCCGACGAACCGCCGGGCGTCGGCGCCTGCAACCGAGACGGTTACGCCGGCGGCGCCGAGCGGATGGTGTTTTCCCGCGACGGCCCGAAAAAGTGGTTCGGCGCGTCAGTCAACCCATGCGCCAGTCGCTATCATGGAGCCATGACCAAGAAAGTCAATCTGATCGATACGTCGCTTCGGGATGGGCATCAGTCGCTGCTGGCGACGCGGATGAGCACCGAGCAGGTGTTGCGTGTGCTGCCGATGCTGTGCGACGCGGGCTACTCCATCCTCGAGCTGTGGGGCGGGGCGACCCTCGACTCGGCGCTGCGGTTCACCGGCGACGACCCGTTCGAGCGGCTGGTGAAGATGCGGGACGTCTGCGACCAGAGCGAAAGCAAGACCGGGCAGCACATCCAGGTCCGCTCCCTCTGCCGCGGCCAGAACCTCTTTGGGTATAACCCCTACCCCGACAACGTCGTCTGCGAGTTCATGAAAGAGGCCTGCCGCACCGGCAACGACCGGGTGCGGATCTTCGACGCCCTCAACGACCACCGCAACCTCATCACCGCGATCATGGCGACCAAAACGTTCAACGGCCACGCGGAAGCGGCGATGAGCTACACCACCTCGCCCGTCCACGATAACGCGCACTTCGTGAACTTCGCCCGCCGCTGCCTCGACGCCGGCGCCGATTCCCTCGCCATCAAGGACATGGCCGGCCTCCTGCACCCCGCCGACGCCTGGACGCTCATCGACGCCCTCCGCGAGGCGTTCCCCGACGTCGAGCTGACCCTCCACAGCCACGACACCAACGGACTGGCCGTCGCGTCCTACGTCGTGGGCATGATGGCGGGCGTCGACCACCTCGACACCGGCTACGGCCCGATGGCCGGGTCGACCGCCCAGCCCCCCGCCGAGTTGATCCGCTTCTTCGCCGACGCCCTGGGCATGGAGCTGAACGTCGACCTGAGCAACGCGCCGCAGATCGACGCCGAGCTCCGCCAGATCCGCAAGGAGCTGCACGACGTCGACAAGAACCCCGACCACACCGGCGGCCCCTGGCCCGATGAGCCGACCGATGAGATGCGCCGCCACATCGACGAGGCGATCGCCCTGCTCCAGAAGCGCGACCGCGAGAGCTGCGGCAAAGCCTGCGACGTGATCGAGGAAAAGATCATGGCGCCCTTGGGATACCCCGAGGTCGACAAGACCCAGCTCGAATCGCAGATCCCCGGCGGGATGCTCAGCAACCTCTACAACCAGCTCAAGGAGCAGGACAAGCTCGAACTCATGCCCGCGGTGCAGGAAGAGATCCCCAAGGTCCGCAAGGCCGCGGGCTACCTGCCGCTGGTCACGCCCACCAGCCAGATCGTCGGCACCCAGGCGACGTTCAACGTCATGCAGGGCAAGCCGTACGCGTTCGTGTCCGAGCCGTTCCGGGACGTGATGATGGGCAAGTACGGCAAGCTGCCCGGCCCCGCCGACCCGGAGGTGCTCAAGCTGGTCTCCCGCGGGCAAGCCCCCCAGACCGGCCGGCCCGCCGACTTCATCGACGATGTCGATCTCCAAAAGGTCTATGAAGAAAACAAAGAGATCATCCGGTCGCAGCGCGACCTGCTGCTGCTGCTGCTGTTCCCGATGCCGGCCAAGCAGTTCTTCACCAAGCGCCAGGAAGCCGTGACCGCGTGAAGCGTTTCCAGAACACAGCATAAAAAAGAAACGCTAAATCCATGGTTTGCTGGATCACAACGATCCGACCCAGGTTTTCGACGGGAAATGCGTGTCCCTAGCTATTGTCTGCGCGGTGGTCGGCCGTGATCCTGGTTACCCGTCAAGCTTGCGAGCCGTAACGATCACGTTTGCTGCCGCTGGCTCGGCAGTCATTATCCCGACCTTTCTTGACGCGATGAGCTCAATCTTGGGTATTCAGCAATGAAAACCAGTCAAAACAGCATCATTGCTCTTCCCGTATTTTTCACGTTATGGGCTGGTGTTTTTGCCGTGCATGCAACACACGGCGAGGCGGTTCATGACGCGGCGCTGAATCCTCAAGCGTCAACGATGCGGCTTTTAGAAGATTACCTGAGAACGTCTGACCCTGAATTGCGCGAAAAGATCGAATTGGTTTCGGGGGAGCACGAAATACTGGCGTCAAAGATTTACCGTGCATTTTGGGTGTACGTGGCACGCCATCAGCCACACGAAGAAGAAATGTATGCCGAGCGTTTACTCGAAGAGAATCCAAGACTCACTCTGACGCTGCTGAGGCCCATCCTGCGGGAGGCCTATCCGGAGGAATCTGTGATTTTAGAGAAGGGAGATGCGTTCCTGCATAAGAAAGATCTGGTTGAAAAAGGAAAATCAATATATGTAAATTTGGCCGCATCTTTCTCGATGATCGAATCCGACGGCTTTGCCCGGGGTGTGCTTGATGAGTTGGCGCAGAGCGAAGACAAAGAGATTGCTGAGTTGGCGGAGGGTTTGGCGGCGTTTATTGATCAGAATCGTGAGCATTATCTGCTGAAAGCCGAAGATTACCGCAAGAATAAAGGCTGGAACGATCTCCAATGGTTCAAGATCAAATACCTGGGTTCCTATGCCGTGTCGGGATTGACCAAGCCCGATATCGACAAACTGTTGGGGGCGCCTGATTATTCGGATGGCGCCGTTTATATTTATTGGGGTAAGCGAGATTACCCCGAAGGAAATCATTTGTGGATCTATTTTTTGGATGGCGTCTATTCAGGCGCGGAGTGGGGTGATGCCCCGGACGCGTGAGGCGGACGCCGTCAGGGCGGTATGTCGAACTGAGGCGCCACATGCTCAAACAGTCCTTTGGAGGACCGTGGTGGGCAAACTCGACATGTAAGGATTGCTTACTCGTCAACGCGCAATCCCGGTCATGCCACCGCCCCATCCTTCCATAAACGCGGCGGGGGCGGTGAGTGGGGTCAAATGCCTGGCGCACCGTTGCGGTTCGGCGCCTTACGTTCTTAGACAATTCTCCGGAATTAGGGATTGACGCGGCCGGCCGAAGGTGTTAATTTTTTAGCATGGCGACCGAGGAACAACGACGCCGCGCCAAGCAGCGCATGCGGGCCGCCCACGCCGGGGGCATCCGGGACATCGAGCGCCGGGTCGAGGCGCTCGAGCGGGACATGCAGCGGATGCGGTGGGTGATGCGTCGGCTTCTGAAGTTCCGGGCGTTCTGCCGGCGGACCGAACAGGTCGCCGGCGGCTGACCGCTGAGATTTGGGAGTTGGGCCGATGGCCTCGGCGAAACAACCCGAATTGAGCCGGCGCGAGCGCGAGATCATGAACGTGATCTACGCCCGCGGCGCCGCGACCGCGGCCGAGGTCGCCGACGAGTTGCACGACAACCCCAGCGGCTCGACCGTGCGCACGCTGTTGCGCATCCTCGAAGAAAAAGGCCACCTCAAACACAAACAGGACGGGCCGCGATACGTCTATTCCCCCACCCGGCCGCGCCACGTGGAGGGGCGGTCGGCGTTGAGGCGGGTCATGCAGACTTTCTATCGCGGCTCGGTCGAAAAAACCGTCATGGCCCTGCTCGACGCGGCGGACACCGACCTGTCGGACGACGAGGCCCGCCGCATCGAGGCCATCATCCAGGACGCCAAACGTAAGGGAGAATCGTCATGATGGCGTGGCTGCAAGCCGTGACCGGGGCGCCGGAGCTGCTGTTGAGCGTGCTCGACGCGGCGATCAAGGGGACGGTGCTGCTGTCGCTGATCGGGTTCTGGCTGACCCTGCGCCGACGCCGGGCCTCGGCGGGAGCCCGGCACCTGGTGTTGACCGCCGGGGTGCTGGGGCTGGGGGCGTTGCAGGTGATGGCCCTGATGCTGCCGGGCTGGCGGGTCTCGCTTGACCTGGGAGTGATGGAGCCGGCGCCGGTCATGCCGCCGGCGTTCATCGGGTCCGACGAGGCCGGCGGCTTTGTTTCGTTGATCCCGGAGCCGCGCGCCGCCTCGACCATCGTGGAGTTCCAAAACCCCGCCGGCGTGTGGCTTCTGGCGTTGACGGCGGTCTGGCTCGGCGGGGCGGCGGTGATCTGGCTGCGTCTGGGCCTGGGGTTGCTGGGCCTGGGGCTGTTGACCCGCCGGGCGGCGCCCGCACGGGGGATGTGGCAGGGCCTGATGGACCGCGAGCGACGGCGGCTGGGTATCCGGCGGCCGGTCCGGCTGGTGCTCGGCAGCGAGTTGGAGATGCCCCAGACCTGGGGCTGGCGCCGGCCGGTGGTGCTGTTGCCCGAGGCGTCGCGCCTATGGTCGGATCGCCGCCGGCAAACCGTGATCACCCATGAGCTGGCCCATATCCGGCGTAACGATTTCCTGATCCACATCCTCACCGAGGTGGTGGGCGGCCTTTACTGGTTCAACCCCGTGGTGTGGTGGGCGCTGCGTCGGATGCGGATCGAGCGCGAACGGGCGTGCGACGACCTGGCGGTGCGCTGCGGCTTCCGCCCGGAAGACTATGCGGAGGAACTGCTGGGCGTGGCGCGGGCGATGCGTCGCTCAGCCTGGGTGGGCTCGGCGTCGGTGGCGATGGCGAGCCCGAGCGGGCTGGAGGGCCGGGTGCGGGCGATCCTCGCCGCGGGACGGGCGCGGGCGGCCCCGACCCGCCGGTTCCTCATGACGATGGTGCTGCTGGTCGCGGCCCTGGTGACCCCGGCGGCGGCCTGGCACGGCTTCGCGCCCGGGCCGTGGGACCGGCCGGCGCTGCGCACGGTGGACCGGGTGATCCAGATCAACCCGCAGGCGCCCTGGCTGGCCACCGGGTGGTCGGGCCCGCTGGACACCGGCAGCGGCCGGATCGAGCATCGCGGCGCCGCGACGCGGTTTGTGGTGGACGAGCCGCTGCGCCGCAAGGTGTGGATCTGCGAGTTCCCGTGGACAATCGACCCCCAGCGATACCCCGTCCTGGTCATGCGGTACATGGCGCGTAACACGCTGTCGCCCGAGGATTCGACCAATGAGCCTTACGCGATCTGGCTCGCCGACGGATTTCAGACGTTGGGAGGCGGGTTGAAGGTGGCGACGACGCACGACCTGATCGCCGACGGCCAGGAGCACGAGTTGCGGGTAGACGTGTTGGCGATGTCACCCGTCGGGCCGCTTCAACGGGTGGCCATGGGATTGATGTCGGGGCGTGAAGGCCACGCGGTGTTGGAGGTGCGTGAGCTGCGCTTCGAGTCGCGCGGCGGCGTGGAGGCGGATGCCGGGGTGGCGACCCGCCGTTCGGTCGTGCGCGTGCGGGTGGTGGACGAGCAGGGCCGGCCAACGCCCGACGCCGAAATAACGCTCGATGCCGAAGTGCTCAACGCCGCGTCTCGGACGATCACCGACGCGCAGGGCGCCGCGACGGTGATCGGGCAGTACCGGCCCGAGGCGGCCCAGCGGTCGGTGACGGTAACGGCCCCGGGCATGGTGCCGGCGCGGGTGCTGATTCCCGGCAAGCTGCCGCGGACCGTGGTGGAGGTCCGGCTGGAACGGGCGGCGATCTACCGCGGTCACGTGGTCGATGTCCAGGAGCGCCCGATCGCGGGGGCGATGGTGCGGTTCAACGCCGATCGTTCGGAGCGGGCGCCCTGTTGGCCGCGTTACCTTCAAGCTGTCGCGGTCACCGATGCCGAGGGCCGGTTCCAGACCCAGCCCCTGCCCACCGGCATCGCGGACATCACCGTTCAGTTCAGCCATCCCAACCATCAGGACGATCGGCTGCAGAACCGATGGCGGCCGGTCTCGTCGGACATGTTGAGCGGTTCGGGTCAGCGGATGGTGATGCTGCCGGGCGAATCGCTCACGGGGCGGGTCGTGGACGAGGCCGGCGAGCCCGTACCTCACGCAGGCGTGACCATCCGGCGCGCCGTCGGCCAGCGGGTGATGACCTACGCGGACGCCGCCGGCCGATTCCGCTTTGATCAATACCCCCCCGGCCCCGCGACGCTCCGCGCTTCGGCCCCGGACTTTGCGCCGACCGACGCCGCGGTGGTGGTCGGCTGGGACAACCGCGAGGTCCAGGTGCAACTGGACCCGAGTTTGCCGCTGCGGGTCCAGGTGGTTGATGCCGACGGCCGGCCGATCCCCAAAGCCGCGGTGTATGTCGGCCAATACCTGAACAGGTATCTGTTCAGCACCGCCGGCCCGGTCGATCCCGAGGGCCGGTTCGTCTGGGACGCCGCCCGCGCGGGAGCGATGACGCTGCGGGTTGACGCGCCCGGCTCCGGGGCGATGACGAAAAGGTGGGTCTATCGTGGCGAGCCGATGAAAGTGGTCTTCCGTCCCGACGGGTCGCGTCATCCCTCTCCCATGGCGGAGGATTAGGGCGAGTCAACTTTCGCAGATCGTTGTGGTCAGCGCAGTTGTCAATAGCGCGCCCGTGGAAACGGGCCGGGGCTGACCGCTTGGCCATTGCTCTTGTCATCTTCCTCCAAAAGTGACTGATGCCCAAATAGCGGCCGCCCTCTCGCCGAACGTCTCCCCACTCAGTTGCGAGCCGCCCGCAGACGCAGGCAACCAACCGGCAATTCTATTGTCCATCACGGTCGCCGCCGGTCAACCGCAGCCGGCGGTTAGACCATGTCTGCCAATCTTCAACCTGCCACGAAGCAAGCTTGGTTCCGCACTCGGGACAGATAAGTGTCATTGACGTCATGCTCCAACGCATATCGTAGCGGCAGTTCAAGCAGAATAGATCCATGGAATGAGCAGCCCCTGATGGTGGAAATTCGGGAACGTCATAGTGTTGCCGAATGATCTCGGCTAGCAAGCCACAGTCCTTGCTGTCGCAAACCTCAATCCAAACAGGCATTCGAGCGTCGACGTAACCGATCACAAAATGAGTACGATCGCTCGTATCATCTGTTACTGCGTACTTTTTTGCATAGACGTACGCGACATCCTCAACTGCGATGCTCATACTTTTTGAATGAAATAGGCCACCAACGACAATCTTAAGCCGGTTAGGGAACAATGCGATTTGGAACGCTTCACCGCGGACTTCTGCGGCTAACCCAAACAACAGAAAAACCGCCAGAAATGCAACGATCGCCTGCACGTAAACGATGCCAGTCGCAGGTGTCGACATCGCCCACATCCAGCCAAGACCGCAAGCAAGCAAGAGCGTAATAATCACAAGGCTCGAACGGATGAAACGTCGCACGGGGCCTGAGCGTCGTCGAATCAGCAGTTTGTGGCCATCGTTCGTCACGAACCAGCGTGGACCCAAGAGATGTTCCGGACTCTGCGGCATAGCGTAAAAGGCTCAGATAAGGATGACGCCGGATTTCCTATGGATCGGGTTCGTCCGGCTTGGGAAAATCTGAGCGTGTTGTGTTTTCGTCCCATTTCACAGGAGCTCGGTGATGCGTCATCCCATGCCCACTAGTGTAGCGGTCGGCAAGAAGCCCCCCGAACTCGCGCCTGGGTTCGCCCCCCGAGTTCTCGATTAACTTGCAGCCGGTCTCGACGATTGGTTTTGCGACGCCAAGCCCCGCCAACGCGATAACAGGCTCACTCATCTCAAGCCTCGCATACGACCCAGAATTTCAGCCCCAAGGATACAGAAACGCGCCCCATAGGAAGGGCAAAAAGGCGGCAGCTATCCCGGAAAGGGCTCAGACAAAAGTAGCCCCCAGGTAGCCCCGAACAATTCAACTTCAAACGCGATTTGTGTAAACCCTTATTACATCAAAGCGAGAGACGGGATTCGAACCCGCGACATTCAGCTTGGGAAGCGGCCGGCGGCGTACGAAAGCATCTGAAATTCAGGAGCTTAGAGGCGAATCGACAGGCGCTTGCACCAGTGCTTGTACAGCAATACGGATTCCGCACATCAAAGCCCCGCCGGCGATGGTTTCGCCGAGGCGGTCCGGGCCCTCATGAGACTACCCCTCACCGACGCGGAAAAAGCCGAGGCGGTGCCGCGGCTCCTGGAACCGTCGAGGGGAGGCGCCAAATGAGTCGAAAACCCACGCGTCCCACGCGCGAAA
>JANQFR010000076.1 GCA_028277745.1 Phycisphaeraceae bacterium
AGCCGCGCCGCCTCCGCGGCGAAGCCCGACCTGCCCGAGCCTCTGTTCGAGCGGTATCTGGCGCTGCTCGAACAGGAGGTCGGTGAAGAACTGGCCGTGGAGATCATCAGCGAGGTGCGCAACGCGCTGGGCGAGGCCGGGCTAACCGACAACGAGGCGGTCACCGCTGCCATCCGCGCCAAGATCGCCGAGTTCCTGCCGACCGATCCCGCGGCCGGGCGGCTGGACCCGCCCGGCGACGGCCGGCCGCGCACCATCGCGCTGATCGGCCCCACCGGCGTGGGCAAGACGACCACCATCGCCAAGCTCGCCGCCACCTTCAAGCTCAAATACAAGAAACGCGTCGGCCTGATTACCCTCGACACCTACCGCATCGCCGCGGTCGAGCAGCTCAAGACCTACGCCGGCATCATCGGCGTGCCCCTGCACGTGGTGATGTCGCCCCAGGAGCTCGCCGACGCCCTCGCCCAGTGCGGCGGCTGCGACGTGATCCTGATCGACACCGCCGGCCGGGCGCCCCGGGATGACCAGCGGATTGCAGAACTTTCACGTTTTCTCGACACGGCGCGCCCGCACGAGACCCATCTGGTGCTATCATCCACCTGCACCGAGTCCGTGCTGATGGACACGGTCGATCGGTTCGGGAAGATCGATTACGGCCGGATCATCTTCACCAAGCTGGACGAAGCCGTCACGTTTGGCGTGCTGCTTAATGTGTCCCGCCGGGTGAACAAGCGTCTGAGCTACATCACCACGGGCCAGGAAGTGCCGCACCAGATCGAAGCGACCGAGTCGGCGCGTTTGGCGGATTTGCTGCTGGGAGAGCGATTGAACAAGTGACCACCACCACCATGGATCAGGCAGGAAGGCTCCGGGAGCTGGTCGAGACCCAGGCGCGGCCGCCGCAGCCCCGCCCGGCGCGGCCCCGGGCGCGGACAATCGCGGTGACCAGCGGCAAGGGTGGGGTCGGCAAGTCGACGGTCTGCGTCAACCTCGCCGCCGCGCTCGCCGCCGAGGGCCGCCGGGTGATCGTGCTCGACGCCGACCTGGGCACCGCGAATGTCGACGTGCTCTGCAACGTGTCGCCAACGCTGAATCTCGCTCACGTCGTGGCGGGCCGGGCGTCGCTGGACGAGGTGATCGTGGAAGCGCCGGGGGGGTTTTCTTTGATCCCCGGCGCATCGGGCTTGGCGCAGATGGCGTCGCTCGGCGGGTACGAGCGGGCGCAGCTCATGCAGCAGATGCAGCAGCTCGAGGCCGAGGCCGACCTGATGCTGATCGACACCGGCGCGGGTGTGGGCCCCAACGTGTTGGGGTTTCTGGCGGCGTCGGACGAACTGCTTGTGGTGACCACGCCCGACCCGACCGCGATCACCGACGCCTACGCGGTGATTAAGACGCTGGTGCGCTGGGTCCGGCAGGACGGATCGGCGCCGATGCCGAGCATCCGTTTGTTAGTGAACGTTGTTCGTGACGCGGCGGAAGGCCGCGCGGTGTATGAGCGCGTCGCCGCGGTGTGTCGCCGTTTCCTGGACCTTTCGCCCAGCTTCGCGGGACACGTGGTGGCCGATACGCGGGTCAGCGCTTCGGTCCGCCGTCGGCGTCCGTTTGTCTTGGAGAGCCCGACGTGCGCCGCCTACAATTGCATCAATCAAGTGGCGCATCGTCTGGACCGTCATGTCGCATCGCCTCCCGCCGAAGGGTTGTTTCGGCGCATGGCGACATGGCTCGCCGGGTGACGCGCAAGTTTTACGCACCTTGTCACGGTTCAGCTTTTTTTTCCACATCTACGGTTTAGCCCTTCACAGCGCGGCCTAATCACCATAGAATCTTGACTATTCCGATGAAAGGACTTGTCGGATCTTCAGGTTTTGTCGGGCAAAGGAGTGCTCGCCATCCCCGCTCGCGTCATTGCAACCTGTTTCGCACTGATCGGCTTCGCCGCCGCGTCGGTGGTGGGTGTCGCCGCAGGCAATCCCACCTCGACGGTGCTGCTGCGCGCCACGGTGGTCATGTTGTTGATCTGGGGCGTCGGCCGCGTGATCGGCGCCATGCTGCAACGCACGATTGAAGACCATATCCGACGATACAAGCACGATCATCCCATCCCAGACGATGCGTCGGCCGTGGTTCGGGAAAGTACACCCGGCGCCGCGGAAACCGCGGACGCCGCCATCGGGTCGGCGTGATCCCAGGAGCATCGCCGTGTAGGCAGGCCTTGTAACCATTTATTGATCTGAAGGCTTGCGGACGGAACGCTGCGCAGGCCAGAGCCGAGTCAAGGAGCAGACGATGGCGCGAACACGGTCTTCGACCAAGATAGCCCCCCGAGATGAAGATGAGATCCGCCAGCTCTGGTTGGATTACAAGGAGAACGGCGGGGAGCCCCTGCGTAATCAACTCATGGAGCGCTACCTGCCGCTGGTGAAGTACAACGCCGAGCGGATCCACGCCAAGCTCCCCGATGAGGTGGATGTCGAAGACCTCATGTCGGCCGGCATCTTCGGGCTGATGGATGCGATCGACGCGTTCGACCTCGACCGCGGCGTCAAGTTCGAGACCTATTGCGCCCCGCGCATCCGCGGCGCCATCCTCGACGAACTCCGCTCCATGGACTGGGTCCCCCGCCTCGTGCGGTCCCGCTCCAGCCAGATCGAGCAGGCCAAACGCAAGCTCGAGATGGAGCTCGGCCGCAAACCCACCGACGACGAGCTGACCAAGAAGATGGGCGTCAACAAGGCCGAGTACGACAAGATCCGCAAGGACGCCGGCGCCGTCGGCGTGGTGTCGCTCAGCCGCAAGTGGTTCGAGACCGACTCCAACAAGGACGTGCGTGAGATCGATGTTCTCGAAGACGGCAAACAGGTCAACCCTCTCACCGCCGTCCAGAAACGCGACCTCAAGGACATGATCACCAAGGGCCTCTCCCGCGCCGAGCGGCTGATCGTCATTCTCTACTACTACGAGGAGATGACGATGAAGGAGATCGGCGTCACGCTCGACCTCTCCGAGTCCCGCGTGAGCCAGATGCACTCCTCGATCCTCGCCCGCCTCAAGGCCCAGCTCCAGCACCGCAGCACCGAGCTGCAAAGCGAAAAAACGTAGGGCTTCTTCCGCCTTGATTTAGCCGGGCCGCTACGCGGCCCTGGCCCAGGCGGGCGTAGCCCGCCGGCTATAGCCCCCTGCTTGACGCGGCGCGGCAACTCTCCGACGATGACCCGCTTTCGACCGTAACGATCGGCGAGGCGCGTGTGGCTGACCTGCAATCCAAACTGGAGTCGATCCTGCGCGACGCGACCGTCGCCGCGCTGGGCGACGCTTACGCCGACGCCGACCCGCTGGTGACGCCCGCGAAGGACGCCCGGTTCGGCGACTACCAGGCGAACCTCGCCATGGGGCTGGCCAAGCGCGCCGGACGCAAGCCCCGCGAGATCGCTGAGGCCATCGTCCGACACCTCGGCCATGACGCCTTGAGCAAGGCCGACGTCGCCGGGCCCGGCTTCATCAACCTGACGCTGAACGATGCGCTGCTGAGCGGCCAGGCCGCTTCGATGCTGCGTGACGACCGTCTTGGCGTCGAGGCCGTCGCCGACCCGCAGACCGTCGTTATCGACTACGCCAGCCCCAACCTCGCCAAGGAGATGCACATCGGCCACCTGCGGTCGACCATCATCGGCGACGCCATCGCCCGCGTCCTCGGGTTCCAGGGCCAACACATCATCCGGCAGAACCACATCGGCGACTGGGGCACCCAGTTCGGCCTCCTGCTCGAACACCTCATCGACACCGACTGGCAGCACTCGGCCGACCAGACCATCGGCGATCTCAACGCCCTCTATCAGGAGGCCAGTCGGCGTGAAGACAACGACGCCGATTTCGCCCGGCGCGCCCGCCAGCGCGTCGTGGCGCTCCAGTCCGGCGACGAGCAGGCCCGCACGATCTGGAAGCTCCTCATCGGCGAGTCGGTCCGCCACATGAACCAGGTCTTCGATCGGCTCGGCGTCCAACTCACCGACGCCGACCTCGCCCCCGAGAGCTTCTACAACGATCGTTTGGCGTCTGTCGTCGACGCGCTGGATCAGCAGGGCCTGCTCCACGATCACAAGGGGGCCAAGGCCGTGTTCGTCGATGGGTTCAAGGACCGCGACGGCAACCCCCTGCCCATGGCGGTCCGCAAGGCCGACGGCGGGTTCGGCTACCCCGCGACCGACCTCGCCGCCGTTTACTACCGTATCGACGAGCTGCACGCGGACCGCGTGATTTACGTGGTCGACTCGCGCCAGAAGGACCATTTCGCCCAGTTCTTCCAGGTCGCCCGCCAGGCCGGCTGGGCGGGCGACGGCGTCCGGCTTGAACACGTCGGCTTCGGCACGATCATGGGCAAGGACCGCAAGCCCTTCAAGACCCGCACCGGCGAGATCGTCAAGCTGGGCGACGTCCTCGACGAGGCGGTCGAACGCGCCGCCCAGGTCGTCGCGGCGAAGAATCCCGAGCTCGACAACGCCCGGCGCGACGCGATCGCCCGCGTCGTCGGCATCGGCGCGGTCAAGTACGCCGACCTTTCCAACGACCGCATCAAGGACTATGTCTTCGACTGGGACCGCATGCTCGCGCTCGAAGGCAACACCGCCCCGTACCTGATCTACGCCTACGTCCGCATCCGGTCCATCTTCCGCAAGGGCGGGGTCGATCCCGCGTCGGTGGCCGGGGCGTCGGTGGTGTTGACCGATCCGACCGAGCGGGCGTTGATCTTGAAGCTGAGCCAGTTGCCGCGGGTGATCGAGAGCGTGGCCGACAGCCTGGAGCCGCACCGCCTGTGCACGTATCTCTACGAGGTGGCTTCGCTGTATCATCAGTTCAACCACACCTGCCCGGTGCTGAAGGCCGAGGACGCGGCGACCCGCGACAGCCGGCTGGCGTTGAGTTGGCTGGTCGCCCGGACGCTCAAGCTCGGGCTCGGCCTGCTGGGCATCGGGGTGGTGGAGCAGATGTGAGAGAGAAAAGCAGGAAATAGTGAAATGCAGGAAAGCAGGAAATTCAGGAGCAGTCAGGAATACGGTCATCGCCGGAAGCCTTCGGGATCGCCAAATGTTGCTGTGAACTGATTGACCGGTCCCTGCTTTTCTTCATTTCCTGTTTTCCTGTATTTTCTGCTTTCCTGCTTTTCCAACCGCAGGTTGACATTGGGGGTGACTGATGCTGGACATCGCGTTGAAAGAATGGGCGGTCGTGTGCGACCTTCTGATCGAGGGCGAGCTGGCGCTGCTCCTGCGCAAGGGGGGCGTCCATGAGTGGGGCGGGCCCGGCCGGTTCCGGCTGGAGCACGACCGTTTCGCGCTGTTCCCCGCGTGGGAGCATCAGAACCCGGACTGGATTAAGCCCGCGTACCGCGACCGCGTGGTGCTGTTCGAGGCCGAGCCGCAATGGTTCGAGCTCCGCGGCGTGGCGACGGTCGGGCGGATCTGGCCGGTTCCCTCGCGGGAGGCGTTTGACCAGCTCGACGACCTGCACTGCTGGGAGAAGCCGCAGATCGATATGCGGTTCAACTACAAGCCCGAGCGTCCGCTGTATCTGATGGCGGTGAGGGCTTACCGGTTAGCGGAGCCTAAGACGATCCGCATGACCGATGAGTACCGCGGCTGCATGAGCTGGGCGCCGTTGGCCGCCGACGACCGCGTGGACGACACGGGCGCGACGCCCGCCCTTGATGACAGCGCGTTCGAAGCGATCGTGGAGCGGGTCGAGCAGGCGTTTAGCGGATGAGGCCAGGCCGCGTTTTCATGCGGGCCTACGCGGCCTGGGGTTCGACGGGTCGGCGGTTGTCGAGGTAGCCGCGGATGTGCACGTACAGGCTTGAGAAGCCGACGTAGAAATAGCCGCTGGCGAAGAGCAGGAGGAAGGGCAGGCCGACGATGGTGTCGGTGATCGTCAGCGAAAGGCGGGCGCATTCGAGCATGTAGAAGCCCATCGCGATCTCAAGGAAGGTGATGGACAGGCGCATGGAGGGGATGGGGATGATCCTGGGTTTGCGGGCGGCGGGCCGGTCGCCGTATTTAGGGGTGCGGATGAACGGCGACTCGTGGCGAAACAGCGCCTCGAGGCAGGCCACCGCGTTGGAGAGCGCCACGCCGATGCCGATCGCCATCAGCAGCGGGGTCTGCGCGATGGTTTTCCACACGGAGCGGTGCTGGATCTTCTGGCTGGCGACGTAGTAGACCGTGGCGGAAACCGTGCCCATGGCGAAGAAGGTCAACGCGAGGAACACCCCGACCCACGACTCGCTGCCCGCGAAGCGGATGTTGACGTAGATCGCCGGGTAGAACAGCAGCGTCATCAACGTCATATATAGGTACACCATCGTGCAGGTGAGGTGAAAGAACGCCTCGACCTTGACGCTCAACGGCAGCCTGGAGGTCAGGACCCGCGGCAACAGCTTGAGCGCGGTCTGCACCGACCCCTTGGTCCAGCGGTGCTGCTGGCTCTTGAAGGCGTTGATCTCCGGGGGCAGCTCCGCGGGGCAGCGGACCCAGGGCAGGAAGACGAAGTTCCAGCCCCGCAGCTGGGCGCGGTACGACAGGTCGAGGTCTTCGGTGAGGGTGTCGTGCTGCCACCCGCCGGCCTGCTCGATGGCGGCGCGGCGCCAGATGCCGGCGGTGCCGCTGAAGTTCATGAACGCCCCGGAACGGCTGCGGGCGGTGTGCTCGATGAGGAAGTGGCCGTCGAGGAAGATCGCCTGCCCCCGGGTGAGCCAGGAGTCTTCGCGGTTGAGGTGGGTCCAGCGGGTCTGGACCATGCCGACCTGGTCGTCGGTGAAGTAGTGGATGGTGCGTTTGAGGAAGGCGGGGTTGGGGATGAAGTCGGCGTCGAAGATCGCGATGAAATCGCCGGTGGCGTCGGGCATGGCGTCGGCGAGGGCGCCGGCCTTGAAGCCGGTGCGGTCGGTCCGATGACGATATTGGATATCTATTCCCTGTTTTTTCCATTCTTCGGCGCACCGCCGGGCGATATCCGCCGAGTCGTCGGTCGAGTCGTCCAGCACCTGGACCTGGAGCCGATCGCGCGGGTAGTCCACCGCACAAGCGGCGTCGATGATGCGTTGGGCGACGGCGCCCTCATTGAAGATCGGCAGCTGGATCGTGACGCGCGGCAGGTCCGCGAACCACCGCTTGGGGCGGGGGATGTGTCTTTGGTGCTTGCGGTAGAGGTAGACGAGCCAGTAGCGGTGCAGGCCGTAGATGCAGATGGTCAGCAGCAGGGCGATGTAGGCGATGGTGAGCGCCCAGCGCAGGGCGTCTCCGACGCCGGTCGCGTCCGCAGCCAGGGTGAGCGTCGTCCCGGTCATCGTGAGATTCAAAGGTTCAGGGTCCGCATCATGGGGCCTGGGGCAAGGTCACGGTCACGGTGAAACGGGGCGGTCAGACCCGAAGACGCCCGATTGCTGCAGGGTAGTTTCGCACATTTTTTACATTCGTTCCACATGAAACCCCATCCTCAAGGCCAAAACCCGGCCCGTCCGATAAACCTGAAGCGCACGGCGCGTTCAGGTCCGGCCGGCATTACCCCGATAACACCCTCGCGAAGAAGGACGACCGCCCCCCTGACGCCGGACCGATGAGGATCACCATGAGCCTGCGACTTTACCTGCTAACCCTCAGTGTTGCCGCGGTATTCCTCATCCAGAACGGGTGTCAGTACAACGGGTCGATCCCCAGCGGGACCAGCGACAAGACCAAGGCCGAGCTTGCCCAGTTTATCCAGGAGCAGCAGGACCATCGGGAGGCGGCCCGGCTGGCCGAGCGTCGCCGGGGACCGGTCGACTTCCAAGGCGCCGGCGAAACCGCCGGGACCAATGCGCCCGACCGCAGCGCCGGCCCCCACCCCGGCTCCAATCCCGACTCGGTCACCACCACCACGCCCGTCCTCAACCCCGGCTACGCCCCGGCCTACACCGGCCGGCCCGCCGTCGGGGCCCTCGGGCTCTACGGCCAGGTTGCCCCGACCCACCGGCCCAACGCCTCGCCCATGGACGGCACGGGCAACCTCCGACGCGTCACCATGACCGCCGAGGGCGCCGATTTCGACCCCCACCTCGACCCCACCGGCAAGCTGCTGGCCTACGCCTCCACCCGCCACCGCGACACCGCCGACATCTATATCAAACGCGTCGGCGCCGCCGCCGTCACCCAGGTCACCAACGACCCGGCCAACGACGTGATGCCCGCGTTCAGCCCCGACGGCTCGAAAATCGCCTTCGCGTCCGACCGCGCGGGCAACTGGGACATCTACGTCATGGACGCCGCCGGCGGCAAACCCATCCAGATCACCAGCGACCCCACCCACGACATCCACCCCAGCTTCAGCCCCGACGGGACCCAGCTCGTCTACTGCACCTACGGCGCCCCCTCGGGCCAGTGGGAGATGGTCGTCGTCGACCTCAACTCCCCGGCGAGCAAGAAGTACATCGGTCACGGCCTGTTCCCGTCGTGGTCGCCCAACGCCGACACGATCCTGTTCCAGCGGGCCCGCCAGCGCGGCACGCGGTGGTTCAGCATCTGGACCCTCGACCTGATCGACGGCGACGCGGGCGCCCCAACCGAATTGGCCGCCAGCGCTAACGCCGCGTGCATCACGCCGCAGTGGAGCAGCGACGGCCGCAACATCGTTTTCTGCACGGTGATCGACCCGACCGCCGATGAAACCCAGAGGCCGACCCAGGCGGATGTCTGGCTGATGAAGGCCGATGGCGACGGGCGTGTCCGCATGACCAGCGGCCATTACGCCAATCTCCAGCCGGTCTGGGCGCCCGACGGCTCGATCTTCTTCGTGTCCAACCGTGGGCCCGAAGGGACGGACAACATCTGGTCTCTGCGATCGGACCGGGCCGTGCAGTTGGCCGAGAACACCGCGGCCGGGCCGGCCCCGCAGGCCCCCACCGCGAACGTGCCGACGCCGACCGATTGATTCACTCCCCCGGGCCGCGCCCGGGGTCAACAACCCAACGCCTCGCGGAGCCGGGCGACGTAACTTCAGGCAGGACGCCATGACAAGTGAACAGGCCATGCTGACCCTCGCCGTGATGGCGGTGGCCCTCGGGTTAACCGGCTGTGTGAAGCCGCGGCCGGGCGATGACCAACTCGCCCGGGGCGTCTACCCCCAGCGTCAGATCTGGGCCGTCGCCCCGCTCCGCAACGAGTCGGGCAGCGACCAGGTCAACGGGGCCCGCGTCGCCGATCATCTGGCCCGGCAGATCGAGATCACGCCGGGCATCGACGTCGTCCCCGTCAACCGCGTGCTCGCGGCCATGCAGGCGTTGAACATGACCGGCATCCGGTCCCCGCAGGACGCCGAGGCGATCCGCCGAACGCTGGGCGTCGACGCCCTGGTCGTCGGGACCGTCTCCGACTACGACCCGTACTCCCCACCGAAGCTGGGGATGTCGGTCGAGCTGTATGTCGATGAATCGCAGCCGTGGTTCGCCGAGGTCTTCGACCTCCGCCGCATCAGCCGCGCCCCGACGGATGAATGGTCCCGCCCGCCGGCCACCCAGCCGACGCAGCGCCAGCCGATCACCGTGGTGAGCGGCTTCTTCGACGCCGCCAACCCCGGCGTCCGCAACGAGCTGCAGGCTTACGCCTCGCACCGCGGCGCGAACCCCAAAGACAAAAACTACTGGCGACAGTATTACCTCAGCATGGATCTGTACACGGAATTTGTCACCCAGAAGGTGCGGTCCCGTCTGATACAGGCCGAACTCGAACGCCTCGCTCAGCAATACCGCACCGAGCAACCCGCCTCTTAGCCGACCGGCCCGACGCCGGTCCCGAGGCGGATCGGAGTGTGTGATGTCGGCCGAGCCTATGCCGCAACCCGAACCCGATGCTCCCCAGCCCCGGCTGAAGCTGGCCGAAGACTGCGCGGCCAGGGAGCACGAGCTGGTCCTGAACAAGAACGGCCAGCAATACGTCTTCCGCTGCGCCTACGGCAAGGAGCACGACCTGCTGCTACGCCTCGCCGACGAGGTCCGCAACCCCAATACCGATCTCGACTGGTTCGACGCGGCGGTCCTGTCGCACCAGATGGGCGTCAAACTCAAAGAACGACTCGACGAACGAAACCATGGCCCTAGACGGCCCACCCCAAGACCTTAAAACCCCACCGCGCTGAACCCCGCACCCGGAAAAGAGGAACGAGACATGACCTTCGGCCCGTCCCAACCCCCGTACGAACCTTCTCAACCCGTTGACGCGTCGGCGCAGGCCTCCACGCCCACCCCCGCCGAGGCGTCCAAGCCCGCCACGCTGGTCGAGCAGTTCGTAGACTACCACCGGCACGAACGGCACTTCTCGCCCTACACCGCCCGGTGCTACGGCGCCGACCTGCGCCAGTACGGCGAGTTCCTCGCCGACCAGACGCCCGGCGCCGACCCGACCGACGAGCAACGCGCCGTCTGCGAAACCAAGCTCCGCGCCGCCGACGCCATGACCATCCGCGGCTTCCTGGCCCACCTCGACAACTTCGGCTACTCCCCCGCCACCACCGCCCGGAAGATCGCGACCCTCCGCTCCTTCTACAAGTGGATGCTCAAGCGCAATTACGCCTCGACCAACCCGATGCTGCTCATCCGCACGCCCAAGCAGACCAAGCGGCTGCCCAAGGCCATCACCGTCGAGCAGATCGAACGCCTGCTGGCCGCCCCGGACAACCGCGAGACCCTCGGCGCCCGCGACCGCGCGATCCTTGAGACGCTCTACTCCACCGGCGTGCGCGTCTCGGAGCTGGTCGACCTTAACCGCAACGACCTCGACTTCGCCGGCCAGACCCTTCACGTCCGCGGCAAGGGCAAGAAGGAGCGGATCGTCCCGCTCGGCTCCCACGCCATGGCCGCCATCCGCCATTACCTGACCCTGCTCGAGCCGGACCCCCGCTTCGCGGCCCTGCGCCAGCAGTCCATGATGCAGAGCGACATCCCGCTGTTCATCAACAAGAACGGCGGGCGCCTGTCGTCGCGGTCGGTCCGCCGCAAGCTCGACAAGTACCTCAAGTCGGCCGGGCTCGACCCGTCGATCAGCCCGCACACCCTCCGCCACTCGTTCGCGACCCACCTGCTGGACAACGGCGCCGACCTGCGCAGCGTTCAGGAACTGCTGGGGCATCAGTCGCTGTCCACCACGCAGGTCTACACGCACCTGTCAAGCATGCGGATGCGGACGGCCTACGACGACGCCCATCCCCGGGCGGTCTGACAAGCGGATCGCGGATGGACCGGAGGCGGGAGAATGGCAAGACCACAACAGCACCCGTAAGGGAGCGTGGAAAAACGGCCCGGCGAAAGGACTCGCCGGGCCTTTTTCTGCGCGGATTTTTCCGCTGGGATCGGGTCTCGCCAAAGGTTATACTTTTACGTTTCCCCCCCAGGAGTCATGAGCATGGGTTCAGCCGGCGGGCTGTCCGACGCGTTGAGCGATCTCGCGGCCGGGCGGCGTCAAGACGAGGATGACCAGCGATCGCCCGGGCACGCCGAGTCGGAGGCCGAGGCGGCCGATCCGCTGGCGGCGGGCGAGGCGTACATCGTGGCGGAACTGGACGAGCAGCCGCCCATCGCCGCCGCCAACCGAAGCGCCCGCCCCCAGCCCCAGCCCGCGGCCCGTCGGCGAACACCGCCCAAACGCAAGCCCGCCCAGGACGGGCTCAAGGCCGTCGCCGTCCCGATCCTGGCGACCGTTGGCCTGCTGCTGCTGTTCCCCGCCATCTGGGCCACGCTGCTGCTCGCCGGCGTCGAGGTGTGGCAGTCCGAACGCGAGGACGCCCGCACCATGGCGGTCGCCATGCTGGCGTGCTACCCCGTCGCCCTCGTGATGTTCGCCGGCAGCGGCCTCTTTTTTGTCCAGGTGCAGAACGCCAAGAAGCAGGCCCCGGCAAAACGCCGTTAAAACCCAAGCGGCGGAGGTGAGCTTAGCCGGGCCGCTACGCGGCCCTGGACCAGGCGGGCGTAGCCCGCCGGCTGAGGCGGTCACAGCAACCGGCTCTAAGGCCTCGCGAACGTCCCTGAGCCGGGGATGTTCTGGTCGGATCGCCACGACGGCCGCCACCAGAGCCTCGCCCGTTCGCCGCCGGGGGCGTCCATGTCGGTCACGACGACATTGACCCGCGCCGCGGTCCAGCCGGGGTCGTCGCCGCGGGTCCGGGCCAGGGCGCTGTGGGGGATCTTCAACTCGGCGACATAACCACCGTCGGTCCTGAGACAGACGCCTTCCACGCCGGGCGGGATCATGTCCGGGTCGTTCACCACCATCTGGCCGGCGGTGTCCCCCGGGCTGGCGGCCCAGGCGGCGTAGGTCTTCCAGCGGTCGCGCCAACTCGCGCCGCGGCTGAGCGAGCGGTCCGGGTCGTCGGCGACGTTCAGGATGACCTCGACGCTGTCCTGCCGCCAGGTCCGCGTGCCGGGCGCGGCGAGAACCCGGTCGTCACGCACGGCGACCGCGACGTAGACTGCCTCGTCATCGTGGGCGATACCGAAGCGGTACGAGCCGTCTTCGGGGCCGGTCCAGCTCTCGGCGCTGCGCCCGACCTGACCGGGTTGATCGACCACGATCGGCAACGCCGACCAGTCCGACAGGTCCCCATCGATCGTGGGCGCGGCGTTGAGCCGGATCATGGGTAGCGGCCGATACACGGCGGCGGCGGTGGTCCGCGGGAGGCGGATCGGCCCCTTCGGCCCCTCCAAGATCGCCTCGGCCTCAAAGGGGATGGCCAGGACGTCGCCCGCCGCCATCGCGGCGTCGCCCATCACGCTGAGGTCCAGGTCGCGCTGGATTTCTTCCCCGGGCTCCAGCCCGATCGCGATCGCGTGCGGGTGGACGTGCAGTTGGTCGGAGGCGCCGAAATACCCGTTGAGGCGCATCGGCAGCTCCGAGCGGTTGCGGATGATCAGCCGCGACGCGCCCCGCTTGAATCCGCCGTCGGTCCGGATCGGCTCGGTCAGCACCTGCACCGATCGGCCGAGTTGCTGCGCCTGTTCATACTCCTCGACCGTCACCACGTCTTCGGGCTGGATCCCGTCGAGCATGAGATTGGCCATCACCGGCCCGTTGTCGGTCATGGTGATCCAGACGACATGGTCGAACTCGCCGAAGGGCGTGCCGCGGAGCCGGCTGGCGCCGCCGGCGGTCGCGAGGATGTAGTAGCGCCTGTCGTTGCGCACGTCCCGCCGGTAGCCGTGCCAATGCCCGGCGAAAACCGTGAACGGCCGGTCCTGAAGCATCGCCTCGACCCGGCCCCAGTTGGCGTAGCCCTCGGCGTGCCGCTGCCGGTAATGGTCGGCCCACATCGGCTCGTGCATGAACACCAGCGTCCAGCGCACCCGGTCGGCGGGGTGATCCTTGAGGACCTGCTCGAAGTAGGCGACCTGGGCGTCGGTGATGTTGGCCCGCCCGGCGTCTTCGGTGTTGAGGCAGAGAAACAGCGTGTTCTTGTAGACGAAGTGGTAGTACGCCGCGCCGTAGCGTTGCTTCCAGACCTCGGCCATGACCGGGTTGGTCACGTCGTGGTTGCCGGGGATGTAGAAGAACGGCATCTCGAGCCGGTCGACGAGCCGGTCGAACGCGTCCCACTCCATCTCGATCCGGGCCAGGTCTTCGGTGTAGCCTTCGATGAGGTCGCCGACGCTGATGACGAACTCGGGCCGGAGCAGGTTGGTCTTCTCCACGGCTTCGGCGAACACGCCGTCACGCCGGCCGCCGGTGCGGTCGGCGACGATCACGAACCGGAAGTGGTCGGGATCGTTGAGCAGGGCCTTGTCTGTGACCGGGATGGGCTCGGCCAGGTCAGGCAGCACCATGTCCGGGTCCTCGGCGGGCGATTGGGCGGGGGTTTTTCCGGCCAAGAGCGAGCACAGGGCGGCGGTCAGGAGCACGGATCGGGCGCAAGGCATGGGGGGATTCCTGAGTGTCAAAGACGGGTTTATCGTAGTCGTGGGGCGTCGGCTCCGGCGGGCACTCACCCTGAGTTAACGAAAAGGGCCAGGACGATCCTTCTGCGGTCGGCGGGTTGCGGCGGTTCCGCATTTCACTAGGATGCGGCCTTTGCGCGATCATGGAATGCTACGATGAGTCACACCCGCACCGGTTCGTTTCCTATCGGTTTCCGCCTCGGGGGCAGTTCCTGGCAAAAAGACCTGGACACGGCGATCGCGTTCGCGTCTGGGCACGGCTTTGACCATGTCGACACCCCGGCCCTGGGATTGGACGATCTCAAGAAGCTCACCGGCGCCGGGCTGGCGCTGGGCAGCGTGGACCTGCCCCAGCCGTGGCAGGACCTGGCGACGGATGACGCGGCCAAGCGCGACGCGGCGGTGCGGGCGTGCGCGGATTATGTCCGCGGCCTCGCTGAGGTGGGCGCGCGCAACGCATTCGCGGTGATGTTCCCCGCCGATCAGACGGCGCCGCGCGACGAGGCGCACCGCCTGGCGGTCGTGGGGTGGGGCGCGTTGTGTGAAGCGATCGCCGACACCAGCGTGAAGATCGTCCTCGAGGGTTACCCGGGCGGCCCGCCGCATTACGCGGCGCTGGGCTGCACGCCCGAGAGCCTGCGGGCCCTGTTCCGCGATATCGACAGCGACGTGCTGGGCGTGAATTACGACCCCTCGCACCTGGTCCGCATGGGCATCGACCCGGTCCGGTTCCTCGGCGAGTTCATCGACCGAGTGCACCATGTCCACGCGAAAGACACCGAGCTACTGGACGGCGGGTTGTACGACTGCGGGAACCTGCAGCGGGCGGTGTCGTTCAAGCCACACCGCTTCGGCGCGCACCACTGGCGGTACGCCATCCCCGGCCACGGCCAGGTGCGGTGGGGCAAACTGTTCACGATGCTCGCCGACGCCGGCTACGAGGGGCGCGTCAGCATCGAGCTGGAAGACGAAGACTTCAACGGCAGCACCGAGGGCGAGCAGCGTGGGCTGATCGCTTCACGAGACTTCTTGATCGGCGCCTGACCGTTTGCATGAGATGAGAAAGGTTTGACCATGTCCAAGGTTCGCATTGCGCTGCTGGGTTGCGGCGGTATTCAGAACAAACACGTGCGCACGTTCCGGCAGCGTGACGACGCCGAGATTGTGGCGATGTGCGACGTCTCGGAGGCGTCGATCGATCGGCTGGTGGAGCGCAGCGGCCTGTCCGAGGACGGCCCCCTGCCGCCGCGGTTCGGCGACGCCGCTGAGATGTACGCCGCCGTCGGGCCCGACGCGGTCTCGATCTGCACGCCCCACACGCTGCACTTCCAGCAGGGGATGCAGGCCCTGGACGCCGGCTGCCACGTGCTGATGGAAAAGCCGATGGTGACCGACGCCGCCGACGCCTACACCCTGCGCGACAAGATCCAGCAGACCGGTAAGGTGTTGCTGGTCGCTTACAACACGCCGTGCTCGCCCGAGCTGTTCTACATCCGTCAGCTGATCCGCGATGGCGAGTTGGGCCAGCTCGAGCTGATCAGCGGGCACCTCTCCCAAGGCTGGCTCAAGGGCACGACCGGCACGTGGCGGCAGAACCCCGAGCTCTCCGGCGGCGGGCAAGCCTACGACTCGGGCGCCCACCCGCTCGCGTCGCTGTGCTGGACCGTCGAATCCCGCGTCGCCGAGGTGTCCGCGTTCATCGACAACTGCGGCAGCCCCGTCGACATCAACTCGTCGATCAGCATCCGGTTCGAGAGCGGGGCGATGGCGGCCCTGGCCATCAGCGGCAACTGCCCGGTGAACGGCTCGCACATGGCCTACATGTTCACCGACGGCAAGATCGAGTTCGACCCGTGGAGCGCCAGCTGGCTGAAGGTCTGGAAGGGCAATCAGCCGGTCAAGTACCCGCCGATCACCGACCCGCCGACCCAGCCCGCGGACAATTTCCTCGACGCGATCGCCGGCCGGGCCGAGGCCCGCGCCGGGGCCGACATGGGCATCATCCACAGCGAGCTGATGGACGCGATCTACGCCTCAGCCAAGACCGGCCAGGTCGCCCGGCCGAAAGCGCCGGCAGGCGTCTGACGTACAGCAAAGCCGAAGCCCAGGGAGTGCAATCCCTGGGCTTCACTTGTTGAGATGACCCCCTCAGTCCGCTGCCTGATGCGTCAGCAACGTGTCCTGTTGCGGGTGAGCGCCCAGCAGGCGGACCCAGCCGGTGTGCAGGTCGTAGACGGCGCCGACGAGCTTGATGCGTCGGTCGTATAGCCGGTCGCGGATGATGGCGCTGCGGCGGATAAGGTCGGCCATGGCCTGGAAGACGTTCGCCTCGATGGCGAAGTCCAGCAGGGCGTCGGCGTCGCCGTCGTGGTGCTCGCGGGCGTGCTCGGCGGCGGCGGCGATCGGCGCGACGATGCGGGCGATCGCGCCGTCAACGGGCGTCTGATCGACCGCGGCCGCGACCGCGCCGCACCCGGTGTGGCCCAGGACCACGACCAGCGGGATGCCCAGGTGGGCGACGCCATACTCCAGCGAGCCGACCCCGCTCGTGTGGGCCGCGTTGCCCGCCACCCGGACGGTGAAGATATCGCCAATCCCCCGGTCAAAGATCAGCTCGACCGGCGTGCGCGAGTCCGAACAGGACAGGATCGCGGCGAACGGCGCCTGGTCGTCTTCCGCGGCCGACGGCGGGGCGAAGCCGACGTTCTGAAGCTCCCCCGCGACCCACCGCCGGTTGCCCGCTTCGAGCTCGCGCCAGGCCCGGTCGGCGTCGGCCCATGTCGCCCGGTCAAGTTCTGGCTGGGTCGGTTTCACGTTCCCGCGCGGCTCCTGTGCGTCAGACCGTTCCCCTCGGCCGGGCTTTCCCGCGGCTGGGCGTTGCGCATCCGGATGTTGGAAAACTGCAGGGACGACGCGATGACCGCGTCGCTCAGCGGCCACAAGGACGGCGTGATCCGCAGCTCGACGCCGCGCTCGATCATCATCTCCAGCGGACGGTCCGCCCGGATCACCTCCACCGGCTCGACCGCTTCATAGCTGACGTAATATCCGGCGCCGTCGTCGATGGGGCGTTCGAAAGCCTCGGCGGGCAAGCGGTAAAGATAAAGCGCCGCGTCACGGGCGCGCTCATACCACGCCGACTCGATCGCCACGACGTAAGCGGCGGCCGTTTCCCCCATCAGCCGCTGAACGTCGGCCGGGTCGGAATCGTCGCGGGCGTAGAACGTCACCCGTGGGCAGTCGCGGGGCAGCAGGTAGTTGTGCATGAGCCGGTCTTCGATCGCCCAGACCGCGTCGCGTTCGGCCGCGTCATTACGCGGCGAGGGCCGGGGGATGAACCGCTCGATGGCCGGTTCTTCGCTGACGTGATAGAGCGTCCGATGGGTGACCCGCGACATCCCCGCCATCATAGCGTTGAACAGGTGGCGGAGACCCACCGGGCGCCCCGCGGCCCAATGGCGGGATTCGGATGGTCGATGGGCCGGCGGAAAAGGCCCGTTTTCTGTCTATTCATCGGTAACCGTGTTTAACCGCGGGACAGCGCAAAAAAATAGGAAAAGCTGCAATCAAACGACGCGCGCCCGGCGTTGGTGTTCATGTCATGCCTGTTCACCCCGACCCCGCGACCATCCGAGACCTGCTCCAGGCGGGATATCGGTACGCCTGGACGCTGACCCAGGACCGCGACGCGGCGGAAGACCTGCTTCATGACGCCTGCCTGTCGCTGGCGCGGGGGTCGCGGCCGTGGAGCCGGGGCCTGCTGTTCAGGGCGATCAAGCACCGCTGTATCGACGCTCACCGCCGCCGGGAGCGCACGGTCGCCGAGGCCCGGTTCGACGCGGCGGGGTTGGCCGAATATGCCGAGGATTCCAGCGAAGACGGGGTGCTGGCGCGGCTGATCCAGACGGATGAGGTGGAGCACGCCCTGTCCCGATTGAGCGACACGGAGCGGGAGGTGGTCTACCTGGCGTGGTGTGAAAACTACACCGCACGAGAGATCGCCCGCGCGGTCAGCCGGCCGCGCAACACGGTCCTGAGCGTGCTGCACCGGGCCCGTCAGAAACTACGCGTCTGGCTCCAGACGTCCGACCAGAGCCGGAGGGCAGGCTCATGAACACCACCGCTTACGACACGCGCGCCCGGGTCCGAGGCTTCTACGCACGGCAGTCGCTGCGCCCCGAGAAGATGGTCGAGATCATGTCCGACCTGTCCGCCGTCGAGACGCCCCCCCATCATCGGAGGTTCGGCGGCTGGCGGCAGGCGGGCCTGCTGGCCGCCGCGCTGGCGCTCATGGGCTTCGTCGGCTGGGCCTGGCTGTCGGCCGACTCGCTCGACCGGGTGGTGGCGCGTGAGATCGCCCTCAACCACGTCAAGGGGCTCAAGCCGGATTACCCGGCGAACGGCTTCGGCGACCTGTCGGGGATGACCGACAAGCTCGGGTTTACGCCGTTCGCTCCCGATGCCCTGGCGGGCCAGGGCTTCGAGCTGGTGGGGGCCCGCTACTGCTCGGTTCAGGATTGCATGGCGGTTCAGCTGCGCCTCACCGACCGCGACAACCGGGCGTGGACCCTCTATCAGGTCCGGCCCAACGCGGAGCTCGCCGAGCTGGAGTCGACCGAGGTCGCTGTCGATGGTGTCCGCGTGCGTTTGTGGAAAGAGTCGGGGCTGGTCATGGGGCTGGCCCACAATCAATGAACGATCACCCCCCCTTTTTGAAGGAGAAAGTCATGAGAATGTTCAACGTGCAATCGACCCTGGTGCTCGCCGTCGTGATGATGGGTTCGCCCGCCGCGTGGGCCCAAAGCGATCCCCCGCCCGGCCCCGAGCTGATCGCGGTGAAGTTCCACGCCGACTGGTGCGGGTCGTGCAAAGCGATGGGCGACACGTTCACCGACCTGGCCAGCAAGCTCGACAGCGAGCCGGTCCTGTTCGTCGAGCTCGACCTGACCACCAGCGCCCAGTCCGATCAGGCGGGCTACCTCATGAATGTCATAGGCGGCGAGGACATCTGGTCCGAGTACGGCGGGAAGACGGGATTCATCCTGCTGATCGATCCCGAAGAGATGAATGTGGTGGGCAAGCTCACCCGGGACATGGGTTTCAAGGAGATGGTGGCTGCCATCCACGACGCCCGTCAATCAGCCTCGTGAGCGCCGTGTCGTGGCGCTTTATTGAAGCCCAGGGACCGCAGTCCCTGGGCTTCTCAGTGCGCGCTAAAGCTCCAGTTCGCTGAGTGGGAAGCGGGTGGAGGTGAGGACCTCGCCGGCGCCGGACACGCCCTCGAGCGTGATGACCGGGTCGTCGTCGGACCAGTCGATCCGGATCAGGCCGAAGTTGGGCTGGCGGTAGACGCCGCCGATGCGGAAGCGGTTGGGGTCGTTGACGGTGTTGCTGCCCCAGTTGAAGCCGGAGGAGGTGAGGTCGTAGAGGGGATAGGGGACGCCCTTTTCGGTGTCGCGTGAGATCTCGACGAGGTGGCGGTCGCCGGAGATGAACAGGACGCCGTTGGCCTTGGCGTTGGCGATGAGTTGGTAGAGGCGTCGCCGCTCGTGGGGCATGTTGCCCCAGGTCTCCCAGCGGTGCTCGTGGGCGATGACCTGGATGCTGGAGGCGATGATGCGCAGGTCGGCGGGCTGTTTGAGCTGCTGTTCGAGCCAGGCCCACTGCGCGTCGCCGAGCAGCGTGCCCTGGCCGTCGGCGTTGGGGATGTAGGGCCCCAGGCCTTTGACCCGGCCCTTGGGGTTGCGGGTGAGTGGCGAGCGGAAGTAGCGGGTGTCGAGCAGGATGACCTGCACCCGCTTGCCCTCGGGGCCGAAGGTCCAGGCGCCGTAGACGCCGGGCCGGGTCCAGCGGGGCGAGTCGGCGGGCTCCTCGAAGAAGGTCAGCAGCAGCGCCTGGGACGCGTCTTTGAGTGGGTACTCGACGCCGGCGTCGTTGAGGCCGTAGTCGTGATCGTCCCAGGTGGCGAGGATCGGGCAGGTCGCCTTGAGTTTCTGGTAGCCGGGCATGGCGCCCAACTCGGCGTACTTCACGGCGATGTCGTTGGGCGTCGTCGGCTTGTCGGGGACGTCGGCGTAAATGTTGTCGCCGATGAAGAGGAACAACTGCGGGTCCTGGGCGACGATGGTGTCCCAGATCGGCTGGTCGCGGTCGGACCGGGCGCAGGACCCGAACGCGATGGTGGTCAGCGGCTCCTGAGGCTGGCCCGTGCAGGGCAGGGCGAGCAGCAGGGCCAGAACGGACGCGGCGGTGCGAAACATGACGGGCCTCCCAGTTCGGCGGTTTACTGGGTTATAGCGATCGCCCGCGGAAGAACGGTGGATGAGGCGGGCGGGTTAACGGTTTATTGACAATTCCCCGTTTAGCGCCGGCCCGCAGGGCCGGGCTGTCGTGAATGGCTCACGACGTGAGCACGGTGTCGGCCTGGGCGTCCATCGCGATATTGGCCAGCTGATCGGCCCGCTTGTTCTTCTCCCGCCGGACGTGGGTGAGCGTCCAGTTGTCGAACCCGGCGAGGCGCTGGACCGCCTGCTGGAAGAGCGGCTTGAGGTCGGGGGACTTGACGCGGTATTCGCCGTGGATCTGGCGGACCATCAGCTCGGAGTCGCTGTGGATATCGATCCGCCCGGCGCCGAGGTCGGCGGCGGCGTCGAGAGCGCGGAGCAGGCCGTTGTACTCCGCAACGTTGTTCGTGGTCTTGCCGAGGAAGTAACCGGCCTCAAGCAGCGGCTGGTCGTTGTCGGCGTCGACGATCACCACGCCCGCCGCGGCGGGGCCGGGGTTGCCGCGGGCGCCGCCGTCGATGTGGATGGTGCAGTGCATGTGGATGGGGTCGGCCGGGATTACTTCGAGCCGATCGCGGCCTTCAGGTCGGACGTGATGACGAGGATGCGGCCGCAGTTGGGGCAGTTGACCAGCGCGTCGGGGTTGCTCATCGCCGCGTTGACCGCCTGGATGGGCAGGGCCATGTAACACTCGCCGCAGGTGTATTCCATGCGGCGGCGGTCCTGCTCCTCGATCTCAGCGAGGGCCTCGCCGTCATGGTTATGCGCCAGCCGGTCATAGACCCGCAACGTTTCGCCGTCGATCTCCCGGGCGGCGTCGTCGCGCTCGGCGGTGACCTCGTCGAGCCGGTCCTTCACTTCGGCCTCGGCCTCGGCCAGCTCGTTCTGGGCGCCCCTGACCAGCTTCTGCTGATCAGCGATCTTGGCGTCGACCTCCGCGATCTGCGTCTGGGTCGCCTCGGTCTTGTCCATCGCCTCGAGCGCCTTCTCCTCCGCTTCGCTCTTCTCGATCTTGAGCGTGTTGACCTCAACCAGCAGGGCGGAATACTCCTTGTTGCTGGTCACGTTGTTCATGCGGTCGCGCAGCTCTTGGATGCGCGCATCGGCGGTCCCCACCTCGGTCTCCAGGTTGTGGGTCTGGACCTTGGCGAGCTTGAGTTGTTCGGTGAGTTCGGCGTGCTGGCGTTGGAACTGGGCGAGCTTGGCGTTGAGGTTGTCGAGGCGGCGGGAACGGGCGTCAAGACGGCTGCGCAGACCACGGACCTGGAGGTCGACATGGTGCAGGGCCCGTAGTTTTTCTTGCAGGGTCAAGGAGGGTCTCCAGCGGGTGGGAGTCGTCAATTCCTACTATAAGCGACGGGGCGGGGTTCGCCAACACGCGGCGGGGCGTCGACCCGGCCGATTGTGCCGGTTCGCCCGCGGTTTTCCCCGCCGCCCGCCCCCGCCGCGGCTTGACCGCGGTGGGTCGGCGCGCAACAATTCCTGTTCCGAAAGAGGCCGCGCCCTCTTTATCATTAGATTAAGGATTCATGAAGATGATTGACCAGGACGAGCAACTGCGGCTGGAAGGCCGGAAAATCCTCATTGTCGACGACGATTCGGAGGTCCGGGCCGCGATCGACAACGCCCTCCAGGCGGAAGGGGCCCTGACCCAGACCTGCGGCGACGGCAACTCGGCGGTGCGGATCTGTGAGGTCGACCCCCCCGATCTCGTCGTCCTGGACATGATGCTGCCCAAACGCAGCGGGTTCCTGGTCCTTGAAAAGATCAAGCGGTTCGATAAGGCCCCCTACGTCATCATGGTCACCGCCAACGAAGGCCGGCGTCACCAGCAGTACGCCGAGGCCCTCGGGGTCGACGGCTACGTCCTCAAGCCCGTGCGCCTCGAGCGGCTGATCACCCTGGCCCAGGAACTGCTCGAAGGCCCGGCCGAGGAGTGACCGCCTCCCCCAGTCCCGGGCGGCCTGGTTAGCCGGGCGAGCATTGCGCCGGGTGTTTTCCTATAATGGATGGCGACTCGCAAGCCCACGTGCTTCAAGGAGTTGCCCGTGGGTTTGACTGCGCATCCCCTCATGGAGATGGCGACATGCCCAATTCCCGACGCTCCGCGACGCGTTGGCTGATTCCCGTTCTGCTCGGCCCGCTCGCTTGCCTCGCCTCGACGCTCGTTGCCGCCGAACAAGCCACCGTCACCACCAAAGACGGCCGCAAGCTCACCGGGCAGCTGCTTCAGCAGACCCCCGAAACCATCACCCTCGAGATCTCCGGCATCCGGACGCCGATCGAGATGGACACCGTCGAGTCCGTCCAGATCGGCGCCACCGTCGATGAGATCTACCAGCAGCGCAAGGCCGATCTCGACCCCACCGACTTCGATGCCGGCTACGGCCTCGCCTACTTCCTGTTTGAGAACAAGATGTACAGCGCCGCCAAGACCGAACTGGCCGAACTGGCCAAGCGGTTCCCCGACAATGATCAGATCGCCAGGCTCGAGACCGTGATCGACCAGCGCGTCAAGCTGCTCGCCGACCCCGGCGGGACCGTCCCGGTCCGTCCCGCCGCTCGTCCGACGCAGCCGGCCGGCGATCAGGCGGAGCAGCCCGCTCCCGAAGACCAGCTGCTGACGACCGAGCAGGTCAACCTGATCCGTCTCTGGGAGCTCCCCGCCGATCTGCTGGGCACTCAGCCGCGGATCACCATCCCCAAGGACGCGATCCGGGAGTTTCTCGACGTGTATCGCGACCACGACCGGGTCCCCAAGGGCAGGACCGCCCAGCGGGACTTCCTCGCCCTCAAGGGGTACGAACAGCTGGACCTGCTCTTCCAGCTCCGCGCCCGCGAGTTTTATCAGGACGTGATCGTCCGCGACGACCCGCCCGCTCTCGCCCCGTTCCGCCGCATCATCAACCCGACCTACGTTGCCCGGTTCTTCCGCCGGCATTTCGGGACCGGGCAGGTCCCCGACTTCTACCTCATCGGCCGGAACCCCAACGGCGTCGCCGAAGCCTACACCAACTTCTACATCCTCTCGGAAACGAATATCAACGGCGCCCCGATGATCAACCGGGCCGAACCCGAAAAGTCCCTGCTCCTTCAATGGGGGCTCCCGCGTGACGCCGCGTCGTTCCCCGCGCCGGACGTCCCCGGCTGGCGCCCGTTCTTCGCCGCGGGGCTCGACGACCCCCGTTTCCTTGAGTACGTTCGCTGGATCCAAAGGCTGTTCAATCCCAAGCCGAATTACGGCATCAGCTTCACCCTGCCCCAACCCCCCGACCCCGACGTCGAATCCCCGTGACCGGCTCCCTTGCGAGGACCTTTTCTGTGATCAAGACCCTTCTCACCACGTCCCTGTTCGCGGCTCTGGGCCTGGCCCAGGTCGGCTGCAACCAGCAGGCCGCCCAGCAGGCCCAGGCCCAGAACGACCTGGCCAAGGCCGTCACGCTCATCGAGACCGCGGAGCGCGGCTTCATCCCCGAGGATCAGAAAGCCGGCGAGGGCGCCGATGACGCGCTGGCGCACCGCAACCAGGAGTTGGGCAAGGCGCTGACCGATCTCGACGCCGCGATCGCCTCGGGCAGCCCCCAGCAGCAGGCCGCCGCCGGCCAGCTCAAGGCGATGGTGCTGTTGTCCGACGCCCGGTTTCAGACCCGTGAGGCCCTCGCCGCTTACGCCGAGCTGGCGCCGCAGGCGGTCGCGCTGATGCGGTACCTGATCAACGTGGATCGCGGCGACGCCGGCGTCGCCGCGCTGCAGGTGGATGAGTCCGCCATGCTGCAACAGCTCGCCGCGGAGTCCCAACGCCAGTCGGCCCGGCAGCAGCAGTTGACCCAACGGGCCGATGAGCTCAAGCGCCAACTCGCCGCCCTGCAGGCCGAGGTCCAGCAGCACAAGACCGAGGCCCAGCAGGCCAGCGCCGTCGCGGCGGACCTGCGGAGCAAGGCGTTCACCGCCGAGGGCGACGCCCGGTTCGACCTCGCCGACCAGGCGGCCGACTCGACCCTGGCCGCGGACAAGGCCTCGGCCGCCGCGGACAAGGTGACTTCCCGGATCGACAAGCTCGACGTCCAGCTCCGACTGGTCGACGCCGAGCTCAAGGGCGTCGACCTGGTGATCACTCGTCTGGAGGAGCGTAGCCGCGAGACGCGGGAGCGTGAGTCGCAGCGCGTCACTGCCCGCAGCTCGGCCGAGGCCGATCAGACCAAGGCCGCAGAGGAGCTGGTCAGCTATTTCAACCAGATGACCGAGGCCTACGCCCAGCGGGTCGACCAGCCCCTGCTCGCCGCAGGCGAGCGCGCCGCGGAGGCCGTCGCCACCCTGCGGCAGGCCGTGAACGCTGCTCCCCGCGCCAGCCGGGCCGCGGTCGAGCAGGACCTGCTCGCCGCCTTCACCACCCAGGCCCACGTCCTTACCGAACACGCCCTGGCCGCCCAGAACTTCGGCCAGACCATCTCCGTCGTCATCGCGTCGGGCGACCGGCTGCTCCCCGCCGTCGCGTCGCAGTTCAAGCAGACCGCCGACGACCTCACCCAGAAGCAGGGCCAGATCATCGACCAGGCCCGGCAGGTGATCACGGACGGCGTCGATCTGGCCAACCGCCTCGGGGATGAGGCCGCCCTCACGCAAAAGGCGTTCCTCGAAGCCTATGAGCAGCGGCTCAACGGGTCCGACCTGCGCCGGTGAGCCCTGCTCAACCCCACCGGCCTTATGCCGTGAACGCCACGACCAGTTCCGGCCCTTCGCCGTAGATTTGACCGTCGTAGCCGCCCCAACGGCCGGTGACCGTGAACCCGTACGATGTGATGCGCCCGATCAACTCATCGGGGTAATAACACCGCATCGCGATCCGCAGCACCGCCTCGTCCACAAGCCGGCCGTCCCGGTGAAGCTGATAGATCAGATCGGGGTACAGCACGAGCGGCTCGGTTTGGCAACGCTCGAGGCGTTCGATCAGGCGGATGGTCCCGTCCGGCGTTTCTTTCTCGTCGGAAAGCCGCTCCCGCGGCACGGCCCACGCCTCGATCAGCGACGCGCGGTCGGTGTTGGGGTTGAACACGTTGAGAATCGCTTCCCCGCCGGGCTTGAGATGACGGCGGATCGTGGCGAACAGGCCGTCCACCTGTTCGTCGGTCTCGAGGTTCTGCATCACGCGGAACGGGGCGGTGATCAGGTCGAACCGGCCGCCCAGCCGCAGGTCGGTGATGTCGCCTTCCTCGACGCGGGCCCGCTCCGCCGGGACGCGGGCGGCGTCGAGCTTCCGGCGGCAGAGGTCGAGCATGGCCGGGGAGTGGTCCACCCCCTGGATGAAGCCGCACGACGCCGCCAGCGGGAGCAGCACCCGCCCTGTCCCGCAGCCCAGCTCCAGCACCCGGGCGGCAGGGCCCTGGAGGCGGCCGCGGTAGAAACTCACATCGTCGTACGGGTCAGCGAAAAGGTCGTAATAACGGGCGGCCCGTTCTCGGTAGCCGGGATCCATGGGGTGCTCCAGATGAGCCCCGCGGCTCGGCGGGGCGCGTCCCACCATGGGCGCAGAAAAAACCCCGCCGAAGGTCGGCGGGGCGGTGATTTCGTTCGTGCGAAAGCCGTGCCTCCGCCTTACGCCGCGCCCGCCTTCTTGGCATTAAACCTGGCGGCCAAGCGGGACTTATAGCGGGCGGCGGTGTTCTTGTGCATCGCCGGGGTTGAGGCGACCTGGTCGAGGATCTTGTATAGGCCGTCGAGCTGCTTCTGGGCGTCGTCCACGGAGCCGTGGAGGATAGCCTCGCGGTACTCCTTGGCGGCCTCGCGGAAGCGGGTCTTACGCCAGCGGTTGCGGGCGCGTTGCTTGACGTTCTGGCGGATGCGTTTCTTGGCGCTCAGCGAGTGGGCCATGGGGATTCCTTTGGTCGGCGTAGTCGAGCCGCGTAATGTAGGCGATGGCGGCGAGCGTGTAAAGCGGCATGGGAGACGACGGTGGGGCGGGTCGTGGGGCAGTGTGAAATCGCAGGGGCTGACCAGCAGCATTGAACCCAGGCGTGAGGACCCGCGAGGTTGACAGAGGGCCGTCATTACTGATAATGATAATTTATTATCAGCTTTGCTACTCTCATCGGAAGCCTCGCCATGCAAACCCCATGTTCTCACTGTCCTTACGAAGCGATCGGCACCGAGGCGGCCTCGGCCTGCGTGGAATGCGGCAGCGTCGCCGTGGCCGGCGCATCGATGAGCCTGCCGATGATGCTTCTCATCGCCGGTTCGATCGCGTTGGTGTGCGTCGTCGCATCGCGCCTGCCCCTTGGGCGAATGGTGTTCGGGCGGCGTCAGGTGTCCGCCTAACGCCGGCGTCCGCCGGTTGGATTTCAGACTGATCTACACACCTCGGGGTAGGAGATGAGGCCGGTTGCGCAGCGGCGCTTTCCCTGCGCTCCGCCGCGGGCGGTTGCCCTTTCACCTGGCCCCGGCGATGGCCTCGCCGCATTCGGGGCATGTCGGAGAGCCGAGCCCTCGGGTCGGGTAGCCGCACGCGACGCAGCACCCGCGTCGCCGGCGTCGCCGTCTCACCACGGCCGGGATCGCCGCCGCGGTGGCCATGAGCACCCAGCCCAGGAGAACCCCCACCACGCCGTACGTAACGTGTTGATAGGCAAGCCGGTGGAGTTCCTCACCATGGCTAAGCCCCATTTCAAGGTTGAAGTTATACACTTGCTCGAATAGCCACTTGTCGAATGCAGTCCAATGCTGCCAGCGATCCTCAAAATGCTGCCAGCCATCCCCCCAAACACTCGCGTTCAGCGTCCAATCAAGCCAATCGGCCCGCCAGGCAATGCCAAGCATGACACCACCGCTGACAAACGCGGTGATCGACAGGGTCAGCAAACATGTGCGTAATCGTTTCGTTGCGGGTCTCCGTGTTTGGACCAAAGCGGGTCGTTACGTCATGACCGTTGTCCGCCGTTTTGCTGTCGCCGAGACCGCGAGATATGCAGCTAATGCGATCCAACTGCAGATCGCCAACAGGCCGCTGACCCCCATCAGTCGATATGAGAGTTGATGGACCTCATCACCATAAGGCGGCCTGGACGAAAGTGATTCATAACGCCAGACCCGCCTGACAAGCCACTCGTCAAACCAAGTCCAGTGTAAATCATCGTCGAGAAAAAGACTTTCCCTCGCGACCATGGCCTGATCAAGCCGCTCGGCTCGCAGGGCGACGCCAAACAGGGCGACGCCGCCCACGAACGCGGCGATCGAGAGGATCAACAAAGTGGTGCGCAGGCGTTTCGTGGTGAGTCCCCAGGCGTTGGCCGCGGCCAACTTCATTCAACATCACCCGCCATCTCGTTTCGCTCCTGCCTGGCAGCCATACGGGCCAGCGCTAGACGATGAATGACTTGCCTCGTCGTTATTGAGGTCTTCATGGGGCGTTGGCTCGCCCGAGATCTCATCGCCTTCACAGCCGGTCCGTGAGCGGAAAAACATGAACAGCGCCACGATAAATGCCAGTAGAGAGACAAACGGCATAACGATCGGCTGATTGGCGTCGAACAACAGGGCCCAGGCGCCCTGGGCGGGGAACGTAACATAGTCGGGCGGAATGTAGATCAGACTATTCATGAACCCGTCCGTATTGTCGGTGCAGTCCATTGATTGTAATAGTTTGACGGCACAATTCAGAGGAAGCCGGGGTCATCTAAGCATGACTCTGCCATCTGCCGTCTCCCAGCCCGGCCCTGCGGGCCGGCGCTAAACGAGGGCTCATTTGGTCCCCTTCGGCCCGTCGCCGTCGAGGTACTTCTTGCGAACGGCGGCGGCGAGGTCCACGTCGTTGATGTTGGCCAGGGTGCAGAGCCAGGCGAGGACGTCGGCGAACTCGCCCTCGAGGTCTTCGTGGGTCGACCCGCCGGAGGTGTCGCCGCCCTCGCCGGCGACCTTGTGGAGCGTGGTCGCCAGCTCGCCGATCTCTTCGATCAGCCACATGAAGGTGCCGGGCGTGCCGCGGGCGGCGTCGGTGGGGTGGTAGCGGTCGTAGATGAACCGCTGGAAGGCTTCGAGCGTGAGCGGCGGATCGTGGTCGGGCATGCCGGCATCATACCCCCGCGGCTATGATGCGGAGATGGACACCGGCCTGACCACCGCCCGGCTGCACGTGGCCGGGATGCATTGCGCCTCGTGCGTCAACCACGTCGAGAAGAAGCTCAAGGCGGTGAGCGGCGTGCGCGACGCCCGGGTGAACCTCGCGACCGAGACCGCGACCGTCGAGGTCGAGCGCGACACGCCGATGTCGGTCCTGCTCGACGCGGTCAAGGCGGCCGGCTACGAGGGCGTCGCCCAGACCCCCCACGACGGGGCGGCCGATCACGCTCACCACGACGGCGGCCACGATCACGACCACGGCCCGGCCAACGCCGCCGCTCGGCCGCCGATCGTCTGGATCGTCGGCGCCGCCCTCGCGGTCCCCGTGTTCCTGATGGGCATGACCTGGATGAGCCCCGTTTCGGCGTGGATTCAGCTCGCCCTGGCGACGCCGGTGCAGGTCATGCTCGGGTATCCGTTCTACGTCGGCACGTGGAACGGCCTACGCCGCCGGCGGGCGGACATGGACAGCCTTGTCGCCATCGGCACGACCGTCGCGTTCCTCTACAGCGTCGACGTCGTGGTCCGCGGCGGCCACTTCGTCTACTTCGACACCGCGGTCACGATCCTCGTGCTGATCGGCCTGGGCAAGTGGCTCGAGGCCCGCGCCCGCCACGCCGCGGCGTCGGCGATCGCCGGGCTCATGGCCCTGCGCCCCGACAAGGCGACCGTGATCCGCGACGGCCGCGAAGTGGAGGTCGAGGTGGACGATGTCCAGGTCGGCGAGCATGTCGTGGTCAAGCCGGGGCAGAAGGTCCCCGTCGACGGCAAGGTGATCGAGGGCCGCTCGAGCGTGGACCAGTCCATGGTGACCGGCGAGTCGATGCCGGTGGAGGTGGCGTACTTCGACCCGGTCTACGGCGGGACGGTCAACGGGGCGGGCGCGTTCACGATGGAGGCGACCGCGACCGGCTCGGGCACGCTGCTGGCGCAGATCGCGGCGATGGTGACCGAGGCGCAGGCGAGCAAGGCGGACGTGCAGCGGATCGCCGACGCGGTGTCGGGGGTGTTCGTGCCGATCGTGCTGGTGATCGCGGCGCTGACGCTGCTGGGCTGGGGGGTGTTCAGCGGGTATTGGGTGTTCGCGATGACGTGCGCGATCGCGGTGCTGATCGTGGCGTGTCCCTGTGCGCTGGGGCTGGCGACGCCGACGGCGATCATGGTGGGGACGGGCCTGGGCGCTCAGCGCGGGGTGCTGATCAAGGACGCGGCGGCGCTTGAGCGGGCGGGCCGGCTGACCGACATCGTGCTCGACAAGACCGGCACGCTGACGACCGGCCGGCCGGAGGTGACGGGGGTGGTCACGCTGGACGGCGCGGTCGATGAGGGGGAGGCCCTGCGGCTGGCGGCGGCGGTCGAGCGGCGGAGCGAGCACCCGCTGGGCCAGTCGGTCGTGCAGGCGGCCGAGCAGCGCGGGCTCGACGTGCCGGAGGTGACCCAGTTCACGTCCATCACCTCGGGTGGGGTGCTGGGCGTGGTCGGCGAGCGGCGGGTGATGGTGGGGCGGCTGTCGGCGTTGCGCGAACGCCGTGTCGAGGATGTGGACGTGTTGACCCAGCGGCTCGGCGAGGTGCTGGGCGGCGCAAGGACGGCGGTCGGCCTGGCGGTCGACGGCAAGGCGGCGGGGCTGATCGCGTTCGCCGACCGGCTCAAGCCCGAGGCGCCCGAGGTGATCGAGAAGCTCAAGGGGATGGGCCTGCGGCCGGTGCTGATGAGCGGCGACCACCGCGAGGCCGCCGAGGCGGTGGGCGGCCGGCTGGGCATCGACGAGGTGCTGGCGGAGGTGATGCCGTCGGACAAGCGGGCGAAGGTGGCGGAGCTGCGCAGGGCCGGCCGGGTGGTGGCGATGGTGGGCGACGGGATCAACGACGCGCCCGCGCTGGCGGAGGCGGACATCGGCGTCGCGATGGGCGGCGGGACCGACATCGCCGCCGAGGCGGGTCACGTGGTGCTGGTGGGCGGCGACCTGCGGGCGCTGGCGACGGCGGTGCGGCTGAGCCGGGCGACGATGCGGCGGATCTACGTCGGCCTGTTCTGGGCGTTCGCCTACAACCTCGCGCTGATCCCGCTGGCCGTCGCGGGGCTGCTGCACCCGATGTTCGCCGCCGCGGCGATGGCGTTCAGTTCGGTGAGCGTGGTGCTCAACGCGCTGTGGCTGCGGTGGTCGTGGAAGGATTGACCCGTTGGCAGCGTTAAGCCGGACCTGAGCGCAGCGAAGGTCCGGATGGCTTGGGCCGGTCGTATCCGGACCTTCGCTGCGCTCAGGTCCGGCTTCAAGGGGGCTACCTTTTCAGCGCATCGCGGGCGGCGATGACCTTGGCGCGGGCCTCGTCGGGCGTGTCGGCCATGGCGACGAGGTGGCCCATCTTCCGGCCCGGGCGGGCCTCGTGCTTGCCGTAGAGGTGGAGCTTGACGTCGGGGAGGGCCAGCAGGGCGGGCCAGTCCGGCTCGGCGGGTTCGCCGGCGTCGTTGAACCACAGGCCGCCGAGGAGGTTGGCCATCGCGGCGGCGGGGCGGAGCAGGGACGGGTCGCCCAGGGGCAGGCCGCAGACGGCGCGGAGCTGCTGCTCGAACTGGCTGGTGACGCAGGCGTCGAACGTGTAGTGGCCCGAGTTGTGCGGGCGGGGGGCGAGCTCGTTGACGATGAGCTGCTCGGCGCCGTTTTGCTTAACCAGGAACAGCTCGACGGCCAGCACGCCGATGAGGTCGAACCGCTCGGCGATCCGGGTGGCGATGTCGACCGCCGCGGCCTGGGTGGCGTCGCTGACCCGGGCGGGGGCGATGGTGACGTCGAGGATGTGGTTGGCGTGCTCGTTTTCGGCGGCGGGGAAGCAGGCGGTCTGGCCGTCGGCGGTGCGCGCGATGATGATCGACATCTCGCGGTCGAACGGGACGAAGCCCTCGAGCACGGCCTCGGGCGGGTCGAGTTGGCGCCAGGCGTCGGCGGCCTGCGCGGGGTCGTCGATCCGCACCTGGCCCTTGCCGTCGTAGCCGAACTCGGCGGTCTTCAGGATGCACGGCGCGCCGAGTTTCTCCATGCCCGCGGCCACGTCGTCGGCGCTGCGGCAGACATGGAACGGCGCGACCGGCACGCCGGCGTCGTCGCGCAGGAACTCCTTCTCGCGCACCCGGTGGCGGCACGTGTGCAGCACCCGCGGCGAGGGGTGGATCGCCCGCACCTTGGTGATCGCTTCGAGCGTCTCGGCGGGCACGTTCTCGAACTCGAAGGTCAGCACGTCGGCGGTCTCGGCGAACTTGCGGACCGCGTAGGCGTCGTCGTAGGGGTGCGTGGCCTGGTAGTCGCCGCAGTGGGCGGTCGGGCAGTCGGCGACGGGGTCGAGCACGTGCAGGCGGTAGCCCATGCGCTTGGCGGCGATGGCGAGCATGCGCCCGAGCTGGCCCCCGCCGAGCACGCCGACCGCCCCGCCGGGGAGCACGATGTTGTCCTGGGCGGTCGCGGTCATGGCAGCTCCGACTGGTCCAGCACGCTCTGGGTCTGTTCGTCGCGGAACGCCTGGACGCGCTGCGCCAGCGTCTCGTCATGTGTGGCGAGGATCTGGGCGGCCAGGAGCCCGGCGTTACGCGCCCCCGATTCGCCGATCGCCAGCGTGCCCACGGGGATCCCGCCGGGCATCTGCGCGATCGAGAGCAGCGAGTCGATCCCGTTGAGGGCCCGGCTCTTCACCGGCACGCCCAGCACGGGGAGGATGGTTTTGCTGGCGCACATGCCGGGGAGGTGCGCGGCCCCGCCGGCGCCCGCGATGATGACCTTGAGGCCGCGCGACGCGGCGGTCGAGGCGTACTCGAACAGCAGGTCCGGCGTGCGGTGGGCGCTGACGACTTTCATCTCGTACGCCACGCCCAGCTCGCCCAGCGCATCGGCGGCCTTCTGCATGGTCGGCAGGTCGCTGGTTGAGCCCATGATGATGCCTACGCGCGGCGGGCGGTCGTCGGTGTTCATCGTGGCGTTTCCTCGCGTTGGACTCTGCGTCGAACCGCGGACCGGACGGCCCAGGCGGCCATCACGACGCCGGCCGCCCCCGCGATGACCGCCACGCCCAGGATCGGGATCGCCGTGGCGTGATCGGCCGGATCACCCACGTGCACGTGGGCCGGGCCGGGATGGGCGATGGCCGTCCCGGGTCCGGGAAAAAACGTCAAAAGCGGGAGTAAACCCGTCAAAATCCGCACAAATGGGCGTGTCATGCCCGACAGTATACCGCCGTCCGCGGCCGAACTTGGCGAACCTCCACCCGGGGCCAGGCGTATGACTGGTGGAACCGGGAGGAGCGCCAACGCGGCGCTTCCAATTCTTAAGAGATGTTTTTAGTGAGGACTCTATATGAAGCCTTATTCCAGAAAAGATCGTCGGGGTTATCGTAATCTGGCGGCCTCCGCTGTGGCGGCGGGCATTATGTTTATGGGCGGCGCCGCTGTTCCCGCCAACGCCAAGACCATGACCGCCCAGTCGACCAAACCCCATCACGCGCCGGCCAACAACGCGATGACGCGATCCGACGACGAAACCTACGGTGATCGACTGGGCGACCTTCTTCGCGATGCGCTCTGATGATTTGTGTCCGGCCCACGGGCCGACGACAACTTGATTCAACGCTCAGACCCCGTGCGGATTTCCCTCCACCGCCGGGGTCTGCTTTATGAATGGACCAGGTCCAGCCACGCCTCGGGCAGCACCTCGAGCCAGAAGCGGCCGTGAACCCGCCGGACGTAGACCTTGCACCCGAACGCGGCGCTGAGGGTCTCGGGGGTGATCACGTCTTCGGGTCGGCCCTGATGGATGAACCGGCCCCGCTGCATGAGATAGACCGTGCTTGTGCGCGGGGAGAGCTCCTCCACGTGGTGGGTGATCATGAGCACCGCTGGGGGATTGGGGTGGGCGAGGATGGTCTCGATCGTGGCCAGCACCTGCTCGCGGCCGGCGAGGTCGAGCCCGGCGGTCGGCTCGTCGAGGATCAGCAGCTCCGGCATGTGCGCCAGGGCGCGGGCGATCAGCGCCCGCCGCTGTTCGCCGGTGGAGAGCAGGCCGAATCGGTGGTCGAGCCGGCGCCCCAGGCCGACGTTTACGAGCAGGTCGCGGGCCCGCTGCCGTTGTTCGTCGGTGGGTCGGTCGTACAGGCCGACGCTGGCGAAGTAACCGGTGACGACCGCCTCGACGGCGGTGAGCGAGGCGTCGACCACCGCGCCGGTGACGTGGGCGTCGCCGGCATCGGTGGTGGGGTTGACCACGCCGATGCGGCGGCGGAGGCGGCGCACGTCGGTCTGGCCAAGCGTTTCGCCCAGCACCCGGACGACGCCCTGGGTCGTGAAGACCTGACCGAGCAAGGTCCGCGAAAGCGTCGTTTTGCCGCAGCCGTTGGGGCCGAGGATCGCCACGCAATGCCCGCGCGGGATCCGGCACGAGACGCCGTCGAGGATGGTGGTCGACCCCCGCACCACCCGGACCGACTCGACGTCCACCGCCAGCGGCGAATCCTCCTTGTTTTCCGAACGATCGTTCATACGGCAGGCTTATACTACCGCCATGTCCCAAGCCGCGACCGAACGACACGAGTCGTACCTGACCCAGCTGACCAGCCTGCCGACCGCTTCGGGGCGTGAGCACCGCGTGATCGACTGGATCACGGCCTGGTCGGCGAAGCGTCCGAACACGGTTATCCGTCACGACCGGTTCGGCAACCTCATGCTCAGCCGCCGCGGCGCCGCGGCGCGGAAGCCGATCATCTTCACGGCTCATCTGGACCACCCGGCTTTCGTGGTGACCGGCGTGGAAGGCCGGCGTGTCCTGGCGGAGTTCCGCGGCGGCGTCCACGCGGACTTTTTCCCCGGCGCCGGCGTCCGTCTCTTTCACGCCGATCGGCGGCCCCAGCGCGGCGTGGTCCGGGATTTCACCCCCTTGGATCAGGCGCATCCGTTTCATCGCGTAGCCGCCGTGTTCCCGCGCGACGTCCACGCCCGTGTCGGCGATGTCATGACCTGGGACCTGCCCCCCGCCCGCATCCGCGGTGGCCGGCTCTGGGCGCCGGCGTGCGACGACCTCGCCGCCGTCGCCGCCGCCCTTGCCGCCTTCGAGACCGTGCACCGCTCCGCCCGGCCCGGCCCCGATGTCCGCGTGTTGCTCACCCGCGCCGAAGAGGTCGGCTTCATCGGCGCCCTCGCCGCCTGCCGCTCCCGCCTCATCCCGAAGCAGGCCCGCCTCATCCCGCTCGAGGTTTCCAAGTCGTTCCCCGAGTCGCCCATCGGCGCCGGGCCGATCATCCGCGTCGGGGACCGCATCAGCATCTTCAACCACGCCCTGACCTATCAACTGGTCCAGCTCGCCCAGTCGCTCGACGCGGATCGCCCCGATTTCCGCTGGCAACGCAAACTGATGCCCGGCGGCGCCTGTGAAGCCACCGCGTTCCAGGAGTTCGGCTTTTCCGCCGCCTGTATCTGTCTGCCGCTGGGCAACTACCACAACATGGACGAAGACGCCGGCCGCATCGCGGCTGAAACCATCGCGCTGACCGACTATCACAACCTCATCCAATTGCTCGCCGCCATCGCCCGTCGGCTGGATCAGAGCGGCAAGCCCGATGCGCTGCGCACCCGCCTGGACCGCTTGTTTGAGCAGCGCGTTCACTTGCTCGACGGTTCGGTCCCGCCGAGCGCATGACCTGCGCGGCGCCGCAGCCCTTGCGCCTCGGCAACTCTTGCGCGGAGGCCGCCGTTGGGGATTCACCGGAGAGGCGCCGGCCTGGCGTCGGTTTTCATAAGTCTTTTATTTGAATGTGTATATGGTCGGGCTGGGCGTTAAATCAAACGCGCGGGCGGGCAATGGCATCGTCGTTGCGTAATGCAGCGGCGGACCGTGCCGTCTATTGAGGACCCATCCGTGCCGAATCGCCACGCTTCGACATCTGATTCTGGAAGTTGGCTTGAGCTGATCCGGGCAGCGCGGCAGCGCGACCCCGAGCAGACGTTGGGGCAAGCGCTGGTCCGCCTGGCGCAACTCGCCGAAGCGGCCCATCAATATCAGCACACCCATCACCTGCTGCCTCTGCACCCCGATATCCCGGACCATCGGTTAAAGGCCCACGGACGGGTCTTAGGGCGCGTAGACGCCGCGCTTCGGCGCGGGTCGGACCGAAAGGAGTCGGACCGATGAACTACGGCCTGTATCTCTCCGCCTCGGGCGTCCTGACGAACAGCTATCGTCAGGACGTCTATGCCAACAATCTGGCCAATGTGGAGACCGCCGGCTTCAAGCCGTACATCCCCACCATCAGCCAGCGACCGCCCGAATCGATCGAGGACCCCCAGCAGTTCGGGCTCTCGCAGAAGCTCCTCGACCGGCTTGGCGGCGGGGTCCTGACCGGGCCCGAACGCCTTAACTTCATGACCGGCCCCCTCCGGCACACCGGCCGGGAGCTCGACGCCGCCCTCACCCGGCCCGACCAGTTCTTCGCCGTCCAGCACACCGATCCCCAAACCGGCCGGACCAGCCTCCGCCTGACCCGCGACGGGCGGTTCAGCCGTAACGAAGATGGCAATCTCGTCACCCAGACCGGCCAACGCGTGCTGGACCGGGAGAACCAGCCGATCACGATCCCCGACGGCGTTTTGCCGAGTATCAACGGCTCGGGTGAAATCATCGATCAGGACGGCAACGTTGTAGCCGGCATTCAAGTCACCCGGGTCTACGGACCGGAGGACAAGCTGCGGGCCTACGGCCAGAACCTCTTCGGCTTCAAACGCGGGGACGACCGGGAACTCATCGACAACCCCGTGATCGAGGCGGGTTTCACCGAGGATTCGTCGGTCAACCCGATCCACACCCTGATGAAGCTGATCGCCGCCACCAAGTCCACCACCGGCAACGCTCAGATGATCAAGTACCAGGACCAGTTGATGGACCGGGCGATCAACACGCTTGGACGTGTCGCATAAAACCGCAATAAGCATGACGTATAGCTTTGATCCAAAACATCAATGAGATTGAATTGAACGAGACTTAAATTTATGGCTGTCACCGCACTTCATTCCGCCGCCACCGGGCTCTCCGCTTTGTCGACCCAACTCGACGTCATCGCCAACAACCTGGCGAACGTCAATACCGACGGGTTCAAGGCCTCACGCGTGAACTTCGAAGACCTGATCTACCAGGTCCGCCAGGAGCCGGGTGTTGAGAACGCCCTGGGCGAGCAGCGGTTCGCCGGGACGCTCGTGGGCACCGGCGTGCGGGTTTCCAACACGCAACTCGATTTCCGCCAGGGTGAGCCCCGGCCGACCGGGCGCGAACTCGACGTCACCATCACCGGCAAGGGCTTCTTCCGGGTTCAGTCGCTCCCTGATCAAGGCGACGGCTTCGCTTACACCCGGGCCGGCAACTTCGCGAAAAACCGCGATGGCGTGCTGGTTTTAGGCAACGCCGACGGCCCGAGGCTGGTGCCGGAAGTGGATATCCCCGAAAACGTCACCGGCATTGAAATCACCAACACCGGCGAGATCCTGGCGTTCACCAATGAGAACGTGGAGCCGGAGCGGGTCGGCCAACTCGAGTTGTTCAACTTCGTCAACCCCGAGGGCCTCAAGCAGATCGGCGGCAACCTGATGCTCGAGACCCCCGCCTCCGGGCCCCCGGTCCAGGGCCTGCCCGGGGAGGGGCAGTTCGGCACGGTCCTCCAGCGTTTCCTTGAAGGATCGAATTCCGATCCGGTGGAGGAGCTCGTCGCTTTGATCAAGGCCCAACGCGCGTTCGAGATGAACTCGCAGACCATCCAGGCGGCGGACCAGACGCTCCAGGTGGTCAGCAACCTCAGACGGTTCTAATCGGTAAACAGTCATGATGGCGATCAGGCGTAAACAGAATAAGAAACCGTCAGGCCCGGCTTGGGTGATCGCTTTGATCGTCGCTGTATCGTTGGCTTCTCATGTGTTGGCGAACACCGTTCGGCTGCACGAGCAGGCGGGGTCGTCGGGGCCCACCGTCACGCTGGAAGAGGTCGCCGACCTTGACGGCGACGACGCTTCCCGGTTCGGCGGCGTCATCGTCGGGGCGTTTGGCGAAAACGCACCCACGCTCCAGGTCTCGATGGAAACGGTCAGGGAAGCGTTGACGCGCCAGGGCGCCAACTGGGGCACCCTCTCTCTGGTCGGCTTCAACCGCTGCCAGGTGACGCGCCTCCAGGAGCCGGCGGTGGTGGATGCCGACCGTCCCGAGGTGGATCACGCGACGGTCGCTGTGAATCTCGAGCATGAGATCGACCTGAAAACCCCCTTGACGCTGCGCGATCACCTGCGGGAGACCATCGCCAGCCGGTGCGGGGCGGACCCGGCCGACCTGCGGATCACTTTTCGCGAAGCGGACGGCGCCCGGCTGGACATGTCGTTGATGCGGAACCGCTTTGAGGTTGGGTTCGCCACCAAAAATGTGTTGGGACGGATCCCCATCAGGATCCATACGCTCAGCCGCGGCCGCACCGACGGGTCCTTTATGATCACCGCCCGGGTCGAGCGGCGTGTCCTGGGGGTGGTCGCCACCCGGGTGATCCCCTCGCGGAGGCCGTTCCCTTCTGACGCCGTTGAAGTGCGTGAACTCTGGCTGGATACGGAAGACGGCCCGCCGCTCACGGACCTTTCCATGGTGGTGGGGCAGATGGCCGCGGTGGCGATCCGCCCCGGGATGGCGATCTCGGCGCACATGATCCGTCCGCCGCTGCTGGTCCGCCGCGGGGACCCGGTCACGGTCCGTGTCGTGATCGGCGACCTGTCGGTCCGGTCGGTCGCCAAGGCCGTCGAAGACGGTGCGCTGGACGACGTAATCACGCTCCGGCGCCAGGGCGGGCGCGACACGTTCACGGCGACGGTGACCGGCTTGCGCGAAGCGACGATCCTGATGGACCCCATCGCCCCGCGCCCCGCGGCGCCCGCGTCGGCGCGGCGGTCGCCTGACGGCCTTTCACGGACCATCGCCACATTCAGGGAGCAGTCAAAATGATCCGCGGTTCTGTCGTCTTTCTGTTGTTCATCACCGGCGCGACGGCGTACGCTCAATCGGCCTCGTTGTATTTCGAGCAGGTCGACGTGCCGGGCTATGTCGGCAACATCTATGTCCCGCCGTCTCCCCAGAAGACGATCTCCCCGGCCATCGCCGCGACGTCGCTGATGGCGGTGCCGATGCCGGAGCCGCGCCAATTCGCGGTCGGCGACCTGATCACCATCATCATCCGTGAAACGACTCAGGCCGACTGGTCGGGCAAGCTCGACACCTCCAAGGAGGTTGATTTCAACGGGTCGGTGGATCAGTTCCCGCGTTTCTCGTTCGCCGACTTCGCGTTGCGCAACGGCATCGGGACGCCGATCCAGCTGGATATGGGCTACGAACACGAGTTTGAAGGCGAGGGTGAGCTGCGCCGCCATGAAACCATCACCGGCCGCATGACCGCGCGGATCATCGATGTTAAACCCAACGGAACCCTCGCGATCGAGGCGACCAAATACAACCAGGTCGACAAAGAGACCCTCCGCCTCACCCTCACGGGCGTCTGCCGGTCTGACGATGTCTCGATCGAGAACACCATTCTTTCCAGCCAGATTTACGACCTGCACCTGGTGAAGGAACACACCGGCGAGCTCCGCAAGGCCACACGCAAGGGCATCCTCACCCAGCTTTTCGAGCTGCTGTTCAACTTTTAAGACATGGTTGATTTGAGATGATGAAAGCTATCCTCCTGACGCTGATGATTCTGCTGGCGGCTGCTCCGGCGCACGCGGTCCAGATCCGCGATATCGTCCGGCTCAAGGGGTCGGAGCACAACAAACTCATCGGCCAGGGCGTCGTGGTCGGGCTCAACGGCACCGGCGACGGTGCCCACCCGCCCACGCTCGAGATGCTGGCGCAGTTCATCGGCCATTACGGGGTCCCGAACGTGAACGCCGGGATGCTCAGCAACAACAAGAACGTGGCGCTGGTGTACCTGTCGGCGCAGATCCCCGACGAGGGTATCGCGGAGGGCGACCGGATCGACGTGAAGGTGTCGGCGGCGGGCCCGGCGACCAGCCTGGCGGGCGGCACCCTGATCATGATCCCAATGACCGGGCCGCTGCGCGACAGCCCGGTGCTGGCCTACGCCGAGGGCCGGATCAATATCCCGGACCCCAAGGCGCCCAACGACGGGATCATCACCATGGGCGCCCAGCTGATTCAGGACATTTCCACGTCGGCGATGGACCCGTACTTCCGGCTCCGCCTGGTGATCGACGAGGCCTACGCCGGCTGGCCGACCGCCAACGCGATCGCGGGCCAGATCAACGGCGTCATGTCTCCCGACGGGCCAGACATCGCCAAGGTGGCGGACGGGAAAAACGTCCTGGTCAACGTGCCGGTCTATCAGCGCGACAACCCCGCGCAGTTCATCAACGACATCCTCGTGACCTACATCGACATGGCGTTCGTTTCCGGCGGGGCCAAGGTCGTCGTGAATGAGCGCAGCGGCACGATCGTGATCACGGGTGAGGTGGAGGTCTCGCCGGTGCTGATCAGCCACGCGGGCCTGACGGTGACGACGCTGACGCCCGAACCGATCGGCACGCCGTTCGAACCGATCGAGACCCAGACCCATTTCGTCGCGATGGACCCGCAGGACCGGGGCGGCGCCAGGCTGGCGGACCTCCTCGCCGCGTTCAATCAGCTGAAGGTCAGCGCCAAAGACCGGATCCAGATCCTGCGGATGATGCACCAGGCCGGCCAGCTTCACGCGGAGTTTATTGTCGAATGACCCCCGTCCACGCATTGACAGACCGGACCGCGGCGGCCGCGGCGCAGCCCCACCGGAAGGACGCCGCCGCCGACTTCGAGCGGGCGCTGACGGCCGCCTCGTCGGGCGACCAGGTGCGCGACGCCGCCCGCGGGCTGGTTTCCTCCGCGTTCCTGCTGCCCATGCTCGCGCAGGTGCGGGCGTCGGCCAAAGAAGGCGATCTGCTCCACGGCGGCTTCGGCGAAGACGTTTGGCGGCAGCAGCTGGACACGATGATCGCGGACCGCATCCTGCAGAAATCAAACTTCTCGGTCGTCGAGGCGGTTTACCGGAACATCGTCCCGAAACAGGCGGAGGCGGACGTCTATGGCTAGAAACATCCAACCCACGCTTACCGCTCTCGAGACGGTGATCCAGCAGCAACTTCAGATTCATGATTTTCTTCTGGAGACGGCGCCCAAAAAGCAGGATGCGTTGCGGTCGGGCGACGCCCCGAAGCTCGCGGAGCTTTGCCGCCTCGAGAACGAGAAGGTTCAGGCGTTGAGCGAGCTTGAAAAGAAACGCCTGGAGGTCGCGGCCCGGCTGACGCTGCTGGTGAAGCCCGGCGCCGCTGAGCCGATGCGGCTCAAGGACATCGCCGAGCACCTGGCCGAGCCAGCGCGGCGTAAGCTCCTGCTCCTGCGAGATGAGTTGACCCAACGGGTTCAGCAGGTCAAGCAGCAGACCGCGGTCGCGCGGCGGGCGACCGACGCGCTGATGAAGCACATGCAGGGCGTGGTCCAGACCATCGGCGCGATGGCGACCGGCGTTTCCACTTATTCGGATGACGGCATGCGGCCGACGGCGGCCACGGCGGTCAGCACCTTCAGTATGACGGCGTAACCCATGACACTCGGCGCTTCTCTCCAGATCGGACGGACCGGCTTGCTCGCGTCGCAGGCCGCGCTGGAAGTGGCGGGCAACAACCTCGCCAACGTCGCGACCCGCGGCTATCACCGCCAGACGATCTCGCTGGCGCCGAACCCGTACCAGGAGATTCAACAAGGCGTTTTCGCAGGCCGGGGGGTGCAGATCTCCTCCATCACCCGACAGATCGACGAGGCGCTCGAGGCCCGGCTCCGCGGGGCGGTCTCCGACGGCGGGCGGTCCGCGGCGATGGTGAACCTGCTGTCGCAGGTCGAGTCGCTTCAGAATGAATTCACCGAGGCCGACCTGTCGACCCGCCTCGGCACCTTCTTCAACGCCTGGTCTCAGCTTGCCAACAATCCTCAGGACCAGTCACTGCGAACGCTGGTCGTGCAGGAGGCGGCGACGCTCTCCACCTTTATCCGCGACCTCGACCAGGACCTGGGCGAACTCCAGCTCCAGACCGACCGCACCACCGGGCAGGTGGTTGAAACGGTCAACGACCTCCTGTCGCGCATCGAGCAGGTGAACCAGAGCATCGCCCTGGCTGAGGGCGGCAACCCGGGCGGGGCGGGGGGGCTGCGCGACCAGCGCGACCAGTTGTTGAGCGAGCTATCGCAGTACCTGGACATCTCCACGGTGGAAAGCCCCAACGGCGTGGTCGACGTGTTTGTCGGGTCGATCCCGATCGTCCTGAACGGGCGGAGCCGGGGCGTCGAACTGCGTGAGCGAACCATCGACGGCCAGGTCCAGACGGACGTGGTGGTCGCGGCGGATCAGTCCCCGCTCGATATCTCCTCGGGCGAGTTGGGGGCGTTGGTCCAGTTCCGCCAGAATGACCTGCAGGACGCCATCGACACCCTCGACACCCTGGCCAGCCAGTTGATCTATCAGGTCAACCGCATCCATTCGCAGAGTCAGGGGCTGAGCGGCTACACGAGTCTGACCAGCCAGAGCCGGGTGATCGACGCCTCGGCCGCGCTGAACGACCTCGACGCCACCGGGCTTGACTTCGCGGCCGGCCACGGCTCCTTCCAGCTCCACCTGACCCAGAAGTCGACCGGCCAGCAAACCACCACCACCATCAACATCGATCTCGACGGCATCAACCCGGCCGGTGACACGACGCTGACGAGCCTCGCCGCGGAGATCAACGCGGTGAGCGGCGTCAGCGCCGTGGTGACCGCGGACGGCCGCCTACAGATCGACTCGGCCAGCGCTGATTTCGAGGTGACCTTCAGCGACGACAGCTCGGGTGTCCTGGCGGCGCTGGGGATCAACACCTTTTTCACGGGCGGCGACGCGTTCGATATCGACGTGAACGCCGCGTTGCTGACGTCGCCGGATCACCTCGCCGCCGCTCGGGGACATCTGCCGGGCGATAACAGCGGGGCGCTGGCGATCGCCGACCTGCGCGACCAGTCGCTTGGTGAGCTGAATGGGCAAAGCCTGACGCGGTATTGGAACCGCCATGTCGAGGATTTCGCGATCCGCCTGGCGCAGGCCCAGGAACAGGAGCGGGCGGATGCGGTGGTGCGCGAGTCGTTGGAGGCTCAACAGCAGTCGGTGTCGGGCGTGAACATGGATGAAGAAACGATCGATCTGATCCGCTACCAGAGCTCTTACCAGGCGAGCGCGCGGTTTCTGAGCGTGGTTGACGAGTTATACAGAACGTTGTTGGGGCTGATTTAAGACGTAACGGAAGGCTGACTGAATCATGGCCGGTGTTGGCTCGATCTCATCACGAACCACTTCGCTTCAGATCAATGACAGCCTGTTGCGTTCCCTGCAGCGTACGCAGCAACAGCTGTTCAGGGCTCAGAACGAGATCAACACGCTCAAGTCGGTGAACAAGCCCAGCGAGGGGCCGGACAAGACGTCCTCGATCCTGTTTCTGGAGCAGAACATCCAGGAGCGGGTGCAGATCAACGAGAATCTGCAGTTCGCGCTGTCGATGCTCAATAACGCCGACGCGGCGCTGGGGGACGTGACGGATGTGTTGATCGAGGCTCAGTCGCTGGCCTCCGGCCAGGTGGGCGTCGGCTCGGACGACGAGACCCGCAAGGCGACCGCCGAGGTGGTCGACGCTCAGTTGACGGCCATCATCGAGATCGCGAACCGGCAGTTCAACGACCTGTCGATCTTCGGCGGCAACAACGGCGCCGGTCGCAACGGCGAGGTGTTCGTCGAGTTCCTGGGAGGGATCCGGTATCTCGGGTCGGACACGAGCCTGACGGGCGACATCGGCGACGGGCGCACCCAGACCATCAACAGCAACGGCCTGGCGGCGTTCGGCGCCCTCTCGTCACGCGTCAGGTCCCAGGTCGATCTTGATCCGACGCTGGTTCCGACGACGAAACTGTCGGACGTCAATGGGGCTCAGCAACTGGGCGTGCGCAGCGGATCGGTGCAGCTGGTGGTGGACGGGGCCGCGACGGTCGTGGATCTGACCTCGGCCGAGACGGTTGACGACGTCGTCACGCGGATCAACGCGGCGATCAACGTCATCGACCCAACCGCCGGCGCCGTCACGCTCAACGACCACCACTTCGACCTGACCGCCAACGCCGGACACACCATCACCATCGCCGACATCGGCGAGTCCCAGACCGCCGCGGACCTGGGGATCACCGGGACCGCCGCTTCCGTGACCCTCGCCGGGGGGGACCTCAACGCCCGCATCACCCAGCAGACCAGCCTCGGCTCGCTCGACGCCATGATCGACTTCGTCAACGGCCTGATGATCACGCAGGGGACCGAAACCCGGACCGTGGCGGTCAATGCGACCGATACGGTGCAGGACCTTCAGAACCGGATCGAATCCCTGGGCATCGGCGTCCGGCTGGAGATCAACGACGCGGGCGACAGCTTCAACCTGATCAGCGAGGTCAGCGGCCTGAGCATGAGCATCGGTGAAAACGGCGGAACGACCGCCGCCGACCTGGGCCTGCTGACGCTGGGAAGCGACACCCGGCTCGACAGCTTCCGCAACGGCCTGGGTGTCGAGCCCCAGGAAGGCGTCGACGATTTCCGCATCAGCCTGCACGACGGCACGACGATCGATATCGACGCGACGGGCCTGACCACGGTCGGTGACCTGATGGCGCGGATCCAGGCCGAGGCCGACGCGGTCACCGCGATGCCGGGCGATCTGACCGTCAGCCTGGCCACGGTCGGGACGGGCATCGTGTTGACGGACAACACCGCGGGCGGGGGTGAGTTCAAGGTCGAGAATCTGGGATTGAGCCTCGTCGCCGATCAGTTGGGGCTGACCGCCAACGCCGGGGCCGGCGCCGCCGGCGCCTCCCTCACCAGCGAGGACAAGGCCCAGGTCCGGGTCGACAGCGTCTTCACCCATTTGAAAGATTTAAGCGAGGCTTTGCGGAATAACGACACGCTTGGCATCACCCTTGCTGGAGAAAGGGTGGAGAACGACGTGGAAAGCGTCACCTCCGCCCGGGCGACCGTCGGCATCGAAGCCGCCCGCGTCGTGCAGACCCAGCAACGCATGGATGACATCGACATCATGGAAAAAAGCATGCTCAGCCAGCTTCAGGACGCGGACCTCACCGAGGTGATTACGCGGTACGCCCAGTTGCAGCAGCAGTTGGAGGCGTCGCTGCAGTCGGGCTCCCTCCTGAACCAGTTGAGCTTACTGGACTTTTTGCGCTAGGAAGCGCAACGCTTGCGCGGCCGGCCGAACGTCAAGGCCAATCGACCGGACGCGACCTCAAAGACGGCAGGAAGCCGTCGACCCGAAGGACCGGGTTGGATAACTCAGGATGATCGGCCTTGGATTGAGGATGCGTGATCATGTTGATCCAGACCTCTCGATTCGGTGAAGTGGACGTGGATGAGACCCGGATCATCACGTTCGCCAAAGGGCTTCTGGGATTCCCCAAGTACCGGCGGTACGTGCTCATCGAGGCCGGCCAGGACAGTTATTTCTGGTGGCTCCAGTCGATCGAACTGCCCGAGTTGGCGTTCGTGGTGACCGACCCGAGCCTGTTCGTGCCGACCTACCGCGTGCCGCTCAAGGTCGAGCAGATGCGGGAGATGGGGATCGAGAACCTCGACGAGGCGCAGGTGTTCGTGATCGTGAACAAGCGCGAGAACGTCTTGACCGGCAACCTGCAGGGCCCGCTGGTCGTCCACGTGGGCAAGCGGGTCGGCGAGCAGCTGGTGCTCAGCGACCGACGGTTCACCACGCGGGTGCCGCTGATCGAGCTGGGCGCCCCGATGAAGCAGGCGGCCAGCGCGTGAGCGCGGCGAAGCCGCGCCTCACTGGAATTGCGTTAGACGGGACGGCGCACGGAAGCGCCGAAGAAGACGACGAACGGCCCAAGGAAGGAGCCACCCAAGCATGCTCGTGCTATCCCGGCAACGCGACGAGACGATCATGATCGGCGACGAGGTGGAGATCACCGTCGTCGACATCCGCGGGGATAAGGTCAGGCTGGGCATCAACGCCCCTCGACAGGTCCAGGTGCACCGCAAGGAAGTGTATGAGGCGATCAAACGTGAGAACGCCGAGGCCAGTCAAACCCCAGTCCGTATGGATGATCTGAACGTCGCAGACCAAAACCTGAGAGCCCGCGCCAACGGCCGGCCTCAGACAAGATAGATCGGAACCGCCAACGAACTTTTTCACCAGCAAGGAACGCTGAACCGAGGCCCAGGCCTCGAACACGACAATCAAGGAGGATTGTCAAATGAGCCGGATCAACACCAACGTTTCGTCACTGATCGCCCAGAACAACCTCGCCCGGTCGAACGCCGACCTGGCGACCAGCCTGCAACGCCTCAGCACCGGCCTGCGGATCAACCGCGGCGCCGATGACCCGGCCGGACTGATCGTGTCCGAGCGGTTGCGGACCGAGATCCAGGGCGTCGGGCAGGCGATCGACAACATCGAGCGGGCGTCCAACGTCATCGCCACCGCCGAGGGCGCCCTCAACGAGATCAACACCCTGCTGGTCGACATGAAGTCGCTGCTCGTTGAGGCCGCCAACACCGGCGCCTTCTCCAAGGACGAGGTCGCGGCCAATCAACTGCAGATCGACTCGGCGATCGACTCGATCACCCGCATCGCCAACACCACCAGCTTCGCGGGCCTCAAGCTGCTCAACGGTTCGCTGGACTACATCCATTCCGGCCTCGCCGCGTCGCAGATCGCCGACCTGAAGCTGCTGGGCGTTAACTTCGGCACCAACGACTCCGTCCCCGTCAGCGTCGAGGTGCTCAACTCCGCCGAGACCGCCTCGCTGACCATCTCCGCCGCCAACGCCACCGGCTCGGCCATCCTTTCCAGCGTCACCTTTGAGGTCGCCGGCGCCACGGGCTCCGAGGTCTTCGAGTTCACCTCCGGCACCGCCACCTCCGCCATCGTGTTCGCTGTCAACACCGTCAAGGACGCCACCGGCGTCTCCGCCACGCTCGTCAACAACTCCGCCGTCCAGCTCAACTCGACCACCTTCGGCTCCGACGCCTTCGTCAGTGTGCGTCAGCTCACCAACGACACCCAGAACTTCTTCACCGTTGACGCCCCCGACGGCGCCCAGATCAACCGGGATCAGGGCGAAGACGTGCTGGCCCTCGTCAACGGCTCGCTCGCCCTCGGCGACGGGCTCGACGTTAGCCTGCGAACCAGCACCCTCAACCTCGAGCTCACCCTGACCACGGACGCCGCCCAGACCATCAACACCCCCTACACCTTTGATATCACCGGCGGCGGCGCCACCTTCCAGATCGGCCCCAACGTCAACACCCAGCAGCAGATCGGGTTCGGCATCCAGTCCGTCGCCGCCGCCAACCTCGGCAACTCGATCGTCGGCTTCCTCAGCTCGCTCAGCACCGGCGGCTCCGCGTCACTGGTCACCGGCGACACCGCCGACCAGTCGCGGATCGCGTCGGCCATCGTCGACGAATCCATCGACCAGATCTCGATCCTCCGCGGCCGGCTGGGCGCCTTCGAACGCAACACCCTCCAGACCACCCTCAACAGCCACCAGATCGGGCTGGAAAACCTCACCGCCGCGCAATCCGATATCCGCGACACCGACTTCGCGGAAGAAACCGCCAACCTGACCCGGGCCCAGATCCTTCAACAGGCCGGCACCTCCACCCTGGCCATCGCCAACACCACCGCTCAGAGCGTGTTGTCCCTCCTCGGATAACACCTAACCCAACCCGCTCGCTCGTCCCAACGGCTCGCACGCTTCGGCGTCGCGAGCCGTTTTACTTGAGATGTAATTTAAGCCGGACCTGAGCGTAGCGAAGGTCCGGATCGCGTTGGCGAAAACCATCCGGACCTTCGCTACGCTCAGGTCCGGCTTCTCACGCACGTTCAGAATGTCTTCAATTGAGCGTTGTTGGAAAGTACAGAATGGCTAAGCGGTCAGGCGGCCTTAAGCATCCGTGATTTCGCCGATCATGCGCAGCCGGGCGTAGCGCTTGTTGAGCAGGTTGTCGATCTTGAAGCGTTTGAGTTCGCGCAGGGTCTGGATGATGTACTTTTCGACGAGGTGAGCGGCCTCGGCGGGGCGGCGGTGGGCGCCGCCGAGGGGCTCGGGGATGATGTCGTCGGCGACGCCGAGCTTAAGGTTATCGTTCGCGGTGAGCTTGAGGGCCTCGGCGGCGGCGCTGTTGGTTTCGGGGTTGGCGGTCTTCCAGAGGATCGCGGCGCAGCCCTCGGGGCTGATGACGCTGTACCAGGCGTACTGCATCATCGCCAGCCGGTCGCCGACCGCGATACCCAGGGCCCCGCCGCTGCCGCCCTCGCCGATGACAATGCTGACGATCGGCGTGCGCAGCCGGGCCATCTCCTGCAGGTTGACGGCGATGGCCTCGGCCTGGCCCCGCTCCTCGGCGCCGACGCCCGGGTACGCCCCGGGGGTGTCCACCAGCGTGACCACCGGCAGGCCGTATTTCTCGGCCAGCTTCATCGCCCGCAGCGCCTTGCGGTACCCCTCGGGGTGAGCGCAGCCGAAGCGGCAGGCGATCTTGTCCTTGGTGTCCTTGCCCTTGTGGTGGCCGATGAGCAGACACTTGTGCTGCCCGATCCGCCCGAAGCCGGTGATGATCGCCTTGTCGTCGGCGAAGCGGCGGTCGCCGTGGATCTCCATGAAGTCCTTCACGAACGCGTCGATGTAATCCACGGTCTGCGGCCGGTCGCGGTGGCGGGCGACCTTGACGACGTTGCCGGCGGACAGCTTGGCGTAGATCTTCTTGACCATCGCCGTGTGCGACTGGCGGAGCTTACGCAGGTCGGCCGAGAAGTCGACATTGGGGTCGAGGCCGACCGCGGAGCGTTCGGGGTCGGCCTGGGCCTCGAGGTCGGCGATCTGTTTTTCCAGCGCGACCAGCGGCCGCTCAAACTCGAGTTCGTAAGCCCCCTGATAAGTGCTCAGCTGCGACATAGCGCGGGATCTCCGGCGGGCGGGTCAAACGTGATATGGTAGCGGATTAGGAAACGCAGGAAAGCAGGAAACACAGGAACCGCAGGAAATGAAGAGAAACATGGTTGACACGCCTGCTGACGAGTGGATTTCACCATGCCTGTCGCCGCGACGGTCGATACGGGGCCGTATTTCTGTATTTCCTGTTTTCCTGTTTTTCAGAGATTCTCCATGATTAACGCCTCTCAGATCGCCATCATCGGGACGGGCCTGCTGGGGGCCAGTACGGGCCTGGCGTTGAAAGCCGCGGGCTACGCCGGCCGAGTCGTCGGGATCGGCCGACGTCTCGACACGGCCCGCCGGGCCGTCGCCGTGGGCGCCTGCGACGCCGCCGCGGTCGACTTCGCGGTGGTCGCCGACTGCCAACTCGCGGTTATCGCGGTCCCGCTGTCGGGCTTCGACGCGGTGTTCCAGCAGCTCGCCGCTCACGACCACGACGCTTTGGTCATCACCGACGTGGGCTCGACGAAGCTCGACGTGGTGGAGAAGGCGAACCGTTACCTGCCGGCGCCGGCGCGGTTCATCGGCGCCCACCCGATGGCCGGCAGCGAGCGGACCGGGCCCGACGCGGCGACCGCCGACCTGTTTCAGCACAAGCCGTGCATCATCTGCAAGGACGAGCGAAGCGACCCTGACGCGGCTGAGCAGGTCGAAGCCCTCTGGCGCGCCGTGGGCTGCCAGCTCTTGCATATGGACCCGCTGGAGCACGACCGGGCGACCGCGGTGACCAGCCACCTGCCCCACGCGGTCGCCAGCCTGCTCGTGCTCGTGGCCGAGCAACTCGGCGGGTTTGAGGTTGCGTCGACCGGCTTCACCGGCGCGACGCGTCTGGCCAGCGGCGGGCCCGACATGCGGGCCGACCTCATGCACGCCAACGCCCCGCGCCTCGCCGACGCCTTGGCGGCGCTGAGCGGCCAGATCGACGCCATGCGTGACGCGTTGACGTCGGGCGACCACGCCCGTCTTTTGAACATGCTGAACGACGCCAAGCAGCGGCGGGACGCGTGGCTGTCCCAGCGGGAGCAAAACGCATGAACCAGACGCTCGGTTTCATCGGCGCGGGCCACATGGCCGAGGCGGTCGCACGGGCCGCGATCGAGCACGGCGTGCTGCCGGCGGATCAACTCATGGCGTATGACCCCAGCGAAGAACGCCGCGAGGTCTTTGCGGCGATGGGCGTCGTCGCGGCGGGGTCGGCGGCGGAACTGGTCGGCGCGTGCGGGCAGGTGATGCTGGCGGTCAAGCCCCAGGTCATGGCCGACGCGGTGGGCGGCGTCGCTCACGCTTTCAACGATCAGCACGTGGCGATCTCCATCATGGCGGGAGTGAGCACCGCCCGGCTCACGGGCGTGCTCGGCCGACCGACGCGCCTCGTGCGGGTCATGCCCAACACGCCCATGATGGTCGGCCGGGGCATGGCGGGCGTCGCGCTGGGCGATCACGCCCGTCCCGGGGACGACGACCTGACCATGCGGCTCTTCTCGGCCGGCCAGAGCGTGGCGATCCGCGTCGATGAAGCCCATCTCGACGCGATCACCGCCGTGTCCGGCTCGGGGCCCGCGTACCTGTTCTACCTCGCCGAGGCGATGCAGCGGGCCGCCGATGAGCTGGGCCTGGGCGACCACGCCCGGCTGCTGGTTTCGCAGACGCTCCTCGGCGCCGCCGACCTGCTCACGCGGTCGGACCACCTAGCCGCCGAGCTGCGGCGACGCGTCACCAGCCCCGGCGGCACGACCGAGGCGGCGATCAACCATATGGAGTCCGAACACGTGCTCGACACGGTGGTCGACGCCATCCGCGCCGCCGAGGCGCGCTCCAAAGAGCTCGACGGCTAGAATCCTGCCATGGCTTACCGCACTCTCCGTGATTTCGTCGAAGCGCTCGAACAGGCGGGCGAGCTGCACCGCGTGAAGGCGCCCGTCTCGCCCATCCTCGAGGTCACCGAGATCGCCGACCGCGTGAGCAAGTCACCCGCCGCGCGGCCGAGCGATCACGCCAAGGCGTTCGACCCGCATCACCACCATCTCGGCGGCAAGGCGCTGCTGTTTGAAAACGTCGAGGGCGCCGCCTGGCCGCTGCTGATCAACGCGTTCGGCAGCTACCGCCGGATGGAGATGGCCCTGGGTTGCGAGGCGGGCGGGTTCGAGGCGCTGGCGCAGAAGGTGGCGGCGATCGCCAAGCCCGAGCCGCCGACCGGGCTGGTGGAGAAGATCAGGAAGGGGCTTGAGTTCGCCAAGATCGCCGCGATGGCGCCGAAGGCGGTGCGCTCGGGGCTGTGCCAGGAGGTGGTGCGGCAGGGTGACGAGATCAACCTGCTCGAGCTGCCCGTCATCAAGTGCTGGCCGCACGACGGCGACCCGCGGTCGTGCGGCTACGCGGTGACGCCGCAGGAGGCGGGCACGGCCAGGGGAGAAGGGCGTTACATCACGCTCGCCGGCGTCTACACCATCCACCCGGACGATGCGGGCAAGCCCGCGGGCACGCCCCGGCCGTCGCGCAACATCGGCATGTACCGGGCGCAGCTGATCGACGAGACCCGCACCGCGATGCACTGGCACATGCACCACGACGGGGCCCGACACTGGCGCGCGTGGAAGAAAGCCGGCCGGCCGATGCCCTGCGCTATCGTGTTCGGCGGCGAGGCGGTGCTCCCCTACGCCGCCACCGCGCCCCTGCCGCCGGGGATCAGCGAGCTGCTCTTCGCCGGGTTCCTCAACGACGGCGGCATCCCGCTCGTGCGGTGCCGGACCATCGACTTGGACGTCCCCGCCAACGCCGAGCTGGTGATCGAAGGGCACGTCGACACCGAGGCGGGCGTCATCGGGTTCGATCCCACCCAGGAAAAATTAGGGCCGGGCGCCGTGTTTGAAGGGCCCTTCGGCGATCACACCGGCTTCTATAGTTTGCCCGATCGTTATCCGATCTTCACCGCTTCCGCGGTCACCCACCGAAACGACCCGATTTACCCGACCACGATCGTTGGCCTACCCCCGCAAGAAGACTATTATCTCGGCAAGGCGACCGAGCGGATCTTCCTGCCGTTGCTCCAGACGCTGATCCACGACATTATTGATTACGATCTACCCATGTTCGGGGCTTTCCATAATTGCGCTTTTGTCAAGATCAGGAAAGAGTATCCCCTGCAGGCCCGCCGGGTGATGCACGCGATCTGGGGCGCGGGGCAGATGGCGTGGACCAAGATGATCGTCGTGGTGGACGAGGACGTGGACGTGCACGACCACGAGCAGGTGCTGTTTCACCTGTGCGCGAACATGGACCCCGGCCGGGACATCGAGGTGGTCAACGGCCCGCTGGACATCCTCGACCACGCGGCGCCGCGCCTGGGGGCGGGACACAAGATCGGGCTCGACGCGACGCGGAAGATCACCGGTGAAGAAGCCGGCGGTCACCCGGTGCGCGCCTGGCCGCAGCTGCTGGCGATGTCGGAGCCGGTTCGGGCGCTGGTGGATCAGCGCTGGTCGGAATACGGGTTTTGATGAGCGCCTGCGTTCGCCGCCGCGCGTTGATGAGGTCGTGCGGCGTCGCGAGGTTGGGCGGCCGCCAGGGTTCGGGGCTCCGCGGGTCGTGGAACAAACGATAAAGCCATTGATGGAGTTTCATGTCCGGCGCCTTCCCGTTCGTCTGGGTTCCGAATTTACGGCGCCTCGGATCGTGCGGCCGCCGAAAAACGGGCGGGGATTTTGGTTGTTTTTCCGGCACGTGACATGATGCGGGCCGACCCCGGCGTCCGGTAGGCACAGCCTCCGCCGCGCGGCGGGGGCACAGCGGGATTGACGCCGACTGTGCCGGTCGGGTTCGCGGCCAACTGTGCATGGCTTTCGAGCGTCGGGGCGGTAGCATGGGGCGATGACGACGATGACAGACAACCCGGACCAGCGCCGGCTGTACGAGCAGGTGGCGGAGCGGGTGTCGGGGCTGATCGCGTCGGGGGTGCTCGGCCCGGGGGACCGGGTGCCCTCGATCCGGCAGATGCGCGAACAGGCGTCGGTGAGCGTGTCGACCGTGCTGGAGGCGTACCGGCTGCTGGAAGACCGCGGGTTAATCCGAGCCCAGCCGCAGTCGGGGTATTTCGTGCGGGCGACGGCGGCGGACGCGCTGGCGGAGCCGGGAACCACGCCGGTGCCGGGTACGGTCAACAAAGTGGCGGTGCGGGCATTGTCGCTACGTCTGAGCCAGGAGCTCAATAACGGCAAGTCGGTCAGGCTCGGAGCGGCGTCGCCGGACATGGCGTTGCTGCCGCTGGCGGCGGTGAACCGCTGCCTGTCGCGGGTGGTGCGTGAAGACCCCGCGTCGGCGCACGCATACGCGCCGCCGCCGGGTCCGCTGCGGCTGCGCCGTCAATTGGCCAAGTGGATGCTGCGGGCCGGGTGCACCGTCGGGCCCGATGAGATCGTGGCGACCAACGGTGCGACGGAGGCGGTGTCGCTGTGCCTCCGGTCGGTGACGCGGCCGGGCGACACCGTGGCGATCGAGTCGCCGACGTATTACGGGCTGCTGGAGACGATGGAGGGGCTGGGGCTCCAGGCGATCGAGGTGACCACGTCGCCGCGGGACGGGATCGACCTCAACGCGCTCGCCGAGGCGTTCGACTCGGGCGGGGCTCGCGTGCTGGTGTTGAACACGAGCTTCAGCAACCCCCTGGGCCATTGCGTGTCCGATTCGAAGAAGCAGCACTTGATCGGGATGCTTGAACGCTATGACGCGGTGCTGATCGAAGACGACATCTACGGCGAGCAGGGGTTTGAGGGCGTCCGCCCCAAGGCCTACAAGGCGTTTGACCGCGGCGACCATGTGATGTACTGCAACTCGCTGTGCAAGACGATGTCGCCGGCGCTGCGTGCGGGGTGGTGCGTGCCGGGCGCGCGGCGGCAGGGTGAGGTCGAACTGCTGAAGCTGGCGTTGTCGCACTCGTGCGCGACGATGTGCCAGCTCGCGGCGGCGATGATGCTCGAAAGCGGCGGGTTCGACCGGTCGCTGAGGCGGCTGCGGCGGGCGTATCGGAGCAATATCGAGAAGATGACCGACGCGGTCGCCCGGGAGTTCCCCTCCGGGACGCGGGTGACGCGGCCGCGGGGCGGGCACGTGCTCTGGGTGCAGATGCCCGAGGCGATCGACAGCCTGGCGCTGCATGACGAGGCGAGCCGCCGGGGGATCAGTATCGCGCCGGGCCACTTGTTTTCGACCACCGACCGCTACCGGCACTGTATGCGCCTGAACGCGGCCCTGCCGTGGGACGGCCGAGTCGCCGAGGCGCTGGCGACGCTGGGCCGGCTGGTCGCGAGTGACCTGGAACATGGGTGAGAAGCCGGACCTGAGCGGAGCGAAGGTCCGGATCGCATCGGCGAAAACCATCCGGACCTTCGCTCCGCTCAGGTCCGGCTTGACCATTCACATTTGCTCAGGGATCGCAGATGGTGCGCGGCCACTCGACGTGATACTTCTTGAGCACCTGAAGGAATCGCCCGCTTTCGCAGAGCTCGACGATGCGTTGATTGAACGTGTCGCGCAGGCCCGCGTCTTTGAAGCCGGCTCCGAATTCGGTGGCCTCTGAGAAGATGGTGTGGTAGACGACGTCGCCGGTGTTGTGGCCCGCCTGCGCGGTGAAGTAGTCGAAGATGCTGCGGTCGATGACGATGACGTCGGCCTCGGCCTCCCAGAACGCCCGCACCTGATCGGCCTGGTCGGCGAACGCGGTGTAGTTTTCACGCTGCGGCCCGTTCGGGGCGTAGAGCTTCTTGAAGTCGGGGCCGAGTTCGAGGTCGGCGCCCTGCCAGGCGAGCACCTTGTGCCCGGCCAGGTCCGCGACGCGGTCGATCTCCAGGCCCGCGGACTTCCGGGTGATGGCGGCGTTATGGAAGGCGATGAATTCTTTGGAGTAAAACACCCCGTCGTCGCTGAACTTCAAGACGGCGACGGCGACATCGGCGCGTCCTTCCGGCACCGCGGCCTGTAACGCGTGGTACGGCATCTGAATGAATTGAATGGGCTTACCCGGCAACGCCTCGCGCACGAGGTCGACCTCGATGCCGGACGTGGCGCGGTCGATGACGTAAGGGGGGATATCCAACGAAATCGCAACCCTCAGCGGCCGCTGCGTGACCGGCTGCTGGCAGCCGGCCAAGAACAGTACGAGCGGCATCGCGGCGATGAATACCGCACGCCATACAGGAACGACGGTGTGGAAAGTGCTGATCATCTGGTTCCTTATCTTGCTTGAATGGACATCCCTCATTTGAGCCTCGCCCGACTACGCCCGAATTTTCATGCACCAGTGTAATGTCCCTCAGGAACCCCGGCTTACGACCTTCCCCAAGGTCGGACCTTTCCGTGAGAAAATTCCTTCCACTCTGTGGTCTCTGTGTACTCTGTGTTTTATCCCATCAGATCCTATCGAGCGAGACCGCTTAAAATGCGGTCGGTCAGACCATGGTGATTGCTTTATTCATCCTCGCGGTGTTGGGTTGGGCGATGCTGCTGCGCCTGTGGGTGGGGTGGCTCTACACGTTCGGCCCGTCGGACGGGCTGCTGTCGGGGTTGTATCTGCTGCACGCTGCGGTGCTGGCGGGCGTCGCGGTCTGGCTCGGTTGGGGCCTGGATGAACCCGGCGCGGCGACGCATTGGTTCGTGGTGCTGGGCGCCGCGGCGTTCGTGGGACTGATGGCGGCGTACGCGTGGCGGTGGATCACGCGGCAACGCGTCCCGACGCGGGCCGAGGTTCACCGCTTCTCGCCGGACATGGCGCTGGGCGGGCTCAAGGGGTGGGCGGCTCGGTTACCCGGCAATGAGCTGCTGTCGCTGCGCGTCGTGGAGTATGAGTTGTGGTTCGAGCGGCTGCCCGAGGCGATGGACGGCAAGACACTGCTGCACCTGACCGACACGCACTTCAACGACACGCCGACCCGGGCGTACTACGCCGAGGCGATCCGGCTGGCGAACCAGAAGCCGGCGGACCTGATCGCGCTGACCGGCGACGTGATGGACCACCTGGAAACCCGCGACTGGCTGGAAGACACGCTGGGCCAGCTCGACGCGCCGCTGGGGCGTTACTTCATACTGGGGAACCATGACGTCGACGGCGCCGCGGAACGCCGTGAGGCCCTGGAGGCGCTGGGCTGGGTTGACACCGCGGGACGCAGCGTCCGGGTCGCGGGCATGGAGGTCGGCGGGAGTGAGCGGCCGTGGATGGGCGAGCGGCCGACCTGGGCCGGCGAGGGGTTCCGGCTGTTGCTGAGCCACACGCCTTACGAGTTCAACTGGGCGCGGAAGGCGGGGGTCGACCTGATGCTCGCCGGCCACCTGCACGGCGGCCACCTGCGGCTGCCGGTGGTGGGCTGCCCCAACGGCGCGCCCTACAAGCACGGCGTCTACCGCCGCGGCCGGACGACGCTGGAGGTGTGTGCCGGGCTGGGGCAGGTGACGCCGCTGCGTTACGGCTGCCGGCCGGAGGCGGCGCGGCTGGTGCTGCGGCGCGGGGTTTAGCGCCGGCCCGCAGGGCCAGGCTGCCGCTGCATGCCATGGGTTTTGCTCGCGTCGCGGCGCCGGTATCCTGTTGAATGATGCATATTTTCTGGCCGCTGATTCATCTCTCCTTCGCGGTAGGGGCGCTGCTGGCGATGGTGGCGGGGGCGCACATGATCCGTCAGCAGCGATCGCCGTCGAGCACGATCGCGTGGCTGTTGGTGATCGTGATCATGCCGTACATCGGGGTGCCGCTGTACCTGATGCTCAGCGGCCGGAAGGCGAAGCAGCGGGCGTCACGCAAAGGCGTGTTGAAGATCGCCCAGCAAGAAGCCGCGCCGCTGGACCAGACCGGCCGGGCCGACAGCCTGCTGCGCGCCTATTCCCTGCCCGCGGCGACCGTGGGCAACCGGGTCGAGCTGTGCGTGAACGGCGAGATCGGCTATCAGCGCCTCGTCGAGCTGATCGAGTCGGCGACCCGGAGCATCGACCTCGCGACGTTCGTGTTCCACCTCGACGAGGTCGGCCGGGAGATCCTCGGGCGTCTGTCGCGCAAGGCGGAGGCGGGGGTCGACGTGCGGCTGCTGGTGGACGCGGTCGGGACGTTGCCGGTCACCAGGCACGGGTATCACCCGCTGGTCGAGGCGGGCGGGCACGTGGCGATGTTCATGCCGCTGGTTCATTTCCACGGTCACAGCAACCTGAGGAACCACCGCAAGATCCTGGTGGTCGATGGGGTGCGGGTGATCGCGGGGGGGACGAACATCGGAAACGAATACATCGGCCCGACGCCGATGGCGGGGCGGTGGCGCGACTTGTCGTTCGTGCTGGAGGGGCCGGGGGCGGCGACGTACGCCGCGATCTTCGACTCGGACTGGCGGTTCGCCAACGGCGACGGGGCGCCGCCGAAGACCGAGAGGCCGGTGCGGACCGGCGTGGGCGACGCGGTCGTTCAGGTCACGCCCGCCGGGCCTGACGTGGAGACCGACGCGCTGTACGACGTGATCCTCTCGTCGATTTTCGACGCTCAGCGCCGCGTATGGATCGTCACCCCGTACTTCGTGCCTGACGACGCGCTGGCGCAATCCCTGGCGATCGCGGCCCGGCGGGGGGTCGACGTGCGCGTCCTGACGCCCCGCAAGTCCAATCACCTGATGGCCAACCTCGCCAGCGGCACGTATCTCCGCGAGGCCCAGTCTGCCGGCGTCAAGGTGCTGCTCTACCCCGAGGGGATGGTCCACGCCAAGGCCATGATCGTGGACGACGAACTGGCCATGATCGGCTCGGCGAACATGGATATGCGGAGCCTGTTCCTCAATTACGAGGTGTCGATGTTTGTGTATTCCCGGCGCGAGATCGACCTGACCGTCGCGTGGTACGAAGACCTGGCCGGCTACTGCGAGCAGGGGATCGACGACGTCGGCCCCGTGCGCGACCTGGTGGAAGGCATCGCGCGGATCGTCGCGCCCTTGTTGTAAATCTCCGAAGCCCAGGGATGGCAATCCCCGGGCTTCTTCTTCACCTCAGCGCGGCCCGCTCCCCATCGGGAACGTGTCGGTCCGGAACGGGGCTGCGGGCAGTTGCTCCGAGTTGACGAGGTTGACGCGGTCGGGGTTGTCCGCCCAGGCGTAGCGCACGTATTTTGGCTCGGGCACGTCGGCGGACCAGACGACGACGGTGTCGCCGTCGATCCTCGCGTCGGCCCAGACGAAGCGTCCGTCGGCGCCGGCGATGGTGAACTCCGCGGGCGGGTGGCCGTCGGTCGTGGTCAGGCCGTCGGCGGTCTGGTCGAAGTGGAGCGTGATCTTGTCACCCCCGACCTGGGCGCGGGTGAACCGCGGTCCGGACTTGACCACGGATCGGCCGTACACGTCGGCGAGCGCCCAGCGGGCGAGACGTTTGCCGACGTCCTGCTTGTTGCGGGGGTGGATGTCGTCGGCCTCGCCGATGTCGATGATCACCGCCAGCCCGGCGTTGGGCGTGGTCTGGGCGGTGTGATCCTGAGCCTCGCGCAGGCGGGCCCAGGCGGTGTCGCTGGGACGGTCGGAGGCCGCCTTGAAGTTCGCCAGCTGCACGATGCCGAAGGGGAACTCGCCCTGGCCCCAGGCGTTGCGCCAGTCGCCGATCATGGCGGGCAGCAGGACGCGGTACTGGTCGAACCGGCCGGCGTTGGATTCGCCCTGGTACCAGATCGCCCCGCGGATCGCGAAGGGGACGAACGGCTGAATCATCCCGTTGTAGAGGTTGGCGGGCCGATGGGGGCTGTCGGGCCCACGGGGCGGGCGACGGTTACGCTGATTGTTGTTGGGCCCGACAGCGTTGGGCAGGCGCTGCGCGACGTGCATCTTCCACGCCCCCGCGAGCGGGACCGACGCGCCGTCCGGCCCCTCGAGGCGCATGTCTGACGGCGGGCCGGTGAAGCCCCCCGCCCCGAAGTGGTCGAAGACCCGCACCGCCAGGGTCACCACGCCGTCGCGGGTCAACTCGGCGGGGACCGTGTAACGCCGCGGCGTCATCCAGGCGTTGCCGTCGGTGGTCGATCCGATCTGCTGGCCGTTGACGTAGGTGGTGTCAAAGTCGTCGATGGTCCCCAGCCGCAGCGTCAGGTCCTGGCCGACCATGCCGGCGGGCAGCTCGACGCGTTTGCGATACCAGACCACGCCGTCGAAATCCTGGCCGCTTTCCTCCCAGGCGCCGGGCAACTTCGCGTCGGCCCATTGCGCATCGTCGAAGTCTGGGGCGGCGAAGCCTTGCTTGACGCCTTCGTTGCCCGGGTCCTTGTGGAACGCGGGGACGCTGGGCTGGCCTTGCTCCTCGGCCTCACGGGCCTTCTTCCATTCCGCCAGCACGCGGGGATAGTCGGCCAGCCGCTTCTCCCATTGGTCGAGCAGCACCGCGGTCTCTTCATGAGCGCCCAGCGCCTCGGCGCTGGTCCACGCCTCGGCGGGCGTCCCGCCCCACGACGTGTTGATCAGCCCGATCGGCACGTCCAGCGCATCGTACAGGTCGCGCCCGAAAAAGTAGCCGACCGCGCTGAACGCCCGGACCGACTGCGGCGAGCAGGGCGCCCACTGGCCCTTGATCGTGAACGCGGGCGCGTCGCTGACCGTGCGGGCGGCGTTGAACAGCCGGATCTGCGGATAGTCCGCCGCGGCGATCTCGGCCTCCGCGTCGTTGCTGCGCAACACCGGCCACTGCATGTTCGACTGGCCCGAGCAGACCCACACCTCGCCCACCAGGATGTCGCGCAACGTCAGCGTGTTGTGGCCGGCGATCGTCATCGTCCGCGGCGTCTTCGACGCTTCCATCGGCGCCAGCGTCACCCGCCAACGGCCCTGCTCGTCCGCCGTCGCGGCCGCCCGCTGGTCGGCGAACGTCACCGTCACCGTCTCGCCCGGCTCGGCCCGGCCCCAGACCGGCACGTCCTGACCCCGCTGAAGCACCATGTGGTCGCCCAGGACCGACGGCAGCGTCACGTCCGCCCGCGCCGGGGCCATCCCACTGAGAATCACAACACACAGGCCGATCAGACGATAGAAATGTTTCATGCCCTCCATTGTCCGCCGTGACGGGGCGATCTGCAAAACCGGCTGGGCTCGGGGCCGCCCCTCGACCGATAATGAGGCGGATGGGTCAACGCATCGGAACCACGATCAGCGTGCTCCTGGTCATCGCCGTCGCGGCGACCGGCTATCTGCTGCTGCGGGCCAACCTCACCGCCGAGGTGTACCGAGATCGCCTCGTCGAGTTGGGGGAGGACTACGAGGCCCTGGCCGATCAATACAACGAGGCGGTGCGGCGGACGGCGGTGACCGAGCTGCTGGTCCGTGACGGCAAGGTGTGCGTGACGGTGCGGACCGCCGAGGGGGTGATCGAGACGATCCCCACGCCGTTTTCCGCCGGGGGCGAGGTGTATGTGGATTACGTGGTGCTGGACGGCCGGCTCTGGATCCGGCGGGTGTTTGATGGCCAGACGCCCCCCAGCCAGGGCGTGGTGATCAACCCGAGGCTGGTCACGATCGACTGGGACGCCGACGACGCGGTGCACGGCAAAGCGGCGTACCGCAAGCTCCGCGACGGGCGGTGGGCGGTGACCGTGACCGGCGGCGGGGCCCTGGGCCTGTCGCGGGTCGGCGAGGGTGAGGAGGTGGAGCTGACGCCCCCGCCGGCGATCCGCGACTACGACCAGGTCGAGGCGGAGGTCGAGCAGCAGGTCGAAGCGATCGGGCCGGCCGACGTGCTCAAGCGGCTGGTGGCCCCCTGAGATGATGATCATTCGGGGGTTGACGTGCGATCGGCCGGGCCTTATATTTAACCAATAGGTTAAGTTTTATCTCCCCCCGCAACCCGACACGGAGCCCCGCCATGACCCAAGCCGCCGCGACCGAGTCCCTGCGTCTCACCCGCCTGATCCCCGCCCCGCGTCAGCGTGTGTTTGACGCGTGGGTCGACCCCGCCCAGCGGATGAAGTGGTGGGCCGCCGGGCCGGGGATGTTCTGCGACCTTTGCGAGATCGACGCCCGGCCGGGCGGGTCGTACCGCATCAACATGAAGAAGCCCGCCGACGCCGACGGGCCGGCCAAGGAGTGGGTCTGCGTCGGTGAGATGGTCGAGTTCGACAGGCCCAGCCGGCTCGCGTTCACCTGGTCGTGGGAACACGAGGATGAAGATACCCCCGGCAGCGCGGCCCGCGACACGCTGGTTACCATCGAGCTTCGCGACGCCGGCGGCCAGACCGAGCTGGTCCTCACCCACGAGCGCTTCGCGACCAGGCCGATCCGCGACGACCACGAGAGCGGCTGGAACGGCTGCCTCGACCACTTGGCCCAGTACCTCGCGGCTTGAGCCGGCGGGATCGCTGAGAGCAGATCAACTCTTTGACGCCATAGCCGGCGGGCTACGCCCGCCTGGGCCAGGGCCGCGTAGCGGCCCGGCTAGTCGCACCATGAGCGGTCAGGCTGACACGCGCTACGATTTCCTCTTGCCGCGCATCAGCGCGGCGCCGCTGATCGCGCCCAGGACGAACCCGATCGCGAGCGTAACCATCAGCAGCACCACACGCGGCATGGTCACGGTGACGAAGAGGAAGCGGGTCTCCACCGCCGCGGTGTTCTGTGCGAAGATGATGATCAGCAGGATCACGCCAATCACCGCGGCGCCGATCTTGAGCTTCGTGACGAGGGACGTGCCTTGCGGCGAGGGGGAGGCGTCGGTCATGGAAGGGTTCCCAGGAGATGAACTGCGCGACAGGCGCCGCGGCGGATAAGTTTAAACTCCGACATGGACTAATAGTTACCATAGAACGGACACTGGAGGCAAGGTCGACTTTTACGTTCCCGGGGCCGCCATGACGATACCGCTGGCAATCGTACTAATCCTCGTGTTCGTCTTGATCGCACTGACTTTGTATGAACGTGTTTGCGTTCGGCGGGCCGCAAGAGAAGCCGCGGACGAAACCGAGGGCCGCGAACGCAACCCGCCGCGGTACATCCCCGCCAACCCTAAAGACTTCACCTGGCTGGATCAGATTTTTTATGACCGCGCCGCCAACGAACTGAGCCGGCTTGGGTTCAGGTTCATCGCCGATATGGAGAACACCACCGAGTCGGCCTTGACCCCCTACCTTCGACGTTTCTCACGGGTCTTGCTTAACAAAGACGGAACGATCATCGCTTCGATCGTGATGATCGCGCCCCACCGCCGTGAGATGCCTTGGCGCCTGCGTTGGATCCCGGTCACCCCGGCTCGGTTAATCAACTTCTCGACAAAGACCGCAGACTCGATCCGCCTTGAGACGAACAACACACGAGGCGTCGCCGCCGAGTTGCCCGACCTTCCCGGCTGCGTGATGCAGATTTTCAACCCCGACACCCCGATCGACGTGCTGCTGCGGCATCATGAAAGCGCGATCGCCGAGATCCTGGAGGCGGAGCCTGACCTTCAGTTCCAACGTTTTCTGAGCTGGCGGGATGTGCAGGAAGAAGCTCAAAATGAGCACGAGTGGCTTAAGGCATGCGATGGATACAACCAGATTTCCCTGGCATCGACCGATTTTGTCGGGCGGAAAGACCCCGACCTCAAGGAAGCCTCGGGCTTGATCAAGCAAGCTTACAAGCGTGAAAGACACCGGCGCGCCCAGATCCATCAAGCGATGAAACAAGGCCCGGGCCGCTGAATCTTCACTCCCCCGGGATGTAGCTGATGACCCCGGACCAGGGGGAGCTGGCGGCGGCGTAGAGCTTCTTGGGGATGCGGCCGGCGCGGTAGGCGAGGCGGCCGGCGTCGAGGGCGCAACGCATCGCGCGGGCCATCGCGACCGGGTCGTCGGCGTGGGCGACGCCGGTGTTGAGCAGGACGCCGTCGGCGCCGAGCTCCATCGCGGCGGTGACGTCCGACGCGGTGCCGACGCCCGCGTCGACGATCACCGGGTAGTCCGGGTCGTTCTGCTTGAGCAGCTCGAGGATGATCGTGATGTTGTTGGGGTTGAGCACGCCCTGGCCCGAGCCGATGGGCGAGCCGGCGGGCATGACCGAGGCGGCGCCGGCGTCCTTGATCTTGCACGCCATGACCGGGTCGTCGCTGGTGTAGCAGAGCACCTGAAAGCCGTCGGCGACGAGCTGGCGGGTCGCCTCGAGCGTGCCGACGGGGTCGGGCAGCAAGGTCTTCTTGTCGTGGAGGACCTCGAGCTTGACCCAGTCCTTGCCGGGGTTGTCGAGCTGGTCGAGCAGCTCCCGGCCGAGGCGGGCGACACGGATCGCGTCGTCGGCGGTGAAGCAGCCGGCGGTGTTGGGGAGGATGGTGTAGCGGTCGGTGTCGATGAAGTCGAGCAGGGACTCGCCCCGGTCGTTGTAGAGCCGTTCGCGCCGGACGGCGACGGTGATGGCGTCGGCGCCGGAGGCGTCGAGCGCGGCCTGCATGGTGGGGTGGTCCTTGTACTTGCCGGTGCCGACGATCAGCCGGCTCTTGAGCGTCCGGCCGCCGACGGCGAGGGCCGCGTCCTGAATGGGTTCGATGACCTGGGGCATGGCGATGTCCTTCGTGTGTCTGGGCTACCCGCCGCCGACCAGGGTCACCACTTCGAGCACGTCGCCGTCGTGGAGCGGGGTCTGGTCGTGGGCTTTGCGGGGCACGACGTGGCGGTTGAGCTCGACGGCCACGGGCTGCTCGGCCAGGCCGAGCTGTTCGATCAGCTGGCGCACGGTGGCGGCGTCGGCGTCGTGGGGTTGGCCGTTGAGGGTCAGTTTCATCATGTCATCCTAGACGCTGGCCGGGGATTCGCAATCCCGGGACGAGTCCCTCCCGATTGGTTTTTCGTGATGGATGATGGAACCGCGGATGAACGCGGATAAACGCCGATCTGAGAAGAGGCCTATGAGTTATCCGCCTGAATTTTACCAGCCACCCACATCCGGTCTCACGATCTTGAAGTTTATGTCAAAACATACGTTAAGTCATTTTATCTGCGTTGATCGGCGTTCATCCGCGGTTTCATCCCTGTCGTGAAACCATTCGTTGAAAGTTTGCCCAAACGGCGGGTCGGCCTATGATCGTGCGATGCGCAAAGGCTTTTTAATCGTTGTGGCCGTCGCGGCGTTGCTGGCGGCCGGGTGCGGTGAAGAGCCCGCCGGGACCACGGACGGGGCGGAGACGGAGCTGCTGCCCCGGATCGACCTGGCGGGCATCGAGCGGCTGATCGCCGAAGCCGACGCCCAGGACAGGGTGCTGGTGATCGATTTCTGGGCGACGTGGTGTGTGCCGTGCGTCGAGATGTTTCCGGGTCTGCACGCGGGTCTGAAGGACCTTGGCGACCCGGTCCTGCCGGTGACGATCACGCTCGACGCCCCGGGCCGGCTTGAGGCGGCGGCGATCGCGTTTCTGAAGACCCATCACGCGATGAAGAACGCCTATCTGTTGGAGCCCGACAGCGACGCCCAGCTGGCGGTGATCGAAAAAATCGGCCCGAACTGGAACGATCTGGTGGTGCCCGCTATCTTCGTATTCGACCCCGACGGCCGTCTGGCCGGCGAGTTTCTCGGGGCGGCCGATCCCGACGAAGAGGTGCGCGACATCCTCGGTCGCGTCCGCGAATTGCTCAGCGACAACTCCCCGACCGAGGGCTAAGCCCGAGGATGTGTCTTTATGCGAATGACTGAATCCGGCAACAGCCGCGTCTATGACCTGTGGGCCCGCGTTTACGACCGCACCTTCGGGCGGCTGGTTCACCGGCGTCAGATCATCGCCCTCAAGCAACTGCGGCTCAGCCCCGGCGACCGCGTGCTGGACATCGGCGTGGGCACCGGATTGAGCCTGCTGGAATACCCCGCGGACGTCCGGGTCGTCGGGCTCGACCTCTCTGAAGGGATGCTGCTCAAAGCGGCGGACAAGACGCGGCGCGAGGGGCTGGATCACTGCACGCTGGTCCGCGCCGACGCGATGCTGCCGCCGTTCGCCGACGCCAGCTTCGACCACATCATCATCAGCCACACGATCAGCGTGGTCAGCGACCCGGCCCGTCTGCTGGCGTGGGCCACCCGGCTGGTCAAGCCGGAGGGGCGGATCGTGGTGCTCAACCACTTCCGTTCGGGCAACCCCTTCATCGCGTGGTGGGAGGACCGGGTCAACCCGATCTGCACCCGGATCGGCTGGCGGAGCGACCTGTGCCTGGAGGAGTGCCTCGACGGCGTGGCGGTCGACGTGAGCTACCGTTTCAAGCTCAACACGATCGATTTCTGGCAGATCGTGGTGTTGCGTCACGCCGACGCCCCGCGTCACGCAGCGCCCCCGGCCGCCCAGCCGATGGACGAGCCGCTGCCGGCGCCGAGCCAGTCCAAGACGCGGCTGGCCGTGGACCTGCCGTGAACATGGTTCCCGCACGTGCGGGGCAGGCCCGCCCCTAAATCGATGCCGGTTGCGTCCGCCTTGCCGGGTTCCGCGTGGGGGTTTATAGTCGGCCCGTCTCATCAGGGACCGCCGATTTGCACCAGACCCACTTTATGATGCGCTTGTTGCTGACCGCGTGGCTCGCCGCGCTGTGCGTGACCAGCGGCCGGGCCCAGGACGTGCCGCTTGACGCGTTTGTGTTCCGCACGCCGCCCAGCATCGACCAGGCGCTGGCCGAGCCGCTGCTGCGTGAAGACGCGGTGGTCAGCGCGGACCGGGCCACGGGCTGGACCGAGGGCGACGCCCGGTTCCTGCTGCTGGACGGCGGGTTCCGCTTTGAGATGGGGGTGTACGGGTTCCGCGGCACGCGGGCGGTGGTGCGGATCGACACCGAGCGCAAGCCCGGCCTGGAGATCCGGCACCTGGCGATCTATATCGAGAAGGCCGACGCGATCGGCGGCGGGGCGGTGTCCGGCGCCGCGCCGCGGCTGCTGGTGACCGCCGCGACCACCGGCCGGGTCCAGCTCAAGACGAACCTGCTCACCCCGGCCGACGCTCCGCCCGACGACGGGCTGGTCGTCGCGGCGGCGGCGCGGGTCGAGCGTTACCACGACGCGCTGGCGCGCGAAACCCTCTCGCCCCCGGCCCAGCCGCTGTTCGGCCCTGAGATCGAGGAGGCCCGGCAGGCCCAGCGTGAGCGGCTCGGCCAGGAGCGCTCCGCCGCGCGCATCCGCGACCTGCGTGAGACCCAGCGCGCCAGCGTCCCCCGGGGCCAGGCCGCCAAGCTCGCACGCGCCCAGGCGATTGTCGACCGCTTCAACCAGGAGCGTGAGGCCCAACGCCGCGCCGCGCTGCTGGACCTGGAGGAGGCCCAGGCGTTCCCCGACGAGTTCCCCGCCGACCAGCCGGTCTCGCTGACGCAGGTGCAGCGCGAGATGGGCCCGCTCGTCGGCACGGTGCTGCCCACCCGGGGCGTGGTGGGCTTCACCGCGGAGCGGATCGTCGGCGAGTCGCAGAACGGCGAGAGCGTGCTGATGCTCATCGGCGATGTGCGGGTGATCTATTACGGCGACCCGAACCGCCCGCCGATGAACCTGCAGGCCGAGCGGGTGGTGATCTTCCTCGACGGCGACTGGGCCGAAGCGGCCGCGGGCCGGCAGACCCAGGCGTCGGCGGTGCGGGGCGTGTACCTCGAAGACAACGTGGTCGCCACCGACGGCCAGTTCAGCGTGCGCGCCCCGCGCATGTACTACGACCTGGTCGACAACCGCGCGGTGCTGCTCGAGGCGGTCCTTTACACCTTCGACGTCCAGCGCCAGATCCCGCTCTACCTGCGGGCCGAGATCATCCGGCAGACGTCGGCGACCAACTTCGAGGCCCAGAACGCGATCCTCACCAGCAGCGAGTTCGGCGAGCCGCACTTCGCCCTCGCCGCCGAGCGGGTCTACATCGACCAGATCGAGCTGCCCTCGGGCGAGACGACCGAGCAGTTCACCAGCTACGACAACACCTTCCGCGTCGGGCGGACGCCGGTGTTCTACTGGCCCACGCTGGCCGGGCGCAACACCGAGATCCCGCTCCGCTCCGTCGGCATCGGCAACAACAGCAACAGCGGCCCCCAGTTCACCACGCGATGGGACCTGTTCTCGCTCCTGGGCCGGAACCGCCCCGAGGGCGTCGACTTCACCGGCGATCTCGACTACCTCGGCGACCACCGTCTCGGCACGGGGCTCGACCTGGATTACAACCTGGATGACATGTTCGGCCGGTTCAACGGCTACCTCGTGCCGTTCGACGACGGCGAGGACGACCTCGGCGGCGGGCGGCGGAACATCAGCGACCGCGCCAACCCCGTGCGGGGCTCGACGCAGTGGCAGCACCGCCAGTTCCTCCGCTACGGAATCGAGCTCTCGCTCGAGGCCGCCTACGTCTCCGACCCCACGTTCCTGGAGGAGTTCTTCCCCGACGAGGCGACCGAGGCCCGCACGTACGAGACGTCGGCCTACCTGAAAAAACAGGAGGAAGAGTGGGCGGTGACCCTGCTGGGCACGACCAATCTCAACAACTTCCTGCCTCAGACCACGACGCTGCAGACGCCCGGGTCGTTCACGGAGAAGGCGCCGGAACTGGCGTTCTTCGTCGAGGGCGGCAGCCTGTGGGACGACCGGCTGACGTGGTTCAGCGAGAACTCGGTCGGCCGGCTCAAGCTCAAGTTCGGCAAGGACACGCCCGCGGAGCGGGGGTTCACCGAGGCGCAGTCGCAGGCGATCTTCGGGCAGTCGAGCACGGCGTCGTTCGAGTCGGTCGCCGAGGCCGCCGGCCTGCCGACCGACGGCGTGGTCCGCGCCGACACCCGTCAGGAGATCGCCGCGCCCCTCGCGCTGGGTGAGGTCGACGTCGTGCCCTACGCCGTCGGCCGCGTCACCGCGTACGACACCAACTTCGATGAATTCTCCGGCAACGACGACCAGGTCCGCCTCTGGGGCCAGGCCGGCACCCGGGCCCACACCGAGTTCCACCGCGCTTATCCCGGCGTCAGCAGCGAACTGCTCAACCTCAACGGCCTGCGCCACATCGTCGAGCCCTCGGCCAACGTCTATTACTCCTCCACCTCCCTCAACTCGTCCGACCTGCCCATCTTTGACCCCGAGGTCGAGGCCATCAATCAGGGCTTCGGCGTGACCTTCGGCCTCCGCAACACCCTCCAGACCCGACGCGGCGGGCCCGGCGAGCAACGCACCGTCGACTGGCTGGTCGTCGAAACCAACTACACCATCGCCGAGGACGAGAACGACCCCGACAACCCCATCCCCCGCTTCTTCGACTACCGCCCCGAGTTTTCCACCGGCGGCGACCACTTCTACACCCAGGTCCTCTGGCTTGTCACCGATTCGCTGGGCGTCACCGCCGACCTCACCTACAGCCCCGATCTCGCGCAGGTCGTCCAGTGGCGCGTCAACGCCACCCTCCAGCACACCCCCCGCTTCGCGTCGTTCATCAATTACCAGGACATCAACGTCCTCGATCAGCGGCTGATCACCTACGGCCTCAGCTACCGCTTCACCACCAAGTACGCCGCCCGTGTCTCGCAACGCATCGACCTGTCCAACAACGAGTCGCGCACCATCAGCTTCGCCATCGAACGCAAGCTCCCCCGCTGGACCCTGTCGGTCTTCGTTTCGTTCGACGACATCCGCGACGAGCAGACCTTCGGCATCCTCCTGCTACCCGACGGCATCTTCGGCAACGTCTCGACCCCGGTCTTCCGGTAATGTTTTGGGTCATCCAAAGCCCGGGGACGGCCGTCCCCGGGCTTTACCCCGTCGGCATCGTCAGCAGGAGTGCGATATTCATCGCGTTGAACCCCGCGTGCGTCGTGACGCACGGCCAGAGGCTGCCCGTGCGTTCGTACAGCCAGCCCAGGATCAGCGACAGCACGAACAGCCCCGGCAGCGCCTGCCACACCACCGTGCCGTGCACGACGGTGAAGATCAGCGACGTGACCAGGATCGCCGGCCACCGCAGCCGCCAGCCCGTGGCGGACACCAACCCGGTCTGCAGCAGGCCCCGATAAACCAATTCCTCCAGCACCGGCGCGATCACCACGGCGGAGAACAGCAGCAGGGCGGTCCCCGCCGCCGAGTCGGATTCCTGCAGCGTCTTGAGCAGGTCGTGCCCCACGCGGGGCGGCGGGTCGCCCGCCAGGGCGTAGCCGATCATCGCCGTCGCCAGCAGCACGCTCATCACCACCGGCAACGCCACGAGCAGCCCCAGCACCCCCGCCCCCACCCCGCGCGGCGGCCAGAGGCCCAGCGTCCGCCAGCCGCGGTCCGCCCCCCACGCCCGCCACAGCAGCCACCCCACCGCCGGGCCCTGCCCCAGCGCCTGACCGACCACGACCAGCCCCATGTACTGCAGAGTGGTCCGCGTCAGCGGCACGCCCGATTCGTCCACCCCCACCCACCACAGCACCACCACATTCACCAGCAGCTTGCCCAGGATCATCAGCGCCAGGGCGACGACCAGGTCGCTCCCGGTCAGCCCGACGTCGCGCACGGGCGCGCCCCGCAGCGCGTCGGCCCGCAGCCGGCCGCGCCAGGCGCAGACCAGCAGCGCCGCCAGCCCCAGCGGCCAGATCAACGCCGCCGAGGTCCACATCTGATGCAATGTCTCCATCGCGGCAGTGTATACCTGAACGCGTCGGCGCGACGGCCGCCGCGGCTCGCGGCCCTCCCAACCGTCACAACCCCACCCGTCCGCGCGGCCCGCCCGATATCTGGCCAACTCGCCTTGACCGCCGCCCCCGCGATTAAGCCGTTTCGCCTTTCCGCCGAACTTACCCCCAGACGATCGCAGGGCCGCCGCCCCGGTCGCAGGGAACACCACCACATGGCTTCACGTGTGAAAAGCGACCTCGAGATCTACCTCAAGCAGATCGATGAGTGCAAGCTGCTGACCGCGGATGAGGAAAAAACGCTCTGCCGCGCCATCATCCAGGAGAACTGCCCCGCCTCACGCGACCGGATGATCCGCTCGAACCTGCGTCTCGTGGTCTCGATCGCCAAGCGGTACATGAACCGCGGTCTGTCGCTGCAGGACCTGATCGAAGAGGGTAACCTCGGCCTGTTGAAAGCCGTTGAGAACTTCGATCCGGAGGTCGGCGCCCGCTTCTCGACCTACGGCTCGTGGTGGATCAAGCAGGCGATCAAGCGGGCCCTGATCAACGCGGTCCAGCCGATCCACATCCCCGCGTACATGGTCGAGCTGATCAGCAAGTGGAAGAAGGCGTCGCGCGACCTTCAGGAGAAGCTCGGCCGGCAGCCGACGGTCCAGGAACTCGCCGAGGAGATGGACCTGCCCGCCAAGAAGGTCCGGATCATCCGCAAGGCGGTCCGCGCGGCGCAACGCCCGATGCAGGACGGCACGGGGGAGAAGGACGAGTCGCCCACCCTCAGCGAGATGCTCGCCGACGAGCGCATGCCCACCCCCGACATGCAGGTGCTCCAGGACGACGACCTGGAGACCGTCGGCGCCCTGCTCGAAGCCATCGACGACCGCGAGGCCACAATCCTGCGGCTGCGTTTCGGCCTCGACGGCGACGAGCCGCTCACGCTCAAGGAGATCGGCAAGCATGTCGGGCTTACCCGCGAGCGGGTCCGTCAGATCGAGATCGAGGCGTTGCGGAAGCTGAACCAGCGGATGGAGAGCGACCGCCCCCTCGCCGCGGTCCGGGCGGTCCACCCCGACCGCCGCAGCGCGTGAATGGTGTAAAGCCGCGGGCAATGCCCGCGGTCGGGCGCCCACGACGCTCCCCGCGGCTTTGCGGGCCGTCAGACGTTATCATCTGTTGTCGTGCAAGGCCTCTACGGTTGGTTCTGGCGGCTGCTTCCGGGCAACCCGATGGTCGTGCGGATCGTGCAGGGCGGGTCGACGCGGATGCGTGACCTGTGGATCCGTATGGGCTATCTGGGCGCGCTGATCGGGCTGGTGCTGATCGGGCTGCTCACCGGCAGCGGTCTGGGGGCGGAGGTGTCGCTGACCGATCTGGCCAAGAGCGGGACGTGGGTGTTCGCGATCATCAGCTACGGCCAAGTGCTGCTGGTCTGCCTGCTGGCGCCGCTGTTTATGGCCTCGGCGATCGCGCAGGAGCAGTCGGGCAAGACCTATGACATCCTGCTGACCACGCCGATGTCGAACCTGCAGATCGTGCTGGGCTCGCTGGGGGGCCGGCTGTTTTTCGTGCTGGCGTTGCTGGTGAGCGGGCTGCCGCTGTTCGCGGTGCTGCTGATCTTCGGCGGGGTGCCGATCGCGTCGGTGGGGGTGAGCTTCGGGGTGGCGGCGTTCACCGCGGTGATGGTGGGCACGGTGGCGGTGACGCTGAGCGTGCTGCGGGTGGGCGGGCGCAAGGCGATCTTCACGTTCGTGATCTCGGTGATGGCCTACCTGATCGCGGCCTACGCGCTGGACGCGGCGCTGGTCCGCCGGGTCCTGCCCGGGCCGTACACGACCTGGCTGACGCCGCTGCACCCGCTGCTGGTGCTGGAGGCGAGCCTCAATAGCGCCAACTACCGCCCGCCGCCGGCCGAGTCGCTGGCGGGCTACCCGGCGATCGTGCGGTTTTACCTCGGCCAGCCGTTCGCCACGTTTGCGCTGCTGAGCGTGGGGGCGAGCCTGCTGCAGGTGCTGTGGTGCGCGGTGGTGCTCCGCCGGATCGGGCAGGAGTCGAGCCCGTGGGTGCGGAAGGTGAAGCTGGCCTTGCGTCTGAACGTGGACGGGGGCGAGCGCCAGCGCCCGGCGCGGCATGTGACCGGCGCGAACCCGATCGCGTGGCGGGAGTCGCACACCCGCGGCCGGGGCTTTGCGGGCCTGATCACCCGCTGGGGGTTCGTCACCGCGGCGGTGGTGATCGGCGTGCTGCTGCTGGCGACCTATCACCTGGGCCTGCTGCCCTCGGTGCCGGGCCCGACGGGCCAGCCGCTGCCGGACGCGGGGCTGTTCCGCAACGCGCTGTTCGTGCTGATCCTGCTGGAGGTCTCGGTAATCACGCTGGTGGCGATCTACATGTCGGCCGGCTGCGTCAGCCGCGAGCGTGAGGACGGGACGCTGGACATCTTCCTGACCACGCCGATGACGCCCAAGCACTACGTCTGGGGCAAGCTCTCGGGGCTGGTGCGTTTCCTGACGCTGCTGATCGCGGCGCCGGTGCTGACGCTGCTGATTGTGAGCCTTTACACGCTGCTGGGCTTGGCGCTGGACTGGCCGACCGCGACGTACCAGCAGCCGGTGTTCATGGCCAGCGGGGGCGGGTCGGTGGCGACGCCGCTGCTGCTGCCCGAGGCGCCGGTGCTCCTGGTGGTGATGCTCGTGCCGTTCGTGGCGCTGTGTGTGGCGACGGGGATGAACTGGTCATTGAAGGCCAAGGGCGTGCTGGGGGCGGTGATCCCGTCGGTGATCATCATCGGGCTGCTGGCGTTGATCCTGGGGTTGTGCGGCTGGCAGATGGCCGAGTCGGTGCCGTACCTGGGCGCAGCGGTCAACGCGTTCAGCCCGGTGACGAACCTGGCGATGATCATCGACCCGTGGCAGCGGCTCGACGCGTTCGCCGCCAATCCGCTCGCGGGGCGGATCGTGCTGGGCTTCGCCGCCGCGCTGGCCGCCGGGGGCTACAGCGTGATCGTGTACGCGATGCTGCTGGGCATGGTGAAGGGCTTCGACCAGACGGTCCGTAAGCTGTCCGGCGCGGGATAGCCGCGGGCAATGCCCGCGGAAAATGTCGTGGGCGGCCGACCGCGGGCATTGCCCGCGGCTATACAGTCCTCAGCCCGCGCGTCGGCTGCGTTTGCCCGGGGCCTCGCCCTCCACGATTCCCCCGGCCTCCAGCGCCTGACGCCGACGCCGGCAGCCCACGCATACGCCGCAGGCCTGCGGCCCGCCGCCGGCGCAGCTCCACGCCAGCCCCCACAGCTTGCCCATCCCCATCGAGACGCCCAGCTCGATGACCTGCGGGTCGGTCATCTCCAGCAGCGGCGTCTCCAGCGACGGCGTCCCCTGCTCGCCCAACTCCAGCTTCGCCAACTGCTCGGTCAGCATGAGACGTTCGGTCATCGCCGCGATGGCGGCGGCGTCGCCGTCGAGGCTGGCGGGCCAGACCAGGCGCTGCGCCTGCATCCGCCGGGCCGTCGCCAGGCCCGCCAGCAGCGTCTGGGAGGCCGCCAGCGTCCCCATGGCGCCCCCGTCGGGCAGCCGGCCCTCGCCGTAGAGATGCTCCATTTTCAGCTCGACGATCCGCGTCAGGCCGACATGCTCGGCCTGGCGCCGCGTGTGTTCGGTGCGGGTGTCCTGCGATTCACGACCGTCCCTCACGTGCAGCAGCGTGACCCGCTGTTTACTCCCCCCGGGGGCCTGCTCCCGCAGGACCAGCCCGGTCGCGACCAGGCTCCGGATGCCGCCGTTGTTCATCACCATCACGTGAGGCTTCGACATACGCTTGTTATCGGTCTGTTCACCTCCGGCGGTTCACTTCCGTTATCATCTGGATGTCCTCAGAGGCCCCACGCCATGCTGATCGTTCTGCAACACCACCCCCGTGAGTCGCCCGCCCGCCTCGGCCAGATCCTCACGGAGCACGGCCACCGCCTCCGCACCGTCGAGCTGTTCGACGGCGCCCCCTTGCCGCCCGACCTCGACGACGTCGACGGTCTGGTTGTCATGGGCGGCCCGATGAACGTCGACGAGACCGACCAGCACGCCTGGCTCAAGCCCGAGATGGACCTGATCAAGCAGGCCCACGACGCCGAGTTGCCGATCGTCGGCATCTGCCTGGGTTCGCAGCTCATCGCCGCGGCGCTGGGCGGCGAGGTCGCGCCGATGGACACCCCAGAGGCCGGCTTCGCGCCGGTCAAGCTCGCGTTCCCGGGCACGATGGACCCGCTCCACGCCGGCATCCCCTGGGAATCGCCGCAGTTCCACCTCCACGGCCAGCAGGTGGTCAAGCTCCCCGACGGCGCGACCCCGCTGTCGGGATCCGAGGCGTGCAAGACCCAGGCCTTCAAAGTCGGCCTCCGCACCTACGGGTTCCAGTACCACTTCGAGTGGACCCGCCGCGACCTGGACGTCGTGCTCGACGACAACACCGCGTGGCTGGCGGAGCACGGCATCGACGCGGGCCCGATCCGCGAGTCGATCGACGCCCACTTCCCCCAGTACCGCCGCCTGGGCGACCGCCTCGCCGCCACCATCGCCAACATCCTCTACCCGATCGACAAGCGGATCAGCCACACCATCCGCCCGGCGGCGAATTTCCACGCGTCGTGACGGCTGAGGCGCCGAGATCGGCCCGACGGTCAGGCCCGCTCCTGCTGGCCCTCGTTCTGCTGGGCGGCTGTCAGGCCCGGCCGCCGATCGCCGACCACTGGACGCCCCGGCCCGCCGACGCCCTGGTGCACGACGCCGGCCGCGACCGGCAGGGCCGTTTGCAGGTGTTCATCCATTTCGTGCCGTGGGCCTCGTCCCACGCGTCGGCCCGGGTGACCGCGCCCGGGCGCGTGCCGGTGATGTGGGACCCCGGCGGGACCTACGGCGATGACGACCCGGAACTCGGCCGGCGGTCCGACGTCCTGCTTGTGCCCGATCTGTCGCTGGCCGAGTGGTGGCGTTGGCGCCGCGACGGCTGCAGCGAATCGCTCATGATGGTGTTCGAGTGGGACCTGCCCGACGCCTATGCCGAGACGCTGGCTCAAACGCTGCTCGACCGTCGCCGGGTCCCCGACCGGACCGCCGATTTCACGACGGAAACCATGGGCGGCGCCTGCAGCAAGAACCTCTGCCGTTTCCTCAACGAGTTCGCCGCGCCGCGCATCACCGTGCCGCGGCGCTACCTCTGGCCTCACGCCCTGGCCGAGCACCTGTGGACCCAGAGCCCCAGCCGCGTGCTGGTGATCGAGCCCCCGGCCGCCGCCCGGGCCTACTTCGCTGCCCGCTCGGCGGGGGTGGATTGAGATAAATCGCCATCGCCGGAGCCCCGCATGCGGGGCTTCGTTGCGCTCTCAACGCCGTTGATGTGTGTCAGTCCTCGAGGATGAGCACCGCGACCTTGTACGGCTCTCCCGCGTCGTCGACGTGTTCGCCTTCGATGAGCTTTTCGATGGTGCCCCGCGTGTATCCGCTGAAGTCGTCCTCGAGCCCGATGGTGTCGCCAACGCCGTAATCCCAGCCCTTGACGTCGACCGGGTGGTAGCTGCCCGTGTGGACCTCGGCGTTGCGTTCGGGGTGCTGATACAGCCTCACCGCGATTTCTTCGTCCATTGTGTTCTCCGTCAATATCGCGTCCGCGGGGCGGGGCCGCTGGGGGATCAGAAAAACCGGCTGAGAAGATACCCGATGATCGCCAGCCCAACCACGGACGCAACGATGATGAGGATGACTTTCCGTTTGCGGGCGTCGGCCTCGGCGAGCGCCTGGGCGGCGCGGACCCGCTCCTGTTCACGCCGCGCCGCGGCCTTGGCCGGGTCGACCGCGACCGGCTCGCCGTCGTCCGGCTCCTGGTCCGCCGGCGGTGAGGGCGGCGTCTCGGCCGGAGGCGGGGCCGGGGGCGGCGGGGTCGGTTCGGCTTCGGGGCGGGCCGCCAGCGGCGGCGGCGGGGCGGCCGCGGGCTCCTCCGGCTCCTCGGCCAGTTCATACGTCTCCGGCTCCTCCGCCGGCTTGTCTGGGGGGTCTTTCGCCATCTTGTCCTGCCTTCGTCCCGGGTTCGGCCCCCGTCTACATCATTGTTAGCTCAACCATCGGGCAAAGAAAAGGCCGACTTTTCCTGGAATCATGCCCCCACGCTCGCTACCGCGGCGTCCCATAGAGTTTTCGCGGCGCCTGGCCGAGAGGTTGCGGCAAGGTTGAAATAATTGCCCGGGATTCTTCATTTAAGCATCTGACGTACGATAGACCCGAGAGTCCGGGGCCGGACGGATTGAGTTTTAATCGATGGATGAGCATACGCCGGTTGCACATCAAGGGGCGTCGGACCCATTGCAGACGCCGTCTCGCGTTTGCCTGGCGGTGCCATGTTACAACGAGGCCGCCCGTCTGCTCGTGGAGGACTACGTCGACGCCCTCGACCGCATGCCATGGCTCCACTTGATGTTGGTGGATGACGCCAGCACCGACGACACGGCGCAGGTGCTGGATCAGCTCCACGAGCGCCGCCCCGGGCAGACGGCGGTGTTGCGTCAGGCCCGCAACGGCGGCAAGAGCAAGGCGGTGCAGGCCGGCCTGCTGCGGGCGCTGCGGGATCGGCCGGCCTACGTGGGGTACTGGGACGCGGACCTCGCCACGCCCCTGGACGAGGCGCCGCGCATGGTGCAATTGATGGAGGACCAGCCGCGGCTGGACCTGGTGATGGGGTCGCGCGTGAAGATGCTGGGCCGCACCATCAAACGGCGGTACAGCCGACACGTGATGGGCCGGTTGTTCGCCGCGTACGCCGCGATGAAGTCCGGCCTGCCGATCTACGACAGCCAGTGCGGCGCCAAGCTGCTGCGCGTCAACGAGCGCACCGCCGACCTGTTCGATCAGCCGTTCCGGTCGCGGTGGCTGCTGGACCTGGAGTTGATCCTGCGGTTGAAGGCCGCCGTGGCGCAGAGCAACGGCGTGCCGCTGGAGCAGCGGATTTACGAGATGCCGCTGCACTACTGGGAAGACAAAGCCGGCTCCAAGGTTTCGCCCCTCGACCTGCCCCGCTCGCTTTGGGAGCTTCATCATCTGACGAAGGCCTATCAGCGACAGGACCGATTACGTGAAGTGGTATAGCCGCGGGCAATGCCCTTGGGCCGGCGCTGAACCGTTCGTGACATCACTGCCCGCGTGAACGCGCCGCCCGCCGCGGGGCGAGGAGGGCGAGCATCGCGAGGCAGAGCACGCCGGTGGCGGGCTCGGGGATCGGGCCGTAGATCTGGGCGTACCACGCCTCGGCGTCGAAGCCCGGGCCGGGGGTCGGGGCCGCGTCGGCGAGGTTCAACGCGATCAGCACGTCCGCCTCGGTGAAACCCGAAAGCCCGTCGCCGTCGACCGCCATGGTGTCCAGCAGCGTTGCGGCTGCGTCCGCGCCGCTTGTCTCCATGGCGGCGATCACCGCGAACAGGAAGTCGATGTCGTTGGCGTCGATCACGCCGTCGGCGCCGGCGACCGCGCCCGGCCCGGCCAGGTCGCCGCGCGCGTCGCCCCAGGCGTAATCCTTGCTCGTCTCCAGCAGGGTGTTGAAAAAGTTGTCGTCCGACGCGTTGAGCAGGCCGTCGTCGAGCACGTCCAGCGCCTCGTCGACCGCGATGAAGTTGTCCTTGCGGTTGACCGAACCCCCGCCCACGACTTCAAACGTGTCGGCGGCCAGGCGGACGTCGTCGGCGTCCACGTCGTTGTCCATGTCCAGGTCGCCGACGTTGAGCGGGTCGATGCCGACCGTGTTGGTGTAGGTGGCGAGGTCCTCGACGGCGAGGACGAAGAAGCTCAGGTCGTCGGCGTCCGCCACGCCGTCGAGGTTCATGTCGCCGGTGACGACCGACTGGACGTCGGCGGTGATTGTGAGCACGAGCGGGTCGCCGGCGGCGGCGCCGGGCAGGTCTTCGTCAGAAGTGGCGATCGTGTAGGTCGCGATGAAACTGCCGCTGTTGGTGGTGTCGACCGACGCGGTGAACCCGGCGGACGCCCCGGCGGCCAGCGCGGACAGCGGCGCCAGGCTGGCGCCGAACGCGGCCGCGTCGCCCCCGGGGGTGATGCTGTCGAGGTCGAGCCCGGCGGTGAACCCGACGGTCGACGTCAGGTTGAAGATATCGAACGATTGATCGGCGACCGAGGCGGTCTGGTAGACCGTGCCGAAGTCGAGGGTGAGGGTGTTGTCGTCGAGCGTGGCGTCGAACGAGCCATTGGCGTGGTCGAGGACGGTGGCGGTGTAGCCGACCTGCACATCGGCGTAGGCGCCCTCGCCGGTGAGGCCCGCGCCGCCGTTCTCGGCGGTGCTGACGCCCAGGCCCACCGAGCCCGAGTGGGCGCCGGCGGTGTTGAACGTCGCCTCGACGGTGCGCGAGCCGGTGTCGGACGCGTCGTCGAACAGCGTGCCGCTGCCGCCGGTCACCGACGCGGGGCCGTTGGCGCCGGTCGTGGCGACGTTGACGCGGGTCCGCTCGTTGTCCGAGCCCGAGGTGGTCAGCGTGGCGCCGGCGGAGACGGCGGCGTCGCGGAGGACCATGCCGAAGTCGGCGGTGTTGCTGACGACGGTCCGCTGGGCGAGCACCGCGACGCCGACGTTGATCACGTCATCGCCGTCGTTGGCGCCGACGCCCGCGCCGCCGTTGGTGGTCACATCGAGGTTGTTGATGGTGATCGACCCGCCCTGGAGCCCGGTCGACGAGGTGTCGACCCCGCCGGAGAGGCCGACGTCGATGTTACGCGAGCCGGGCGCGTTCATCGCAAAGGCGTTGTACCGGCCCTCGACGCTGGCGCCGCCTTCCTCGGCGGTCGCGCCGCCGGAGGCGGTGATGCTGTAGTACGTGCCGTCGTTGCCGGTCTTGTTGATGGTCATGCTGGCCGTGCCCAGCGACCCGGCGGACTGCCCCTGCATGACGCGTCCGAGCTGGACGTCGACCGAGGACGACCCGTCGGCGTTGGGGGCGCCGCCGACGCTGATCTGCGTGTCGTTCTGCTGGTCGACAAAGATCGAGTGGACGAGTTCCGGTCGGTCGACCGCGAAGTTGCGGTTGCCCTGGGAGAGCCAGTTGTTGGGCGTGATGACGGCGCCGAACTCGTCTTCATAGCTGCGCTCGAAGATAATGTCGTTACGCCGCAGCTCGAAGTTGCTCACCGGGTCGGCGTAATGCCATTCAAGCATCGCGGCGAGGTCGCCTTGCTGGGAGCCGCTGGAGGAGGGGTTGCCGTTGACGAGCACGAGGTCGCCGGAGTTGGGGTCCTGGCCCATGTTGCCGTCGTAGCGGACGTCCATGTAGAAGTTGATGCGGGCGGTGTCGCCCTTGTGCTCTTCGCCGGGGTACCAGTAAGGGGAGCTGATCCCTTCGCCGTTGCCCCCCCCGACGGGCGAGCCGCCGAAGTTGCGGTTCGACTTGGAGGAGTTGGTGGAGGCGTAGGCCCACCGCAGGTTGTGCAGGTCCGCGTAGTCGCGGCCGATGTTGTCGCGGCCGCCTGGGTTGTGTCGGCTGGCGGACCAGACGTGTTCGCGGTTGCGCGGCGTCGGGTCGGTGAGCAGCACGTCGTCGTTGTCGTAAACGTGATTGACGAAGGGGATGTCGAAGATGCCCGACCGCGCGAAAGACTGGTCCAGCACGTCCAGCGCCGGGCCCGCGTCGGCGTAGTCGTTGAGGCGGTGCTGGGTCTGCGACCCCAGGTCGGGGCCGCTGAAGTAGTCCTTCTCGATGATGAGGTGGATCTGGTCTCGCAGCGCCGAACCCGTGAGGCCGTCGGCGGTCTGGTAGTAATCGACCGGCGCCTCCCAGTCGGGGTCGAAGTCCCATTGCGCGGAAGCGGGGGCGGCGAGGGCGGCGGGAACCAGGAACGTCACAAGACGGAAGGCGGACAGATTCAGTCGCATCAGAAGCATCTCTTATCCGTTTGGCGTGCGGGCCGATCGGTATGGAAAGAGTGGGCTGGGGTCATGAACCCCAGCCCACCACACTTTTTGTTCAGGTGTGCGATTCGAATTCGCGGCGTCTGGTCTTTCAGGCGGTGCGGCGGCGGCGCTTGACGAGCATGAGGGCTCCGCCGGCGGCCAGCAGGATCATCGTGGCGGGCTCGGGGATCACGCTCACGTCGATCGCGATGTTGTCGAAGCGGTTGTTGCCGTTGGACGACGACGCGCCGCTGAGCTGGAAGCGGACCACGTCCACGCCCGCCAGCGGGGTGTTCAGCGAGTTGTAGCCGGTGGGTGAACCGCCGTTGACGAAGTCGATTTCTTCGGCCGTCCAGTTGCTGGACAGGGTGCCGATCTCCTGGGCGTAGAGGCTGAAGGTGGCGCCGCCGTCGGTGGAGACGAGGATCTCCCGGAGGTTGAAGCCGGTCGACGTGCCGCGCTGGGCCCAGGAGATCGAATCGATCTGGTAGGTCGGGTCGGTCACGACCACGTCAAAGTAGCTGTTGTTGTTGCCCGAGCCGGTGATGGCCAGCGAGCCGCCGGCGAAGGGGGTCGGGTCGGGGCCGGCGGTCCCGTTGACGGTGGTGCCTTGGAAGCTGAGCCAGTTGTTGTTCTGCGAGGTGTTGCTGACGCCGTTGTCGCCGGTGAGGTTGGAGACATCGAGGTGGGCGCCGGCGTAGTTGAAGCCGGGATCGGACGCGTCGATCTGAGCGTCGTCGATCAGGACGCCCGGGTCGTTGTTGAAACCGTCGAAAACCGGCAGGAGCAGGTCGTTGCTGTTGTCCCACCGGCCGTCGTCAAACGGCGTGTTGACGCCGACTTGATGGAAAAAACTGCTCGTGGGGGCCCCGGTGATGGGGTTGACATTGTCGGTGTTGTTGAAGTTCCAGAACGCGCCGAGCTCGGCCTGGGCGGCGCCCGTGACGGCCATGCTGGCGACCAACGCCGCGGTTCCACAGATCCTGTGCATCGATGCCTCTCCTTAAAAAAACGAAAACAAGAAAATTAGGAACGCCACCCCTATCCTGCGGCGGCACGACGAGACATTAAGCCGCCACGGTCCACGTCCGGTGCAGCCGCAGTAGGTAATTGGTTAACTGCGATCCTGTTTGTTGAGATTGCCGTTAAAGTGATGAATTTCCTGATAAATCAAGCACAAACGACAACCGTGAACCACTCCCGATGAAGGGCGCGAAACGGATTGATGATTCTTCTTTTGTTGCAGTGCAAGAAGCCCAGGGACCGCGGTCCCTGGGTTTCAATACGGTCAAGAACGCCGCGTTACGGGCGGGGGTGATGCTCGGCAATAACCTTCTGGAGCCTCGACCGGTCCACGTGGGTGTAGACCTGCGTGGTGGCGATGTTGGCGTGGCCCAGCAGTTCCTGGACGATGCGAAGGTCGGCGCCGCCGGCGAGCAGGTGGGTGGCGAAGCAGTGACGCAGGGTGTGGGGGTGGATGTCGTGGAGCCCGGCGCGTCGAGCCTGGCGTTTGACGATCTGCCAGACCACGATGCGGTTGATGGGCTGGCCGGTGCGGGAGAGGAAGACCTTGGGCGTGTCGCCGTGCGGCCCCAGCAGCCGGGGGCGCAGCTCGTTGAGGTATTGGTCGATGGCCGCGAGCGCCGGCCGGCCGACGGGGACGATCCGCTCCTTGTTGCCCTTGCCGATCACGTTGGCGACGCCGAGCGACGGGTGGACCTGCCCGGTCTCGAGGTCGGCGACCTCCGACGCGCGGAGGCCCGCGGCGTAGAGCATCTCGAGCAACGCGCGGTCGCGCAGGTAGAGCGGGTCCTCGGGGTTGGGCGCGTGCAGCAGGGCGTCGACCTGGTCGGGCACCGGGACCGTGGGTAGCCGCCGCCACACCGCGGGCCGGCTCAGGTGCTCGGCCGGGTTGCGGTCGAGGTGGCCGACGTTGTGGGCGAACCGGCAGAACACGCGGAGTGTCGCCACATGGCGGGCGATGGTGGACACCTCCAGCCCCCGGCGTTCGAGCGACTTGAGGTAGCCGGCGATCCCGTCCAGGTCGAGCCGGTCGAACCCGTCATGCCCGGCGTCCTGGAGGAAGTTGCGCAGGTCGTACAGGTCGGCGCCGTAGGCGGCGAGAGTCGCGGGGGCGAAGCCGCATTCGATCTTGCAGTACGCCAGGAAGTCACGAACCGGTGGGTCGAAGCGGGATGGGGCTGGCGGGCGGGAGGCCGGCCGGTTTGCGTGGCCGTTTGAAGAAGGGTTGGCCGTGGACCGTGATGGTGAGGGTCGGTCGATCAAGCCGGCGTCGCTCCCGGGTGATGGCGTGGTAAGTTGGGCAAGTCGCGTGGGTGGGGTCGAGGCAGACGTGGAAGACCTGTTCGAGCCGCTGCAGCCGGAAGCGCCGGGCGCAGCGCGGGTCGTCCTGGTTGATGAACGGGCACGCGTTTTCGGGGTGCGGATTCAACATGGTCATCGGCGAACGCCTCGGACCCAGCCTCGCTTTCTATCGGGTGGGGGATGAGCGCGGCGTTAATTTTCGTGGCCTTGCACTCGCATACGGGGCTCCGTATCGGGGGGTCAATGCCGGCGGCGGTATTCCCGGGGGGGCTGCCCCATGATCCGTTTGAATTGCCGCGAGAACTGAAAGAGGTCGGCGTAGCCCAACTCGTGGGCGATCTGCGTGATCGTCTGCGGCGACTCGATCAGACGCTGGGCCGCCAGCCGCACCCGCTGATGCACCAGCCACGTGCGCGGCGCCTGGCCGTAGGTCTGGCGGAACAGGCGGGTGAAGTAATCGTGGCTGAGCCCGACGTGGTCGGCCAGGTCGGCGGCGGTCAGGTCCATCCGCCGCCGGCGGGCGACCAGGTCCGCCAGCCGGCGGCGCTGCCCGTCGGTCAGGGTGCGCCGCCCCGGGTCGGCCCCCGCCAAGCCCCGGCACGCCAACGCGAGCAGCCCCGCGAGCAGCGCCCGCTGACGCACCTGACCGTGGGGCAGCTCGGCGGTGTATTCGTCGTACAACGCATCGATCTGGTTATACAGGGCCGGCCCGCCCGGCAACACCAGCGGCTCCTGACGCAGGGCCAGCGCGGACCGCCCCGCGCGCAGGCGGAACCGCAGGTGGTACACGTCGATCGGTCGCCCCCCCGGCGGGTGGGCCAGGCGGTGGGGCGTGCCCGGCTGGAGCCACGCCAGCGCGGGGCCCGCGACCTCGATCCGCCGCCCCGCCGCCCGCCCCACGCAGGTGTTGCGGGTCACGAAATAAATCAAGTGCTCATCCAGCGTCCGAGGCGGGATCCGCCAGTCCGGCTGAACCGTCACGTGGCCGAAAAGCGCGATTTCAAGCGTGTTCTGAGGATTCAGCAAGGCCCGTAGCCATGCCTGGGGAGCGAGGCGGCGCATGCCCGAAGGGTACATCCATCACCGGTTCAACACAATATTTTCACGCCGGGGGCTATCGGCGAATCGGGCGGCGGAGGCGATGATGACCGGCCTGTCTCTTACCGAAAGGAACTCTGGATGACCACCGCCGCCGTTGACGCCCCCGTCCGTTTCCGCCTGACCCCCGAGCAGGTCAAGCGGTTCCACGCCGATGGATTCCTCGGCCCGCTCACCGCGTGCTCGCCCGACGAGATGGCCGCTTACCGCGAACACATCGACCGCCAGCTCCCGCAAACCCAAAGCATCGGCGGCGGCGACCCGGCCTGGCACAACCGCCACCTCGACGACCCGGTCGTGCGCGAGCTGTCGACCCGTCCGCAGATCGTCGGGCCGATGACCAGCGTCCTCGGCGACGACCTGCTGCTGTGGCGGACGAACTTCTTCGTCAAGGAGCCCGGCGGGAAGGAGATCCCCTGGCACCAGGACCGCAACTACTGGCCGATCGAGCCGGAGGTGGTCATCTCGGCGTGGGTGGCGATCGACCGCTGCACGGTTGAGAACTCCGCGGTGCAGCTGCTGCCGGGCACGCACCGCAAACTGATCCCCCACGTGCCCGCGAGCGACGGGATGGCGTTCAAGGAGATGGCCGACACCCACGGGCTGGACTTTTCCGAGAAGGTGGACATGGAGATGGAGCCCGGGCAGTTCGTGCTGTTCAACGAGCGCACGCTCCACCACTCGGAGCCGAACCGCTCCAACCTGCGGCGGATGGGCCTGGCGATCCGCGTGATCGTGCCGTTCGTGCGCGTGCTGAAGGCCGACTCGCCACAACACCACATGATGCTGATCAGCGGCGAGGACCGGATGGGGTTCAACACGTTGACCGCGGAGGACTAAGCCCCGCATGCGCGGGGATTATGCAAGGTTGAGCCTGATCCTGGCCGCGTTGATCAGTAGTTTGGCGTGCACGTAACGCCGGACGCGTCCGAGCCGC
>JANQFR010000026.1 GCA_028277745.1 Phycisphaeraceae bacterium
GCCGGGCGGCGGGTATTGGGGGCTCGCCGACCACGAGGGCGAGCCCGTGGCCCGGGCGCTCAACCACGCCGGCTTCCACGCGGCCGTCCTTCAGTACCGGCTCGCGTCGGACGGCCATCATCATCCGGACATGATCCACGACGCTCAACGCGGCGCCCGGCTGCTGCGTCACCACGGCTGGGACAAGTTGGCCGTCCTTGGCTTCTCGGCCGGGGGGCATCTCGCCTCGACCCTGACGGTCCACCACGACCGCTTCACCAGCGACGCGGACGACCTGGCGGCGACGGTCGCGGCCAGGCCCGACGCGGCCGTGCTGTGCTACCCCGTCATCGACATGGCCGGGCCCCACACTCACGCCGGGTCCCGCCACGGCCTGCTCGGCGACCCGTTCGACCCCGCGCTGGCCGAGTTGATGAGCACCCATCGTCATGTCAGCGCCGACACGCCGCCGACGTTTGTCTGGAGCACCGGCGACGACGCGGGCGTGCCGGTTCATAACGGCGTCCAGTTCGCCATGGCCTGCCGGGACCACGGCGTGCCGGCCGAAATCCACGTCTACGAAACCGGCCCGCACGGCATCGGCCTGGGCGAGTCGCACGAGAACGCGCACACCTGGATCGGCTTCGCCGCCGCGTTCCTTCGCCGTCACCTGCTTGAGTGAGCGCCGCATGATTATTGATGCCCATCTGGATTTGGCCATGAACGCGCTGCGTTACGAGCGCGACCAGCAACTGACCGTCGAGGCGATCCGCCGCTGGGAGCACCCCGGCGTGGACGACGGGCGGGGCGCCGCGACGGTCAGCCTGCCGGCGTTGCGCGACGCCGGCGTCGCGGTCGTCACCGCAACGATCCTCGCCCGTTGCAAGCCGTGGGTCGATCCGAAGCGGAAGCCCGGCCGCACCGACATCGACTACCCCGAGCCCGCCATGGCCCACGCCTACGCTCACGCCGAGCTGGCCTACTACCGCTTGTTCGAACGCCGGGGCGCGTTTCGCGTGATCCGCACCGCCGCCGATTTCGACGCTCACCTCGCGTCCTGGCGCCCCGACGGGCCGATCGGACTGATCCTGATGCTGGAAGGCGCCGACCCGGTCAGCGAGCCGATCGAGATCGGCGATTGGCACGCCGCCGGCGTGAGGTGCCTCAGCCTCGCCCACTACGGCCACAGCCGTTACGCCGCCGGCACGCCCTCGACCAACCTCGATCACCCCGAGCCCGATGCGCCGCTGACCGACCTGGGGGTCGAGCTGCTCCGGGCGATGGAGCCGCTGAACGTTGCGCTCGACCTGACCCACACCGCGGATCGGAGCCTGGCTCAGGCCCTGGACCTCTACGGCGGGCCGGTGTGCGCAACACACTGCAACACCCGGGCGTTGTGCGACGCGCCGCGCCAGCTCAGCGACGACCAGATCAAGGCCATCGCCGGGCGCGGCGGGGTGATCGGCGCGGTCCTCTACAACGGCATGATCGACCCGGGCTATCACCGCGACCCAAACCGCGGCCGAGTTCGTTTGACCGATCTGGTGCGGCACGTCGATCATATCTGTCAGCTCACCGGCAGCCGCGACCACGTCGGCCTGGGGTCCGACCTGGACGGCGGGTTCGGCGTCGAGCACTGCCCGTACGATTTCGACACTTACCCTGATGTTCTGAAACTGGGCGAGGCGTTGCGCGACAGCGGGTTCAATGACGACGAGATCGACGGGTTCTTTGCGGGCAACTGGGCGCGTTTCTGGCGGGGGGTGTTGCCCTCAGAATGAGAGGTCTTGTCGCTAGTAAGACCAAACCGAAAAGAAGCGTTTTCCGCGCCCATGCGTCAGCCCGGCCCTGCGGGCCGGCGCTAAACGATGGGCCATCAAGGACGGCTGACGCTTCTCGGGGATTCCGGTACCATTCCCCCATGCTTGAACGTCTGTTTACTCAAAAAATGCTCAGCCCGACCGATCTGTCGCCGATGCGCGAGAACACACGCGTCGTCGGCACGTTCAACCCCGGCGCCGCGGCGTTCAACGGCGGGACCGTCCTCATGGTCCGCGTGGTTGAGGAAGTCACCGAACAACGCGACGGTTTCCTCGCCTCGCCCCGCATTGATGAAAGCGGCCAACTCACCGTCGACTGGCTGGCCCGGGACGAGATCGACCTCGCCGATCCGCGCGTCTACACCAACAAGCACGACGGGTCGCTGCGCCTGCGGTTTATCTCCCACTTCAAGGTCCTGCACGCCAAGGACGGCAAGACCATCGACCGCCTCGACGGCCCGGTCGTCATGCCCGAGGGCGAGTACGAAGAATACGGCATCGAAGACCCGCGCATCACCCAGATCGGCGGGACCTACTACATCACCTACGTCGCGGTTTCCCGGCACGGCGTGGTGACCATGCTGATGTCGACCACGGATTTCAGCAGCTTCCGCCGTCACGGCGTCATCTTCTGCCCCGACAACAAGGACGTGGTGCTGTTCCCCCAGAAGATCGTGGGCAACTACGTCGCGATGCACCGGCCGATGCCTTCGATGAAGTTCACGATCCCGAAGATCTGGCTCGCCCGCAGCACCGACCTGATCCACTGGGGCGGGCACGAGCAGCTGCTCGACGACCACGTGATCGACAGCGAACGGATCGGCGGCGGCACCCCGCCGATCGCGACCGAGGAAGGCTGGCTCACGATCTATCACGGCAACGACAAGATCGAGGTCGCGTCCGACGGCCGCAAGCAGTTCCGCTACACCGCCGGCGCCCTGCTGCTCGACCACGACAACCCCAAGAAGGTGCTGGGCCACAGCACCGAGCCGATCATGACGCCGACCGAGCCTTTCGAGACACGCGGCTTCGTGGACAACGTGGTCTTCCCCACCGCGGTGGTGGACCGCGACGGCCAATACCTGGTCTATTATGGCGCCGCCGACGAACACGTGGGCGTGGTCGGCTATGACAAGGACGCCCTGCTGGGCGCGCTCGACTGACGGCGGTTAATCGTCGACCGCCCGGACCTTGATCTCCATCCCGCCGGCGTCGATGACCTCGACCTTCGCCCCTGCGGGGATGACGCCGCGGGTCGAGAGGCACTCGATCCGTTTGCCGTCAAAGAGGCACGATCCGACGGGCCGCATATCGGTCAGGGCCTGGCCGACCGCGCCGACCGAGACGGGGTTGCTTTTCGCCGACGGATTCGGACGCATCAGGGCGGCGTCCTCCTCATCTTCATCCTCGGCCAGCATCAGCCTGCGGCCGATCGGGGTGTGGGGCCAGATCTTCAGCAGGAACGCGACGAAGAACGGGATCGCGATCAACGACGCCCCCGACGCCGCCAGCCCCACCCAGGTGTTCACGCCGAAGAGCATGACGATGCCGATCACCAGACACAGCGCCGAGACCGCGGCGATGATCCCGCCGGACGGGACGAACACCTCCACGATGAACAGCGTCACCGCGACCGCGATCATGACGATGGCCCAGATCAGCAGCGTGTTGCTTGCCGGCTGCTGCACCACCGGCGCCGGCTGCTGAGCCAAGGTGTGGAGAAACGATACGGCAAGCATCATGTTGACATTATCCCCCACCGCCGCGCGGCACGCCATTGGATCACGATGACGCCGGCGGGTTTCGGCCGGGTTCGCCCCATTACGAATCCATCTCAAGATTGCCTTTGGGGAAGGCGATCTTCATCATGGTGGGGAGCAGGTAATTGGCGCCGCGGTAAGTGTGGACCTGCCCGGAGAGGATGAACACGACGTCGTCGCCGCGCTGGCTGACGATCCGCTCCATGTCTTCGAGGCGTCGACAGGGTTGGATGATCATGGGCAGCTCGGGCGAGCCCTTGCCGTCGGCCTCAAACACAAATAACTGCTGGCCGCCGGCGGCGTGAATCAGCCGGCCGCGGCGGTTAACGATGAATTCGCCCTCGCGCCGCAAGGGCGGCATGTCTTCGCCGGGCGCGACGCCGATGATGGCGGGGTCGATTTCGAGGGGCGCCGGCGGGACGCTGACGTCGGGTGGAGGGCTCGAGCCGTCGGGCGATCGGGTCGGTTCGATGACGGGGGCGCCTTCACGGCGGTGACGCATGAGCTGTCGGATGACCGCATCGGGCGACGCTTCATCCGCCGTGGCGTCCGCGTCGGCGGGCTGCGTGGCGGCGGGCGTCGCCGGCTCGGCCGCGGGTTGCGTCGCCTGGCCCCGCCCGGCGTCGGGGGGCACGTGGCCCAGCCATAGCGCCGCGGTGATAAGCCCCGCCAAGCCGAAGATCCGTTGCGTCTCGTTCATGAACCGCCTCTCTCTTATCCTTCCAGCCCTTCTCGCGTCGTCAGACGACTCGGCCGCACTATTCTACCGCCGCCCCCGCTTCCATGAGCAGTTTCCGGGCCGATTCGGCGGCGAGTTGGAAAGTCTCCGCTTGGGGCATTTCTTTCAGCGACAGATCTCCGCTGCCGCTGACGCCCGTGGAAAGCACGGCGTCGGAAAACGACAGGTGCGGCTCCAGCGTGCAAGGGCCGGACCACCCCATGGCCACCGCTTCCTTCACGATCTGCGTCGAGCCGGTTTCGCCGTCGCCCATCGGCACGTGCTGGCCGTTTTTACGCTGGTCCTTGAAGTGGAAGCAGTCGGTCTTGTCTTTCATCTTCGCCCACGTCTCGAGGCCTTCTTCCCCGGTGCGGATGTAGTTGGCGAAGTCATAGATCAGCTTGAAGGTTACGCCGTCGCGCAGCTCAGCGATCGCCAGCACGTCGTCCGAGTGATCGCCGAAGATGTGGCTCTCGTTCTCGTGAAAGAGCACGAGGCCGAGCTTACCCGCGAGGTCGCTCAGCCGCTTGAGGCGGTCGAGGGTGATCTTGCGCCACTCGTCCTTGGGGGCATTCTGCTTATTGAAGTAAGAGAACATGCGGACGCCGCCAGCGCCGAAGATGTCCTTGAGCTTGCCGAGATGTTCGAGCTTCTTGAGATCGATCTCGAAGTCATCCGCGATGTCGATCTTCCCGATCGGGGAGCCGTACATCCCGACCGCAACGCCGGCAGCGTCGTACTTGGCCTTGACCTGCTCGGCGAGGTCGAGCGGCAGGTCGCAGATGTTATGGCCATCGACCATCCGCGGGTCGATATGGGAAAAGCCGGCGCGTTGGAGCGCGGCGATCTGTTCATCGGTCGAGCCGCCGGCTTCATCGGCGAAGGCGCTGAGCACCCAGGTCATAAGAAACTCCTTCGGGTCACGAGTCGGCCGGCTTGCCTGCCGGCGCATCAGGGGGTTGAACGGCGGGGGGCTGCGTGCGGGCCGGGTCATTGATCGGGCCCCACGGCCGGATCCGGTCGACCCACCAGTCGTTCAACGGGGCCGAATCCAGCGAAACGGTAACCAGCGAATCCACCACGCTCGCGCCGGACACCGCCAGGTCGACCTCGCCGTTGTACGTGCGGATACGGACGCCCGTGACGGCGATGGCGACCGGCGCGAGCCGATCCGGCCCCACCGCTTCCACCGCGATCTGCGGCAACACCGCGGCGTAGGTCTCGGGCGACGAGCCGGGGGCCAGGGTGATCTTGACCGGCCCGGCGACACGCTGACGGGCGATCAAGGCGTTGATCGCCTCGACCTGGATATTCCGCACACGTTCGAGGTTGGCGTCGTCCGACGCGATGCTGCCGTCCTCGGCGGGGATGTTGACGTAGGTGGAGCAGCCGACAAGGGCTATCACGCAGAAGCCGGCCAAAGCAATGGGTTTGAGCATGATTTACCCCTGAACCTCGGGTGCTTGAGCAAAGCGGCTTGCGATTGTAGGGCACGGCGACCCGTGCGACAAAACGGGGAACGATTTTGAGGCCCGCAGCGGATTTGCGTCAATAACCTGCGTTGCGATAGCCCGGGTCGGCATCGGGGCCGAACCCCAGTTCCCGCCGCCGGCGGCGGAAACGGTCGACCATGGGGGCGTGTCGGGCGTCATCGATCGCGTTGCGGCGCTCCGCCGGGTCGTCCGCCAGGTCGAAAAGCACCTCGGGGGCCTCCGGGCCGTAATACTGATACTTGAGGCGGCCCCACTTGATCATCAGGTTCTCGCCTCCGAATTGCGAAACCGTTTCGTCGTTCCAGTCAGATGTCTCCCCACGCATCAGCGGGAGCAGCGATCGGCTGTCAAGCCCCGCGCCGCGGAAAGTTTCCGCGTCATCGGGCAACGGCACGCCGCTCATGTCGCAGAGTGTCGCGAACAGGTCGCAGAGATTGACATTTTCGGAGATGGTTGAGCCCGCGCAGCCCCAGGCGGTACGCAGCGCCCGGGGCGGACGGATGATCAGCGGCACGCGGGCCGACGCCTCGAAGAACTTCTGCTTCTCCCAGATGCCGTGTTCGCCGAGCATCTCGCCGTGGTCGGAGGTGTAGATGATCCACCAGTCGTCCGGGTCCTGGTTTGCGTTTCGCAGCGCATCGAGCACCACGCCATAGTCCTCGTCGATCTCCTCGATCATGCCGTAGTACGCGGCGGTGGTCCGGCGGATTTCACGCGGGCTCACGTCTTCGCCCGGGATGACGCGGCGCTTCGACAGGAACGGATGGTCAAACACCTCGGTTTCGAGATACGGCTCCACGCGGTTCAGGTAATAATCGAACTTCTCCTGGGTGGTGAAATAGGGGTAGTGCGGACGCCCGTAGCTGATCTTCAGCAACACCGGTTGATGCGGGTTCGGGCGGTCATACCGGCTGTTGACGTACTTGCCGCGGATGAAGCCCAGGGCGGCGCGGGTCCGGCTCTGTTCGCCGCGCTCGGGCATGTAGCCGGACCGGAAGCACTCCTTGGCGTCGGACCACTTGCCGCAGCCGTCCTCGTTGGGGGGGATGGCGGCAAAAGAGGCCTCGTCCCGGCCTTCGATGTACGGCGGGGTGATGCGCATATCCCCGGCGAGCCGCTGCGTCCAGCCCTGCATCTGGTCCGGGCCGTTGTGGTGCAGCTTGCCGACGCAGACCATTTGATACGCGAACTGACTCATCCGCTTGGCGAAGGTCATCGAGAACGGCGGCAGGTCCTCGCCGAACCGCTCGACGCCGCAGGTGCGCGGCAGCTGCCCCGTCGCCATGGCCTGGCGGCAAGGCACGCAGATCGGTGAGGGTGTGTACGCGTTGCGGAACACGACGCCGGTGCGGGCCAGCTCATCCAGCACCGGCGTGCGGACCACGCGGTTGCCTTCGTAACCCGTGACGTCCGGGCGGTGCTCGTCGGACATCAGGAAGAGGATGTTGGGGCGGCTCACGGTCACGGCTCAGTTGTCGAACTGCGCATCAAACGCGAGGCCACTGGTGGGGAAGTCCACCGCACGGACGAAGCCGGCCGCTTCGGCGGCGCCGTGTTCGCGGTCCATCCGGCTGTCCTCCCACTCCACGCTCAACGGCCCGGCATAGCCGGTGTCGTTGAGAGCAACGATGATGTCTTCAAACTTGATGCTGCCGCGGCCGAGGGAGCGGAAGTCCCAATAGCGGCGAGGGTCGGCGAAGGTCGTGTGTCCGCCGAAGACGCCCACGTCGCCGTTGCCGCGGCCCCACCAGACATCCTTCATGTGGACGTGGTAGATGCGGTCGGCGAAGACACGGATGAACTTGACGTAGTCAACGCCCTGGTAGCCCAGGTGGGACGGGTCGTAATTGAAACCGAACCGCTTGTGGCTTTTCACCGCGTCGATCGCGCGTTGGGCGCTGGCGATATCAAAGGCGATCTCGGTCGGGTGAACCTCCAGGGCGAAGTTCACGTCTACCTTGTCGTAGGCGTCGAGGATCGGCTTGAAGCGCTTGGCGAAGTCCTTAAATCCGTTGTCCCAGTACTTCTGATCGGTAGGCGGGAAGGCGTAGATCGAATGCCAGATCGACGAGCCGGTGAAGCCGTTGACGACGGCGGGGAACTCGTCTTTTTTCTTGCGCCCCGGCTTGTTGTCGAGGAACCGCCGGCACGCTTTGCCGGTGGTGATCATTTTCTTCGCCGCCCGCTTGCGGACGCCTTCGGGCTCGCCGTCGCCCCAGACATCTTCGGGCAGGATCGCCTTGTGCCGCTCGTCGATCAGGTCGCAGACCGCTTGCCCGACCAGGTGGGCGGAGACGGAATAGGCGGTCAGGCCGTGGTCGGAGAGGACCTCCCAACGGCCTTTGCAGTACTTGTCGCTCTTGGCCGCCTGATCGACATCGAAATGGTCGCCCCAGCACGCGAGCTCGAGCCCGTCGTAGCCGAAGCCTGCGGCCTTGGCGCAGATGGTTTCAAACGGCAGGTCGGCCCACTGGCCGGTGAAGAGGGTGACGGGACGGGCCATGATTCAAACTCCGTGTGCAAAGGGGCGATGGTTCAAGAGGGTCATGGAGGGGTAGTGTCGTGGGATGTCCCGGCGGCCGCAAGTTGGTCGCGCAGCGCCTCGAGCCGACGGCGCAGCTCGTCGGTGACCTGGTCGTGCGTCAAGCCGGCGTCCGGGGTCCACGGCTCGCCGAAAATCACGGTCGACCGGCTGGGATGGAGGAAGTGCCAAAGCATGTTCCGGCGGCGCGGCGTGCCGTCGATCCAGGTCGGGACGAGGGCGGCGCCGCTGCGCTGGGCGATCATCGCGATGCCCGGCTGGAACGTTCCCAACTCGCGGTGAGTGCGCTGCAGGTCGCCCTCCGGGAAGAGCCCGACGATCTGCCCGTCTTTCAAGACGCTGATGACCTTCCGCAGCTTGGCCAGGTCGCTGTTGTCGAGGTCCAGGGCGATGGGCTCGATCGCCCGCCAGAGCGGCGTCGCGACGCGGAAGAGGTACGACGTGAGCATGACCCAGCGGATCGTCCGCGGCACGGCGGCCTGCATGAGGAACGGGTCCAGCCCGGTCGTGTGGTTGGCCGCCAGGATCACCGGCCCCTCTGCCGGGACGCGGTGTTTGCCGATGACTCGCAGGCGGTGATACGAGAACACGAACAGCCGGCCGATGCGCCACAGGCCGTTGGTCATCCGTTTGGGCATCGGCCCGCTGCGGAGGTGACGCAGTAGGCCGACCAGACCCAGCAGCATGATCCCCGGCCCCAGGAGATAGAGCACGTAGCGGATGTTGAGGTCGGCGTCGGGCAGTCGCCAGATCGCGTAGTAGACCGCAACGGCGCAGATGTTGTTCACCATCGCGCTGAGCCCCATGATCCGGCCGCGGATGTAGTTGGGGGTGATAGACTGGAGCATGGTCATGACGCCGATGATGGTGATGTTGCCGAACATGCCGATGCCCAGCGCCGCGGCGTAGGTCGCCACCATCGAGGGCACGGCGGCGAGCAGCAGGACGCACAACCCCGCCATGCCGAAAGCGGTCATGATGACCACCGTCATCTCGCGGCGGGTCCGAATCAGGGTGATGATTGCAGCCCCGATGAGCATGCCGACGCCCAGCGTGGCGCTGACCCAGGTGAAGTGCTTGAGCAGCGCGTCGCCGTTGAGGCCGTACTGCACCCTTCCGAGGCCGAGGATCGCGGTGGTGACGACGGCGGCGGACGCCCAGGTCAGGACGTTGATGACGATGAGGCTGACCACCCGCCGGTGCCGCAGCGCGTACGTCCCCGCGTCACGCAGCGACCGCCGCTGCTGGGGCGCCGGCTCGGTCGATTCATGCGGCCTGAGGAACGCAAAGAACCAGCCCGACACAAAGTAGAATGCCGCCCCGAGCAACAGGCCGGTCCGCACGCTCGACGCCGCGGTCGGGCTGATGATCTCGCCGCCGACCACCATGCCGATCTGCGACGCGACGACGTTGATGACGAGAATCACCGCGTTGCCGGCGGGGAGCTGGGAGCGCTCCATGAGCTGGGGGATGATGGCGTTGCGCGTCGGGTTGAAGATCGCCGCGAACCCCCCGACCGCGAACAGCGTGGCGTAAACCTTCCAATGCTCCTGCTCTGGGACCGCGGCGGGCCCGCTGGCGGCGGCGAGCATGCCGAACGCGAACATGAGGATGACGCTCCGCGACTCGTCGCAGCCGAGCATCAGCCACTTGCGGGGCAGGCGGTCGGCGAGGTATCCGCCGGGGATGCTGAAAAAGATGTAGGAGAGGAAGAACCAGAATTGCGTGGATGCTTGGATCGAGGTGTCGTCGGCGTGCTGGGTCATGCCGCCGAGCAGGGCCAGCGCGCCCAGCATGATCATCCGGTCTCCGAACCCGCTGGCGGCGGTGCTTGTCCACATCAGCGTGAAGCTGAGGTTATGCCACAGCGGGCGGGGACGAGCAGGCGAAAGGCTGTCGGCCTGTTCAGACATCGGGCATGAAGATATCACGGAGGCGCCCAAGCGGCTCGCCTCGGCTTCAACCCGTACGAAAGATCACCCCATGTGAGAGCGGGCGGAGCTGACCTAGCCGGCGGGCTACGCCCGCCTGGTCCAGGGCCGCGTAGCGGCCCGGCTAAATCTCAAACCGCCCATCAAGATGCTTTCAAGCCCCGTCCCGCTTGTCCTTGATGATCTGGGCGTAGGCGTTGTGGTTGTGGATCGACTCGAAATTCTCGCTCTGCACCTCGTACCAGCAGATGCGTTCTTCATTGTTCAGCACCCGGGCCAGGTCGCGGACGATATCTTCGACGAACTTGGGGTTGTCGTACGCGGCCTCGGTCACGTGCTTCTCATCAGGCCGCTTGAGGACCGCGAAGACCTGCGTGCTGGCGCAACGCTCGACGAGGTCAAACAGGTCCTCGATCCACATGAATTTGCCGGGGGTGAAACGGACACGGACGTTCATCTCGCACCGCTGATTGTGGGCGCCGTAAGCCGAGATTTCCTTCGAGCAGGGGCACAGACTGGTCGCGGGGACTCTCAGGCCCATGATGAAGTCGTCGTGGCTGTTGCTGGCGCACTCGAAGGTGACCTCGATGTCGAGCTTGCCGGGCTGGCCGGTCACGGGGGCTTTTTTGTCGATGAAGTAAGGGAAGTTGAGTTCGAGGTGCGCCTCCTCGGCCTCAAGGCGGTCTTTCATGTCGTGGCAGATGTCCATGACCTGGTCGGAGCGGATGGACTCGTGGTGCTCGTTGAGGACCTCGAGGAACCGCGACATGTGGGTGCCCTTCTGGTGATGGGGCAGGCCGACGTACATGTTGACCCGGGCGATGGTGTGCTGGACCCCGCCGGTGGTCGGGCATTTGAGGGTGATGGGGTAGCGGACGTTCTTGACGCCGACCTTGTCGATGGGGACGTTGCGGCGGTCCTCACTGCCCTGGACATCCGGCATGGCGGCGGCGGAAGGGGCGGGGCGGTCGACGGAGTCGGCCAGCGTGGCGGCGAAGTCAGAGGTTTTCATGATTGAGCTCTGGGGTGGCGCGGGGTCGGGCGAGCCCGACCGAACATGTCATCTTAGGCAGTCGGACGGGCGATGACAAAACCCGTCATTGCCAAGCCGGGGCGGGCCGGATAGCATCGCGGCTCGCTCGGAACCCGCATTTCTGCCTCGGAGTCCTGAATATGCCCGATCCCCAGGAATCGTCGGCCGATCATCCCGCCGGCCGGGACCCCATCGACCTGCACGACCCGCGGATCATCGACAGCATCAACCGCTACTGGAGAAGCAACCTCCGCATCATGGGGGTCCTGCTGCTGATCTGGGCCGGGGTCGGCCTGGGGTGCGGCATCCTCCTGGCCGACGTGCTCAACCACTACCGGATCGCGGGGTTTCCGCTGGGGTTCTGGTTCGCCCAGCAGGGATCGATCATCACGTTTGTCCTGATCATTTTCGTCTACGCCCTGCTGCTCAACCGCCTCGACAAGAAGCACCGCGACGAGCTGCGTCGGCTGCGGGGGACGAAATAGATGTCGGTTCCCGCCTGGACCTACCTGTTCGTCGGCCTGAGTTTCGGCCTGTACCTGCTGATCGCCTGGCTGTGCCGGGTCCGCGACACCAAGGGGTTTTACGTCGCCGGTCGGGGCGTGCCGTCGATCGCCAACGGCATGGCGACCGGGGCGGACTGGATGAGCGCCGCGTCGTTTATCTCCATGGCCGGCCTGATTTCGACCATGGGCTACGCCGGGGGCGTCTACCTCATGGGCTGGACCGGCGGGTACGTCCTGCTCGCCCTGCTGCTGGCGCCCTACCTGCGTAAATTCGGCCACTTCACCGTGCCCGACTTCGTCGGCGACCGCTACGCCAGCGACTTCGCCCGCCTCGTGGCCGTCCTCTGCGCGATCTTCATCAGCTTCACTTACGTCGCCGGGCAGATGCGCGGCGTCGGCGTCGTGTTCGCCCGGTTCCTCGAGGTCGACATCAATATCGGCGTGGTGATCGGCATGGCGATCGTCTTCGTCTACGCCACCCTCGGCGGGATGAAGGGCATCACCTGGACCCAGGTCGCCCAGTACTGGGTGCTGATCACCGCGTTCCTCGTGCCCGCGATCGCCATCAGCATCAAACTGACCGGACAGCCCCTCCCCCAGGTCGGCATGGGCAGCGAACTGGCCGGCCAGGGCGTGTACCTGCTCGACAAGCTCAACCTGATCCAGCAGGACCTCGGCTTCGGCAGCTACACCGAGCCTTTCACCAGCGAAAAATGGTCGAAACTGAATGTCTTCTGCACCGCGCTGGCGCTAATGGTGGGCACCGCGGGCCTGCCGCACGTCATCGTGCGGTTCTACACGGTCAAAAACGTGCGTGCGGCGCGGTGGTCCGCCTTCTGGGCGCTGTTTTTCATCGCCCTGCTTTATCTGTCCGCCCCCGCTACTGCGACGTTCGCCCGGTACTACATGCTCCAGTCCCTCAACGGCGTGACCCAGGCCGAGCTGCCCGACTGGTTCAACAACTGGCGGAAGACCGGGCTGATCCTCTGGCTGGACAACGGCGACGGGGTGGTGCGCTACTCGGCGGGCGACCGCAACGAGATCTTCCGACGCGGAAATATCGACGACGCGGAATACGCGGAGCTGATCGCCAATCACCAGAGATGGATCGACTCCGACGGGGCCGCGGGCGCCGACGGGGCGGCCATTTTGCGGGCCCACGGGCTGAGCGGACCGGACCGCGACATCATCGTGCTGGCGACGCCGGAGATGGCCGAGCTTTACAACTGGATCATCGCCCTGGTCGCCGCCGGCGGGCTGGCGGCGGCGTTGTCGACCGCGTCCGGGCTGCTGCTGGTGATCTCGTCCAGCGTCGCCCATGACCTGTATTACCGCGTCATCGACCGCGAGGCGACAGAGGCCAAACGCCTGCTGGTCGGCCGGGTGGTCATCGGGCTGGCGGTGGTGATCGCCGGCCTGTTCGGCATCTTCCCGCCGGGCTTTGTCGGGCAGGTTGTGGCGTTCGCGTTCGGGCTCGCCGCGGCGTCGTTCTTCCCCGCGATCGTGCTGGGTATCTTCTCGCGGCGGATCAGCACCTGGCCCGCGGTGATCGGCATGCTGGCCGGCATCGGATTCACGGCTTACTACATCATCGGCACGGTCTACTTCGGTATGTCCAACTGGTGCTTTGGGATCCACGCTCAGGGTATCGGCACGGTCGGGATGGCGCTCAACTTCGCGGTCACCCTGCTGCTGACGCCGCTCTTCCCGCCGCCGTCGCAGGGCGTGCGGCAGATGGTCGAATCCATCCGCGAACCCGAGGGCGAAGGCCCCGCCGTCGAGATCGAAGCCGCCCCCGAGCACTAGGCGCCTCTCAACCCCGGACGGGGCCCGGGGCGTCTCACAAACGGGGTCAGGCCCGCGGGTTTGGCATCTCCTGCGGATTGCGATACAACGCTCCTCATCATGAGTACAACTACCCTCCGCCCCAGCGCTCTTGGCCTCGAACCTTCCTTCGGCTTCGGCGACCGCCTCGGCAACGCCACGCCCGGCCACCTCGCGGCGCTCCGCGCCCACGGCGGCGCAATCCGCGGCATCTTCGCCCAGCAATCCATCCGTGAAATGTCCCGCACCCAGCGGACCCCCGATCAGGTCATGACCGCCGCGGTCGACGCCCTGTCCGCCGCCGGCTTCGACGACCCCTGGGGCGCGGACGCCGACCACCTCAAGACCCCCGCCGACGTCGATTACACCGCGGACGCGGGGTTCATCTTCTTCACCATCGATCCGTCCGACCATGTCGACCAGCAGGCCGACAACTACAGCCCCGACGAAATCCAGGCCCGATACCAGCCCACCGCGTGGGCGGAGGAGTACCTGGGCAAAACCCTCGAGGTGAACGATCGGCTGTCCATCACGTTCGATGACCTGACCGTCAAACGCGCGGCGGTGAAGTACGGCCCGGCGATCGAGGAAGCCCTGAAGCTCGCCGCATACATCCATGAGGCGGCCGGGAAACGGGAGCAGGACCACGAAATCGAAATCAGCGTCGACGAGACCGAGCAGCCGACCACGCTCGCCGAGCACTACATCATCGCCGACCAGCTCATCAAGGGCGGCGTAAAGCTCGTGAGCCTCGCCCCGCGGTTCATCGGCGACCTGGAAAAAGGCGTCGACTACAAGGGCGACCTCGGCGCCCTCGAGGCATCCCTGGCGGATCACGCCGCGATCGCCGAGCGGCTGGGGCCCTACAAGCTCAGCCTCCACTCGGGCTCGGATAAGCTCTCGATGTACCGGCTCTTCGCCCGCGCGACCCGGGGCCGGCTGCACGTGAAGACCGCCGGCACCAGCTACCTCGAAGCCCTCCGTGCCGTCGCCCAGCTTGACGAAAAGCTGTTCCGCGAGATCATCGACTTCTCCCGCAGCCGGTACGACGAGGACAAGGCAACCTATCACGTCTCGGCCACCCTCGACTGCGCCCCGCCGCCCGGGCACATCGCCGAGACCCCGCGGCTGGTGAAGCTCTACCTCGAGAACTGGTCGGACGTGCCGGAAGGCAAGGGTTTTACCGAGCCGGGCCGGCAGGTCCTGCATTGCACCTTCGGCTCGGTGATGACGCACGAAACCTACGGCCCGGCGATCCTCGAGTTGCTCCGCAACCAACCCGACACCTATCGTGAGGTGCTGGCGGAACACTTCGGCAAGCACCTGTCGGCGCTCAACCAGGGCCTGGCGGACCTTTAAGTCGCGGGGCTCCGCCCAGAGGGGACGGTTTTTTTCAACGATCCACCCCGGGCGAAGCCCGGGGCTAAAGTCTTAATATACGGCCTCGACTTGGCTTAACTTGACTTGAACGATTCCGCCGATTACATTTTGCCGTTTTGACCTACCCGGGTTGTGCGCTTTGCTGTCGCAAAGCTCCTGCCGGGTCGGCTATCCTCGAAACTGACAAGGGTTTGCGACCATGGTTCCTCAACAACGACAAAGCCGCACCCAAGGCCGGATGCGCCGCTCGCACGACGCGCTCACCGCCCGCCGCACGGTCCGGTGCCCCAATTGCGGCGCGCACAAGCTTCCTCATGCGGCCTGCCGTGACTGCGGCTACGTCCGTCCCGGCCTCAAACTCGAGTTCTCCAAGGAAGACTAAGTGCGGATCGCCATCGACGTCATGGGTGGCGACCACGCGCCTGATGCGATCCTCGCCGGCGCGCTGGACGCGATCGAACTGATCGGCCCCGGCGACACCCTCGTGCTCATCGGAGACGAGGACGTTATCCGTGAGGGCATCGAGGAGCGACAGCTCGAGGCCGAGCCCCGGCTCGAGGTCGTGGGCACGACCCAGGTCGTCGAGATGGCCGAGTCCCCGGTCGAGGCCATCCGCAACAAGCCCGACAGCTCCATCGTCCGCATGGGCGAACTGGGCAAAAAGCGTGCGGGCGACAAGCGGTGTGAAATCGTCATTTCCGCCGGCAACACCGGCGCCTGCGTGGCGGCCGCCCAGATGCACATGCGCCGCCTCCGCGGCGTCCACCGGCCCGGCATCGCGATCACCCTGCCGACCTTCCACGGCCCGGTCGTCCTCTGCGACGTCGGCGCCAACCCGGAGCCGCGGCCGTCGCACCTTCACCAATACGGCCACATGGCCGGCGTCTACGCCAACCGCGTGACCGGGATTACCGAACCCAAGGTCGCCGTCCTTTCCATCGGCGGCGAGGAAGGCAAGGGCAACACCCTCGTCCGCGAAACCCACAAGCTGATGAAGGCCGACGAGCGGCTCAACTACGTCGGCTACGTGGAGGGCCGCGAGCTGTTCGTCGGCAAGGCCGATGTCGTCGTGTGCGAGGGCTTCACGGGCAACGTCGTGCTCAAGCTGGCCGAGGGGCTGTCCTCGGGGCTGTTCCGGACGATCGCGCACGAGATTTTCGAGATCGACCCCGAGCTGGCGATGAAGTTCGAGCCGGTGGTCAAGAGCATTTACAAGAAGCACGACTACCACGAATATGGCGGGGCCCCGCTGCTGGGCGCCAACGGGATCTGCATGATCTGCCACGGTTCGAGCGAAGCCCGGACGATCAAGAACGCGGTCCGGGCCGCCATCCATTTTGCGAATCACGACGTCAACGAAGCGATCGTCGACGCCCTGGCCGAAACCCCGGCCACCGCCGAGGAATCCGCATGACCCGACGCAAGCCGCCCCGCCCCGCCGGCGTCGCCATCGCCGGCACCGGCATGGCTGTCCCCGACAAGCTTGTCACCAACGATGACCTGGCCCAGCTCGTCGACACCGACGACGAGTGGATTGTCCAGCGCACCGGCATCCGCACCCGGTACCTGGCGGACAACGGCGTCAAGACCTCCGACCTCGCCGCCAAGGCCACCCGCCAGGCCCTCGACAACGCCGGCCTCCAGCCCGAAGACCTGGACCTGCTGATCTGCGCCACTATGACGCCCGACGTCATCTGCCCCGCCACCTCCTGCAGGGTCGTGCGGAAGATCGGCGCCATCCCCTGCGGCGCGTTCGACATCAACATCGCCTGCACCGGCTTCGTCGCCGCCCTGGGCATGGCGTCCAACGCCGTCGAGTCGGGCCAGTACCGCCATGTCGCCCTGCTCGGCGCCGACTGCCTGAGCACCATCGTCAACTGGGAGGACCGCCGCACCTGCATCCTCTTCGGCGACGCCGCGTCCTGCGCCATCCTCAGCCCGTGCGACGATGAAAACCGCGGCAGCCTGTACCAGGCCCTCGGCTCCGACGCCGAGCGCGGCGAGGCCCTGTTCGTCCCCCGCGACGAGTCGGACATCCCTCCCTGCGTCGACGCCTCGACCACCGAGAAGCCCGGCTGGAACGGCATGTACAACACCCTCCAGATGGACGGCCGCACGGTCTACAAGTTCGCCGTCAACATCCTCGCCGAGTCGGTCGAGAAGGCGATGGACGCCTGCGACATGACCGCCGACGACATCAAGATGGTGATCCCGCACCAGTCGAACATCCGCATGCTCCAGAGCAGCTGGAAGCGGCTGGGCTTCCCCGAAGACAAGATCAGCGTCAATATCGACCGCTTCGGCAACACGTCAGCCGCCAGCGCCGGCATCTGCCTCCACGAGTGCATCACCCAGGGGGCCGTGGCGCCGGGGGACCACCTGATTTTCGTCGCCCAGGGCGGCGGGCTATCGTGGGGCGCCAACCTGTGGCGACTGTAGGCCGCAAGACCGCTCCGTCCCTGCATCGAAACGATTCATGACTGACACCGCTTCAACATCCTGCTTCATCCTCTGCCCGGGCCAGGGCGCCCAGCACGTCGGGATGGCCCGTGAATGGTTCGACCAATTCCCGGTCGCCGCCCAGACCTTCGCGGCCGCGGACGAGACGCTGGGGTTCAAGCTCAGCGAGGTCTGCTTCAGCGGCCCGGAAGAACGGCTCCACCGGACCGACGTCGCCCAGGCCGCGATCTACACCGCCTCGGCGGCGTGTTACCAGGCGCTGGTCGAGTCCGAACAACTGGGGCCGATCGAGGCGGCGGCGGGGCTGAGCCTCGGCGAGTTCACCGCCTTGCACCTGGCCGGGGCGTTCAGCTTCGTGGACGGGCTCAAGCTGGTCCGCCTGCGCGGCGAGGCGATGCAGGACGCCGCCGACGCCGCCGAATCGTCGATGGTGGCGGTCACCGGCGACGTGAGCGAAGAGCAGATCAACGAGTTGTGCGACGAGGCGCGGGGCGAGGGGGTGCTCGTGCCGGCCAACTTCAACTCGCCCATGCAAGTGGTGGTCAGCGGCAGCCTCGACGCCTGCGAGCGGGCGGTGGCCGTCGCCAGCGAGATGGGCTTCAAGCCGACGCCGCTGACCGTCGCCGGGGCGTTCCACTCGCCGATCATGAAGCCGGCGGCGGACCGCCTCGCCGCGGCGCTGGACCAGGTGGCGTGGAGCCCGCCTCGGGCGCCGGTGGTGTCGAATGTCACCGCGGAGCCGCACGAGGCCGACGACATCGAGTCGATCAAACGCCGGCTGGTCGAACAGCTGACCCACCCGGTGCGGTGGACCCAGTCGATGCAGTGGGCCGCGCGCGAGCACGCCGGCCGCCGTTTCGTCGAACTCGCCCCGGGCAAGGTGCTCACCGGCCTGATGCGGCGGATCGACCGGTCCGTCAAGCCCGACAACTTCGCCGTCCCGAAAGGCTGAACCGATGGCAGAGAAAACCCAACAGCGTGTCGCGATCGTGACCGGCGCCTCCCGAGGCATCGGCGAGGCGATCGCCCGGTCCCTGGGGGAGCAGGGCCGCCACGTCGTGTGCGTGGCCCGCAACGCGGAGAAGCTCGACGCGGTGGCCAAGGCGATCACCGACGCCGGGGGCCACGCCTCGGTGAAGACCTGCGACATGTCCGACCACACCGCGGTCGGCGCCCTGATCGACACCGTCGCCGACGAGCACGGCCGGCTGGACATCCTGATCAACAACGCCGGCATCACCCGCGACAACCTGATGCTCCGAATGAGCGACGCCGAATGGGACGAGGTGATGCAGACCAACCTCCGGGGCGTGTTTATTGCTTGCCGGGCGGCGCTTCGGCCGATGATGCGGGGCAAGTGGGGCCGGATCGTTAATATCAGCTCGGTCTCGGCCCTGGTCGGCAACGCGGGGCAGGGCAACTACGCCGCCGCCAAGGCCGCGGTGATCGCCCTGACCAAGTCGATCGCCAAGGAGATGGGCGGCAAGAACATTACCGCCAACGCGGTGTGCCCCGGGTTTATCGAGACCGACATGACCGATGTGCTGCCGGCGTCGATCAAGGACAACGTCAAGAAGATCACCGCCCTGGGGCGGTTCGGAAAACCCCAGGAAATCGCGGCCGCGGCCGCGTATCTGGCGTCGGAAGAGGCCGGTTACACCACCGGCCAGGTCATCACCGTCGACGGCGGGATGACGATGTGTTAGACGGCCGCCCCGCGTGGGCCGCCCGCGGACGGCGGAATCGCTGTGTTGGCGATTTGTGAGAGCCGGCCCGCGACAGTATATTTCCGCGATAGGCCCAGTCGGCCCATACCGCGCATCCCCCCTGCCCCGCAGGACGTTAGGAGAACCTCATGGAAGAAAAAGAGATCGAAGAAAAGGTGATCGCCATCGTCGCCGAGCAGATGGGCGTCGACAAGGGCGAGATCAATCGCGACACCAATTTCGTGAATGATCTCAACGCCGACAGCCTCGACACGGTGGAACTCGTCATGGAGTTCGAGGACGAATTCGAGACCTCGATCCCCGACGAGGAGGCCGAGAAGATCCAGACCGTCGGCCAGGCCATCGATTTCATCAAGAATTTCATGGAACAGAACAAGTGACGCGACCCGTCGCGCCGCTCCGGCCGGTCGTCGCCTCAACGGGCGACGCCTAGCCTTCCTTCTCCTCCCGATGCGCTTCGCCCCGCGGCGATCGACGCATCCCTGATTCACAGACCATGAGTAGACGACGCGTCGTGATCACCGGGCTCGGCTGGACCACCAGTCTCGGGCACTCCGTCCCCGAAGTGTGGGGCAAGCTGCTGGACGGGGTCAGCGGCATCAGCCCGATCACCAAGTTCGACACCGAACGCTACTCCACCAAGTTCGGCGGGCAGATCACCGGCTGGACCGCCCCCAATGTGGAGGCCCGGGTCGCCAAGCGGCTCGACAAGTTCGCTCAGTACGCGATCAACGCCTCCGTCGATGCGGTCAACGACGCCGGCCTCGACTTCTCTCAGGAAAACCCTTACCGCTGCGGCGCCATCATCGGCTCGGGCATCGGCGGCATGGAGGAGTTCGAAGCCGGCTACGCCAAGCTGCTGCAGAAGGGCCCCGAACGCGTCAGCCCGTTCATGGTCCCGAAGCTGATGTGTAACGCCGGGTGCGGCAACGTCTCCATCCACTACGGGCTCAAGGGCCCGAACTTCGCCACCACCACCGCCTGCGCCTCGGCCGCCCACGCCATCGGCGAGGCCACCGAGGCCATCCGCAACGACGCGGCCGACATCGTCATCTCCGGCGGCACCGAGGCCGCCCTGACCCCCCTGGGGCTCGCCTGCTTTATCGCCCTGCGGGCCCTCTCCAGCCGCAACGACGACCCCGCCGCCGCGTCACGCCCGTTCGACAAGGACCGCGACGGCTTCGTCCTCGCCGAGGGCTGCGGCATCGTCGTCCTCGAGGAATACGAGCACGCAAAGGCCCGCGGGGCCGACATCTACTGCGAAGTCCTCGGCTATGGCCAGTCCGCCGACGGCACCCACATCACCGCGCCCGACGAAGAGGGCCGCGGCGCCGCGTACGCCATGGAATACGCCCTCCAGGACGCCGGGCACACCACCGCCGACGTCAACTACATCAACGCCCACGGCACCTCGACCGGCCTCGGCGACGTCGCCGAAACCCGCGCCATCAAGCGGCTCTTCAAAGACGACGCCCACAACGGCCTGGCCGTGTCCTCCACCAAGTCCATGACCGGCCACACCCTCGGCGCTTCCGGCGGCATCGAGGCCGTCATCACCGCCAAGACCATCCAGACCGGCGACATCGCCCCCACCATCAACCTCCACGAGGCCGACGAAGAATGCGACCTCGACTACGTTCCCAACACCGCCCGTCACGCCGACGTCAAGGTCGCCATGTCCAACTCCTTCGGCTTCGGCGGACACAATGTCGCGCTGGTGATGGGCAGGATTTAGCCCTGACGTCTGACCCCGTAGCCGGATCGCTACGCGATCCCGGTTCCCAGGGCCGCGTAGCGGCCCGGCTATCCGTATGCCTCAAACGTTGAACAGGAAATGGCAGACGTCGCCGTCCTGGACGACGTAGTCTTTCCCCTCCACCCGCATCTTGCCCGCCTCCCGGATCGCCTTCTCGCTCTTGTATTGCTCCAACTCGGGCACGGTGTACACCTCCGCCCGGATAAAGCCCCGCTCGAAATCGGTGTGGATCACGCCCGCCGCCTGGGGCGCCGTGGCGCCCACCGGGATCGTCCAGGCCCGGACCTCCTTCTCCCCGGCCGTGAAATAGCTCTGCAGCCCCAGCAGGTTGTACGCCGCCCGGGCCAGCACGTGCAGCGCCGGCTCAGCCAAGCCAACGTCTTCCAGCAGCTCGGCGCGATCGGCCTCATCCAACTCCGCCAGTTCCGCCTCCAGCTTCGCACAGACCGGCACCACCATCCCGCCCTCGCGGTCGGCCCGCTCCCGGACCGATTGCACGAACGGGTGCTCTCCCTGCAGGTCGTCTTCGCTGACGTTGGCCACGTAGAGCACTGGCTTGAGCGTGAGAAAGCCGAAGCTTTTGAGCTCCTTCGATTCCTCCTCGCTCAGGTCGATCCCGCGAAGGGGCGCTCCGCCGCCGAGCTTCTCGGCGCATCGTTCCAGAGCCGCCAGGCGTATCTTCGCCGCCTTGTCGCCCGTGCGCGCCGACCGTCTGGCTTTCTCAATGCCCGACTCGGCCGTCGCCAGGTCGGCCAGCATGAGTTCAGTGTCGATGGTCTCGATATCACGGATGGGGTCGACCTCGCCGTCGACGTGGGTGACGTCGTGGTCGTCGAAGCACCGCACGACGTGAAGGATCGCGTCCACATCGCGGATGTGGGACAGGAACTTGTTGCCCAGCCCCTCGCCTTCGGAGGCGCCGCGGACGATGCCCGCGATGTCGACCAGCCTCAACGCCGCGGGGATCAGCTTCTGGGGGGGGATGTACTGGGTGATGACCTCGAGCCGCGGGTCAGGGACGGACACCACGCCGACGTTGGGCTCGATGGTGCAGAACGGGTAGTTCTCGCTGGCGATCCCTGCCGCGGTCAGCGCGTTGAACAGGGTGGACTTGCCCACGTTTGGTAGACCGACGATTCCTGCTTCCATAGGGCGGGGATTATAGAGAGACGGCCCGGGTCTTGCCGCGGGAAACGCCCCGATCGGGACGGCGATTGGGGGGGGCGGCGAGGGAGGGCGCCGGCCTGCATGAGCGGGCTCGGTGAGGTACAATATGTGTTTCCCCGCACGCCGCTTACGCCGCCGCAGGAGGCCGCCCCGCCCGATGAGTGACCAGCCCGATCCGATGAATCCCGACACGCCCGACGCCCCCGTCCCCGAGGGCCGGACACAGGACCTGGCGATTGAGCAGGAGCTGGCGGAGAGCTATCTCACCTACGCGATGTCGACGATCGTCGACCGGGCGCTGCCGGACGTGCGCGACGGGCTCAAGCCCTCGCAGCGCCGCATCCTCGTGGCGATGAACGACCTGAACCTGCGGCCCAGCAGCAAGCACCGCAAGTGCGCCAAGATCGCCGGGGACACGTCGGGCAACTACCACCCCCACGGCGAGGCGACGATCTACCCCACCCTGGTCAACATGGGCCAGGATTGGAAGATGCGGCACGTCCTGGTGGCCAAGCAGGGCAACTTCGGATCCATCGATCCTGACCCGCCGGCGGCGATGCGGTACACCGAGGCCCGGATGGCCGGCCCCGCGGCGGACATGCTGGACGACCTCAAGCTCGACACCGTCGACTGGCAGGAAAACTACGACGGGACCCGCGACGAGCCCAGGGTCCTGCCCTCGAAATTCCCCAACCTGCTGGTCAACGGCGCGACCGGCATCGCGGTGGGCATGGCGACGTCCATGGCGCCCCACAACCTCGGCGAGGTGTGCGACGCCATCCACGCGGTGATCGACGATCCCCAGATCGACCTGATGGGGCTGCTGCAGATCATGCCCGGCCCCGACTTCCCGACCGGCGGGATGATCATGGGCAAGCGCGGCATCGCCGAGGCCTACGCCCGGGGCCGCGGCCGGATCACCGTCCGGGCCAAGGTCGAGCACGAGCAGACCCGCAGCGGCAAGGACCTGCTGGTCGTCAAGGAGATCCCGTACCAGATCACCAAGAACGCGGGAATCATCGAGAAGATCGTCCAGCTGCGCAAAGCCGACAAGCTGACCGACATCAGCAACATCGTGGACGAGTCGAGCAACCGCGGCGGTATGCGGGTGGTGATCGAGCTGAAGCGCGGGGCGGACCCGGGCGTGGTCGAGAACCAGCTCTACCAGATGACGCCGCTGCAGTCGACGTTCAGCATCATCAATATCGCGCTGGTCAAGGGGCAGCCCCGGACACTGGCGTTGAAAGAGTTGATCGAGCTTTTCATCGAGCACCGCGTCGACGTGATCCGCCGGCGGACCGCCTACCGCCTGCGCCAGGCCCAGCAGGAAGCCCACCGCATCGAAGGCCTGATCTACGCGGTGTGCGATATCGATGAGGTCATCCGCCTGATCCGGTCGAGCAGGACGCGGGAAGAGGCGATCGAGCGGCTGATGCAGCGCGGCTTCCGGATCCCGCCGGACCACCCCCAGGCGCCGAGCATCCCCCAGCGGCTGCGCGACGCGTCGGCCGAGAACGATGTCTTCCTCTCACGCACGCAGGCCGAGGCGATCGGTCGGCTCCAGCTGATCCAACTGGTGGGCCTTGAGATCGAGACACTGGTGAGCAACTACGCCAAGCTGCTGGAGCAGATCGAGGAGTACGAAGCGATCCTCGCGGACGACCAGCGGGTGCTGCAGATCATCAAGGACGAGACCGCCGAGATCAAACACAAGTACGCCAACCCCCGCCGCACGATCATTGACGCCTCCGAGGCCGGCGACCTGGACATGGGCGACCTGACGCCGGTCGAGCAGGTGGTTGTCACGATCACGCACGAGGGGTACGTCAAGCGCCTCCCGGCGGATCAGTACCGGGTGCAGAACCGCGGCGGCCGGGGCGTGATCGGGGCCAAATCGAAAGACGACGATTTCACCGAGCACGTGTTCGTCGCGTCGACGCACGACGACCTGCTCTGCTTCACCGATACCGGCCGGGTGTTCAAGATCAAGGTGTACCAGATCCCCGAGGGCGCCCGGACCACCAAGGGGCGGGCGATCGTCAACCTGATCAACCTGCAGCCGAGTGAACGGGTCCGCGAGTTCATGCCGATTGCGGATTTCGAGAAAAGCGAAGACTACCTGCTTTTCGCGACCGCGAACGGGCTCGTGAAGCGGTCGGCGCTCAAGGATTACAAGAACGTCCATTCGGGCGGGCTGATCGCGGTGAACCTGCGTGACGGCGACGCCCTGATCGGCGTGATCTGCACCGGCGGCAACGACCACGTGATCCTCGGCACCGCCAACGGCATGGCGATCCGCTTCAACGAGAACGATGCGCGGGTCATGGGCCGCAACGCGTCGGGCGTCAAGGGCATCGGCCTCGGTCATGACGACCAGGTGGTCGGACTGGTCCGGGTGCCCGACGGCGTGGAGGCGGACCTGCTGACCGTCACCGAGCAGGGCTACGGCAAACGCACGCCGACCGACGAGTACCTCGTCCAGCCCGAAAACGGCGAACCCCGCCCCCAGTCGCGCGGCGGCAAGGGGCGGCGCGACATGAAAACCAAGAACGGCCGGGTCGTCGCCATCAAACGCGTGGCCGAAGAAGACGACCTGATGCTGATCACCGCCGCCGGCATGATCGTCCGCATCAACGCGGCCGCCGTCCGGCAGACCCGACGCGATTCGCAGGGCGTGCGCGTGATCAAGATCGTGCCCGGCGACAAGCTCGTCGCCCTGGCGCGGGTCAAGGACACCAATGGAGACGAAACGTAGTTTGGACCGCGGGTAAGGGTGGACAGGCAATGGGTGACAACCCTCGCCAACTTCATCAGGCCATCCCGCTGCTCGGCGGTCCCATCATTCCCGCGAAAGGCGATTGAGGATGCCGATACAGAAGTGGTCGGATCGGATCTGGGTAGCGCAACTCGGCGATGAGCCCGGTTTCACCGAGGACCTCGACCAATTGCTCGAGAAAGTCCCCGTTCAGACGCCGATGCCGGACGTGGTGCTCGACATGTCGGGCGTGCGCCATCTCAACAGTTCCAACCTTTCCCACCTGCTGCGGGTCCGCAAGCTCATCATCGACAGCGAGACGCGGCTTCGGCTGGCCGGACCGAACGACCATGTGTGGGCGCTGTTCCTGTCAACCGGCCTCGACAAGGTGTTTGATTTCACGTCAGACACCACCACCGCGCTGGCGGACCTGCAGATCGAATCCTGACCTGCGCCTCCCCCGGCCCGCGCTCACATAACACGGTAGCCGATGTCCCGGCGGAACCACGCGCCGTCGAACGAGATCTTCCCGCACGCCGCGTTCGCCTTCGCTTGGGCGGCTTTCAGGTCGTCCCCCATCGCGCAGACATTGAGCACGCGCCCGCCGGCCGTCACCAAACCGCCCTTGCCTTTGACGGTGCCCGCGTGAAACACCGCCACGCCCGGCTCGGCCTCGGCCTCCGCGATCCCGCGGATCACCTTCCCCTTCGCGTAGGCGTCGGGATATCCGCCGCTGGCCATGACCACGCAGCAGCAGCAGCGTTTGTCCCAGCTCAGGTCGACCTCGTCCAGCCGACCCTCGCACGTCGCCAGCATGATCTCCAGCAGGTCGCCCTTGAGCCGCATCATCAGCGGCTGCACCTCCGGGTCTCCGAATCGGCAGTTGAACTCAATCACTTTCGGCCCGCCCGCGGTCAGCATCAGCCCCGCGTACAGCACCCCGCGGTACGTCACCCCGTCCCGTCGCAACGCATCGACCGCCGCGACCAGGATGTCCCGCTCGATCTCGCTCATCAGCTTGTCGCTCACCAGCGGCGTCGGGCAATAGGCGCCCATGCCGCCCGTGTTCGGGCCGGTGTCGCCCTCCCCCGCCTGCTTGTGGTCCTGCGTCGGGTCGAGCACGAAGATGTTCCGCCCGTCCACTAACGCCAGGATCGACACCTCCTGTCCGACCATCTTTTCCTCGACCAGCACCGTGGCACCCGCGTCGCCAAAAACTTTGTCGACCAGGCACACCCGCAGCGCCGCCAGCGCCTCGTCCACCGTGTCACAGACGATCGCGCCCTTGCCCTTGGCCAGCCCGGTCGCCTTGACCACGACCGGCTCGTCACGCGCCTCGACGTACCGCGCCGCGGCCGCGTAATCAGTGAACGTCCGCGCGTCCGCCGTCGGGATCGACGCCGACTTCATGATCTGCTTGGCGAAGGCCTTGTCCGCCTCCAGCCGCGCCGCTTCCGCCCCGGGCCCGAACACCGCCCGGCCCGGGTGCTCGAGCCGGTCGGCCAGCCCCTCGGCGAGGGGGTTCTCCGGCCCGATCACGACCAGGCTGATGTCGTTCTGCCGGCAGAAATAGTCGATCTCGTCCACGGTCTTGGTGTCCACCACATCGGCGTTGAGCGGCACGTTCTCGCCGACCGCGCCGGTCCCGCCATTGCCCGGCCCAAAATAGAGCCGGCCGCACCGCGGGGACTGCTTCAACTTCCAGCCCAACGCGTGCTCTCGCCCGCCCGAACCGATCACCAATACATGGACTTTGTCACTGCTTCGCTTCGACATAGGCCCGACAACATAGCGACTCACCGCTCAACCGGCGAATCCCGCTCCGACCTGCACCGTTGACGCCGTCGCCGTTTGCCCAGCCCCCACCCCTTCCGCTAACTTGCATGGCATGCTCAAACACAACCTCCTCCACCCGCAGGTTCTCAACGCCCTGGCCGCGGCGGGCCATTCGTCCCGCGTCCTCATCGCGGACGGCAACTACCCCGCCTCCACCACCCTCGGCCCCAACGCCAGGCTCGTCCACCTCAACCTCACCCCCGGCGTCGTCTCCTGCACCCAGGTCCTCGACGCCCTCCTGACCGCCGTCCCCGTCGAGGCCGCCCAGACCATGGCCTACGCCACAACCGGGCCCTACGCCCTCTCCGAGGACCCGCCCATCTGGGCCGAGTATCGGCAGAGCCTCGACCAGCACGGCTACGCCGACGTCACGCTCGACCCGGTCGAACGCTTCGCGTTCTACGACCTGGCCAAGGCGCCCGACGTCGCCCTGACCATCGCCACCGCGGACCAGCGGATCTACGCCAACCTGCTGCTGACCATCGGCGTCGTGCTCCCGCAGTGACGCGCGTCAACAGAATCCGGATCTTGAGGACGCCCAAGACGTCCTCAGATCCGGATTCCGGCATTCCGCTTCAGTCGCCGGCCCCACCCAACGTCACAACCACCTCGACGCCCGGCTGCGTCAGCGTCACGTCGGCTGCGCCGGTCAGTCCGCCCGCCTCGGCGGTGACCCGGTAGCTCCCCATGAACCCACGCACCGACGCGGCCCCGTGGTCGTCGGCCACCGCCGACTCATCCGTCCGCCACGCGTCAAACACACGCTCACGGTAGGCACGCCCGACCGGCAGGAGCTTCCAGTCCCGGTCGTACATCGCACTGCTCTCCGCCCACATCACCGGCTCCCAGAACCCCCACGTCGTGAAGCCGATCACCGCGGGATGGCTGAACACCACGGTCATGAAATCACGGGTGTACTGTTCCTGCACCGCCGGGTCCGGCACGGTGACGTCGTACTCGGTGATCAAGATCGGCAAACCCAACTCGGCGAAACGATCGAGGACCTGCATCAACCGCAGCGGCGGCGTGAGGCCGTGGCCCATGTGGGATTGAAACCCCATCGCGTCGATCGGGGCGCCGTGATCCAAGAGAAACTTCACGGTGTCATACATGAAGTCCTGCTTCTCGCGGTTGACGCCGTTGGCGCCGAGGATGCCGAAGTCGTTGAGAAACAGCCGGGTGTCCGGGGCGTACTGGCGGGCCAGTTTGAACCAGTGAACCATCTCTTCACGCCCGAGCAGGTCGATCAACTCGTGCTGCGTGAAGGGCTCGTTGATCACGTCCCAATCGTCCACGAGGCCCGCGGTGCGGGTGAGGATGTCGATGAAGTGATCGTCGATCCGCTTGCGCAACACGTCAGGATCGTCCTGAGCCGCGACCCAGACCTCGTGTTTGTCACGGACCCGGAACTTCTCGAGCCCCGGCCAGATCAGGACGTGGCCGTGCACGCCGATGTTGTTCTGCTTAAGCCAGCCGAGGGTTCTCAGGGCGATCTGCGGGTCGTTTTCCCACCGCGCCCACTTGAGCTGATTGGCCAGCGCGACGCCGTTGAACAACTCAGTGATCTTCTCTCGGTACCGCTGGGCGTCGGGCGTGTCCCAGTGCTGGATCAGCCAGTCCGAGCTGATCGCCGATCCGAACCAGAAGGCGTGGCCGGTCTGCTCGACCCGCACCCGCGCGCCGGGGATGGGCCGGCCGTCGCCGTCAACCACGCGGACGGCGAGGTCGGCCTTGCGCAGCCGGTCGATGCGCTGCTCCGCCGTCGCCCGCCACACAGCGTCGGGCTCCTGGCCCGCGTAGCCGTGCGCCATCTGGGGCAGCGACCGGGGATCGACATCGGGCCCGAAGTTGATCACTTCAAGCCCCGCGACTTCGAACGCCTGGCGCGGATAGCCGGCCGAGAAGACCGCCGCGACCTCACCGGCGGGGATGTCCTGATCGGCACGCCCGCTGCGGTACACGTATCGCCACTGCGGCCCGACGATAAACTCGCCATACAGCATCCGCGTCCAGGGCGGGCGCGTCAGCTGGACCCGGAACAGCGTGACCGCCTCGCCGCTCTCCACGCTGGATTCCGCCGTCCGCATCCAGAATCCCGCGAAGACCGTGTCACCCTTGCGGATCGCCCCGGTCAGAGGCGCCCGGAGCTCGATGTGATAGTGCAGCCGCGGCTGTTTGAGCGTCCGGACGCGGAACCCCCAGTCGGCCGGGGCGCCCTCCGGGTGAATCCGCTCGAGCTGGGCGTCCGCCGCGCTGCGGTTGCCGAGTCCGACGTCGGCGAACTCCACCGCCGCGGCCATGTCCACGCCGCCGTCGGGCAGCTCGACATCGCCGGCCGCCGCCGAGGCGGCGATCACCGCCGCCATCATGATCTTCCAGGTCACGTCGCGTTCCTTGTGCAATACAGAGGTTGATTAATAGAGCAGGTCGTAATTGAACCAGTCGGGCTCCCATTCAAAGATGGGGACCGTCCCGACGTGCCCGTCGACATACAGCAGGTTGTGGGCGTCATTGAGATGCGCCGGCCGGTAGCCCGGGTTGGAAGGGTCGATCTGCGGGTACTCGTTCACCCGGGTGATGCTGTCGCGGAAGACGTCGTCCATCCGCTGACGCATCCAGCCTTCCAGCATCATTGGCGTTCCGGACGCGGGCAACACCTCATCCAACCGGTGGGGGCGCGCTTTGTACTCCCCAGACGCGGTGGTCGCCCAGGTGAAGGTCCCGCCACCGGGGTTGTTTCCGTTCAGCCCCAGCACTCCCCCGTCCTCACCGACGCCGCCAAGCACGTACGCGTGCCCGACGTAGCTTTTATCGCCCAGCTCTTCGAAAAACGGATTGTTGGGACAGACGAAGATACTGCGGGCGCCTTGCCCGTAAGTGCTCTGCACCAGGGCCGCGTTCACGAATGTGCCCGAAGGCAGATCAAAGGCGTAACCGCTGAGCGTCGAGGCGACGCCCTCCCAGAAGTTATTGCCATGGTCACCGTCGGGCGTGTACCAGGTCGGGGCGCCGATCCCGCCGAAATCGTTGGCGTACGTGTTGTGGAGCAGCCCGATCTGCCGGAGCTGGCTGCCGCACTGCGCCTGCCGCGCCGCCTCGCGGGCGGCGCCGAGCGCCGGCAGCAGGATGGCGATCAGCAAGGCGATAATCGAAATCACCACCAGCAATTCAATTAACGTGAAGCCTCGGCTGCGAGTTGAATCAGGCATGGGGACACTCCAGAAAACCAGTGAAGTCTACGTCGACCGGCGAGGCCGGCGGAAGAGGAGCCCGGCGACCATGGACGGAGAGCATCAGCGTCGCCGGGCCGTCGCTATCAGCAGCCCCATCGCCCCGAGGCCCATGGCCCCGACCCCGGGCTCGGGAACGATGACCGTCACGTTGAGGTTCGGCCCGGCGCCGCCATCCTTGGTGAGCACGGCCACGTTGGCGTTGTCCGTCGCGTTCACGAGATAGATGACCGCGACGTCGTCCTCGAGCGCGGCCTGCGTCAGGAAGCTGTTGAGGGCCGCGCTGCCCGTCAGGGAAACCGTCGTGCCCCCGGGGCTGTTGGCGGGCACATTAATCGCCCCCAGCAGCGTGGTGAGCGAGGCGTCGATCATGTCGACGCCGGTCTGGTTCTCGATAAACCCCGGGGCGTTGTCGCCGCGCAGGTCGGTCGCTCCGCCGGGAGAAAAGTTGCTGACGCCTTCCGTGTAACCGGCCTCGGCGAACTCGTCCTCCGCGCCCAGGCCGTCGGCACCGCCCGCGTAGCCGTCGTTGAGGCCGTAGACGTTGATCGTCGCCGCCGTCGTCTCGAGGTCGTTTTGGGTGATGTTCAGCGTCGCCTCGATGGTCTGGTCGGCGCCGATCGTGACCGACGAGAGGTCGAAGCGCAGCACGCCGACAAAATTGTTGCCCGGCGTCGAAGTGTTGTTGCGGAGCTCGATATTACTACCGCCGCCCTTGTTAAGGGTGTGGCGGTTCTGCCCGTCGAGCCCCATCACCTGGTTGTCGGCGCCGACGCCGTCAGCCGTGGTGATGACGGCCGCATGGGCGGCCGGCGCCAACGCGGCGGAAAGGACCAACAGAAGGTTTTGGAATCGTGGCACAATATCCTCCTTTCGTAGAGATGAATGAAAACCGACCGGTTCAAGCGCGTTCGCTCGGCCGGGGGCGGGCGACAGAAACGCCCGGTTCGATCGCCACCGGCGTTACACGGGCCGGCAGTTTGGTCTGGGGAGTTTCAATCTTCTGTATCAGCATCTCCACGGACGTGTCGCCGATCGCCCGCCAACCGAGCGTGACCGTGGTAATGGCCTGGCCGGCCGTGGCGACGACCTTGTCGGCGATGGTGACCACCGACAGGTCCTCCGGCACCCGGATACCCTCGAGCGCCGCCGCCAGACACAGCACGTCGGCGCAGGCCTGGGTGTAGGCGACCACGCCGGTGAGATCGCGCGACCGCCGCAGGTAGTCGCGCATCAGACCCAGCCGCTCGTCCTGATTGAAACCGCCCTCTTCAATCAGGTGGAACTGTCGGCTGCCGAGGTTCTCGGCCGACGCGTGCAGGCCCGCCGCATTCATCGCGGCGGTGTAGCCTTCGACACGCAGCCGCTCGGAATGATGCCCGCCGCCGCTGAGTTTCACGAAACCGATCCGCCGGTGCCCCGCACGGATCAGGTGTTCCGCCGCGAGACGGCCCGCCTCTCGGTCGTCGGGGCGGATCGAGTCGTGGGGCAAGTCGATGTTCAGCCACACCGCCGGGATGTGGTGCTGTTCGATCAACTCCAGCATCGGCGGCGGAAAATTGAAGGTGTAGTTGATGAGGACGCCGTCGGCCATGAACTCACGCAGGATCTTGGGCATGTACTGCGGGTCGGTGAGTTTCTTGTCGGCGACCTGGCTCAGCGTCAGGTGGAGGTTGTGGCGGCTCATCGCATCGTGGATGCCTTCGAGCAACCCGAAGGGGATGCGCGAGACGCCGCCGCGGAGGTTGGAGACGAGCAGGTCGATGGACCCGAGCCGGCCGGAGCGGGTGGCGCGGGCGGCGACGTTGGGCCGGTAGCCGTGCCGGCGGGCGAGCTCGCGGATGCGGTCGCGCGTCGCGTCCCCCACGCCGCGGCGGCCCTCCAGAGCCCGACGCACCGTCAAACGGGTTACCCCCGCAAGGCGGGCGAGGTCATCCTGGGTAATCGTGCTGGCGGAGCCGCGAGAAGTCATGATGGGTTCAGAGCCTAGAGAGTATTCACGTGGTTACTAATCACGTGGATACTACCCTGGCGAACAGACCACGTCAAGTATCTTTACCCAAAAAACGAGAAGCCAACCGGAGCATCCCCCAGGTGATGTGGACATTTGAGGCGTCGTTTTCCCTGCGGCTTGAGTAAAGAAACACCTTCCTCCCGACTCGCCAGCCTCCGGTTTCCTTGTTGGCCGCCCCCCGATGTGTGTTGTTGTCCATCTGGTTACGGATCAGCGTCCAGTTGCCTTGGACGTCATAAAGCAGGTGGCCTGGAATTCGGCTTAAGGCTGATGTTCAAGGGCGATCACAATACACGGCCACAGACAGGGTGGGCCGTTCCACCGACGACCGGCGGAGTGGGAGTTGTGGGTTCGATGCCGGGGTTCAGTGGTGACGGTAACCATGACGGAGTTAGAAAGAACTAGATCGCACGCTCTCACTCCCACCCGCTGTGAACCGATCTGCTGGCGACAGGCCTGCCGTGCTCGTCGAGGATGCAAATGGATGAGGGACGTTGGTGAACATCCAACCCGGCCGTGAGCACGTCGAATCTTCTTGGTTGAGGAATATGGTCGGTCATTACCCCGAGACCATCAGAGTTCGTTGCAACGCTTCAGGCTAGCCCGACGTTCACCAATCTTATTTAAGTTTCCGCCATTCGCATTTTAAAGTAATTGTCGAAGAGAACTTGCGCATTAGCAGGAAGTTAACGAAATCTTTATGTCAGGCTGTTTCCGGTAAAAACGAGCTGTCTGACGGTGACATGGAGATGGTCTCCATCCGCAATTGATGACGCGGCGCGGCCGGCGTGAGGCCAGAAGCCCAGACCCTCCTGAAGCGTTTCGGTTGGTCTGTCGGTACATCTTGATGAGCGGGGGAAAGCTTACTCGGTCGGAAATGGCCTTCAAGTCATACCTGGCTATCGCTGCGCCATTTCTGTGTGTTGAGGTTGATTCTTGTTCGATCAGGGTGAATTGGGATTGTCTTGAAGGCTCGTGATTAGGGGACTTAGTCGCATGGCCCGTTACGTCAAAGTGCTGGACAAACTGCGTCACCTGCTCTTGGTGCGCAACTACGCCGATGATCGCGGCCTGACGCCCATACGTCTTGAGCCGCTGGAAGAGCGTCGGCTGTTATCCGCGGACCTGGGCCTGATCGACGACGGGCTGACGGGCACTGGCGCCGAAGACTACTTTGGAGCGCTTCAGAAGGAACTCAATGACGAGGTCTTCGGAGCCCTGATCCCGTTCGTCGGCGACCAGTTCTCCGAGAAGACCGCCGGCAAGATCGCCGAGCAGATCGAAGAGGCCTGGGATCAGAGCACGGGCTTCGACTTCACCGACCCCAACATCACGGTAGAGCAGGTCCGGCAAGAGATCGCGAACCGCTTTGCGAGCCTGATGGACACGGGCGTGCAGGTTCTGGCCATCGGCGACGACAACAGCGCTCAAGTCAAGTACCAGGTCGAGCTGAGCGGCGACTTCACCGAGATCTTCGACTTCGAACTCCAACTCGACCCGGCGGTCGAGATCCTGCTGACCCATCAGGGCGGCCTGCTGGTCGACGGATCCTGGGACTACGTGCTAACCTTCGGCGTCGACGAGACCAACGGCTTCTTCATCGATGTGTCGGGTGAGGATGAGCTGGTGGTCGACTGGACCGCCGACCTGAGCTCCGACTTCTGGGGCGCGGGCACGCTGGGCGTCTTCGGCTCGTCGTACAAGCAGGACGCCACCGAAGACTCTTCGTTCACCGGCCGCTTCGAGATTGATATTCAGGATGCAAACACCGACGACCTGCTCTACAGCACGGAGTTCGTCGACACGGGGGTCGTCGGCTACGCGACGGGCAGCGGTGAGGCGAACCTGGACGCCGATTTCGCGCTGGTCCCCGACTTCGGCGACATGATCAACGTCACGACGGCCGAGACGTTCAACCTCGAGTTCCGCTCGGGCGTGGTGGTCACCTTCGCGGACTTCGCGGCCGACCTGAGCGACGACTACACCATGAGCCCGACGATCGAGTACACCGACATCGAGCTCAACACCTACAAGTTCGTCCTCGACTTCATCAACCCCGTCATGGAGGACCTGCAGGACACGCTCAGGCCTCTGGAGGACATGATTTCCATGATGGTCGACCCGATCCCCGGGATCGACCAGATCTTCGAGGCGGCGGGCATGGCGCCGCTCAACGGCTTCGACCTGCTGCGCGCCGCGGCGGTCGGGACCAGCGTCACCAACGGCTCGTTCAACCTCGCCGGGACCCTGATCGCCATCCAGGCAGCCGAGAGCGTTTTCAGGACCATGGACTCCATCCTCGATTTCGAGGCCTATACCCCGGGCGACTTTGTCGTGGGGACGGACCTCGAGTCCGAGGAGGCTTTCTCGGTTTTAGGCACCACGGTCACCGGCCTCGACAGCACCGTCCGGAAAAACGGCAAGTGGCAGAAACCCAGTTCCAAGAACACGTTTAAGGGCCACGATGCGAAGAAACAGACACCCGCCAAGGATGTGCTGGATAAGGCGAAGGGCCCGCTCGGGGCGGAGGAGGAGACACGAACCAAGGTCTTTTTCGGCGCCGAGTACGCCGACCTGAGCTTCCCCTTTCTCGACGACCCCAACGAGCTGTTCAAGCTCATGTCCGGCGACCCCACCGGCAAGTTCTTCAACTTCGAGGTCAGAGACCTCCAGCTGTCGACGACCCTCAGGTGGTCGCTGGTTGGCGTCAGGTTCCTCAACTTCATCAACATGGGCATCGAGGCGGACATCCTGGTCGAGTTGAACGGCAATCTCGGCTTCGCCTACGACGGCGGCGGTGCGCAGTTGCTGACCGACACGCTCGACTTCACCGGCGTCAACACGCTGCAAACCGATGTGCAGACCAGCCTGTTCCTGCTCAACAACGGCGTCAGGCTCGAAGACCACAACGGCCGGTCCGACTTCGACGGCGTCGAAACGGTCTACGCGGACGACCCCGACGCCGCGCGAGAACTGCCCGATTTCGGCGGGGACCAGGGGCCGCCCAGAGACGGCCACGAATTCGGGCTCCTGTTCAGGTTCGCTCTGTCGCCGGTCGCCGAGTTCGACGCTAGCGTGATCAAGCTCAAGGCCGAACTCGAGGGCGGGGTTGAGGGCCTCTTCTTTGTCGACCTCAACGACCTGCCCAACGGCACCGTCGAGTACTTGGCCGACCCCGACAACAACCCGCTGCCCGATGAGGCAGACGGGTACGAGTACGACAACAGCATCCGCGGCCTGGAGGCCGAGTTGCTCCACGACTTCAACCCCGCGGCCCTCTTCAACTACGGCGGGCAGGTCAAGGCGTTCGCCAGGGCTAAGTTCGAGTACACGGTCGCCGGCTGGATCAAGACCAAGAAGGAATGGGTCATTGCGGACATCATCCTCCTCCAGGGACCCCTCTACGAGTTTGATGACTTTGACATCCTCAATGTCGTGGGTAACGTGCAGCCGGTCATCGGCGAAGTCACCAATGGCGAGCTGCGGCTGTTCGCCGGCGAGCTCTATGCCGACCAGCGTCAGTACACCAAGTCGTTCTTGGATCAGTCCAGCGACAACGCCACTTATGAGCACTTCTTCATCGAGTCGCTCGGCGCGTCTGAGAACGGAGTCGGCGAAGACTTCCTGGTCACCTTTATCGGATACAACGCCGAGGGCGCCGCGATCGGGAAGGCGACTCAGACCTTCACCAACGTCACCAGCATCGTCGGCGACGGGGGCAAAAATGACGACCTGTTCAACGTGGTCAGCTCGACGACCAACGTCGACGTGACCTTCACCGGCGGCAGTGGGAAGGACATCCTCGCCTACTCCGGCGCCGGCGACGCCACCCTCGAGGGCGGGGCGGGTGACGACATCCTCGTCGGCGGCTCGGGCGACGACACGCTCAAGGGCGGCGGCGGCGACGACAGCCTCCAGGGCAACGCGGGCAGCGACAAGCTCTACGGCGGCGCGGAGAACGACACCATTGACGGGGGCGAGGGCCTCGACGCCGTCCTGGAAGGCGGGGCCGGCGACGACCTGTACTTCTGGCAGGTTGGCCAGGCTGGCGGGCAGGAAACGATCAACGACCTGAGCGGACAAGACGAACTGACCGTCATCGGCGGCAAGCAGTGGAATGGGGTTTCTTATGTCGACGCCGACGACAGCGTCCTGGTCTCCAACGATTCAGGCGTTCTTTACATTGCCAACGGCTCCGAGCAGATCGACGCCGGCGGCATCGAGGGCATCGCCCTGGTCCTCGGTGGCGGGGCCGACACGGTCACGCTCGACGACCTCGACACCACGAATCTCACGCGACTGGCCATCGACATGGGGCTGCCGAGTGGGCCCGACTTCGATGTCGACAAGATGATCTTGGTTGGCAGCGGCAACGCCGACACTTTTGACATCACCGACGTGACCTACGACACGGATCTGGGGCTCGTCGGCATCGATGTCGATGCGTCGCTGGGCGCCGGCCAGGACGTCCTGGTACGCGTGATCAACAGCGACCCGGGTCGTGATCAGATCCAGATCCTGGCCGGCGCCGGGAACGATACGATCAACGTCGATACCGACACTACGCCCGTGTCCCGGCTGATCGACCTGGTGCTTGATGGCGGCTCCGAGTCCGACACCTTTAACGTGGTCTATGGCGACATCGAGATCCTGGGCGGCGCCGGCAACGACACGCTCAACATCGAAGACGACGGCACCGCCACCGGCACCCGGCATCTCGCCTACTCCGCCGCCCAGGACGGCACGGGCCTCAGCGCCGACAGCGGGGCGATGCACGTCCGGGGAACCAATCAACTGATCGAGTTCGAGGGCATCGAGAACACGGTCACGCTGGACATGAGCAACACGACAAAGGCCAATGACCTGGTCATCCAGAGCACGACCGCCGGCGGGCTCGATGTCATCGGGTCGGAGCAAAGCGACGACGTCCACGTTAAGCAGGTCAATGGCGCGTCAAGCCTCAGACTCGCGGGCAGCGCCGACACAGTCGAGATCGGCAACAACGGCACGATCGACGGCATCCAGGCCGCACTGAATATCATCGGCGGCGCCGGCATTGACACCGTCATGTACGACGACACCGGCGACACCACCGGCCGAACCGTGTCGGTTACCAACACCCTGGTCAGCGGGCTGGGCACGCGGTCCAGCAACGTCACCTACGACAGCACCGTCGAGACCCTCGACCTGCTCCTAGGCTACGGCGACGACATAGTGACCATCGCCGACCTCGGCCGCCGGGTCGAGGTGGAGGGCGGCGTCGGCGACGACCTGGTCGACGTCACCTACATCGGCCAGCCGGGCAGCGACAGCGCCAAAACGGTTAAAACCGGCGCCGTCGAGACCGTCGTTTTCACTCACGACGACATCGTGATCAACGAAACCGTGTACTGGATGGTCAACGGCTCCAAGCTCTGGGGCTCGGCAACCAAACCCACGAACGAAGAGGCCAGCGACTTTAAGCACCTGCTGCTCGATGCCTCGGACGCCGACCTGATCGATGTCCAGCTCGACGACGACGGCACGGTGCTTTGGGACCCCAGCAACGTGGTCTACGTCAAATCTCTGTCGGTCCCGATGCAGATCAACGGCGACGACGGCAATGACGACATCGTGCTGGGTTTTGACGGCAACACGCTCGACCAGATCGTGGCCCCGCTGAACCTGATCGACAGCAAAGGCTCGGATACGCTGACGATCGATGATCAGCACCGCGCGACGACGCTCACGCCGGTCAAGTTCATCCTCGACGACACGATGGTCCGGCGCGACGCCGGTGCTCAGCAGATCGCGGATGTGACCTTTGCCGCCGGCTACTGGCTGATCTTCGAAGGCTCGGCCAACAGCGTCCCGTATGACATCGCCGTGCAGGATGCCGTGCTCACCTCGGTGCGACTCAACAGCTCGGCCGAAGACGAGGTCACCGTCACCGGGGTGACTTTCGCATTAGGCATTGTCGCCGACCCCGAGGACGTGATCATCCTCGACTACGGGCAGGCCGAGGCCGCGGTGCACACGAAGGTCGACAGCACCAGCAACGGGGCGTTGAAAATCACCGACGAAGACTCCGCCGGGGCCGGCCCGATCGAGCAGGTGAACATCGACGGCGCGGGCACGGTCGAGATCACCGGCAGCGACTTCAACGACACCTTCGACCTGGAATCCGCTCTGGCGGACGTAACGCTGCTCTTCGACGGCGGCAAGGGCGATGACGTCTTCAACATCATCGACTGGGGCACCGACAGCACTCAGGTCGACGCGACCGAGATCATCGGCGGGGACCAGAGCGACACCGTCGTGATCGCAGTCGACGGCGACCCCACGGACTTCACGGGCCTGGCCGACGGCGTGGTCGTCGACGTCGAGAACGTCGGCTTCATGAACACCAGCAGCACCGACGATATCGACTGGCGGGTTGCGAACGACAAGGTCGAGGCCAAGCTCAGCACCGACAGCAGCTACACCACGCTGCTCTACACCGAATCCGTCGACAAGGTCACGGTCAACGGCGGAACCGCGGGCGGGGACACGCTTGAGATTCAGGAGGCCGGCGGCCCGGTCCAGGCCACCATCAAGACCGACAACGTCACGATGACCGTCGGGCCGGAGATCATAACCCCGAGCGATGACGGGCAGTTCTATGTTCACGAGCAGAATAGCGATTTTGATTTTGATCTGTGGAAGAAGATAGGGGAGTTAGACCGGTCGACTGACGTCGGGAGGAGCATGTGGGAGGGTGTCCGCGACTTCGTCGTCACGCGCGACGGCAAGCACATTTACTGGGTTGAAGACACCACCGTGATCGATGGGGCGCGCTTTGTCTGGGTCGGCCAGGTCAGCAACGGCAGCTTCCTCCCCGGGGAGGTCGACCGCGTGTCGGCGGGCGGCACCCCGAGCCCGGCGCAGTTCGTGGCGATCGCCATCAGCCCGGACGACCGCCAAGTCTATGCCTACGACGCCCACGACCACGTTGTCAGTGTCTTCACCCGCAACGCCAGCAGCGGCGTCCTGACCTTCCACTCATCCGTCTCCGTAGGTAGCGACTACTACATCACCTCGCTTGAGTTCAGCAGCGACGGTGATGTCCTGTACGCCGCTTCGCCCGACGCCGTGCTGCGGCTGACCCGGAACATCAGCACCGGCGCCCTGACGAAACAGTCGGACGAAGCCGTGATCGGTTCCAGCCCCCCCATCGTGCTAGCGTACTACGACTTCACGGACCTGGACAAGAACGTCGATGCTTCGGCTGCCGGCCTCGATGTGTCGGGCATTGGCGCCGGCGGGGGCCTCGTGTCCAGTATCGGGCCGTCTAGGGATCATTTGTCTCAGCCGATGCTAAGGGTCGTTGCAGATGACGTGCCCAACAGCGGCAACGGGTATCTTTATCTTAAATACACGCCGCGGGCCGGCAACACCATTAACCAAGATGTCTATCTCGACTTCGACTCGCTGACCTTTGACTGGCAGCTCAGCGGCGACGCCAACAACCAGAACCGCTACAAGGTGATCGTACGCTCGAGCACCGACAACTATTCGACGGATATTGCGACCTTCCACCCCGGCTACGTGGGCGGGATGCCTAGCCCCAGTTCCCCCACCTTCCGTGAAGGCACAACGACGTTGGATCTGTCGGACATCGTGGCCACAAACGGCGAAGAGGTAACGCTCCGGCTATACGTCAGCAATGAACTTAATCGCCCTAACGACAACACAACTTTACAGCTCGACAACATCTCCTTTAACGGCCATATGCGCGACACGCGCGAGCAACCCGAGACGGAGGTTGTCGTCAGCGAGAATCATGACTTCGTCTACGTCGGTACAGAGTCCGGCGAGCTCTCCGTCCTCACTTCTTATGAACTCTCGAGTGTGCTCGACACCATCGGCTCCGCCGACGGGCTCGGCGGCGTCCAGGCGATGACGGTGGTCAGCGATCCCGTGTTCGGCGACTTTGTCTACGTGAAGGACGCCGCGGCCGCCAAGATCCTGGTCTATTCGGTCGACCCGTCCAACGGGACGCTCTCGCTGGTGCAGACGCTCCTCGACAGCGACGCGGCCTCGGGCGACATCGACGGGATCACCGTGCTCGAGGCATCGAGCGACGGCGCGTACGTCTACGCCCTCAACGAGACCAGCGATGTCCTGGACATCTACCGGCGCGACCGGGACTCGGGCACGCTGACGCTCGACCGCTCCGTCGCCGACTCCGACACCACCGACCAGAGCACCTTCGGGCAATCGGAAATCGATCACCTGGAGGTCCGCGACGGGCAGGTCTACGTCTCGTTCGGCGAGGGGCTCCAGTCGTACCGCCACTACCAGTTCACCGACATGGCGACCGACGGCACGCACATCTACGCCGTGGATACGGCGGGTCAGGGCCTGGTCGTGCTCGACGCCAGTGACCTGAGCGTTGTGGCGGAATACTACAACGACATCGAGGGCGTCCACTCGGTCGAGATCACCGCCGACGGGGAGTACGTCGTCATCGCCGGGACCGAGGAAGGCCTCGGGATCTACACGCGCAACAGCGCGGATGGGAAGCTGACGTTCGCGCAGACCTACACCGGCTATCTTAGTTCGAGTGAAGCCGCTGATACGCACACCTACATCCCTTGGCGGATCGCGGCCGATCCGACCGACGCCGACATCTTCTATGTGAGCAGCGTACGCCAAGTCAATGGGTTCTTTAACACGAGCAATGGTGTGCGCAAGCTCGTGCGCGCCGCTGATGGATCGTGGCCCGCCACGCCATTGATTTCGCACGTCCAGACAAGCAATAATGTATGGCCTAACACGCTGGATGTGTCCGCCGACGGCAGCCAGCTGTACACCGACCGCGACGACAATGCTTACATCTACGACACATCCGATCTCAGCTACACCAGCGACTTCTTCGGCAGTGATAACATCCCGGCCGACATGAAAGACAGCTCAGACGGGGCATTCCTGTTTGCCGCTTGGAGAGAAAAGAATCGGGTTTACATCTCAACCGCGGACGGAACCTCCGACCACTCCATCGTCGTTGCAGCTCCCGACTCGATCGCGGTCTCGCCGGACACCAACCTGGTCTACATCGGCTCCAGCACGAACGACACGATCACGGTGCTCGACCGCGACGCCAACGGCTACCACTTCATCCAGCAGGTCATCGATGCCAGCGAGATCCCTGATCTCGTCGGGCTTGATTCGCTGCTGACCATCGGGTCGCGGGTGTACGCGTCGACTGATGCGGGGTTTGTCGCCATCGACCGGTCCGAGAGCGCCGACCAGTTCAGTTTCGCCGACATCGCCGTGAGCCCCGATGGCAAGCACCGGTACGCCATCGACACGCAGAATAATGAGATCGTGGTCTTGGCCAACGACGTCGTGGCCGACGGCTTCAAGATCGTCGCGCGGCACACGCTGGGCAGCGGCGATACCCCGGTCGACGTCGAGGTCGCCGCGGACGGGACCCACGTTTATGTCACGGCCGGGAGCCTCGGCAAACTCTACATTTTCAGACGGGACGCGACCACAGGCGAGCTGACATATATGTCCACGTCGACCGGCTCGTACATCGACACGACACCCAAATCCTCTGGCGCCGGGTTCTACGTGTTGACGACCGACGGAAAGATCCGCGCGTTCTCGTACAGCAACTCGATCTTCACCTACACGGAACTCACCACCAGCGTTGGGAGCGACGCTTCGGCGATCGAGCTCTCGCAGGACGGCGCCAAACTCTACGTGATCCGGGACGCCTCAGCATCCGACGCCGCCGCGCAGCTGCTTGTCTTCAACGCGTCCACCGGCGTGCTGCTCGAAACGCATACGATCGGCGAGGTCGGTTTCAGGAGCCAAGGCAAACACGGCGCAGTGACGCAGACCAGCGACGGCAGGTACTTCTACGTCGCGTCCCCCGAAGCGGGCGAGTTGGCGGTGTTTGAAAAGCAGACGGATGACTCGCTGACCCTCATCGAGACGATCTCTGCAGTCACCGGCGGGCGTGGGTTATACGACGCCAACTCTTTGGCCGTGTCCAGTGACAACACGCTGCTGTTCGTCGGTTCGGCGGCCGGCGGAAGCGTCGCGGCTTACCGACGCGACGCCACGACCGGCGAGCTGACCTTTGTGCAGATCCTGCGCGACCGCAGCGACTCCGCGCTCCGGGGCGTCAACGCTCTGACCTTCGACGGCGGGGCGCTGGTCGCCGCGACCGACGAGGGGCTGCAGTACATCGATATCGACAGCACCAACACCGACGTTTCCGAAGCGTTCACCGTCGCGTTCAACGACAAGTTGAGCGATCTCATCACGGAGTTCGGCGCCTACGATGACACCATTATTCAGACCACCGCGCCGCATGTCGACTACCACGAGATCACGACCAACGGCGGAGACGACTTAATCGAGATCCGTGAGAACGGCGACGATGCGGACTACTCGGCCGGCGCCGGCAACGATGAGGTGATCGTGTTCGCCACCAACCCGAGCGGGGAGATCGTCGTCACCGGCAACGGCGGCGAGGACAAGATCTACCTCAATCGCGCAGTGAACGGCGTCGACGTCACGATCAACGGCGGCACAGACGACGACAGCATCTACGTCGAGGGCACGAAGATCCTGAGCGGCTCGACCGTTACGATCGACGGCCAGACCCACGACGCCGGCGACACCCTGTACTTTAACCCAGGCACGACCTACGGCACCAACCCCGCCGACCCGCAGCCCAACGACCCCAACACCACGCCCAAGACGCTCGGGTCGCTGGACCCGGCCGCCGGATCGATCAGCTACACCCGGATCGAGTTCGTCCCCGGCTTCCAGGCCACCAGCGCGAACGCCGGCGGGTCATACGCGATCACCGAGGGCGGCAGCCTGTCGCTGGCCGCCACCTACGCGCTGGCGACCAACACGAGCCTGGCCGGCATCGCCTGGGACATCAACGGCGACGGGATCTACGGCGACGTCACCGGCGCCAACGTCACGCTTGACTGGGCCACGCTCCAGGGCCTGGGGATCGGCGACGACGGCACGTACACGGTCGCGGTGCGCGTGACCGACAGCGCGGGCAACCACGCCTACGACATCGCTACGGTGACCGTCAGCGACAAGGCTCCCACGCTTACGGTGAGCGACGACGGCCCCATGCAGGCGGGCACGCCGATCGAGGTCTCGTTCTCGGCGGCCGACCCCAGCGACGCCGACGTCATCACCAACTGGGCGATCGACTGGAACGACGGCGGCGGCGCCCAGGACCTGGGGATCGCATTCAGCTCGGCGCAGCACACCTACCTGACTACCGGCAGCGTCACCATCACGGTGTACGCGACCAATAAGAATGGAACGTTCTCCACCACTCACACCTTATCGATCACCGGTGCAACGCCGACCGCCGAGGCCGCGACAATCGCCGAGGGGGAAACACTCTCGTTGATCGTCACCGCCCCGGGTGCCGACTCGGTCCGCGTGCTCTACAACGGCACGGTCGTCGGCACCGGGGCCAGCGGTAGCGAGATCCAGATCGACTGGGTCACGCTCGACGCGCAGGGGATCAACGATGAGGGGACCTACACACTGGTTCTCGAAGCGGTGTACGACACCACGACGATCACCGGCACGTCGAGCCTCACGGTCACCAACGCCGCGCCCACCGCGACGTTCACCGGCAGCATGGTCAACGAGGGCCAGGCCGCGACAGCCACCTTCAGCAACCTCGTCGAGCCCTCGTCCGTCGACCGGTCGTCTAATTTCAAGTTCGAGGTCGACTGGGACAACGACGGCACGATTGACCAGACCGTGACCCGGACCGTGCCGACCACCGGCTCGGACGCCGTCGTCTTTACGTTGCCCAACACGATCAAGCTCGACGCCGGCGCCCACGTCGTGCGTGGCGTCATCACCGACGCGGACGGCGGGTCCACTGTGGTCTACACGACCATCCACGTCAACGAGGTCGCGCCGACGCTGACGCTAACGGGCCTCTCGACCGTGACCGAGGGCCAGATTTACCAGTTGGCGTTCTCGGCCGCCGACCCGGGCGACGACACGGTCGAGGGCTGGATCATCGACTGGGGCGACGGCAGCGAGCCGGTCTACTACGACGGCGCCGCGGGTACGCTCAGCCACACCTATGACGACAACGCCAGTTACACCATCACGGCGACCGCGTTCGACGAGGACGGGTACTACGGGACGACCAAGATCGTGGCGGTCGCCGACGCGCCGCCGGCGCTGACGGTGACGCCCTCGGCCACGACCGGCAGCGAGGGCGACGTCCTCGTGCTGACGCTGGGCGCCAGCGATGTGGGCGATGACGTCATCGAGTACTGGACCGTCGACTGGGGCGACGGAACCGTCGAGCGGATCGCGGGCGGCGCGACGACGGCCTACCACGCCTACCAGGACGACGGGACCTACACGGTGACGGTTTCCGCCACCGATGAGGACGGGACGCATACGTACACCGGGTCCACGATCTCCTACATCGCCGCCAACGTGGCGCCGACCGCTGAACTCGGCAGCGCCGACGGCTCCGATACGCCCACCGTCGAGGAAGGCTCACCCTTCGTCCTGGTCCTCGACAACCTCTATGACCCCGGCCAAGACCACGTCTCGCACTACATTATCAACTGGGGCGACGGCAACACCGAGACCATCTATCCGCACGCCGCACCGATCACCACGGAGTCGAGCGCCAACGACGACGGCGCCGCCGGCTTTACCACCAACGACCTGGCGTACGCCGACGACCTGCGCGGCAGCTTCAGCCGTATCTCACGGATCGACGGGCAGACCGAACGGTTCTCGGCCTCGGTGGGCGGGCAGATCGATGTCGGCTCCGACGTCGACGTGTTCCTCCTCGACGTGGCCGCGGGCGACACGCTCTCGGTCAGCGTCGGCGGAGGGACCCTCTCCAACGCGACCGTCAGCCTCTACGACGGCACCGGCAACCTGATCGCCACGGCGACCGGGTCCGCCCTGACGTACGACGCGTTCACCGAAACCGGCGCCTACTACCTGGTCGTCAAGTCCAATGACACGGCCACGGGCACGTACACCCTCGGCGTCACGCACGACCGCCGACAGGTCATCCCGCCGCCCGTGGTGCGCGCCGAGCACACCTACGCCGACGGCGACCAGACCCACACCATCACCGTCACGATCGTCGACGAGGACGGCTCGCACACGCTGGTCCAGACGCTCGGGGTTCAGGTGCTCAACGAGTCGCCGGTCATCGACAGGCTCGGCGGCGTGGAGGTCCGTGCCGGCGAGGTCTTCACCCTCGACATCGGCGACGTGATCGACCCCGGTGACGACACCCCGACCGGGTACGTCATCGACTGGGGCGATGGGACATCGCCCCAGACGGTCGGCGTCGTGGACACTGTGACCCATGTCTACGCCAACGACGGTACGTACCTGATGAGCGTCACCGTCGTCGACGAGGACGGCTCGCACGCGCCCGGCACCGGCGACTACACGCTCAACATTGTCCACGAGGACGCCGACGCCACCCCGCTGATCGGCAGCGAGTCCGAGCCCAACGACAGCGGCGAGCCCGACGGGAGCAGCGCGCCCACACAGTTTAACGATCTGTCCGGCAGCTTCGCCCCAGTCGGCGGGCAGGACTACCGCGCGGTCGTCACCGGCGCATCGGAGCCCTTCGCCTACGACTCCGGCGTTCCCGGCTGGTACGACCTGTACCGCCTCGACGTCGAGGCCGGCGACCGGATCAAGGCGGCCGTGCAGGGCGCCGAGACCAGCGGCGGAACCCTCGCCAGGCCCATGATCCACATCCTCGACGCCAGCGGCGCCATCGTCGCCTCCGTGACCAACGGCGGCGCCGACGAGGATAACCCGCTCGACGTCACCCTCAGCCACGATATCCCTACGGGCGGGAGCGGCGCCTGGTTCGTCGCAGTGTCCAGCGACCTGCAGGGAACCTACACCCTCGACGTCACCCACACCGACGTCAACGCCGCCCCGCAGGTGACCGCCGAGAGCGGGTCGAACAACAACACGCCCGCCACCGCCGACGACCTGAGCGGCAGCTTCACCCCGACCGGCGAAGGCCGGCGGGCCGTGACCGTGACCGGGACGATCGACGCGTCGGCCAACAACCTCAACACCGGCGACTACGACAACGACCCGGACGTGTACGAGTTCCAGGCCGCGCCGGGCGACTCGGTCCGCATCGAGGTAGCGGGCGACCTTCTGGCCCCGGGCGCGCTGCGCAGCCCGGTCGTGCAGTTGCTGGACAAGGACGGCAACGTCCTCGCGTCGTACGAGGCCGACGGCCGGGGCGTCGCGACAGTCAATTACACCTTCTCGAACACCGACTACAGCGGCGATTACTATGTCCGCGTGGCTTCCAATCCCGAAGCCGGCGGGTACGAAGTCGACATCCTCCCGGCCCTGGAAGCGACGATCGGCCTCAACGGCGCCGACACCATCGAGGAGCACCACGAGTACAAGCTCAACGTGGGCGCGGTCACCGGCAGCGCCGCCGGCGACGTCACCGCCGTCACCATCGACTGGGGCGACGGGACCACCACGACCGTGCCCTACAGCGGGACCGCCATCGGCGAGCTGACTCACACGTACACCGACGCGTTTCTCTACGACATCACCGCGTCGCTCACCACGAGCACGGATGTCTTCGAAGACGTCGCGTCCAAGCGGGTCGAGGTCACCCCGTACATCAACCGGCACGCGCCGGTCATCACGTCGCCGCCCGCCGCGGCGATCGACGAGAACACCACCGATGTCCACACCCTCACCGCGACCGACGCCGATGTCGCCCCGCAGCCGCTGACCTTCTCCATCATCGGGGGTGACGACGGTGCGCTGTTCGAGTTGGTGAACGGCAACAAGCTGGCGTTCATCAACGCCCCGAACTATGAAGCGCCGCGCGACGCCGACGGGGACAACGTCTACGAGGTCCGGGTGCAGGTCAGCGACGGTGAGCTGACCGACACCCAACTGGTGCGCGTCAGCATCAACGACCTGGACGCCCTGAATCTGGTGGTTGACAACGTCGTAGACGAGAGCGACGGCGACTACTCGGTCGGCGACCTGTCGCTGCGGGAAGCGATCGAGCTGACCAATGCCTACCGCGAGGACGTGATCGATAGCATCAGCTTCGACCCCACTGTGTTCGGCACCCCTCAGACGATCCTCCTGACGCTCGGGCAGATGGAGATCACCGACGACGTAACCATCAACGGCCTCGGCGCCGACCTCATCACGATCGATGCCCAAGACGCGTCGCGCATCTTCGATGTCGATAATGGCGGGGGTGGGCTGATCGGTGTCCAGATCAGCGGCCTGACCCTGACCGGCGGCCTGGCTGACGCCTCCGGCGATGACGATGGCGGCGCGATCTTCTCCCGTGAGAACCTGCTCCTCTCGTCGGTCATCATCAGCGGCAACGAAGCCGGTGGCGACGGCGGCGGCGTCTACCGCGCCGCGGGGACGCTGACTATCAACGACAGCACGATCAGCCACAACGTCGCGGATAGCGGCGCCGGCATCTACATGCGCTTCGGAACGCTGAACGTTGCCGACAGCACGATCAGCCACAATACCGCCGCCGTCGATGGCGGAGGCATCTACAACTCCCAAGGCAACACATTCGTCACCGGCAGCACGATCAGCCACAACATCGCTGCAGGCGGTGACGGTGGCGGCGTGTCCAACCGCTTCGGCGGGAATCTGAGAGTCACCGACAGCGATATCAGCCACAACTCGTCCAGCGGCTCCGGCGCCGGCATCATGATCTCGTCCTCCGGCAGTAGCAACTTCCTCGAAGTGACCGGCAGCACGATCGACAGCAACACGTCCGGCTGGACCGGGGGCGGCATCTTCGCCTTGGTCAACGACGTCCGCATCTCCGACACCATGATCAGCAACAACGTGGGCGGCGGCGAAGGCGGCGGCGGCCTGTACGCCTACGGCGAGCTGACCCTGGCCGGCAGCGCCGTGATCAACAACAGCACCGGCTCGGGCCGCGGCGGGGGCGTGTATCTCTACAACCACGACCACAACAGCGGCAGCGTCGAATCGACCATCATCAACACCACGATCAGCGGCAACGACTCCGCCGATTACAGCAACGTCACCTCCGGCAATTTTGGTGGCGGTGTTTACGTGACAGAACACTCGAGCGGGACGAAGCTCACGATCCGCAACGCGACGATCACCGACAACTTCCCGTGGGGCGTCTACACGAACGGTGTCCCTGTCGAAATCGGCAACTCGATCGTCGCGGGCAACATCGGCAATACCGCCGGTTGGGACGCCACCCTGGGCAGCGAGAATGGCGGCACTTATGTCAGCCTCGGCTATAACCTGATCGGCAACGGGGACCAGGCGGGCGGCGCGTTTGTCGACGGCGTCAACGGCGACCTGGTCGGTTCGAACACCAGCAAAACCCAGATCGACCCGCGGCTCGGCTCGCCGGTCGACAACGGCGGGGGCTCCTGGACCCACGCGCTGCTACCCGGCAGCCCGGCGCTTGATGCAGGCTCCGCAGCCGTGGCGCTCGACGCCGACGGTAACCCGCTAACCAACGACCAGCGCGGCGTCGGCTTCCCGCGTATCGCCGGCCACGCCATCGACATCGGCGCCTACGAGGCGCCCGGCGACACCACTCCGCCGGCGCTGCTGGCCAATACCGGCCTCACGGTCACGCGTGGGCAAACCGTCCCGATTACCGCGGCGGAACTAGCGTACACCGACGACCAGCCCACCGACTTCATCCGCTACACGGTGACCACCCCGCCGGCCCGTGGCCAACTCGAGCTGACCACCAATCCGGGCGTCGCTATCACCAGCTTCACGCAGAAGGACATCGACGACGGCCTGCTGGTCTACGTGCACGACGACTCGACACACGCAACCGACGAATTCATGTTCAGCGTCGACGACGGCCGAAGCAACCAGGTGACGAATCAGCGGTTCGCGGTCATCGTGGTCGCCCACAACGAAAACGCCCCCGTCATCACGTCGCCCAATACCGTGGCGATCGATGAGAACACCACCGACGTGCTGACCGTCACCGCGACCGACGCCGACCTGCCGGCTCAGCAGATCACCTACGCCATCAGCGGGGGAGACGACGCCGCGCTGTTCGAACTGGTCAACGGTAACGAACTGGTCTTCATCAACGCCCCGGACTACGAGAACCCGCTCGACACCGGTGGCGACAACGTCTATGAGGTCGAAGTCCAGGTCACCGACGGTGTCCTCTCCGACACACAACTCATCAGCGTGACGGTCAACGACATCAGCAGCTTCGTCGCGGTGGTCGACACCGTCGTCGACGAGAGCGACGGCGACTACTCGGCCGGTGACCTGTCGCTCCGCGAGGCCATCGAGCAGGCCAACGCGAGCCACACGGGCAACTACGAGGGCGCCGCGCCCCTGATCAAGTTCGACACGACCGTGTTCGCCACGCCGCAGACCATTCTCCTGACGCTTGGACGGATGGACATCACCGGCGACATCATCATCGAAGGGCTTGGAGCCGATCGCATCACGATTGACGCCGATGACAGTTCGCAAATCTTCTATACCGTCTCAGCAGACATCGAGATTTCGGGCTTGGCGTTGACCGGGGGTCTGGCCGACACTTACGGCGGCGCGATCCGAAGCTGGGGCGGCGACCTGACCCTGAGCGAAGTCGATATCTACGGGAACACGGCGCTCACCAACGGGGGTGGTATCGGGGCACAGCACGGCGATGTGATCCTGAACGAGGTCGACATCTATGGGAATACGGCGAACGGCCGAGGTGGCGGCCTCTGGTCACAGGGCGGACTCATCGTTGTGGACAGCACGATCCACGATAACGAGGCTTTATTGGGCGGCGGTCTCTACGTGTCTGGGCACACACTGACGGTGATCAACACCACCATCAGCGGCAACAAAGCCACCGATGGACACGGCGGCGGCGTCGCCCTGTGGAACGGCTCGGTGCCAGGTAATGGCGCCGGGTTCACGAACGTGACCATCACCCAAAACGAAGCAAGCGGTAAAGGCGGCGGCGTTTACATGGGCATCGGTACGGGCTTCGCGAGTGATGGCAGCACCTTCCGCAACACCATCATCGCCGGGAACGTCAACGATGATGACATCTTCGTCGAAAATCTCACCAATACGCCCTTCACGGACCTGAGCCACAACCTGATCGGCAACGGCGACAACGCGCGGGGTGTGTTCGTGGACGGGGTCGACGGCAACATCGTGGGGAGCCTCAGCGGCGCCGGCGTGGTCGACGCCCTGCTCGGGCCGCTGGCCGACAACGGCGGGCCGACCCCGACCCACGCGCCGGCCTACGGCAGCCCGGCCCGCGACGCCGGGGACGACGCTCGGGCGCTCGACACCGAGGGTAGTCCGCTGCTCACCGACCAGCGCGGCGCCGGGTACGACCGCATCGTGGGCACGGCCGTCGACATCGGCGCCTACGAGTACGTGCCGTCCAGGCCGTCCGCCTACGACGACGCGGTGACCACCGACGAGGACACGGCGCTGGTCATCAACGTACTGGCCGACAACGGCAGCGGGGCCGATACCGACCCCGATGGCGACATCGACCTGACGCTCACGGTCGTGCTCACGCCGCCGGCAAAGGGCACGCTGACCAACCACGGCGACGGGACCTTCACCTTCGACCCGAGCGGCGCGTTCGACGACCTTGCGGTCGGCGAGACCGTCGACGTGACGTTCACGTACCAGATCGAGGACGCCCAGGGGCAGACCGCCTCGGCGACGGTGACCATCACCGTGACCGGGGTCAACGACGCCCCGGTCGCGCCGGCGGACATCCCGTTCGTGATCGACGAGAACACCATGCTCAATGGCGACCTGGTCGGCTACGTCACCGATGTCGACAGCGACGTGCTGACGTTCGCCCCGGGCACTAACCCGGCCAACGGCACGCTCAGCCTCAACCCCGACGGCACGTTCACCTACACGCCGGATGCGAACTACGACGGCGCAGACAGCTTCACCTACACCGTGTCCGACGGCAACGGCGGAACCGCCACCGGGACCGTGAGCGTCACGGTCAACTCGACCAACGAGGCGCCCGCGTTGACCGTGGATGAGTCGGCGGTCACGGTGGACGAAAGCGAGACGGCAGCCAACGGCGGGACGTACGTCGACCCGGACGGCGACTCGCTGACCTTCTCGGCGACGGTGGGTATGGTGACCGATCACGGGGACGGGACCTGGAGCTGGTCGTACGTGACGACCGACGGCCCGGACGAATCGCGGGTGGTGACGATCACGGCCGACGATGGGAACGGGGGCGTGACCACGATCGAGTTCGACCTGACGGTGAACAACGTGGCGCCGGAGCTGACGGTCACGGGCTCGACGAGCCTGCTGGAGGGCTCGACGTACCAAGTGTCGTTCTCGGCGACGGACCCCGGCGACGACACGATCACGCAGTGGCGCGTGGACTGGGGCGACGGCGTGGTGGACGTGCTGGGCGGCGACGCAACGGGCCACAGCCACGTGTACGAAGACGACGGGCTCTACGAGATCAAGGTGACGGCGGTGGACGAGGACGGGGAATACACCACTCGGCTGCTGTCGCCGGACCCGGAATTCGGGGTCAACGGGAAGGTGACAACGGACTTCTCGGGGTCGCAGGACTACATCTACTCGGTGTTCGAAGACGGCCAGGGCCGGATCGTGGCGGCGGGAGCGACGCGGATCAACGGCGGACCGTTCGACTTCGCGTTGGCGCGGTACCTGTCGGACGGGACGCTGGACACGAGCTTCGGCAACGGCGGGCTGGTGATCACCGACTTTGAGGGTGAGGCGGACCGCGGGTTCTCGGCATTCGAAGACGCCCAGGGCCGGATCGTGGTGGGGGGCTGGTCGAGCGATGGCGGCCAGTCGAACTTCACGCTGGCGCGTTACCTGTCGGACGGGACGCTGGACGTGAGTTTCGGCGACGGCGGGAAGCTGGTGACCGATTACGCGGGTGAGCACGATCGGGTGCGTTCGGTCTACTCCGACGCCCAGGGTCGTCTGGTGGTGGCGGGCTACGCGTACATCGGCGGGCAGCCGGACTTCGTGTTGATGCGTTACCTGGCCGACGGGACCTTGGACACGTCGTTCGGGACCAACGGGACGACGCTGATTGATTTCGCCGGCGGTCGTGACTTCGGGAACGCGGCGTACGCCGACGGCTCGGGCGGCATCCTGGTGGCGGGGACGGTGAATCTCGACGGGCTGAGCCGGTTCGGGCTGGTGCGATTTAACGAGGACGGGACGCTGGACACGTCGTTCGGCGTGAACGGGCTGGTGATCACCGCGTTGTCGGCGAACGAGGACGATTACGCCTATGCGCTGGTGGTCGACCGTTCGGGCCGGATCGTGGTCGCCGGTGAGAGTGACGAGGACTTCGGGTTGGTGCGGTACCTGTCGGACGGCTCGCTGGACCAGAGCTTCGGGTCGGGCGGCCTGATGACCACTGACTTCGTGGGCGGCAAGGACCGGGCGCTGTGGCTGTACGAGGACAGCCTGGACCGTCTGGTGGTGGCGGGCTACGCGCAGCTCAACGGCCAGTATGACTTCGCGATGGCGCGGTATCTGGAAAACGGCGCGCTGGACGCGACGTTCGGGGCCGGGGGCCTGTACACAACCGACTTCTTCGGCAGCCACGACTACGCGTACTCGACGTTCGAGGACAGCCAGGGCCGGATCATCCTGGCGGGTTACGCCAACGAGCCGGGCGAATCGTACAACTTCGCATTGGCGCGTTACCTGGCGCCCCAGACGACGATGGTGCGGGTGAACAACGTGGCGCCGGAGTTGACGGTCGACACGCCAAGCGTGATGGCGGACCCTGGTGTGTCCGCGATCAACGGCGGCACATCGGCCGACCCGGGCGTGCTGGACGCCATGACGCTGGCGGCGTCGATGGGCCAGGTGATTGACCACGGCGACGGGACGTGGGGCTGGTCGCTCGACACGACAGGTTTAGATGCCGGGACATATACCGTGACCGTAACGGCCACCGACGACGACGGGGGGCAGGGGCTCGTGATGTTCGAGTTGGTGGTGTCGGCCCCCGCATCGCCGCCGACGGTGGCGGACGTGCAGGTGGGCTCATCGTCGTGGGACCAGCAGGGAGAATTTATGAACCATCTGCGCAGCAACAGCCTGGGCGACATCGGCTACAGCATCCCGACCGGCAGTGATGAGCAGCTGCGCAACCTGTCGTGGGCGGGGTTGGACCAGATCACGATCGTCTTCACCGAGCATGTGAACGTGACCAGCGACGACTTGGTGATCATCGGCACGATCGGCGGAACGTTGAGCGTGGCCGGTTTCACCTACGATCCAACGACTTTCACCGCAACCTGGACGCTGGCGGCGCCGATCCTCACCGACAACATCACGATCACGCTGGACGGCGATGCCGGAACGGGCGTGAGCTCGGCTGGCTCGGGCCTGGCCCTGGACGGAGAGTTTGTCGACACGGTGGACACCTTCGACACGATCGGCGACGGCGCGGCCAGGGGCGACTTCGTGTTCGGGTTCGACGTGCTGGCGGGGGACATCGACGACGATGGCAGCGTGCTGGGCGGCGACCTGGGCGCGCTGGGCTCGTTATATGGCCAGCGGATCGGCGGGGCGACGTACAGCATCTTCGCGGATCTCAACGCCGACGGCAAGATTTTGGGAGAGGACCTTAGCGTGATCGGTTCGCGTTATGGTCAACGCTTGTGGTGACGCCCAAGTGGAGGCGGAGTCGGGTCAGGCGCCCGTTGATGATGAACCGCCCTGAGGTGTGACCGGATTTTGAAACCTTGAAGAAGGAGATTGATGTTGAAGTTGAAGAAAAGCATATGGCTAATCGCGGCCGCATCGGCCGTGTTGGGCGGACCGGCCCATGGCACGTACATCTTCAGCGCTCCGGACCTGGTCGTGAACCCCTTGGTCGATGGTTCGACCGGGACGTTCGATATCACGATCGAGTTCACCGAAGGCAGCGACCTGTCGGGCCTGTCGCTGGACCTGTTGATCGATCCCGCCTCCGGCCTCACGCTGACGGGAGCGACGACGGAGCACGCCTCAAGGTTTGGCATCACCCCCGGCGGCGTGAATTTTTGGGATTTCACTTCGATGACCCCGGGCAACTACAACCTGTCTTCGACCGGCCTAGCCAACGCCGGGTTCAGCGGGGAGCAGACGATCTACACCGTCAGCTACGAGCTGACATCTCCCTCGGTCGCGGCGACCTACCGCTTGGGGCTGACGGTCATTCAGGTCACGTCCGGCTCCTTCGCCGCTCCCGAGACTCTTGATGAGGACGACGCGCGGGTCGTGATCGATGACTCGCGCCGCGGCAGCCTGACGGTCATCATCCCCGAGCCGGCTTCGTTGGTGCTGTTGGGACTGGGCTTGCTGACGATGTCGAGGCCGTGGCGAATGCACGGCGGGCGTCGATAACGCCCGACCGGTCGTGTATTGGGTGAGGTGTTGTGATGCGATCGAACCATCAAGTCGAGACGTTACCGCCGCGGCCAGACCACGGCCGCCGGGTGTTCTTGCGTTGCTTCCGGGGGCGGGGATTCTCGCTGATCGAGTTGCTGGTGGTGATCAGCCTGGCGGCGGTGCTGCTGACGCTTGGGGTGATCGCCGGGAACGCGATGCGTGACCGGGCCGAGGCGGGGCTCGAACGGTCGGTGCTCATCGGCCTCAGCGGCGCCGTGGATGAGTACGCCACGCGGGTGGGTCGGCCGCCGGACCACACCGACCTATCGGTCCCGGGCCTGGCCGTCAGCAGCGACGACGCCCAGGATTCGACGATCGGCTTGTTCTTGTCTAAGGCCCACCAACTGGGCGAGGACGCGTCGGTGTGGAAGATGATCACTTCGGCGACCCGCGACGGCCTGGTCATCGGCGACGGGACCGATGTCACGACGTGGTCGTATGTCGATATGTGGGGCGGCAAGCTGCGTTACGCCCGACGCGTCAGTCACACCGACGCGTTCGCGGCGGACGACTACCTGCCGGCCCACCCGGCGCCGTTTTTCGCCTCCGCCGGGCCCGACGGCGCGTTCGGCGACTACCAGCAGGTGTTGCTCCAGGAAGCGGGCCAGCCCCACGATGCGGACGCGGCTCGCGCGACCCAGGACAACCTCTACAGCTTCGATATCGAGTGACGCGATGAGACTACCGCCGCCCCAGACAACCCACCCCCACCCCCGGAAGCGCCCCCGCAAGCGCCCCTCCCCGCGGAGCCCGATGTGCGCTCGGCCCGCCATTTGCAGGGGCGGGGGCGTTTCCGGGCGGGGTGGGTTTTCACTGGTCGAGCTGCTGGTGGTGATTTCGATCGCGGCGATCGTGCTGGGGATCGGCTTCCCTTACGTCGGTGCGATGATCCGCTCCTCGAGCGAGCAGATGATCGCGAACACGGCTTCCAACGCCGTGAGCGCCGCCCGCGCTTACGCCGTGCGCTACAAGCCGTTTCTCGACGACGACCCCCACACCGGCCGCACCGCCGAGATCCACGGCGACGGCTACTCGGGCGCCGTGGCGATCTTCACGCCCAGCCGGGAGATCCGCCTCTGCGAGAACGATGAGTTGGCGACCGACCGGGCCACGGGCCTGCGGCTGGAACTGCCGACCAAGGGGTCGGGCGACCCGATCCGCAACGGCTACAAGCCGATCGAGGACCTGGGCGCCCTGCAGCTGTCGCAGCGGTCGGCGGTGCTCGGGATCGTCCGCACCGGCGCCGACACCCTCCAACTGCTGCCCCCGCCGTTCGCGATCAGCTTCAACCGGCGCGGGCAGATGGTCGTCCGTCGGTCGGCCGGCTCGGCCGAACGCTCCGACGGCCTCGTCTACTATGACGCCAACGGCGACGGCGTCTACGACACCGCCGCCACCCGCGCCGGCTTCGGCGGCGCGTACCGCGACTACTTCCGCGGATCGGCGCCGATCATCCAGAACGCCGATAGCCCCATGGACGGCTACCGCGAGCTGCCCTGGGAGGTGCTCGAGCCGGTCATCGGCCTGGTGATCTTCGACCCCCAGCAGGTACCCCAGGGCATCTGGGTCGACACCGGCTCGCCGTTGGCCGCCAACGACGGGGCCCGGTACGACCCGGACCGTCACCTGGCCTACACCATCGACACCTCCGACCTCCATGACACCGACCTGCTGGCCTGGGCCGCCAAGCCGGGCCGGGCCACGGTCATGTTCTTCAACCGTTTCACCGGCGCTGACACCCTGCGCTGACGGAGCAAACCCCGCGATGCCAAGCCCAGGCCCCGCCTCTCCTCCCCCTCCCACGCCCGCCGCGCCTGGCTTTTCGATCATGGAGGCGCTCGTCGCGATGGGCGTGCTGTCGATCGGGCTGACCATGGTCGCCGCGATCTTTCCCACCGCCATCCTGCTCCAGAAAGAAGCGGCCCAGGACGCGCGGCGACAGATCAACGTCCGCTCGGCCGAGGCCATCCTCCAGGCCAAGACCCTCGACGCCCAGGTCCTGTTTGACTTCACCGAAGACGCCGCCACCCGCGCGCGGCTGGCGCGGACCGGGGTGAGGGACCTGGAGTTCGACGTCTACGCCCTGGCGGAGGTCGACGACGACCTCAACGACCTGCACACCCCGGACATGCGGGTCGGCAGCTATAACCCCGCGGGCTCGTACCTCAACCGCTGGCCGCAGGTCGACCGCTGCTTCCCGTCTTACCTGCCGGACCCGGCCACGCGCGAGGTCTACAGCGTCCCGCTGTTCCGACGCGGCCGGCAAGGCACGCCCTACATCAACGACTGGCCCGTCTACCTGTTCGTGATGCGCCGTAACCACAACGCATCGGGGAAGGGCTACTACACCAACCAACCCAACGATCCGACCGGCAACCTCACCGCCTGCGCCAACCCCTTCGACGACGCCGATTACTTCCCCAAGGTCTTCAGGATGGCGGTGGACGACGCCGTCGACAACCGGCTGGACGTCGGCGTCGGCGGCAACCTGCAGGTCTTCCCGGACAACAGCACCGGGCTGCGGGTGCGGGCCGGCGACACGATCCTGGTCGATGTCCCGATCATCGGCGGGGGCGACATCATCTACCGCGTCACCAGCGCCGACAGTCGGTACATCCGGGTGAATCAGGACCTGCGTCAAGACATGGACAGCACGCTGTGGGCGGACCCCGAACAGAAATTCGGAGACATCAAGGCCATCTGGTTCGCCATGCCGCCGACCGACGCGGCCGGCTCCCCAGTCCGGGATATCCGGGTCCTGTCTCAATCCACGGTCCAGACAATCGCGGGGTTGAACTGAGATGAACGCTCACCGCACCGATTCGAATCACGACCGCACACGTGTCCGCTCCCAGAGCGTTTGTTCCGGAGCTGTTTCCGGGGGTAGGGGCGGGTTCACGCTGATGGAGATGATGGTCACGGTGGCCATCTCCGGCCTGCTGATCCTGCTGGTGCACCAGATCTTCAACAGCGTGGTGCGGGCCGTCGAGAACGGCAAGGACGTGAGCACCATCATCGACCACGCCACAGCGTTCAGCACGCAGATGTTCGCCGACGGCAAACAGATGATTACCCACCGGGCCAACCCCCACACCCACCCCGAGTTGGTCGATCAGCCCGCCGCGTTCCTGGTCATCATCCAGCAGACCAACACCGGGGTCCGGTTCCCGGCGCCCCGGAAGCAGCGGCAGCCGATGGAGGACTGGGGCGTCTCCACCGACCCGATCCACTCGGCCCAGCTGCTGCTGTTCCGCGACGCCGACCTGATCGACGCCATGACCCCCGCCGCCGCCGACCGCTACGACTCGGACGCCCGCGCCCAGATCGCCGCCGTCTGGTACGGCCATCTCGCGCCGCCCGACGCCAACGGCGGCGCAACCGGGGTCGAGATCGGCGTCGGACCCGACAACGACGCCGCCCCCCGGCTGGTCCTCGGGCGCCAGGCCCTCTTGATCGTCGATCGCGGCGGCCGCTTCCCCAACGGCGCTGAACTCGCCGCCGCCGGGCTCTTCTACGCGGACTTCGAGGACGCCAACGATCCTCTCGTCCCCAGCGACCCCGCCGCCGACGCTGTCCCTGGCCACCCCGGCGTCGCCGTCCGGGCGGTCTACGACCTCGACGTCACCGGGACCCCCGGTGATGACTACAACAATCTCTGGGAAGGCGCGACCGACGTCCTGGCCATCGATGACTCAGCCGACGGCGGCAACCGATTCTTTTTCCACGAGATGTTCGCCGAAGAGATCGACGGCCCCGGGTCGGTTCCGGGCCTTTACGCGGTGACCACCGCCCACGCCAACCCCGATTACCAACGCCCCCGCACCGGCTTCACCGACATGCTTGACGCGTTCTGGATGCCCACCGCGGCCTACAAAACGATGGCCAGGAATTGGGGCTATTCGGCCTACGGTTACCGGCTCACCGGCGCCCAGAAACTCACCTACCCCTACACGCCCCAGCAGGTCGGCCGGATGCACCCGTTCTTCATCCCCCACGTCTCCGACTTCGCCGTCGACTTCGCCGCCGACATCACCGACGACTACGACGCCGACGGCGATTACCGCTTCCGCGTCGCCGCCGGCGCGGTCGCCGCCAACGTCGCGTTCTCCGCCGACGGCCTGCCCGACGCCACGCCCGACGAGTACGCCTCCCTCGACGCCAACGGCACGCTGGTCAAGGCCATCAAGTGGTACAACGCCGTCGCACCTAACCCCGACCTCGACGGCGACGGCGTCGGAGACGTTGACCCCGCCAAGACCATCACCTGGCCAATCCCCGCCGACGCCGTCAGCAACCCAACCCAGCAGCAGCACGGCCCGTACCACTCGCCCCTGGTCCTGGGCCCCACCGTCAACGGCGCGCCTTATCCGCCCTACGTCGCCCATCTTCAGACCCCGTACAGCACGATCCATCGCCGCGCCGTCTTCGTCTTCGGGCACACCCCCGACCTGGACCTGTACAACGCCGACGCCGGCGACGTCGCCCGCACCGCGCCCGACTTCGGCGACGGCGCCGACGCCGCCGGAGCCGGCGAGGCCAAGGGGTTCGAGTCCGGCTGCGCCAAGTGGTGGCCTTACCTGATCCGAATCCGGTACCGGCTCCACGACAACAACGGGTCCTTCAGCTCGATCGACGAGGTCAGCCAGGCCCCGATCGTCGGCAAGTGGTTCGAGCAGATCATCCCCGTCCCACGCCCCCCGCAATAAATCCCTACCCCCCCGCACCCTCTGGAATCGACGACCATGAGCCGCAGCAACAGGATCCGTGTCGGCATGCCCCGGCCAAAACACACCGACGCCCGACGCAGGGGCAGCATCCTCATGCTGAGCATGGTGCTGCTGATCCTGCTGATCATGGTCGGCGCGGGATTCCTCCAGATGAGCCGCGCCCAACGCCGATCCGTCCAGATGGTCGATACCCGACACCAGGACTACGAAGGGTCCATCCTCCGCTTCATCGCTGAGATCCTCGCCGCAGACACGGTTGATCCCGAAACCGGCGAATTCGCCCCCACCGGACTCGACGCGCCCCCTCCTCAGGAGCGGTACGACTACCCCTGGACCAACCCCACCCTCGGCGCCGACCTGTCCCAGGACCGACTTGAGTCGGGCCACCTCGACGGCGCCTACTCCGCCAACATCACCCAGGCCGCCGCCGTCGTCCCCGGCGTCCCCTCCAACCACTCGGTCGGCGACGGACCCCTGTCACGCGACGATGCCTGGCTCGCCTCCATCGAGCCGGACAACCTTGCGGCCGAGCCAACCTGGCCCCACCTGACCAACCTCCGCGGCGTCTTCCTGGACCTGGACGACATCATCGACGTCAAGGGCGACGGCTCGGTCCTGCTGCCCATGCAGCACCTGACCACCGGGGACGATCACCTGGCGTCGGGCAACACCGACATCCGGATCAGCGACATGCTCGCCAACCCCGGCAGGTTCGCCGACGCCGACGCCGACGGCATCCCCGACAGCCGGTGGACCTGGGCCCCCTTGGCCAACCAGCTGGGCCGGCGCTACATCATGGCCGTGCGCATCGTCGACAACTCCGCCATGGCCGACCTCAACACCTGGAACGCCCTCACCACCGGCTCCGCCTACGCCTACACCGCCGACCCTACGCAGATGCCCAACTGGTACTGGCCCGGCGAGCTGAACCTCCACCCCGTGGTCCTCGACGACGTGACCTCGCTGGCCGGGGGCGATGCTTATCTGTGGTCGGTGCTCGGGGAGCGGGGCGTGGCCTTGACCGGCAACCGCTCCGACGCCTCCGCCCGCTACCGCAACTGGCTCCAGGCCAGCCGACGCTGGGGGAATCTCGCCAACGGGAGCCTCCTGCCCGCAGACCTGCGCTACATCGGCGCGACCCTCAAGCGGGACCAGGCCTCGGGCGCCAGGACCTTCCCCGCCGGCCTGGGCGTCGTCGACGCCCAGAACATGACCGCCGCCGCCGAACCCTACCAACGCTACAGAGGCGTCAACGAAGCCGAGATCCGCTGGCGCAACGGGGTCAACCGCTCCTCGGACAACCTAGCCAACGACGCGGTCACCGACATCGAATACGCCGGCCACGGCGCACACGAAGACTGGTGGCGCCAGAACGCCGACCCCGTCGAGGTCGATCACCGCTCCACGCCCTATTCCACCGTCCAGGCTTTCTTCCAGAACGAGAACCGTAAGCGCTTCACCCTCTTTGCCGGCAGCGCCGACCACGAGAAGCTCGACCTCAACGCCATCACCGCCCAAGCGATGGCCGACGCCATCCGCGACCGAATGGCCGACCACCCCCGCGCCGACAACCCTCCCACCGGCGCCCAAGGCGGGCCACATCTCTCCAGCCCCCCCGACGTCTGGCTCGATGGGGACGCCCTCGCCGACGCCCTCGCCGTCGCCGCCATCGACTTCCGCGACGCCGACAGCACCCTCACCAAGATCGGCTCGGCCTACGGCATGGAGTACCTGCCCTTCATCTCTGAGATCTATATCCAGGCCCGGTACATCGTCAGCAGCATCGAAGACGACGGCAACGGCGAGTTCCTGGTCACCTGGGAGCTGCGGGCCATCGAAGCCGCCGTCGAGATCGTCAACCCCTGGCCCTGGCCCATCGAGATCCCCGAGGGCGTCAAACTGTTCATCAACGACCAGGAACTGGGCGACCTGCGCCAGATGATCGGGGCCGCCGCCGCGGCCAGCAGCGAGCACAACGACCCCTACCTGGCCGGCCACGAGCTGATGCACCTGTTGATCGACGATACCGGCTCCGAGTCCTGGCCCACCTACCCCGGGACCCAGCTGCTGCTCGATCCCGCCCAATACGCCTGGCCCAGCAGCGGCAACGCCGTCAACCGCATCATCACCGCCCGGCTGGAGGCGCCGGCCAGCGATGGCGCGCGTGTCGTCTACCAGCGGATCACCGCCATCGCCCCCGCCGACCGCCAACTCAACCACTACGTCACCGAAGTCGAATACGAAGACGACGGGGTCACCCACGGCGGGACCGGCTACATGCAGTTCCACGTCCTCGGCACCGGCGACGGCCTCTCGGCCCTCACCGTGCGGGAGGCCGACACGCAGGCCGTCCGACGCGACACCACCCACTTCGCCGAAGGCGGCACCCCCTGGCACAAACGCAGCGTCCTGCCCGACGGGACCGACCCCACCGGCGAACTCCGCTTCGACACGCACGCCAAGAATGCCAACCAACCCAACGGCCCCGACCTCGACGGACGCGTGGCCGACGCCGCCTCCGTCGGCAGCACGCCCACCCCGGGCGACGAGCCCTTCCTCATCGGCAACGCCGGCGTGTTCTACCGCGCCGGCGACCTGCTCCGCGTGGTCTGTCTCGGGCCCAACGACACGCAAACCGTCGCCGAGGTCTGGGCCGACGTCGAAAACAAAACCCACCGCTACGCCGTCGCCGACTTCATGCTCGACCTGACCTATGAGCCCGACCCCAACGACCCCGAAGCCGTCGCGGAATACGTCGACGGCCGCCAGGTCAACCACGCCGCCTACCTCCTCGACCTGTTCTCGACCCTGCGTCCCAATGAGGACGGCGTCGACAACGACGGCAACGGGCTGGTCGACGACGAGACCGAACAACTGATCCCCGGCCGGATCAACCTCAACACCGCCTCACGCGCCCTGCTCAAACGCGCCCTGCCCATCCCCGGGCTCGCCAACTCCACCTCGCTCGACGGGCTGGTCGATGACATCATCCTCGCACGGTCCACGCCCAGCGCCCGCGGCGGCGTCACCAACCGACGCGACGACGCCAAGGACCTGGGCCTGGCCTGCCTCGGCGAACTCGCCACCACCGGCGCCGCCAGCTGGACCGACCCCGACGCCGTCGTCGACGCGTTCGCCGACTTCAACGAGTACGACCCCGACCTCGGCCCCGGGGGCTGGGCCGCCGCCGCCCACGCCGCCGACGGGTTCACCCGCGACCGCGAGGAGATCACCCTCCCCTTGGCCGCCCTCAACCAGGTCGCCTCCGTCCGCACCGACATCGTCACCGCCTACGTCGTCGTCCGCGCCTACCCCGCCGACGACTTCACCAACGCCGGCGCCTACACCCCTCTCGAGCAGCATCACATCATCGCCACCTTCGACCGCTCCGTCATCCACGAGAACAGGCCCCTCCCCAGGCTCATCGCCGTCGCCGTCTACAGGCAACGCTAAGAAAGCGGATGGAATGAATCCAATGCACAAGCTTTTGCCGAATCGGTGAACATGCCGTCCTCCGCGCCGGCGGGTGCGCGTTCCTTATCGACTACGACACCGATCTCGATGGCGGCGACCTCGCCCAAACTGTGACCGTGGTCACGATCCCCGAGCCAGCGTTGCAGGCGTTGCTCGGCTTATGGCAGGTTTAACCGAATATGAATATGAGCCACTAGTTCTGGTCAGGCGCTTCCTCTACTATGTGGCCCCAAACGAGGGTTTTTGTTTTCGCAAGACCACTTATGCCTGAAGACCAGGCCACTGGCGACTCAGCACTGTATACCACCGAAACCCTGCTGCCGGAGGCCTATGTGGCGCTGCGCCGGTTGGCGGTCGGGCGTCTTCGGCGGCTGGGGCCGGGGCAATCGGTAACGGGCACCGCATTGGTGCATGAGGCCTACCTCCGATTAAGCAAGGAAGCGGACAGACCACAGTGGGCCAATCGCAAGCAGTTTTTCTCCGCAGCGGCCGAGGCGATGCGGCGGATCCTGATCGATCGGGTCCGCGCCACGAATGCAAAAAAGCGAGGCGGCGAGCATCGTCGGATACCGTTCGAGGGTGTGGTTATAGCGGCGCCAAGCAGCACCGAACGTCTCATTGAGATCGACGAGGCTCTGGACGAGTTGGCGAAGATCGATCCGGATAGCGCCGATCTGGTCAAGCTGCGTTTTTTTGTCGGCCTGACCATTGATGAAATCGCCGAGTCGCTGGGCCTGTCGTCGCGCACCGTGTCGCGTCAGTGGAGTTATGTCCGCGCCTGGTTGGAGGATTACCTCAAGGATGATCCGTAATCCGGACGAATCCATCTGTTGCATACGTCAACGCCTGACATCTTTCGAAGCTCAATCGCGAGCTGCTCAATGAGACAGACCGGCGGTGTCGGCCTTTCGTGTGTTCTCAGCTGCGACGTCCTCGTCGCAGCCCGCCGTAGCCAACGACAGACGATACAACCGCGACGGGGACGTCGCGGCTACCGGCCACGTCGAACGTGTTTGATTCCTTAGATTAGTGACCCGGCCGGCGACGACGGCCCAGCAGCGGGAGGCCGGCGGCGAGGCCGAGCAGAGCGGCCGAGGCGGGCTCGGGGATGAGCGTGCCGAGCCGGACGCTGTCGTACTGCGCCCCGCTGCCCGGCGCTTCGGGGAAGAAGTCGTTGACGAACAGGTCGGAGTTGGGGTCGGAAGGGTTCGAGACCGCGACGCCAGCGTAGGCCCAGTCCAGCGCGGCGGTGAAGTCGCCGAGGGTCAACCCCAGATCGCTGAGTTCGACCGCGACCTCGACGACAAAGGTGACGTCGTCCGCGCGGACCTCGCCGGCCACGGTGCTGTCGCCGAAGCTGTTGCCGCCCTCCTGGGTGACGGTGACGCCGGAGCCGCTGACGTCCCCATCCAAGTCGTTGTAGATCTTGACTTTTCCGTCGTTGTCGGAGTCATCGAAATCCGCATCCAGCCCGGTGGCGTCGTTCACCTCGATCGCGAAGGCTTCCCCGCCCGCCGGACGGGCGTAGAAGTAGTAATGGCCCTTGAGCCCCTCGGTGACGGGGTTGGTTTCGCCAGCGATATGCTTGAAGTCGCCGACCACTTCCCACCGCACGAAGAGGTAGTCCGCGCCCATGCTCGACCCGACGCCCCAGGAGGCCGACGCGAGGTCGGCGTAAGCCCAGTATTCGCCGCCGTCGTCAGTGGTCCCCGACGTGCGGGTTCCGCCGGCATCGCTCCATTTGTCGTCCTGGATCGGCCGCTCCCAGACCTCGTTGGCGTAGTCTTCAGCGCTGGTCGGGACGGTGTAAACGCCGCTGCCCATGTGTGTCCAGGTCGCATCGTTTTCGGTCACCTGGTAGACGGGGGTGATCGCCGCCATGGCCGTGGAGCCCATTAGAGCCAGGCCAGCCGTCATTGCAAAGACGTATCGCATGCGTCACCCCTCCTTATAAGGGCGCGGAAAAATCAAAGTAATGTTGTTGGCGGTCACACTCCGCTCAGATTCATGTGGCACTATAAAGTTCCGGTTCGACCCGTCAAATCAAAAGCCCATGAGAAGTAAGTGAGGGACCGCATCCTGTCAGACGCCTATAGGCCGAGCGTCTCACCGCCCAAACGATTACCCCTCGTGAATATCGCTGTCAACCGCAGAATACTGGTTGCACAATCTCCAGATTGTTCCACTCGTAAGTACGCTGATGGACTTCAGACCGCATGTGCTCAATAGAAACATAAACTCCGGTTTTCGACGGGTCGGCTCGGACTCGCGAGACTACGCTAGATGCGTGTATGCAAATGACCCATCAGGAAGTTCAAACCAGAAGTTGTCGGGGTCTGCCTGCGCGCAATGATGCTTTGCATCAATTCCAAACAGGATGTGCTTATCACAAAGCTCGTGGCGCGGTTCTTCGTCGAACCAGAAAGGGCTATAACACTGAGACGACGCATGATGGCGGCTAACAAGGCTCCTGCCCGGCTACAAGCAACCCCAGTGGGAATAAATAGATGCTTGAATCATACTCTACTCGCGGTCGCCGCCGGTCAACTGCGGCGGTGCGTCAGGCGCTTCCCGTCCCTGGAAGAGAAAGTAAAGCGCGAAGGCCGTCGGAACAAGCATGCTGCCCAACCAGAGGTAGTACCCGAGCCCCATCTGCAGGATCGTGGTGTCCGTGCCCGAAGCATCGCGCGCGATCGGCGCTCCGACATAGGTCAGGCAAAGCAGGGCCAGCCCGGATGCGGCGGCGAGGGTGAGCAAGGCCGCCAGGCGGAGCTTGAACGAGAGGCACAGCACGCCCGCAAGCCAGAGCGGGTTGGCCAGCCAACGCGGGTCCAGGGAAAACCCCCCGAAGAGGAGCACCACAACCCCCAGGTAATAGGTGTCGTCGCCCTGTTCGAGATCGAAGGCCGGCAGGGCCAGTGAAACGAGGTAAAGAACCGCCGCAATCGCCACCGTGATGTATCTGGCCATGGGGTCGCCTCGCGATGCAGGAGAAGGATCGGGGCCGCCGAGCGCGGGCTATAAGCCGTTAGGGGCGGAATCGCCGTTTTTGACAGTCCGTGTCGATCCCGGCCCCGCAGGCCGGCGCTTAACGACCCGCATCAAAGGGTTGCGGGGGTGATCATCAAGCCGTCTGCGGCTGGACGGCGCCGGGCTCGGGTTTCTCGGCCGGGTACTGGATCCGGGCGTGATAGATCGCGCAAAGCGTCTTGGTGATGGCCTGCTCGACCCGGTGAAGCTCCGCGAGGGTCATGGCGGACTCGTCGAGCTGCCCGTCCATGAGCCGCTTGATGGCGATGTTGTGGACCAGTTGTTCGAGACGGACAGGTGTGGGGTCGGGCAGGGTGCGTGCGGCGGCTTCCATGCCGTCGCAGAGCAGCATGATCGCGGCCTCCTTGGTCTGCGGCTTGGGGCCGGGGTAGCGGAACTCGAACTCCGACGGTCCGGGCTTGTCCTCGGCCTCGGTCTTGCGTTTGGCGGCGTGGTAGAAATACTCCACCAGCGTCGTGCCGTGGTGCGACTCGATGAAGTGTTTGAGGACGGTGGGCAGGCCGTACTCGCGGGCCATCTCCATGCCGTCCTTCACGTGGCCGACGATGATCAGCAGGGACATCGCGGGCGACAGCTTGTTGTGTCGGTTGGGCCCGCCGCCCTGGTTCTCGATGAAGTACATGGGCTTGTTGATCTTGCCGATGTCGTGGTACATCGCGCCGACGCGGCAGAGCAGCCCGTTGCCGTTGATGGCGTCGGCGGCGGCCTCGGCCATGTCGGCGATGCGCAGCGAGTGCTGGTAGGTCCCCGGCGCCTCCTGGGCCAGGCGCTGCAGCAGCGGGTGGCTGGCGTCGTTGAGCTCCTTGAGCCGCATCGCCGTGGTGACCCGGAACAACCGCTCGATGAACGGCAGCACGCCCTGCACGATGATGCCCACCAGCAGGCCCGAGGCCACCGCGCCGATGGCGTCCCAGCCGATGCGGACCAGCTCGCCGGGCAGATCAAGCGGCCGCGAGCCGACCCCCACCACCAGCGTGGTCACGCCCATCGCCAGCCCCGTCCACAGCCCCACGAGCACGAGCTTCGACGAGCTGCGCACCTCCTTGAGCTGCGACACCGCGATGCCCAGCCCCGCCAGGACGACCAGCTCGATGCCGATCGACAGGTTCATGCTGGCCATGACCACCAGGGACTGAATCGCCCCCACCGCCAGCGCAAACCGCTGGTCGTACACGATCGCCAGGATGATCGCCGCCAGGAGGGTCGGGAACGTGACCGTGAACAACATGAACGAGGGCCAGGCCTGGGTCGCGAACACCGCCCCCGCGAGGCACCCCATCAGCAGCATCGTCAGGGCGAAGCCCCGCATCGGGTTACGCGCGACCTTGTGGTTGTAGGTGAAGATGTACACCCACAGCCCCACCATGATCAGCAGGATCGAGCCGAACACGCCGGCCCGGACGAGCCACGCGTGGACATGGCCCAGACGCACGTCATATGTGAGCCGCTCCTGCTTCAGCAGCTCGACCTGGAACGGGGTGAGCGTGTCGCCGGCGGGGATCAGCACCCGGTTGGCGTCGTAGGTCAGCACCGCGGGGGGCGTGTCCTGGTACACCCGGTCCCGCTGCTGGCGGGTCAGCTCCGCGTCGAACAGGTAAGTCGGGTTCAGGTCGCTCATGACCAGGGACAGGACCGAGCGCTGCAGCGGCCGGGGGAACTTGAGCGCCTCGCGCTCGATCAACTCTTTGAGGTCGTCGGTTTCGTCGGTGCTGTAAACGCGGTTGGGATAGCGAAACAACCGTTCTTCGCCCCCGTTGTGCGGGTCGGGGTGCATGATGACGATCGGGTCGATGCCGACGTGCTTGTATTCGGCCGGGTCGAGGATCGCCAGCTCGAAAAGCCCCTGAAGAAACCGCCGGGCGTCGATCTCCCATTGCTCGATGGGCTGGCCCTCGGTGTTGTAGTACTTCTTGAGTTGGTCGAGGGCTTGCTGGTCGAGCTGGAGCTGTTCGACCGACTCGGGGGGCACCTCGGCGAGGGTGGTGTAATCCGCCAGCCCGATCAGGCCGGTGAAACGGTCGATCAGCGACTCGAGGTACTGCCGATTGGCGACGTAAACGGCCGGCTCATCCTCGGCCGCCTCGCGTTTGCGCTCTTTGGTGCGTTCTTCGTCAACCGCGGAGAACCCCACGCGGGTGACCACTGGACGTTCCATGTACTGGCCGACCTGGTAGTCTCGGTCGGTCGTGTATTGCAGGGCCAGCCCCCCGCCGATCCCGGTGAACAACAGCGCGTAGAACACGGCCCAGAGGACGTCCTTGCGCCGGGCGACCTGCGCCCATTCGGACGTCGAGCGGGGCGAGTTACGCCGCAACTCACGCCGGCGGGCGGTGTTAGGCTTGCCGTTGGCCATGGGGGGTCCGCTGATGGGGGGGAAGGTACGTCGCTCAGTCGTGGCCGGCCGCATCGGGCGGGCCGGCGGGTAACAGATTTATCGGCCACGCGTCGCCTGCCGTTTGGACGCCAATGGGAAGATTTTACTCGGACGCGGGCGGATGGCCAGTGGTTTGCTCAAAAGCGAGCTCCTGGACCTCAGGGGCCTGCTGAGGCGGGGTCTGGTTCGGCTCGTAGGCGGCCACGATCCGCTGCACCAGGTCGTGCCGGACGATATCGGCCCCGTCGAGGGTCAGCATCGCGACGCCCCGGGTCCGCCGCAGCCGGCGGACCGCGTCGATCAGGCCCGAGTCCCGCGGGTCGGGCAGGTCGATCTGCGACGTGTCGCCGGTGACGATCATCTTGCTGCCGTGCCCCAAGCGGGTCAGGAACATCAGCATCTGGCTGCGGGTGGTGTTCTGGGCCTCGTCGCAGAGGATGCAGGCGTCGTTGAGTGTTCGGCCGCGCATGAAAGCGAGCGGCACGATCTCGATCAGGTCCGCCGCCATGAACCGTTCGATCTGGTCGAACTCCATCATGTCGTTCAGCGCATCGAGCAGCGGGCGCAGGTAAGGGTTGACCTTGTCCTGCATGGTGCCGGGCAGGAAGCCGAGCTTCTCGCCGGCCTCGACCGCGGGGCGCACGAGCACGAGCTTGCGGACCTCGCCGCGTTTGAGCATGGACACCGCGGCGGCCACGGCGAGGTAGGTCTTGCCCGTCCCCGCCGGGCCGATGCAGAAGGTCAGGTCGTGCTGCTGGATCGCCCGGACGTAGGCGCGCTGGCCATCGGTCTTGGGCTCGATCCGTCGGCCGCGGAGGTAGACGTCAAAAGACGCCGCCGGCGTCACCTCATCCGGCCGGGGCCGGGGATCGTGCTGGCGGTCGGCGTCGGCGATCGCATCCAGCACCTGCCGCCGGTTCATCGACCGGCCCTGCTCCGCCGCCTCGATCAGCCGCTCGAGCACCAGCGCCGCCCGACCGACCGCGTGCGTGTCGCCGCTGATCCGCACCGTGTCGCCCCGGGCAATCAGCGTCACGCCCAACGTCTCACGGACCATCTTGAGGTTCCGCTCCGCCGGGCCGGTCACGGCCACCCGTTGGTCCCCCGCCGGCAATTCGATCGTCAGTTCCAAATCAGGAAGGCTCCATGGGTCAATCGAGTGTGGCGCTCAGCGGATGCCGTGGATCGCTTTGATCTGCTCCGCCGTCGCCGGCAGCAGGACCGTACCGTCGGCCATCTGCCGCCGCAGCAACCGGCCGTGACGGTCGTAGGTCGACACCTGCTCGCCCGCTTCCGGCGACGGCCGGACGCGGACCAGGTACGCCCCGTCCAGCAGCGGCTCCACCTGTTCGTGCCGCAGCGTCAGCGTGCCCGTGTTTGAGTTGTACGCGTACACCAGCATCTCCCGAGGGCGGTCGCGGCCCGACACCACGTGCGGCAGCAGTTGCAGGTCCACCTGCGACATGTAACCCTTCGGCGGAACTTGCCAGGTCTTGCGCCCCGCGCCAGACGGCAGCGCCCGGTCCACGGTCAACACCCGTTGGCGTTGGGGCAGCCCGACCGTGCGGCGGCGCAGTCCCCGCTCATCCTCCTGCTCCAGAACGATATCCGACCGCACCCCGGTCTCCACCAGCGTCTCCACGGGCACCGCCGCGACCGACGACGGCTGCCCCGAGGTCTGCAACACCCGCCGGCTGGTCTTGACCGACCAGATCTCGGTCTCCCGGTCGTCGGACTCGAAAAACTCGCTGAACGTATCGAACGCAAACCCGTTCTCCTCCACGTGCGAACGGACCTCCACGCCGATCCCCGGCACGCCGACGGCGTCGCTCCGCGCCGACTGCCGCACCCGCATGTAGCCGACGTCGCGGTTGTCGCGCACCACCCGGAACCACTGCTCGGGGATCAGCCCACGCTTCATGGTCTCGCGCTTGATTCCCGCCCGCCACGCGTCGCCCGCCTCGATCAACGCGGTGCGGCGGGCCTCCAGCTCCCTCACAGGCGCCAACTCGACGCTGTTGACCATCGCCTCGAACACCGGCAGCACGTTCGCCAGCCGGTCCGCGTCCGCGTCCACCTGGAACATCGCGATCGTGAACGGGTCGATCAGCATGAACACCTGCTCGGCGATCCAGCCGTGGCCGTCGTCCTCCCGCCCCTCGGCTTGCTCGTCGGGCACCGCAAACAGCACGCGCGTCGAAGCGCGGCCCGCGGGCCTCAATTCGGTCGGGTTCTGCTGTTTCACCACCACCGCGTTGGAGTGCGAAAACGTGAACTGCTTGACCGCGATCGGCGGCAGTTCGGCCAGGCCGAGCGCCTGATTCGACTTGCGGACGTAGACGCCGAACGTCGTACCGTCGGGCATCACGAACTTCGCCGCCGCTCCGTCCGCCGTCGCCTCGATCGTCCGCGCCCCGGCCGGGGGCGCCAGCGACAGGCCGTACGCCGGCTCCGACCAGCGCTGCGGCGAGAGCAGCGACTCGCCGGCGCTCGCAGCCACGGTCAACCCCCCGGCCATCAGAATCCAGACCCATCTGCGCATCAAGATTCGCTCCGTGCAATCGTCACCGATCGAAGGATCTCCAGCATCAGCCGGCTGTCCTGAGTCACCGCCTGCTGGGCGAAGGCTTCCATATCCTTGCCCTGCTCATATGGGATGCTGTCGACCAAGTAGAACAGCCAGTACGTCCGGCGGTCGTCGGTCAGCACCGCGAGAATATGCGGCTCGATCCGCTGGCCGTCATCCGACGCCGCCAGCCCGACCGTCTCGGCGCCGACCAGGCCCTCGTGCTGGTAGTGCAGGCCGATCTGCCGGATGACCCGGATCTCCGCCAGCCGTTGCTGGCCCAGCAGTTCCGTCATAGCGCCGCGCAGCACTTCGGCCGGGTCGGACGCTTCGGGCGTGGTCAGCTTGGTGATCAGGAGCCCGCGCGTCTGCTGGGACTGGTCCACCATCACCACCGCATCCCCCGCGCGCCGGCGTTCGGCGGCCAGGATGCCGTTGTCCGCCGACACCTGCGTCCAGTTCGGCGGCAGGCTGAAGGACAGGTCGTCCAGGCGGACGTGCTTGAACAGCGGCGTCACCTGCGGCCGAACGCCCTGCCCCGACGGGCTCGGCGCCGCGTTGCGCGACTGCACCACCGCCCACGCCCCGCCTATCGACAAGGCGAACACCACGATCATCAACCCCGCGATCACCACCCCCCGGACCCGCGGCGACTCGATTAAAGGCTTGGCAGGCATCCTATGATCATACGCTGACCAGCCTTGCACGCCAGCCGTCGATCTGCCAAGATAAGGCCAGACCGGGGAAACTGGGCTGTGCAAGGATTGCAGGCCATATGAATCACACCCCGACGCTTCACGTTCGCCTCATTCTGCTGCTCTGCTTCTACGCCCCGTCCCTCCTCGCCCAGGACGGGGTCACCATCGAGCAGGAACTGGCCGAGGAGCCGACCCCGGCGACCGACGCCCTGTTCCCCACCCCGCTCGAGCCGCTGCTGGACAGTTGGGAGCAGTTCAAGCGGGACGTGGAAGACGCGACCCGCTTCCAATTCGGGCTCGACTACAACGTCATCTACCAGGTCAGCCCCGACCTCGACGAGCCCAACGACACCGCCGTCGGCACCCTCAACCTCGTCGGCCTCTGGAGACTCATCGACAACCCTACCCTCGGCGTCGGCGAACTGGGCTTCCAATTCCGCCAGCGCGGCCACTTCACCGACGCCAACGGCAATGAATTCTCCGCCAACATCGGCTCGCCCTGGTCCACCAACGACTCCTCCTCCGACAGCTTCACCTCCCTCCGCAAGCTCTGGTGGAGCCAGCACCTCTTCGACGAACGGCTGACCGTCACCGTCGGCAAACTCGACCCTGAGGACTACTACGACGCCAACGCCGCCAGCAGCGGCAACACGCTCTTCCTCAACCAGGTCCTCTCCATCAACCCCAACCGCTCCTTCCCCGGGCCAGGGCTGGGCCTCAACGCCAAGGTCGTCCCCGAGGATTGGTTCTACTTCACCGCCGGCTTCAGCGACGCCAACGGCTCGTCCTCCAGCTTCGGCGCTTCGACCTTCAATGAAGGCCAGTTCTTCGTCGCCGGCGAGGTCGGCCTCACCCCCGACTTCGAGGGCGTCGGCCAGGGCAATTACCGCTTCACCGTCTGGTACATCGACCGCCACATCGCCGACGACTCGGACAACACCGACCAGCGCGTCGCCGGCACCGGTTTCGCGCTCTCGTTTGACCAGCAGATCGGCGACCACCTGATGCCCTTCTTCCGCTACGGCATCGACGACGGCCGGGTCGGCACGGTCGAGCAGTTCGCCTCCGGCGGCGTTGTGTTCACCCGGCCCTTCGACCGCGCCGACGACGCCTTCGGCATCGGCTTCGGCTGGGGCCGGCCGACCTCCCGCGGCGGCTTCCGCGACCAGTCGGTCCTCGAGGTCTTCTACCGCCTCCAGGCCACCCGCTCCCTCCAGTTCACCCCCGGCGTCCAGTTCATCTTCGACCCCGCGGCCAACACGAACCAGGACCTGGTCACCGTCTTCACACTCCGCGCGCGGCTCGAGTTCTGAATTTTAAACAACAACCGGCTTAACCATCGACGGCGGGGCGCGGCCTTAACGTTCCGATCCGATTCTCAGTAAAACTGAATAATCTCTTCCGGCCAAAAAATCGAGCGGGGTTTCGGAGAGGCAAGGCTTCGGGTTTCGCGAGACGCTTGGTAGGCTTCGGCGAGTCTACAAGCAGCACATCATTACCGGCCGCCACGAGTAGGACAAAATGTTCCCAACCGCTCGGAGAAACCAGGCGTCTCCGCAGCAAATGAAGACGCCCAGCCGCAAGTTGACAGAAACAAGACCAACGACGCTCCGCGGCGCCATCCCCGTCGCCACCACAAAAACACCCCCACAGAGAACAATAGAAACAACCCGGCAACAGCGGATAACACAATAAGCCCGGACTTCGAAGAATCGATATCGCTCTCGACAGATACAACTGACGCCGGCTTGGCGGCGGCCGTCTCGGCGGGAAGCGGCATCGTCGGAAGCCCGGTTTCTTTCGGCGTCATCGCCGAAACCGTCTTATCGAGAACCCGGTTCAATTCCTTCTCTCAATACTCTGGGGTTGGAGCCGTCTCATACCGGATATTCCTGACCTGATCTTGGATTATATATCTGCTCGGGAATTGAATCGTGAAGATGGACTCATCAAAATCAGGATCATTCACGACGACAGAGGAAGCCTTAAATTGGTATCGAAACGGCGCCTTACCATGCACGGCGTCTCTTTCATAGTACGCCCCGGTCGGATACCAGACGCCCGGAGCCGCTTCGGCCAGATCAGTAATCCGGATCGTTTCTTGGATCTTTCCTTTGATGGCCTTGTCATGCCGGAGAAGTGCGTAACCCCGATTCGGATCCACCCAGTACGACCACGTCAGGCTGTCATCTGTCCCGAGCGTGATCTTGAACGCCGGCACGCCGTCGATCACATCATTTTCGACCCGGATCGGCGCGTCGGCTTGCTTCTGCCGGATGCCCGCCAAGTGTTCATGCAACGATTCGCCGTCCCAAACGTTGTGCAACGGCGTGGAGAACAAGGCGCCGGTCGCGCTGTCCGTGATGAAGCCGGCCAGTTCTCGCGGCCGTTCAGGATATATCGCGCCGTGCCCCACCCGGCCGGTTTTATCCATGGGGCCTGTCCGGCGAACGGCTCGGCGTCCTTCACGCCCGTCGTAAGCGACGTCAAACGCCTGTTCAAGATACTCTGACTCCCCGTTGGTCCACGCCGTCACTTTCTTGTTGTAGTTGATGCGCACCTTGCTTTGCGGCAAGCCGTTCAACCACGCAACGCCTGACCGTCCGACATCGGTCGATTCCCAGCCGCCCCCCGGCTCCTGTTCCTGTTTCTTCAATTCAAACTCCACTTTGACGTTATGCAGACGCCCGCTCGAGTCCCTCATCGCATCAATCACTTCATCTAGGTCTGGAGGCGGGGTAGATTGTGCGAAGTTGGCGGTCCCTCCCGCGAGTAAAGCAAAGCAAACCAATAGAATTACATTTGTTGAAATATTGGAATATCGGCGCCTAACGACCTGAATAACTATCAAAAGTGCCGCAATACAGACGGTTGCAATTGCGCCTACCCATAGCCAGTGAATCCTTGATCCATTGCCGGGCGGATAATCATCAATGCCTCGCGGCCGTCCCTGAGATTCAATGCCCCGGGGATTGATTTGGGGTGTGCGATTTTGATGAATCTCCGCTTCGTGGGTCGCCTGCTGAGATGCGATAATCTGTTCATCAAACACCGCATTCAGGTCGGCTGCCGGCGCGCCCGCCTTCATAACAACCCCAACAATCTTGTCCCGAATGACCGTGCCGGAAGGCCAGGCAATGTCAAATACAGCGTCGTTCCATTCCGGATCGTTGATCTTTGCGGCGGTTATATTGATACGTGTTCGCCGCCAGTCTTGCCCCGGTTGGCCGCCTGGCTTTTGCTTGTATTCAATTAATGCGTTTTCAGGATAATAAATGCCGCCTGTCGGTTCGATGAATGAATGAACCGTGAGTCGTTCGATAACAATGCCGTTTAATTTCTTTTCATATCCGACGAGAGCATACGAACGCGCAGGGTCAAAATACCATATTTGTTGCCGGTCGCCGCTGGCCGGCATGACAGCCGTTCGCCTCTCGCCATTGAAAATGGCTTGTTGAGCGACAAGGTTATCTTTCTGTGAAGACAGAGATTCGGATAGATGCAACCCTTGTTTGTCAAGAACTCCAAAGACCGACAGCCCCCAACCTGTGAGTGCTCGCTCACTAGCGATTGTTCCTGGTCGTGCCGAATCAATTTCACCCCGCAATAATAACGTATTATTTGACGCCTCTCGTAGCGTTTGTCCCGCATGCCCGTTAAAAGCAAATGTGCCAGTACTATTGCTGAATCCTGTTACAACGCCACCTTCAACTTGCGGAAGCATACGTCGGTGAAATTTGATTTTTGACTTACTTCCCGGCGAACCGGCGTACCACGCGGTCAACTGTGTTTCTCCGAATGGCCGCCATTCCTCACTTTCCGCGTCCCATTGCTCCGCCAACGTTATTGAATCCGCGCGGATATTGTGCAGGCGCTGCTCATTCACAGCGACTCCGGCAATGACGTCATCGACCGACACCTCTTGCGCCAGCAATGAGGCGGCAGCAAAAAAAGTCACAACAATACAAGCAATCCAGATTTGATCGTGTGACATGAAATCGCCTCAATATCAACAATGCTCGATGGCAGATAAGCCGCGGGCTGTTGTAGAATCAGGGCCGGCATAGCCTACCTCCTGCGGCCGTGGCGGCCTGCATCAAACGGATGGGAAGCAATAAAACAAAGTGTAGATCACAACCCAACCATGCATGACCGTTATTAAAAACCGCTGCAGTAGCATTTCACAGTTCATGGTCAACGAGAGATTCTATACCATCCCGCGCAAAATGGCTTGCCATTAAAACCACACTAACAACCGTAACCAATCTAAATGGCGTCAAATCAAGCATCACGCGGCGGTCAACGCGATCCCGGCCCTGCGGGACGGCGCTAAACGGTTCGTTATTTGGTTTCATGCGTTCCGTCATCCATCAAACAACCCCATCTGAGCGTCCAGCCGCGGGCGGCGGAACGCGCTGCGCGACAGCGGGTTGACGTGCCGGTTGAGCCCGTGCTTGCGGGTGAAGACGTCGAAGACCTGGGCGATCTGCGTCGCGATGTCGCCCCGGCCGCGATGCCGCACGCCCCGTTTGGCGTTGTAGAGCTTGCCGCCCTGGGTCTGGCGGATCAGCGACTCGATGCGGCTCGCCCGGTCGGGCACGCAGCGCTGCAGCCAGTCGAGGACGAGGTCCTTGATCTGGTAGGGCAGGCGGAGCATCACCCACGCGGCCCGGCGGGCGCCGGCGTCGGCGACCGCCTCGAGCAGCCGCGGCATCTCCTGATCGGTCAGGCCCGGGATCACCGGCGCGATGTTGACCGTCACCGCCACGCCCGCTTTGGTCAGTTCCCGGATCACGTGCAGCCGTCGGCTGGGCGCGGCGGCGCGGGGCTCGAGCTTGAGGGCCAGCTCGTGGTCGAGCGTCACCAGCGTCACGATCACCCGCCCGGTGTTGTCCGCCGACTTGCGGGCCCACAGGTCGGCGTCTCGCAGCACCAGGGCGCTCTTGGTCATCGTCGACACCGGCTGGCCGCACTCGGCCATTACCTCCAGGCAGCCGCGGGCCAGGCGCATCTTCTTCTCCAGCGGCTGGTAGATGTCGGTGATCGCCGACATGACGATCGGCTCGCCCTTCCACGACGGCCGGGCCAGCGCCTCGCGGAGCATCTGCGGCGCGTCAGGTTTGGCGACGATCTTGGTCTCGAAGTCCAGCCCGCAGGAGAAGCCGAGGTACTCGTGGTACGGACGGGCGAAGCAGTAGATGCAGCCGTGCTCGCAGCCGCGGTAGGGGTTGACGGTCCAGTCGAACGGCACGTCCGAGGTGGGGGCGACCTTGTTGATGATGTTCACCGTCTTGTCGGCGAAGACCTCCAGCGGGACGCGGACCGGCTCATCGCCGCGGCCCTCGTCGGCCCGCTCCTGGCGTTGGCGGTCCATCTCGTCGCCGTCGACGTGGACCCGTGCCAGCTCGAACCGGTTGCCCGGGTTGACCCCCGCCCCCCGCCGCCGCGCGGGCCCGGCGAGCAGCGCATCGCGGTACTCGTAGTCGCTTCCGTGCATACCTAACATTATACGTACTTATGGGCCCGAGGCAAGCCCGGCGCCGCAAAAAAATGTGCCGCGCCCGCGCGCACCGCGTCCGCCCGGCCCTGCGGGCCGGCGCTAAACGGCCTCAGGATCTGGTTTAGCGGCAGGGCCTGCCCCGCGCTTTCTGCGCGTCGCGCTCAGACGCGGCGACGCCGCGCCGGGGTGAGCAAGCCGCCGAGGGCCAGCAGCGCCAGCGAGGCGGGCTCGGGGATCGTTGCGACGAAGATCCCCTCGCTGCCGTCGGTGAATCCGAGCAGGAACGCGGCCTGGCCCGCATCGTTGAAACCCGACGGCCGGCCGTCCTCACCGCCGGAGTTGCCGAGCAGCGAAATGGTCGAGACGGTGCGGAGCTCCTCGGTCAGCGGGTCGTCATCGACGTCGAAGAGATCTCCCTCCCTGACGATGAGGTGGAGCTGGCCATCGGGGTCGGTCACCCAGACGCCGCGATCGTTGCTGTCGGTGACCGCGGCGCCCGCCAGGAAGCCGCGGAACATGACCTGCCCCGCGCTGTTGAATGCGAGGGAGTCGAAGCGGTCAAACACGCCCTCGTCGACGCCGGGCGCCGCTTTGCCTTTCAAGGCCACCAGCTCCAGCGTCCCCGAACCCTCCGACCAGATGCCCGAGAGACCGTTCTCGACGATTCCCGAAAATGCGGTATGCCCGTTTTTGTTGATGAGGAGCTGGGCCATGACGCCGGTGAATACGGCCCCGTCGGCGCCTGGGGCCAGGCCGCCTTCCCGGGCCACCAGCCTCAAGGCGCCTGAACCCTCCGACCAGATGCCGAAGCTATTGGTGTGATCCACCCCGGAGCCGGCGAGTTGCGCATGAAAGGCGGTCTGCCCGGCGTCGTTGATGACGGGGGTGTTCACGAAGAAACTGTAGAACACCGCCCCGCCGGCGTCCGGGGCCAGGCCGCCTTCCCGGGCCACCAGCCTCAAGGCGCCCGATCCCTCCGACCAGATGCCGGTGTTGTTGCTATCGGTGACGCCGGCGCCTTCCAGGTGGGCCCGAAACGCGGTCTGACCCGCTGCGTTGAGGACCACGCGACGGGAGGTGCCGATGCCGCCGAAGTGGCTGAACGTCGCCCCGCCGGCGTCCGGCGCCGCGTCGCCCTCTTGAGCCACCAGCCCCAGCGTCCCCGAACTCTCTGACCAGATGCCGCTGCGGGTTCCAAAGGCGTTATGGAAAATGCCATGGAACGCGGTCTGGCCCGCCGCATTGAAGACGGGGCTATCCAAGCCGCCGTTGCTGAAGACCGATCCACCGGTCCCGCTGACCCCGACGGCGCCCGGCGCCGGGTCGCCTTCCCGGGCGATCAGTTGGAACGGCCCCGATCCTTTCGACCAGATGCCGACATCGTTGCTGGGGGTCACGTTGAAGCCGATGAGGCCAGCGCTGATCACGGTCCGCCCGGCGTCGTTGATTAAAGGGGTGGTCCCAAAGGCATTGAACCCGCCGCTGGGCCTGGCTTGAGCGATGATGGCCAGCGTCCCCGACCCCTCCGACCAGATGCCGCGGTTGTCGCCGACCACGTTCGTATCGCTGAGATAACTGTGGAAAGCAACCTGCCCGAGGTTGTTCATGACAGGCGCGCTGAAGTCGCTGAACACGCCGAAATTCGTGCCCGGCGCGCGGTTGCCGGTCAGGGCGACCGTTCTGTAGGCGATATTGGCAGAGGCGATAGCGGTCCAGGTGCTGACCACGACGAATGTCATCGCCATTAAGCCGGCGTTTGGTCTTACGCTTCCCACGGAATGTCCTTTCCTGAACCGTCCTTTGTTAAGTTGATAGATGTGGCTGTTCTCTTTGGCACACAGTTGAACAACACTCCCCGCTCGTCCGCGCCTCCCCGCTGTCTTCGACCCAGGGATTTAGCTACGCGGAACTAAAGCACTACAGCAGAATATTTTCCGGATTTCAACCTGAAATTTACGGCGTGTCACCAAGTGGGTCATGTGAGGATTGAACCAACATTGACTTCATGAAGTCAGCGCGGGGCAGGCCGCTCGCTAAACCGGGGAACGGCGCGATTGACCGCGGTCAAACGGCGTCGACGACCAGCGCCCAATCGGGGCCGCCGGCGGGGTAGGGGAGGTTGGCGAGTTTACCCGGGTTGGGGTGCTCCTCGGCGTCGAGGGTCTGGCCGGTGCGCGGGTCGTGCCAGCGGGCGTGGAGGCGGTCGCCGGGGAGGTGGGAGGTGTCGAGGGCCCAGCGGTGGAGGCGGATGGCAAAGTAGGCCATGAGGAAGCCCGGGCCGCGGCAGACGGCGGCGTGGTCGGTGTCGCGGGTCTGGCAATCGACCAGCAACTCGTTCGCGGGGATGCGTTGGTCGCACGGCCGGCTGAGGGCGAAGGCCTTGGCGTGCTGCATCTGGTTGGCGCCGGGCAATTCGAGGGAGGTGCGCCAATGGCCGACGGCGGTGGGGACGGGGCGCCAGTCGTGGTCGCACATCATCCAGACGTCGTGGCAGCCGTAGGTGTGGCCACAGGCGCCGGCGAGGAGAGACCAGTAAGCGGCGCAGCGCACGTCGTGTTCGCCGAACATGCCGTTGGCGGGGTCGAACGCGACGGGGTGGTTCTCGTAGCAGGGCTCGCCGTCGAGGACGGGGCGGACGGGTTGGCGGTCGTAGTCGTCAGCAATCATGAGCCAGTTGGGGTTGGCGCGTCGGCTATGGCCGGACTGGAGCATGTGCATGTCGATCCAGTCGGCGTCGGCGACCCACCGGGAGGACGATGAGCCGCCGGGGGGGTGGAGCGTCATGAGGTGGCGTTGGGCCTCGGTTTCGCGGAGCCCGTGGGCGAGGGCGTCCCAGACGGCGCGATCGGCGTCGTCGCGGATCGGCCGGTCGCCGCCGTTGACCCAGACCAGGTTGTGGCGTCCGCCGAAACGATCACCGACGTATCGGGCGTATTGGCGCATGTTCTGCGGGTCGAAGATACGGCGTCGGCTGCGCGCCCACAGCGGGGTGAGGTGGCAGCCCCAGGTGGGCAGCAGCGCGATGGTGAGGCCCAGCCGGTCTGCGGCGTCGAAGAGGCGGTCGATGTGGTCGAAGTAGTCGTCGTTGGGGCGGGCGGGGTCGCCGTCGTGCATCATGAGCGGGCCGACGCGGGTCGGCTGATCGATCGGCCGGCACTCGGTGTACGCCACGGCCTGGATGACGTTGAAGCCTTGCTCCGCCCGTCGGCGCAGGTAGTGGAGAGCGTCGTCGAAGGTGAGGGAGTCAAACAGGTGCCACGCAGTGTCGGCGAGCCAGAAGAAGGGCTCGCCGTGGGCGTCGACGAGGAAACGTCGGTTGTCGCTGACGCGGATCGGGGCGGGGGCGGTAGTCGTCATCGCTTATCGGCTTGGATGGGTGGATTTCATATCGGCGGCGCTAAACGATGCGCCATGCGGCGGCGTGTGGAGTGGTTATTCGGCCCTGGAAGCAAACCCCACGATCTCGACGTGGACATTATTGAAATCATGATCATCAAGATGCCCACGGTGACGGCAGGTCAGGCCTTCCGGCAGCCCGTCCATCCGGATGGTTTCACCTTCCGCGATGCAGGCGCCTTGAATCTGCATAACAATAAAGCGATTGATCATTTCGATAACGGTTGTGCGGTAATCTTGCGTGACCCCATGAACACTGATGTCCGGCCGGCCGAACTTCCGCAAGCCGCGTGTGTGGAGCCACTCGGCGCGGGCGTCGTCTTCGGTTGAATACAAAATGACGACATGATTGCTCAAGCGTGTGTCCGCAGGCCCGGCGATCTCGGCAAGCCACCGATCAGGGGAATATCCCCGCAGCGTCTGCTGGTCGAAAACCGTCACGCCGCCCTGTTCCGCAAAATACGTCACGACTCCGATTGTGTCCCGCAGGTAATCCAGCGAGCCGGGGTCGGGAACCTCGCCTTGTATCCTGATGCACTGGCTCGCCGCGAGGCTGTTGTCGAGCAGCGTCGGGTCTTGCGACGCCATCTGGTCCCCGAGGGGCGGCTCCAGCATGGACCGAAAGGCTTCGGGGTGCTTGAGACGGTCGTGGGCCAAGATGTCGATGTTCTGGGGCAAGCCTTCTGTGCGATATCGGCTCCGCGAAATCGTGGGGGGAAGGTCAAATCCGCCATAGACCAGATACATCAGAAACGCGTTGCCCCCGGACGGTTGAAACAGCGGCCGGCCCCAACTTGTCAGTGATTCGGCCATAGCGGTTTCTACAACTCATCTTTTGTTCTGGACCTTCGCCCACGTGTCGCGGAGGGTGACGGTGCGGTTGAACGCCATGCGGCCGGGCGTGGAGTCGGGGTCGGCGGTGAAGTAGGCGATGCGTTCGAACTGGATCGGCTCGCCGACCTGGGCGTCGGCGACGGCGGGCTCGGCCTTGGCGGCGACGACGGTGAGGGAGTGGGGGTTGACGTTGTCGAGCCAGTCGCCGGAAGCGGGGGGCCTGGTGGGGTCCTCGGCGGTGAAGAGGTGGTCGTAGAGGCGGACCTCGATATCGATGGCGTGTTCGGCGCTGACCCAGGTGATCGTGCCGCGGACCTTGCGGCCGTCGGGCGCCTGGCCGCCGGAGGTCTGCGGGTCGTAGGTGCAGCGGAGCTCGACAACGTTGCCTTGCTCGTCCTTGATCGCCTCTTCGCACTTGATGAAGTAGCCGAAGCGGAGGCGCACCTCCTTGCCGGGTGAGAGGCGGAAGAACTTCTTGGGCGGGTCTTCCATGAAGTCGCTGCGGTCGATGTACAGCTCGCGGGAGAACGGGACCTGACGGACGCCGGCGTCGTCGTCCTCGGGGTTGTTGACCGCGTCGCGCATCTCGACCTGGCCTTCGGGGTAGTTGGTGAGGACGACCTTGAGCGGGTCGAGGATGGCGGTGCGGCGCAGGGCCTTGCGGTTGAGGTCTTCGCGGAGGACGGACTCGAGCTTGGCGAACTCGATGTTGTTCTCGCGCTTGGCGACGCCGGCCTCGTCCCAGAAGCGGCGGATGGCGTCGGCGGTGTAGCCCCGGCGGCGCAGGCCGCGGAGGGTGGGCATGCGTGGGTCGTCCCAGCCGGTGACGATCTGTTTCTCGATCAGCTCGAGCAGCTTGCGTTTGCTGGTGACCAGGTAGGTGATGTTGCCGCGGGCGAACTCGATCTGGCGGGAGGGGAAGATGCCCAGCTCGTTGATGAACCACTCGTAGAGCGGGCGGTGGATCTCGAAGCTCAGGTCGCAGAGCGAGTGGGTGACGCCCTCTTTGGAGTCGGACTGGCCGTGGGCGTAGTCGTACATGGGGTAGATGGGCCAGCCGTCGCCGGTGCGGGGGTGGGTGGCGTGGAGGATGCGGTACATGACCGGGTCGCGCATGACGAGGTTGGGCGCGGCCATGTCGATCCTGGCGCGGAGGACGCGGGAGCCGTCGGGGAACTCGCCGGCCCGCATGCGCTGGAAGAGGTCGAGGTTCTCGTCGACCGGCCGGTCGCGGAACGGCGAGGGGACGCCGGGCTCGGTGAGGGTGCCCCGGTTGGCCTTGATCTGCTCGATCGTCTGGTCGTCGACGTAGGCCTTGCCCTTGCGGATGAGGGTGATGGCCCACTCGTAAAGCTGCTCGAAGCAGTCGCTGGCGTAGTAGAGGTGCTCGCCCCAGTCGAACCCGAGCCAGCGGACGTCCTCCTGGATGGCGTCGATGTACTCCTGCTCCTCCTTGGCGGGGTTGGTGTCGTCCATGCGGAGGTGGCAGCGTCCGCCGAAGGTCTGGGCGACGCCGAAGTCGATGCAGATGGCCTTGGCGTGGCCGATGTGGAGGTAGCCGTTGGGCTCGGGGGGGAAGCGGGTGACGACCCGGTCGTACCGCCCGTCGGCGAGATCGGCCTCGACGGCCTGCTCGATGAAGTGCTTAGGGCGGTCGGGGGCGTCGGGGGCGGTGCTTGGCTTGTCGTCCGTGGTCATAAGCGGGGTCGTCCTGGGTCGTCACGCGGGCCTTCGGGATTGTAAGGCCATTGGCGACGGCGCGTCGCCGCGCTGAGTTTCGTTACAATCCCGGCCCATGCCTCAGGTGATCACCCGATTCGCGCCCTCGCCCACCGGCGAGCTCCACATCGGCGGGGCCCGCACCGCCCTGTTCGCGTGGGCGTATGCGCGCAGGCACGCCGGCCGGTTCCTGCTGCGGCTGGAGGACACCGACCAGGCGCGCTCGTCCGAGGCGTCGGCCGCAAGCATGCTCCGCGACCTGCAGTGGCTCGGGCTGGACTGGGACAACGCCGATGATGTGCCTCGCCAGTCGCAGCGGCTGGCGCTGTACCACGAGCGCATCGACAAGCTGATGCAGGCCGACCTGGCGTACGAGGACGACGGGGCGATCCGATTCCGCATGGACCGGCCGATCGCGTTCGACGACGCGGTGTACGGCCGCGTCTCGATCGAGGCCGCCGACCTGGAAGACTTCGTGATCCGGAAAGGCGACGGGTTCCCGACGTTCCACCTCGCGGTGGTCGTCGACGACGCCGACATGGGCGTCACCCACGTCATCCGCGGGCAGGAGCACCTGAGCAACACCGCCAAGCACGCCGCCCTTTACGACGCGCTGGGCTACGACCGGCCGGTCTGGGCCCACACGCCGTCGATCATGAACCCCGACGGCTCGAAGATGTCCAAGCGGGACAAGGCGAAGGCGGCGCGGGCGGCGGCGCTGAAGCAGGGGGCCGCCGGCGGGGTCTTCGAGCAGAAAGACGTGCAGGCGTTCCTCAAAAAAGAAAACGACGACCCGCGCATCGCGGCGCGGGTTGCAGACGGCCTGGGCCTGGCGCTGCCGGAGATCGAGGTCGCCGACTTCCGACGCAGCGGCTACCTCCCCGGGGTGCTGCTCAACTACCTCAGCCTGCTCGGCTGGAACCCCGGCGGCGACGTCGAACGGTTCGACCTGGGCTTCCTTGTCGAGCACTTCGGCCTCGAGCGGATCAACAAGGCCAACAGCAAGTTCGACCGCGACAAGCTCAAGCGGTTCAACTTCGACACCCTCATGGCGATGCCCGAGGCGGAGCTGGCGGCGAAAGTGAAGGACCACCTCGCGGCGCAGCACCCCGCGTTCACCGAGAGGTTCGACGACGGCCAGCTCGCCCGCTTCGTCGCGATGTACCGCGAGCGCGCCCAGACGCTGGACGACTACGCCGCCGCCGGCCGGTTCTTCGTCGAGCCTCCGACCGAGTACGTCGAGAAGGCGGTGAAGAAAAACCTCACCAGGAACGACAACGAGGGCCTCGGGGTGCTGCGCCGGTTCAGCGAAACGCTGGCGGCGCTCGACGGCTGGGAGGCCCCCGCCCTGCACGCGGCGATCGAGTCGTTCGTCCAGCAGCACGGCCTCAAGAACATGGGCGCCGTCGCCCAGCCCCTGCGCGTGGCGCTGACCGGCGCCGCGGTCAGCCCGCCGATCGATCAGACGCTTGAGCTGCTGGGCAGGGACGAGACCCTCGACCGCATCCGCCGATGCCTGGAGGCGTTGACATGAAATACTGGCTGGTCAAATCCGAGCCCGGCACGTGGTCGTGGGACGATCACGTCAAGAAAGACGTCGAGCACTGGGACGGCGTGCGCAACCACCAGGCGGCCAACAACATGAAGGCCATGAAGCTCGGCGACCGCGCGTTCTTCTACCACTCGGTCAACGAGAAGCAGATCGTCGGCGTCATCGAGGTGGTCAAGACGTATTACCCCGACCCCACCGACAAGACCGGCAAGTTCGGCATGGTCGACTTCAAGGCGCTGGAGCCGGTCAAGACCCTGGTGACTCTCGCCGACATCAAGGCCGAGCCGAAGCTCAAGGACATGGTGCTGGTGAAGAACAGCCGCCTGAGCGTCCAGCCGGTCACCTCGGCGGAGTGGAAGACCGTGTGCAGGATGGCGGGGTTGAAGTAGCCGCCAAACCAAACAATCCAAAACCTGACGGCTGCGGTCGAACGTCCGGCAGCCGTCTCAGCCTTTTTCCTTTTTGTGCATTTTGGTCGCGATTGCGGCCAAATCAACGGAGCAGCTCATGAGTCTGATCGTCACCGGCGCCGTCGGCATCGACACCATCGAGTCCCCCGCCGGGAAGGCCGACGAGGTGATCGGCGGCAGCGGCATCTACTTCACCGCCGCCGCGTCGTACTTCACCACGCCCCGGATCGTCACCGCGGTCGGCGACGACTTCCCCGACGAGTTCGTCGCGCTGTTCGATCACTTCAAGGTCGACACCGCCGGCCTCGAACGCCGCGCCGGCTCCAAGACCTTCCGCTGGCACGGCAAGTACCACGACGACAACATCAACGAACGCGACACCCTCGGTCTCGAGCTGGGGATCCTCCTCGAAGCGCTGCCGCCCGTGCCCGAAAGCTACGCCGACAGCGAGTTCGTCTTCCTCGCCGTCACCGCGCCCGAGAACCAGCTCGCGCTGCTCGACAAGTTCCCCAAACGCAAGCTCGTCGTGATGGACACGATCGACCTGTACATCATCCAGATGCGCGAAAGGCTGCTCGACGTCATCTCACGGGTCGACGGCGTGATCATCAACGATCACGAAGCCAAACTGCTCACCGGCGAGAGCAACATGGTGCTCGCGGCCGACTGGATCTGCGACCGGGGCCCGGCGTTCGCCATCATCAAGAAGGGCGAGCACGGCGTGATCATGAAGCACCGCGACGGCTGGGCCGCCCTCCCCGCCTACCCCGCCGACAAGGTGGTCGACCCCACCGGCGCCGGCGACAGCTTCGCCGGCGGGTTCATGGGCTACCTCGCGTCGGTCGGCGACACCTCGCTGACGAGCCTGAGGCGCGGCCTGGCCTACGGCACCATGATCGCCAGCTTCAACATCGAGGACTTCAGCCTCGGCCGGATGAAGACCCTCACCCGCGACGAGATCGACCGGCGCTACGCCGCGTTCGCGAAGATGATGGAGCTGGGATAAAAATAGATGGTAGATGGCAGATGTGAGATGGCAGATGGAATAAGCAGCCCGGCCCTGCGGGCCGGCGCTAAACAACGGGTCACGGAGTCCTCTCCGGCCCATCTGCCATCTGCCATCTCACATCTGCCATTCCCTATAATCGCCCCATGCCCCAGGCCGACTCCACCCTCTACCTCATCGACGGCCACGCCCAGATGTTCCGGGCTTATTTCGCCATCCGCGGCGGCATGAGCAGCCCGGTCACCGGCGAGCCCACCAACGCCTGCTTCGCCTTCGCCGGCATGCTGATCAAACTCTTCGAGGAGTTTCAGCCCCGCTACGCCGCGATGGCGATCGACAGCGAGGCCCAGACGTTCCGGGACGAGCTCTACCCCGAGTACAAGTCCAACCGCGAGGAGGCTCCCGAAGACTTCCGGGCGCAGATCCCGCGCATGCTCGAGATCGCCCGCGGCTTCGGCATCCCGGTCCTCGAGGTCCCCGGCGCCGAGGCGGACGACATCATGGCCACCCTCGCCGACCGCCTCACCGCCGACCACCCCGGCCTACACGTCCGCCTCGTCTCGAAGGACAAGGACCTCGAGCAGGTCATCGCCGACCACGTCACCCTCTTCGACATCCACACCGACACCGAGCTCGACGCCGACGCCCTGCTCGAAAAGAAGGGCATCACCCCCGCCCAGGCGATCGACTTCCAGACCCTCATCGGCGACTCGACCGACAACATCCCCGGCGTCAAGGGCATCGGCCCGAAGACCGCCGCGACGCTCATCGGGCGGTTCGGCGGCGTCGACGAGCTGGTCGCCCACGTCGATGAGCTCAAGGGTAAACAGAAGGAGAACCTCCGGGCCGCGATCGACACGGGGCAGCTCGAGCTGTCCCGCCAGCTCGTGACGCTCAAGCGCGACGTCGTGATCGACTTCGACCTCGACGCGGCCCAGGCCGGGCCGGAACGGATCGACGCCCCGGCGATGATCCGGCTGTTCAAGGACCTGGGTTTCAACCGCCACCTCGCCGACCTCCAGAAGCTCACCGGCGTCGCCGACGCCCCGACGAAGAAGAAGGTCAAGCCCGAAGCCGGCGCGGGGGGATTGTTTGACGCCCCCACAGATGATGAGGCCCAAACCGCGGCGCCCGAAGCGGCCGGCGACTACCACGCGATCACCACCCGCACCCAGCTCGACGCGCTGGTCAAGACGCTGCGCAAGCAGAAGCTCCTAGCGGTCGACACCGAGACCATCGGCCTGGGCGCCGACACCCAGCTCTGCGGCGTCTGCCTCGCGTGGGAGGCGGGCGCCGGTGTGTACCTGCCGACCCGCTGCCCGGACGAGATCGAGCTGGACGAAGCCGCCGTGCTCGACGCCCTGCGCCCGGTGCTTGAAGACGAGGCGGTCGTCAAGGTCGCGCACAATCTGAAATACGACTTCCGCGTGCTCCGCAACGCGGGCGTCGCGCTGCGCGGCCCGATGTTCGACACCATGATCGCCGCCTTCCTCGCCGGCCGGCCGGGACGTGGGCTCGACCACCTGGCCCTGTCGGAGTTCGGCCACGAGATGATCCCGATCACCTCGCTCATCGGCCCCAAGCCCACCCGCAAGGCCGACCCGCCGCAGAAGACGATGGACCAGGTCCCCCTCGATCGCATCGCCCCCTACGCCGCCGAGGACGCCGACTTCACGCTCCAGCTCTACGAACGGCTCAAGCCCGAGCTCGACGCGATGGGCATGGGCCACTTGGCGGACGACGTCGAGATGCCGCTGGTGGTCGTGCTGGCCGACATGGAGGACGCCGGCATCAAGGCCGACCCCGCGGTGCTGGACGAACAGCGCGAAGCCCTGCAGGCCCGCATCGATGAGCTGCGGCAGCAGATCCTCAACGCCGCCCAGGTCGACTTCAACCCCGACTCGCCCAAGCAACTCGGCGATGTGCTGTTCAACCAGCTCCACTTCCCCGTCATCAAACGGACCAAGACCGGCTACTCGACCGACGTGGAAGTGCTGGAGAAACTCGCCGACCGCGACGACCTCGACGCGGTCCCCGAACACGCTCGTACGATCCCGTCCCTCGTGCTCGAACACCGCATGCTGACCAAGCTGGTGGGCACGTACCTGGTCAGCCTCAAGGAGAGCATTGCCGACGACGGGCGGATCCACACCAGCTTCGTCCAGACCGGCGCCGCCACCGGCCGGCTGGCGTCCAACAACCCGAACCTGCAGAACATCCCGATCCGCACCGAGGTCGGCCGGCAGGTCCGCCGGGCGTTCGTCGCCGAGCCCGGCCACACGTTGATCGCGGCGGACTACTCCCAGATCGAGCTGCGCATGCTCGCGCACCTGGCCGAGGACGAGAACCTGCTCGCCGCGTTCAACGAGGGGCTGGACATCCACACCGCGGTCGCGGCCCAGGTGTTCGGCCTCGACCCCGAGAACGTCACCCCCGACCAGCGCGGCCACGCCAAGATGATCAACTTCGGCATCATCTACGGCATCACGCCCTACGGCCTGGCCCGCCGCGTGGAGAGCCTCGACAACGAGTCCGCCGCCGCGTTGATCAACGACTACAAAAAACGGTTCGCCGGCATCGACCGGTTCATGGACCAATGCGTCGAGCACGCCAAGAAGCACGGCTACGTCACCACGATGCTCGGGCGCCGCCGGGCGATCCCCGAAGTCCACTCCCGCAACGGCCAGCAGCGCCAGCTCGGCGAGCGGCTTGCGATCAACAGCGTGGTGCAGGGGTCCGCCGCCGACCTGATCAAGACCGCGATGGTTGAGCTGCACCGCCGGATCGCCGAGAGGGGATTGCCGATGCGGATGCTGCTGCAGATCCACGACGAGCTGGTCGTGGAAGCCCCGGCGCCCGAGGCGGCCGCGATGGGCGAGACGGTCCGCGAGGTGATGGAGGGGGCGATGTCGCTCAAGGCGCCCTTGAAGGTGGATGTGGGCCTGGGGGCGAGCTGGTTTGATGCGAAGTAAAAAGCAGAAAACAGGAAAGCAGGAAATATGAAACAGAGCCAACACGCTCACGGTCTTCGTTTGGCGGTGGATGGTTCCTCATTTCCTGCTTTTCTGCATTTCCTGTTTTCCTGGCTTTCCGCGCACGGCAAGCCCCGGCCTTTCGACCGGGGCTTTCGCTTTCGCCTCCTCCTCCCGTACCGTCTGCGTCGGGCCGACATCGCCGCCCGGCCCATCCCCCCTGACATCTCTCCCCCTGCGCCTCCCTACCCCGCCAGCCTTTCCCTACTCCGTGCGCGGGTCGGCGGTGTCGGTGACGCAGACGGCGGATCAATCGATTGTCAACGGCGCGCTTCCGCAACGGCTCAAAGCCGAACGAAACCTACACGAGATTGACGTCCCTGTTGGCGCCGCACGCGCCCTTCGACATACACACTTGGTCGAAGAGCAGGATAGGCGGGCGATGAAGCCCGGGTCACGTCCATGAGCGACCAAGGACGAGTATATCACGCCCCGGACCCGAACCAAGAACGGTTTGCTCCAAATTAAGAAAATGGTTGGCGCTACCCGACGCTTGTTTAACGGCCGGGCCCGCCTCCCGTCGGCTCGTCCATGGAGGCCCGCCGCCGGTCGAGCCGGCCTTGCGCGTCACTCACCAACTCGGTCATCAGGGGCGGCATCGGGCGCGCCCCCCAGCGCCGACGCAACCGGCCGGCGTGCCGATCAATCAGGACGCCCGCGCGGTCGACGCCCAAGCGGCGCTGATCCGTGGGCAGTTGGTCCAGTTGGTCCAGCGCCAACCACACCGCTTGCAGCATGATCACGTCGGGAACCGACTCCCGCATGGCCCGGCCTTCCTCGGTGTCGGGCAGCGCCACGGCGCTTCGCGCAAAGTCGACCCAGTGGCCCAGCAGGGCCGACCAGGTTAACTCGTGAATGGGCAGCCGGCGCTCACCGAAAGTCATACGGCATCCGTTTTACAAAAAAACGCGGATTCAAATCCGGGGCTTGCATTTCTAAATAAGGTCGTTATGATTACAAAAAGTCTAAGTGAATTCCCTATGCCCCCGGAAGGGCTCGGTTCGGGTTTGTCCCGACCGGGCCTTTTTTTATCCCGTGCCGGGTTTGGCGCATGACGTATCATAGCTGCATGCGATGCCCCCTCCGGCGTATGAAGTGGCGAGCCCTGGCGGCGGTGTTGGGGGTATGGGCGACGGGGGTTTCGGCGACTGCGGATCAAGACGCTCCAAAGCCTGGCGAGGCCGACAATCGCTCGACCTGGCCCGGAATTCGGTTGAATCTGGAGGACCGCTGGGTCGATCTGGAAGCGACGGTGGTGCTGCGGGAGGGGGAATGGGTGGAACTCCTGGCCTGCACCCCCAACTCCCGGGAGCACGAATCGGTGCTGACGGTCGACGCGAAGCCCAGCCACGTGCACCTGGCGTTGCTGGCCCTGGGGCTGGAGCCGGGCCAGCCGCGGACGGCCCGGCGGGTGGGGCAGGAGTGGGTTTCCGAGGGGCCCAGCGGGCCGCCGGTCGCGGTGTCGGTGGTGACTTCTGACGAAGACGGGGAGGAAACACAGACGCCCGCCAGCCGATGGATCGTGCGTCAGAAAAGCGGCGAACCGCTTGCGGACGAGCCCTGGGTGTTTGCCGGGTCGCGGTTTGTCAAGCTCAACCAGCAGGACATTTACGCGGCCGACCTCAACGGCAGCGTGGTGAGCATCGTCAATTTCGGTGACGAGGTGCTGGCCCGGCGCACGGACCTGACGAACCAGACCGACGCCCAGGCGTTTGACGCCAATACCGAGGCGATCCCCCCGATCGGCACGCGGGTAATCCTGCGTCTGAAGCCGCTCGACGACGACGCCCCGGCCGATGTCGAGCAGCGGTCCGCCGGGCTTGGCGATAAATGACATTTGACACGGCCCCGCAGGGGGCGGACAATTCATAAGCTCTGTTGTTTGATCCTGTTGAGAGGTGCCGACTTATGCCCCGATCCGTTTCCGCCCTGTGCTGTGCCGTCCTGCTCACCGGTCTGATCGTGACCGCGCCGGGCTGCGAGAGCGAGCCCAAATCGGTCGACCCCGTCTCGGTGGAGGAGATCCGCAAGGACATGACGCCCGAACTGTTCAGCACGGGTAAGAGCGAGGGACAGGCGGCCAACCACAACGCCCGGGTCATCGACAACAACACCCGCGGCATCTGGGACGACCTGAGCCGACTGTTCTTCTTCGACGAGACCTCGCCGCTGACCCCCTACCCGACGCCCTGACCGGGTTATCGGTCCTCTCTCCCGACAAGCATGTACATAAGAAGCCGGACCTGAGCAAAGCGAAGGTCCGGATAGATTGCTCCAATGCGCTCGGCCCTCCGCTTCGCCCGAGCCCGGCTTCATCAACAAGATCGTTTGGGTCACTTCTCACGCGCGATGTGAGATAGGGGCAGGCGTGGGATTAAGCCCAGACCTGCGACAGACGATATTGATACCGTCTGAACTTTCAATGAGGGGGTTCAGCATTAACCGGGCCAAGCGATCCATGGCTGATCGCATTTTCTTGTCAAGCGCCCGAAGCCGCCTGGAGCTGTTGTAATGGCTACGCAGCCGCCTGAGTCACTTCTGAAAGAGCTGGATCAACTCGAAGGCATCCGTGATCCAAGCAAGCAGACCCTGGCCCAGCGCCAGTTCCAGCGGTTCGTGGTTCGGGCGGACGCCGAGCTGCACCCGATGAACCGGAGCCGGCTGGACGCCACGCCGATGGAGGTCAAGCTCCGCGACGTCGGCCGGGGCGGGGTGGGCTTCATCTGTTCAGAGCCCCTCGCGATCGATTCTCCTTGGCGCCTTGCGCTGATGAACCAGGGCTACAAGGTCGGCGAACAAGCCTTGATCGTGCGTCATTGCCGCAAGATCAACAACCAGCTCTACCTGGTCGGCGGCCAGTTCGTCATCGAAACCGGGATGCTGGTGATGCTCGGCGTGAACCCCGGCGCGTTGGCGAATCAAACCGATGCGGACCGTGACGACGCGGCGACCTTCCTTCCGCCGGCGGACGTCGCCTGACGCCGGTCCGCGGGGCGGGGCGGCCGTTCAGGACAACGAAAGACCAACCGCGGCGCCCTTCATCGCGGACGCCATCCGCACCGCCTCATGAACATGCTCGTCGGTCAGGCCGTGCCGCAGCACGCTCGCCTCGTGCGATTGCACGCACATCTCGCACCCTTCCAGGGCGGCGACCGCCAGCGACATCAGCTCGAAGTCGGCCTTGCTGGTCAGCGGCCTGGCCATCCGCTGCATCCGCAATTGCGCGGGCTTGCGGGCGTAGGCCTCCTTGTCCTTCATGAAGTGGCGGAACCGGTAGTAGACCGTGTTCATCCCCATGATCGCCGCGGCCGCTTTCGCGTCGGCCAGGACGCCCTCGTCGATCTCGGCGGCTTCCGCGTCCGCGACGACCGCGTCGCGCAGGGCCGCGCAGCCGATGAAGTAAGCCGACGCCAGCGCCACGCCCCAGAGCTGGCCCTCGCTGAGCGTTTGCGCGTTGAACACGCCCCCAAGGTTCAGCCGCAGGTCCTTGGCGTCGTCGGGGATCTGCTCGCGAAGTGCATCGAGATGGGTGGTCGCTACAACCGCCATGGCGTCTCTCCTCAACGGCCTTTAGTCGACCGACACGTACGGGTCGCCCTTCTCCCAGTTGCACGGGCACAATTCATCCGACTGGATGGCGTCGAGCACGCGCAGGATCTCGTTGACGTTGCGGCCGACCGAGAGGCTGTTGGCCTGGACCCACTGGATCACGCCGTGCGGGTCGACCACGAAGGTGGCGCGGAGGCAGACGCCCTCTTCCGGATCGAGGATGCCCAACTCGGCCGCCAGCCGTTGGGCGGCGAGCAGCGGATAGGACAGTTCGCGCAGGTTGTCATGCGACCGGCGCCACGCGAGGTGCGAGAATTCGTTGTCGGTGCTGCCGCCGTAGACCGCGCAATCGCGGTCCTTGAACTCGCCGATCCGCCGGCCGAACTCGGCGATCTCGGTCGGGCAGACAAAGGTGAAGTCTTTGGGGTAGAAGAAAAAGACCTTCCACTGGCCCTTGTCGTCTTCGTGGGTGATTTTTCTGAGGTCGGTCTGCTCCAGGCCGCAGCAAGCCTGGCACTCGAAGCTGGGGAAGTAATCGCCGACGGTCAGCATGATCGCGGTCTCCGGTGGATCGGGTTGTGAACGGGAGCGGGCGGCCGTCCGCCCGCGGGCAGGTCAGGGAATGTAGGCGTAGTTCATCCGCAGGTCAAGAACAGAGGCCGAGGGCAGGGGCGCGCCCCCCGTGAGGGGCGCGGCCATAAACCCGGTCCGGTTCTTTCCAATGTGTTCTGCGCTTGTTGGATCAGCGTCGGCGGCGCCACATCATCCCCACGAGCATGGCGGCGAGCCCGGAAGTGAAAGCGGTGGGGTTGGGGACAATGATCGGCGGCATACCGCCCACGGCATGAATCTGGCCCTGGCCGCTGAGCGCGTCCACCGCCACGGAGCCCCAGATGTTGTTGGGGCCCTTGTTCAATGCCGCGTCGGGCGCGAGGATGTTGCCCAGCCAGGCGTTGTTGCCCAGCGTCAGGTCCGTCAGACCCGCGAAGTTCCAGAGCAACGACTTGGGGCCTTCGTCATTGTCGTCCGCGAGGTCGTTGAGGATACCGTTGAAGCCGCCGTCGGTCAGATTGAAGTTGGCGTTGATGTCGGTGATGTTCAAGCTGCCGATGTCGGTCACGTTGATGACCAACGCGTCGATGCCGATCGAATCAAGCACGGTGATGGACTTGCCCTTGAAGATGTCGCTGGCGCTGACGTTGAGATACGCGGCGCCGGAGGCGTCCTTGCCGGTGATGGTGACCACGCCGTTGTTGTTCTGATCGGCGGCGGCGTTGAATGTGGCGGTGCTGCCTCGGCCGGCGTAGAAGGCGGACGCGTCCCGGAGCTCAGACAGCCGTGTGTTGAACTGGCCGACCTCGGCGGGCGAGAGCTGAGACGACGGCGTGCCGGGTTGGAGTGAGCCGTTGAGCGCGCCCCCGTAGGCGACGGACGTGTTCTGCTGGACGTTCGGAGCCGTGTTGGCGTTGAGGTTCCCGAGCACGACGACGCTGGTCTGGCCGGCGATGTTGGGGCTGGGCGAGTTGGCGAAGTTCATGGAGGTGTTGAGCGTCAAGTCTCCGGCGAACAAGGACTTGCCATGAACGCTGACCGTGCTGTCAAACGTCTGTTGACCGCCGAAGGTGATCAGCGTGTACTCGTTGATCAACAGGCTGCCCGCCCGGCAAGGTGTGATCGAAACCAGCAAACTCACGATCACCGCAAAAAAGGCGGCGAAACGAACATTCCCCTCAGCAACAATCATCTTCTTCTCTCCTCAACAGTATTTGTGTGAGCGCCGTCTATGAACGGCAGGGGCAGCGGTATCGCCTCGCAGAATTCGCATCTGCTTCCGATACCCTCCAACACCCATTGCAGGCTAGCCGGGGTACTCTACTGGGATCACCGGAAAGATCAAGGCCGTCCTTGCCCGGATATCGTAAAATTACTGTAAATTTGTTTGCGCGCCTATGCTCAGCCCGGGGTCGCCGTAAATAACAGACAAAACCGTCGGACGAAGAACCCCCTCTTCAAGCTGGCTCACGCCACCGGCAGGGGCAGCAGGTCGTCGATCCGGACCGGGGCGCCGGTTTCGATCGACCGGTTGGCGGCCACGCCCAGCAGGATCGACGCGGCGCCCTGCAGGTGGTCGGCGTCGCGCCCCAGCGGATCGGGCGGGGTGTCGGGCAGGAAGATCCGTCTGAGGATCTGCGCATCGCCCCCGCCGTGTCCGCCCACCGCCTTGGGGATTTCGATGTCCCGCGGCGGCTCGAACATACGCTGGAGCCGGATGTACTTCTCCCCGGCGTACTGGTCGGCCGCGAGTTCTTCATCGCTCTGCCCCTGGATCACGTGGCCCTTGCCCCGGGAGAAGTACTCGACCTGCCCCTGTGTGCCGTTGATGGTCAGGCGTTCGCCCTCCCAGGGGCAGTACGCGATCAGCGAATAGTTCAGGATGACGCCGCCGCGGTAGGAAGCGATCACCGCCATGGTGTCCTCGGCGCTGATGGGCCAGCGGCCCTCGCCGGCGAAGACGTTGCGGTCACGGACGTAGCCCGAGTCGGTCTCGGCGTCGAGATAGAGCGACTTCATGTGCTTGTTGTCGTCGAGTGTGAGCGCGAACGGGTCTTCCTGCCGGGTGACGTGGCCGGTGTAGCGGTCGTAGTCGTATCGCTCGCCCCGGGCGTCGGCGTTGCGCTGGCCGTAGAACTTCAAGCCGCCCATCGCGCTGACGACGGCGGGGTGGTCGTCGATGATCCAGTTGACCAGGTCGAAGTGATGGGTGGACTTGTGGACCAGCAGCCCGCCGGACTTGTCTTTCTCGCGGTGCCAACGGCGGAAGTAGTCGGCGCCGTGGCTGGTGTCGAGCCGCCACTGGAAGTCGACCAGGGTCGGCCGGCCGATCACGCCGCTCTGGACGACCTCGCGGAGCTTACTGAAGGCGGGCATGTAGCGGTAGTTGAACGCGACGCGCAACGCCCGGCCGGTCCGCTCGACCGCGTCGAGGATGGCCTGGGCCTTCTCGGCGTCGATCGTCATCGGCTTCTCGGTCACCGCGTCGCAGCCCAGTTCCACGGCTCGGATGATGTAGTGGTGGTGCGTGCTGTCCATGGATGTCACGATCACGACGTCGGGCTTGACCTGTTCGATCATGCGTTCGAAGTCGTCGGCGGGATAGGTCGGGACCGGCTCGTGCCCGAACGCGTCGGCCAGGTGGCGGTTCCAGTGGTCCATCCGGGCCGGGCTGATGTCACAGAGGCCCACGAGCTGGGCGTGGTCCTTGAAATCGCCTGCGATGGCGTCCAGGTACATCCGGCAACGGCCTCCGGTTCCGACGATGGCGTAGCGCTTTCGATCTGACATGGGATGGGCTTTTCCTTATGGTCCCCGGTTTACCTGCTTATCTTAGCCGTTTTTTCTTTTCGAGACTTGACAATATCGATCATTCTTTTAACAGTGGACGGGTGCTGGTTTATCTGGGATTGGGCGAGAGACGTTACGGGGATCGGCCGGTGAGGCCGTACGCCCGGGGGTTCTGGGAGTTCCAGGCCTGCGTGGCGGGCGCATTCGGGCCGACGCTGCAGACCATCAGCGGGCGTCGGCTGTGGGTCTTCCCGCCGGGCGAGGCGCACGCGTGGGTCGCCCGGCCGGGGACGCGCAGCCGCGTTGCGGTCGCGCATTTCGACGCCGTCCCCGAGCCGCTGCGCCAGGCCGGGCGCGTCAGCACGGCGCTCTCGAAACGCGAGGCCGACCACGTCGAGCGGTTGCTGACGGGGGTGGAAGCCGATTACCGGCGGCCGACGAACAAGAGCGTGTTGCGGTTCGATCAGGTGCTGATCGAACTGACGGCACTGGCGTTGCGGGATGTGGCGGAAGAGCCGCTGGCGTCGGGGCCGCGCGCGGTGGACCGGGCGCTGGCGTGGTACGCCGAGCACCTGGCCCAGGCGCCGGGCGTGGAGGACCTCGCGGGCGCGGCGGCGGTGTCGGCGAGCCACCTGCACCGGCTGTTCAAGGCGGCGCGGGGCGCGGGGCCTCAGGCGGTGATGCGCCAAGTGCAGATGGAGCGGGCGTGCGCCCTGATGCGGGCGACGGGCCTGCCGCTGGCGCAGGTGGCCGAGGCGTGCGGGTTCTCGTCGGCCAGCGCATTCTCGCGGGCGTTCAAGCAGGCCCGGGGCGTCAGCCCCCAGGCGTGGCGATCGGCGTCGGCGGAGGTGATGAAACGAAGTAGTCCTGCAGCGCAGCGACGCTCCACTGCCCCTCCCGCAGGGCCTTGATCGCGCGCACGGCGGCGGCGGCGCCGGTGATGGTGGTGATCATCGGCACCGCGAAGCGGACCGCGGTCGCCCGGAGCTTGCCCTCGTCCGTGCCCGCGCCCTTGCGGGTCGGGGTGTTGATGATGAGGCTGATTTCGCCGTTCTTGATCAGGTCGACCGCGTTGGGCCGACCCTCGCTGATCTTCATCAGCCGGGTGGTTTCGACGCCCTGTTCTTTGAGGTAGCGGTGGGTGCCCTCGGTCGTGAGCACCTCGAACCCCATGTCGACCAGCGACCGGCCGATGTGCAGCAGGTCCGGCTTGTCGTCGCGGCGGACGCTGAGGAAGACCTTCCCCTCGGTCGGCAGCGAGGCGCCGGCGGCCATCTGGACCTTGGCGAATGCGGTGGCGAATTCCGGGTCGGCCCCCATGCACTCGCCGGTCGACCGCATCTCCGGGCCGAGGATGACGTCGACGCCGGGGAACTTGCCGAACGGGAAGACCGACTCTTTGATCGACGTGTGGGTCGGCATAACCTCTTCGGTGACGCCCAGTTCGTCGAGCTGCTTGCCGGCCATCACCTTCGCCGCCAGGCGCGCCCACGATACGCCGGTCGCCTTGCCGACGAACGGCACGGTCCGCGAGGCGCGGGGGTTGACCTCGATGACGTAGATCTCGTCGCCCCGGATCGCCCACTGCACGTTCATGAGCCCGCGTACGTTCAGGGCCTCGGCCATCTTCCGCGACTGCTCCTTGAGCCGCTCGATCACGTCGGGTTTCAAGGAATACGGCGGGATGGTGCAGGCCGAGTCGCCGCTGTGGATACCGGCCTCCTCGATGTGCTCCAAAACGCCGCAGACTAATGCGCGAGGGGCCAGTGGCCGGTGGCCAGTGGCCAGTGAAGGGTCTGTTTCCTCTTCCTCCCTGGCCCCTGGCCCCTGGCCCCTGGCCCCTTCCCCCCTAAAATCAGCGATCACGTCGATGTCGCACTCGGTCGCCTGGAAGAGGAACTTGTCGATCAGGATCGGCTGGCCGGCGAGGTCGGAGGCGCCGATCGCCTTGGCCATGTAAAAGCGCAGCTGCTCGTCGTCGAACACGGTCTCCATCGCCCGGCCGCCGAGCACGAACGAGGGGCGGACGAGGACGGGATAGCCGATGCGGTTGGCGACCTCGACGGCCTGCTCGACGTCGTAGGCGATGCCGTTGGCGGGCTGCTTGACGCCGAGCCGGTTGCAGAGGTCGGCGAAGTGCTGGCGATCCTCGGCGAGGTCGATGGATTCGACGCTTGTGCCGATGATCGGGACGCCGGCGGCCTGGAGGCCGTGGGCGAGGTTGAGCGGGGTCTGCCCGCCGAACTGGACGATGACGCCGTGGACGTGCCCCCCGGGCTCGCCGAACGGCCGACCGTTAAGCCGCTCGCAGAGGTTCAGGACATCCTCCATGGTCAACGGCTCGAAGAACAGCAGGTCGGACGTGTCGTAATCGGTGGAGACGGTCTCGGGGTTCGAGTTGACCATCACCGCCTCGAAGCCGAGCTCCTTGGCGGCGAACGCGGCCTGGACACAGCAGTAGTCGAACTCGATCCCCTGGCCGATCCGGTTGGGCCCGCCGCCGAGGATGATGATCTTCTTCTTGTCGGTAACGCGGATCTCGTCGTCGGCGCGGAGCCCCGGCTGCGCATCCGTGGCTTCATCGGCCACGCGGAACGGCGTCTCGTACGTCGAGTAGTAATACGGCGTCGCGGCCTCGAACTCGGCGGCGCAGGTGTCGACCAGCTTGTACACCGGCTCGACGCCCAGCGCCTGGCGATGCCGGCGGACCTGCATAATCGTTTCGGCCGTGATCGAGCCAAGGTAGAGGTTGGCCAGTTGCGGGTCGCTGTAGCCCCACTGCTTGGCCCGGAACAGCACGTCGCGGGGCACGTCTTCGAGCTTGTCGTAGCCGCACAGCACCGACTCGAAGTCGACCAACTGCTTGAACTGGTCGAGGAACCACGGGTCGATCTTCGTCGCGTCGTGCAGTTCATCGAGCGACCAGCCCATCTTGAAGGCGTAGCGCAGGTAGTAGATCCGGCCCTGCGAGGGGACGCTGAGCTTGCGGCGGAGCTTGGTGGGCTCGATCGGCCACTCGACGGGCGAGCCGTCGGCGGTCTTGGCGCCGCGCTGACCGCCGAGCCACTTGTCGTTCGCGTCCAGCCCGAGGCCGAACCGCTTGACCTCCATGGACCGGATGCCCTTCTGCAGGCTCTCCTTGAACGTCCGGCCGATGCTCATCGCCTCGCCGACGCTCTTCATCTGGGTGGTCAGGGTTTCGTCGGCCTCGGGGAACTTCTCGAACGTCCACCGCGGGATCTTGGTGACCACGTAGTCGATCGACGGCTCGAAGCAGGCGACGGTCTGGCCGGTGATGTCGTTGGGCAGCTCCCAGAGCGAGTAGCCGACCGCGAGCTTGGCGGCGAGCTTGGCGATGGGGAAGCCGGTGGCCTTGGACGCCAGCGCCGACGAGCGTGAGACGCGGGGGTTCATCTCGATGACGACCATCTCGCCGTTGTCGGGGTTGACGCCGAACTGGACGTTGGACCCGCCGGTGTCGACGCCGATCGCGCGCATGATGGCCAGCGCCGCGTCGCGCATGCGCTGGTATTCCTTGTCGGTGAGGGTCTGGGCGGGGGCGACGGTGATGGAGTCGCCGGTGTGGACGCCCATGGGGTCGAAGTTTTCGATGGTGCAGATGACGACGCAGTTGTCGTCGTGATCGCGCATCACTTCGAGCTCGTACTCTTTCCAGCCGAGCAGGGACTGGTCGATGAGGATCTGGTGGTTCATGGAGGCGTCGAGGCCGCGTTTGGCGATGTCCTCGAACTCCTCCATGTTGTAGGCCACACCCCCGCCGGTGCCGCCGAGGGTGAAGGCGGGGCGGATGATGGCGGGCAGGCCGGTGGTTTCGAGGACGGCGCGGGCCTCGTCCATGGAGTTGGCGATACCGGCCTTAGGGCACTGCAGGCCGATCGACTCGATGATCTGTTTGAACTGCTGGCGGTCCTCGGCCCGGAAGATGACCTCGCGGTTGGCGCCGATCATCTCAACGCCGAGGCGGGCGAGGGTGCCGTCCTCGTCGAGCTGGCAGGCGCAGTTGAGGGCGGTCTGTCCGCCGAGGGTGGGCAGCAACGCGTCGATCTCGAACGGGCCGCCCTTCTCCTTCTCGATGATCCGGGTGACCGCCTCGGGGGTGATCGGCTCGATGTAGGTGCGGTCGGAAAACTCCGGGTCGGTCATGATGGTGGCCGGGTTGGAGTTGACCAGCACGACGTTGTAGCCCTCTTCTTTGAGGGCCTTGCAGGCCTGGGTGCCGGAGTAGTCGAACTCGCAGCCCTGGCCGATGACGATCGGGCCGGCGCCGATGATGAGGATGGTCTGGAGGTCGTCGCGTCGAGGCATGGCCGGGGAGTATAACCGCACCGGGGTCCGGGCCCCACCGCGAGCGGGATCGGGATGATCCCCAGACGACGCCGGCGGGATCGTCGCCGCTGCCGGGCCTTCCTGGGCTCAGTCGTGCACCTCGATGATTTCCGCCGACACGGCGTCGAGGTCCAGCACCGCGCAGGTGCAGCGGTCGTTGACCCAGCCGCAGCACTCGCCGGGGTTGAGCAGGAGCTTGCCGTCGCGCATCTCCACCGAGGCGGTGTGGTTGTGGCCGGAGATGACCACGTCGGCCGAGGCGAGGGTTTCCGCGTCGAACCAGTCGATGAAGTGGTGCATCGCGATGGTCTTCCCGCCGATCGACGTCACCAGGGGGCCGTCCACGATATTGGGGAGCACCGTTTTCAGCCCCGTGCGTTCGCCGTCGTTGTTGCCGTAGATGCAGTGCAGCGGGACCGAGAGTTTGTCGGGCGCGATCAACTGGGCCGCGAACGGCGCGACGTAGTCCCCCGCGTGAAACACGGCCCCCACCCCCAGCCGGCGGAACATCGACACGGCCCGCGCAAAAGTGGGTAGCCGGTCGTGGGTGTCGCTGATCACGCCGATTTTCATGAATAATAGAGTATGAATGTCGGGTTAGAGAGGCAAACCGCCGCGTGAAACGTTACGCTTCGCGGATGGCTGATCGACTTGAACAACTGCAGAAACTTCAGGCGGCCGATCCCAACGACGCGGACGTGCCGTACATGCTCGCCCTCGAGCACGCTAAGCGCGGCGACCTGGCCGACGCCTTCAAGTGGCTGGACAAGACGCTGTCCCTTGAGCCGCGCTACCTTTACGCGTACTTTCAAAAGGGCAAACTGCTCGCGCAGCAAGGCGACGAGGCGACGGCCCGGTCCGTCCTGGAAGCGGGCATCAAGATGGCCGCCGAAGTCAACGACGCCAAGGCGTTGAGCGAGCTTGAGGGCCTGCTCGAATCGATCACGTCGTAAAGTCAAGCGTCTCACGCGGCGGCGGCGACAGCCCGGCCCTGCGGGCCGGCGCTGAACTCATCCCCCGAACCGCGCCAACACCGCCTCCCACTTGCCCGCTTCCCGCAGCACGTGCTCCACCGCCTCGCGCGCCGCGCCGCGGCCTCCGGGCGCCTGGGTGACGAAACGGGCGGCCGCCTTGACGTCGATGCTCGCGTCCGCGACCGCCATGGGAAAGCCGACCCGCTTCATCGCCGGCAGGTCGAGCACGTCGTCGCCAAGGTAGGCGGCGTGCTCGGCCGCGACGCCCGAGTCGTTCAATATCTTCGCCAGCCCCGCCGCCTTGCCGTCGCAGCCGTGGACGTAGTGGTCCACCTTCAGCTCGGCGACCCGCCGGTCCACCGCCGGCGACGACCGCGCGGTCAGCACCGCCGTCTTCACCCCCGCCTCCCGGCAGGCGCGCACGCCAAAGCCGTCCCGCACGTGGAACGCCTTGACCTCCCGCCCGGCGTCATCGTAGACGATCGACCCGTCGGTCAGGACGCCGTCGCAGTCGAAGATGATCAGGCGGATGTCGTTCACCCCTCAATCACCTTCAGCGCGACCAGGTCCTGCACGTCGATCAGCCCCAGCGGCCTGCCGTCGCCGTCCACCACCGGGACCTCGTCGATCCGGGTCTCGCGCATAAGCTGGACGGCATCACGGACCAAAGCATGGTGGTCCAGCCGCCGCGGGTCGCGGGTCATGACCCGGGCGATGGGCTGGCGGAGGTCGGCGTCGTGCTGAAACACGAGGCGACGGAGGTCGCCGTCGGTGAAGATGCCTGCCAGCCGGCCCGCGTCATCGACGACCAGCAGGGCGCCCGCCCGGCGGAGCGTCGGGTCGCTCGGCTGGGATTGCTCGAACGCGTCGGCGATCGGGGTGGACTCGACGATCAACGCCAGGTTCGCCTCGGGCGGGCCGGCCTTGAACCGCATGGCGTCGACGACCGGGGTCAGCTGCCGGCCGAGCCCGCCGCCGGGGTGGACCTTCTGAAAATCCTCGACCCCGAACCCCCGCCGCCGGCTGACCGCCAGGGCCAGCGCGTCGCCCAGCGCCAGCATCGCGGTCGTGCTGGCCGTGGGCGCGAGGTTGAGCGGGCACGCCTCGGCCACGTCGCCCACGCACAGGTTCACCGTCGCCAGCCGGCCCAGGTCGCTCGCGGGCTGGCCCAGGATCGCGATGATCGGCACGCGGTCCTGCCGCAGGATGGTGGCCAGCTCGACCACCTCCTGCGTGTTGCCGCCGTAGGACAGCAGCAGCACCACGTCGCCCTTGCGGATGCGGCCCAGGTCGCCGTGCATCGCCTCGGTCGCGTGCAGGAAGTGCGACGGCGTGCCGGTGCTGGCGAACGTGGCCGAGAGCTTGCGGCCGACCAGCCCGGACTTGCCGATCCCCGAGACGACCAGCCCCCCCTGGGCGGCGATCACCAGCCCCACCGCGGCGTCGAACGCCTCATCCACCTCGATCCGTGCGACCGCGTTCGCCTCGGCGTCCAGCACCTGCTTCGCAAACTCGATGTCTGACTCGGCCATGGGTGGTACATTATGGCGAATTGTCCGATGAGCCGCTGTCCATGTCGCAGACGCCCGCCCACCACGACTACCGTGTCCAGCTCGACGCCTACGCCGGGCCCCTGGACCTGCTGCTCTACCTGGTCAAGCGCCACGAGATCGACCTGCACGACATCCCCATCGCCCGGCTGACCGAGCAGTACCTCGACCACCTCAAGGTGATCCAGTCGATCGACGTGGAAAACGCCGGCGAGTTCCTGGTGATGGCGGCGACGCTGCTGGAGATCAAGAGCCAAATGCTGGTGCCGCGCATCGCCGAGCAGAACGCCGAGAACCAGGAGGCCGACGACGCGACCGACGCCATCGACGAGCCGGCCGACCCCCGGTACGAACTGGTCCAGCAGCTGCTGGCCTACAAGCGGTACAAGGACGCGGCGATCGAGCTGGAGGAACGCGCCGAGGCCTGGAGCCATCGGTTCGCCGCCCACCCTAAGAAGGCGATCGAGGCGGCCGACGACGCCGAGCAGCGTAGCTTCGAGCTCGACGACGCGAACGTGATGGACCTGTGCGAGGCCTTCGGCCACATCCTCGACGCCATCGGCCAGACGCGCGAGCACGAGGTCACCTACGACGACACGCCGATCTCGCTCCACGCGGAAGACGTGTACGACCTGCTGACCCGTGCCGAGGGCCGCACGCTAACGCTCGCCCAGGTCTTCGAGGGCCGCACCAACCGCAGTGAGATGGTCGGGCTGTTCCTGGCCACGCTCGAGCTGGTGCGCAACCGACGGGTCCGCGTGGTTCAGTCGCCCGACGCGACCGGCGAGGGCCGTACGATCAGGCTGGAAGCCGTGCCCGACACCGAGCAGGACGACGCCGAGTCCGACGCCCCGACCGATTGGCGCGACCCCGCAACCGGCGAGGTGCAGTACGACTGGCCCGACCCCGAGGCCAAGGCCGCCAGCGAACGCCGCGCCAAGCTCCGCGCCAACCGCCTCGCCAAACTCCGCAGCGGCGAAGCGGCGGAGGATGACGACGAAGACGAAGAGGATTACATCGAGATCGATCGCCCGGATGAGTTGTAGCGCGGCGTCGCCATAGCCGGCGGGCTACGCCCGCCTGGTCCGGGCCAGGGCCGCGTAGCGGCCCGGCTATCTTGAACTTACTCCTCCACCTTCTTCAACTTCATCAGCACCGCGTCCGCGAAATACGTCTCGTCGTCCAGCCGGTCCTCGACGAACGCCCTCAACGCGGGCGTGTCCGCCGTCAGCTGGATGGTTTTTAGACCATACGGGCCGGGCTCCCCGATCTCGTGCGCGACCACTTCCGGCTCGTCTTGCAGCAGTTTCATCAACGCGGTGTAATTGATCATCGCCACCCGTAATTCGCCCTCCTCGATCCATATCCGCCCAGGCGCATACGTCCCTTCCTCCTCCGACGGCCCCAGGCTCATGAACAACCGATCCCCCAACCGCACCAGTCGAAGTTCAAGATGCTTGGACTCCTCGCCCTCCGGCGGCGACGCCGGCTCCAGCCGGTACGCCCGGCTCTCCCCGTCTCGTCGGACCCGCATGCTCAGGCTCTGATCTTCCACCATGTCCCCGGCGCCGTCCTCCGCCGAGGGGCGCCACACCCCGATCAAGCGGTCGTCGACCACCAGGTCGTCGTCGCCCGAATGCAGGGGCGAGGTCGACTCCGGCACGCACCCCACCAAACACCACGACACCAGCCCGACCGTCAACAGGACATGTTTCATCGCCCCATCTTAATTCTCGGCCCCGGCGGGGGCGATGGTTTTTTCCCCGATAGCGGACGGAACGTGGGGCAGGCCCCACCGTTCAATAAAAAAACGCCCCCGGCAGGGCCGGGGGCGGGAGGATCGGTGGTGACGGATCAGGCGCTCGGCTCAGGCGGCGTTCACCTCGACGAAGCGTTGCACGCTCCGGAGATCACTGATCACGTCCACCGTGGCTCGGAGCGACCCCTGCTCGCCGACGTCGCCGCGGATGGGCTTGGAGCCGAACACCACGTGCCCGCTGTAGAGCCGGCCGCCGCGGGGCTGGGGGTTGTAGCCGGTCTTGCGAACCTTGCTGCGGCGGCTAAGCTCGGCCTTGTGGGCCTCGTCTTTGCTCAGCAGACGGACCAGGGTCTTGCGGGCCGCCGCGTTGGTCGGGGTCTTGACGATCTTGACGGTCACGGTGGACCCGGGTTGGATGCTGTCCATGGCGGTGCTCGGAGGGTGCGGTTTGGGGTGAATCGAGCCGCGCATTATGCCAGTCGGCCCCGCCGGGGTCAAACGCGCGGCCGGGCGGGCGGCCGCGCGGTATCATCCGACCCATGACCGAATCCACGCTCCACGCCAAGCTCCTGGACGGCAAGCGCGTCGCCGCCGAGATCGCCGACAAGACCGCCGCCCGGGTCGAGGCGATCAAGCAACGCAGCGGCGCGACCCCCTGCCTCGTGACCGTGCTGGTCGGCGACGACCCGGCGTCCGTCACCTACACGCGCATGAAACGCAAGCGCTGCGAGGCCCTGGGCATGACCTCCCGCAAGGTCGAACTGCCCGCCGAGACGACGACCGGCCAGCTCGTGGCCGCCCTGACCGAGCTGGCCGAGGACACGTCGGTCCACGGCATCTTGCTGCAGCACCCCGTGCCGGGTCCGATCGACGAACGGGCCGCGTTCGAGGCCATCCCGGCCGCCAAGGACGTCGACGGCGTGACCATGCACAGCTTCGCCGCGATGTCGTTCGGCCTGCCGGGGTTCCACTGCGCTACGCCCGGCGGGATCGTCCGCCTGATCGACGCCTACGACATCGACGTCACCGGCATGCACGCGGTCGTCGTCGGCCGCAGCCCCATCCTCGGCAAGCCGATGGCCGCCCTGCTGCTGCAGCGCAACGCCACCGTCACCGTCTGCCACTCCCGCACGAAGCAGTTGCCCGAGATCGTCAAGCAGGCCGACCTGGTCGTCGCCGCCGTGGGCAAGCCGCAGTTTGTCCAAGGCGGCTGGATCAAGGACGGCGCGATCGTCATCGACGCCGGCTACAACCCCGGCAACGTCGGCGACTGCGACTTCGACGGCTGCGCCGCCCGCGCGTCGCTGATCACCCCGGTCCCCGGCGGGGTCGGGCCCATGACCATCGCCACCCTCATCGAGCAGACCGCCGACGCGGCCGCGGAACAGCTGGGTTTAGACGGGGTTTGAAACCGCAGATGAACGCGGATAAACGCCGATTAGAAACATCATGAAACCTGAAACAAATCAGAGGTGATCGAGAGCGGGAGGTAAGCGTTCTTTCCGAATATATTGTTTTCTTTAAATCTGCGTCCATCCGTGTTCATCTGCGGTTCCATAAAAAACATGACTCAATTCAACGCCACCGCCTACGACATCGAACGCCCCACCGGTCGGTGCGCCTTCACCGACGTCGAGCTGCAACCCGGCCAGACGTACTACGCCACGCTGGTGGAGCTGACCGACGAACAACTGGCGGAGATGACGCCGGCCGAGCGCGCCAAGCACGCCCTGGGCTTCCGACGGCTGGACGTCTCGGCCGAGGCGTGGGGGCGGGGGGACCGCCCCGACCGGATGTTCAGCTACTGGAAAACGACCGTCGCCGAGCCGAACGAGAAAAAGAAGGTCTTCGTCGATGACAACGTGCTGATGAACCTGCTGGAGCGGCTGGCCGACGCGACCGAGCCGGAGCGGATCGCGTTCCGCCACGTGCTGTCGTTGATCCTGCTGCGCAAGAAGTTGCTGCGTTACGACGGCGTAGACAAGCGGGACGACCCCGGCGACGACGGCCCGGTCCAGGAGTGGTGGGTCTTCACGCCGAAGCTGGACGTCTCCAAGGGGCACTTCGGCAAGTGGAACGAGGGCCGGACGATCGAGGTGCTCGACCCGAAGCTGGACGAGACACAGATCGAGCAGGTGACCACGCAGTTGAGCCAGGTGCTGGAGGGCGATCTGTGATGCGCGGCCTGCTCATCCTGGGGGCGGCAGCAGTGCTGCTAATGGGTGGCTGCCGCAAGGACGAGCCGATCGTGCCCGGCGGCCGGGGCCTGCTGCCGCCGCAGTTGGCGTCCGACCACCCGCCGCCGTCGTATCGCAAGCTGGTGGAGCGGTACAACGCCCGCATCGTCGGGATCGACCAGCTCTGGTCGCGGAGCAGGCTCAAGATCGAATGGCGCGACGACAAGGGCGACGTCCGCCGGGAGGACGGCGAGGGCAACTTCATCTTCCGCCGGCCGCTGGACCTGGCGCTGACCGCGGGCAAACTGGGCAACGTGGGCCTGTGGATCGGCAGCAACGCCGAGGAGTACTGGCTGCTGGACCTCCAGGGCGACGGGGCGGCCTACGTCGGGCGGCATCGTTACGTCGGGCGGCCCTGCGCCCAGCCGCTGCCGCTGGCGGTTTACCCCAGCGACCTGCTGCTGGTGATGGGGCTGGCGCCGATCGACCCGACGGCGGCCGCGGAGGTGGAGATGATCGAGGGGCGGGCGCTGATCGAGCCCCCGGGCCTGGGCGCCCGCCTGCTGCTGGAGCCGGACACCGGCCGGGCCGTGCGGATCGACCTGCTCGACCGCGAGGGGCGCAGCGTGATCGTCTGCCGGCTCAACGAGGAGGCCCGGCTCACCCCCGCCGCCGTGATCCCGACCGCGATCGACCTGTACGTGGTCAACAGCGACGCCAAGCTCACGCTCAAGCTCAGCGACCTGCAGATCGACGGCAGGAAGATCAAAGACGCGGTGTTCAATATCGGCGTCCTGCTCAACGCCCACAAGCCCGAGGAACAGG